>JAZLER010000030.1:0-49957 GCA_045615345.1 Fumia sp. | reverse complement strand
CCTACCTGTTCTCTTACAAGCTTGACTTGTTCGTCTATAAAAGCATCAGCAAGAGCTTTATTGGTGATACGTTCCATTGATTCAGGTCTGATATTTGACATAAACAATCCCCCAAGATTTAAATTTCCTTTTTTTTAATATGATATCACAAAAAGTGCGATTTTACAATAAAAAATTTTTAAAAATATGGTTATAATATTGATAAAAAATTATGGAAAGTGATAAAAATGGGACCATATACGAGGAAAATCGAAAAAAGAACGATAATATTTTTTGCAGTATTTGTGTTTTTAATCTTTTTGTTATATTTAAGGATAGGAATTCTGTCAAATTTTTCAGGGCTTGAAAATACATCGTCAAATCAGTCAAGATACACAGTAACACTCGATAAAGAAAGGGGTATGATTTACGACAGAAATCTTTCTCCGCTTGTAAACAGAATTAAAGAGGAAACTTATGCGGTACTCCCCGATAAACAGAATATGAACGCTGTTCTTGGGTCTGTTGAAGATAGCAGAAGGGAAGGGGTTTTATCACTTTTAGAGTCGGGCAAGCCTTTTGTTTTAAAAACCGATAAGAATATACAAGCACCAAATGTAACTAAGTTTTATAAAACTCAAAGATATGAGTATTTTCAGTTAGCCTCTCATATCATCGGGTATACAGATGGTGAGGATAACGGAGTTACAGGGATTGAAAAAAGCTACAACAATCTTCTGAAAGAAAATACTGTAAAAACTACTGCAAGTTATGTGCTGAATGGTCTGGGACACGGAATGCCGGGACTTGATGCGGTTGTTACTGAGGATAAGAAAGAAAATGGCGGTGTGGTGCTCACAATAGATAAAGATATACAGTCAAAAGTGCAAAGTATCGGCAGCAGAATGATTAAAAAAGGAGCCATAGTAGTTATGGACCCGTATACAGGTGAAATAAAGGCAACGGCAAGTTTTCCGTCATATACGCCGAGGAATATTGAAAAGAGTATTTCGGATACCGAAAATTCTCCGATGATAAACAGGGCGTTTTTGCCGTTTAATGTGGGGTCGACTTTTAAGATTGTCACTGCTGCCACAGCGCTTGAATCAGGAATTGATATGAAGTTTTGCTCTGAATGCAAGGGCGTTACTGATGTATCGGGGCAGAGTATAAAATGCCATAACCGAAACGGACACGGCGAGCTCGATATGCTTGATGCAATGAAAGAATCCTGTAATCCGTATTTTATTGAAATCGGGCTTAAGGTGGGAGGTGAAAAGCTTCTTACTATGGCAGAAAAATTCGGGTTCGGGAGAGGTTTTTCACTTGCTGACGGGATTTATACTGCAAACGGCAGTCTGCCACAGAGAAGTGAATTAATCAACCCTGCTGAGGTTGCCAATTTGAGTTTTGGTCAGGGTAAACTTACAGCAACTCCCGTACAGATAGCACAGATGGTTTCGATTATTGCAAATGGTGGATATTATGTGACACCGAAGCTTGTTTTGGGGACTACAAAAGATGGTAAAATAACCGATAAATTTGCCGTTATACCGAAAGAAAGGGTTATAAGTAATCTGACAGCGGCACAGATACAAAGCTTTTTAATTCACTGTGTTATGGTTGCAGACGGACAGAACGCAAAACCTCAGAAAACGACTGCCGGCGGAAAAACTGCAACGGCACAGACAGGAAGATATGTTGATGGTGAAGAAAAAGAACACGGCTGGTTTGCGGGATTTTTTCCTGCTGTAAACCCTGAGTATGTTGTTGTGGTTTTATGCGAGGATGCGGGGTTTGGAAACAATACAGCATCACCTGTTTTCAGCAAAATTGCAGACAGCATCTTGAATTAAAAAAGAATATATGATAAGATTATAGCATAGAAAACTAAGGAGGAGTTTCAGCCCGTTTCGGACTGAAAAAAACATTTGCTATGTCTATTTTTTCCCGCAAACCTTCGGGTGGAGTAAAATATCTTGTGGTAGGACTTGGAAACCCTGATAAAAAATATCGTAACACAAGGCATAACACAGGGTTTATCGCTGTGGATTTTATAGCTGATGAACTTGGTGCGGAAATTTCCAAAAAGAAGTTTGATTCTCTGGTTTCTGAAGTTGATATAAACGGCGAAAGGGTAATGCTGATGAAACCGCAGACCTATATGAATCTTTCGGGGGTTGCAGTACAGAAGGCCGCAAGTTTTTACAAAATTCCGCCCGAAAATGTTATAGTGATTTTTGATGATATTTCGCTTGATGTCGGCAAAATGCGTATCAGGAGAAAAGGTTCACACGGCGGACACAACGGAATAAGAAATATTATAGATTATTTAAATTCTGATAATTTCCCGAGAATTAAAATTGGTATCGGGGAAAGACCCAATCCAAAGTACGACCTTGCCGACTGGGTGCTTTCCACTTTTAAGGAAGAGGAACTTAAAGGTATAAAGGAAGTTTCTAAAAACTGTCTTGATATAGTAAAACTTATTATGGATGGAAAAACAGAGCTTGCTATGAGCAAATATAATTCATAGAGGTAATAACATTGAAGCTTTTTTCTACTGTTGCTCAGAATATTGAGCCGTACGGAAAAATTAAAGAATGTTTAAATAATGCCCGAACACCTGCGTTGTGTGTCGGGCTTTCGGCAATTCATAAAGCACATTTTATATACGCTTTTTCCGAGGAAAACGAAAAAACTATCCTTGTCATAACTCCCGATGAGGCTTCTGCGATGAGGTTATCTTCGGACATTAATGCTATGGCAGGGGAGGAAATCAGTGCTGTTTTCCCCTCAAGGGATTTTGTTTTCAGGAAAATGGAAGGTGTATCTTCCGAATATGAGCAGGCAAGGCTCGGTATCCTCTCAAGGCTTATAAGAGGGGAAATAAAAATTCTTATTTGCTCTTTTTATGCTGCAATGACAAGGACTATTCCAAAGGGAAAACTTATAGAAAATACTTTTGAGATTACGCTTGATACCGAAATCCCACTTGAAAAACTCAAGGAAAAATTAGTTTCATCGGGGTATGTGATGAGACCGCAGATAGATTCTTTCTGTCAGTTCTCAGTAAGGGGAGGAATTGTCGATATCTTTCCACCCAATGAACAAAATCCTGTAAGAATTGAGTACTGGGGCGATGATATTGACAGCATTTCTTATTTCGAGCTTGACAGTCAGCGCCGTACCGAAAGCGCAGAAAAAATTGAAATTACGCCTGCAAGGGAAGTTTCTGTTTCAAATGGCGAACTTGTCAAAAAACTTTGTGAGTTTTCAAAAAACCTCGGCAACAGAAAGACAACCTTAAATGCAAAAGAAAAAATAGAAAATGATATAACTTTACTTAAAGATAATCTCGAACCTTCGTCCTTTGATAAATATTTTCCGCTTGCATATGAAAGCTTTGATACAATAACCGATTATTTTGAGGATGCTCCCGTTTTTGTAAGCGAAATAGCGGAATGCAAGGAAAATGCAAAAGGTATCTATTCGCAGTATTCGGAGGATTTAAAAATACTTTTTGATGAAGGTGAACTCTGCAAGGACCTTGACAGGTATATGTATACTCCCGAAGAGGTTGAACAATGCTTTGAAAAGCACCGTGTTGTGTATTTTGATACATTTGCAAGAACGGGTCTTAAAGGTCTTAAAGAGATTGTCACATTAAACCCATTGCAGTCTTCAGGCTGGAACGGGGATATAAATCTTTTAAAATCGGATTTGATTCCACTGTTGGAGCAGGGGTACTGTTGCTGTGTTATGGCAGGTACCGAGAAAGCGGCATCCAATCTTGCAAACGACCTTGTATCGTCAGGGATAAATGCACAGTTTGTAAAGGATGTTAAAAAGATAAAGCTTAGATCTGTTTATGTGCTTTCAGGCACACTTGGGGCAGGCTTTGAATATCCGTCTGCCAAATTTGCGCTCATCACAACGGGTAAGACTGCAAACACACCTTACCGCAAAATCAGAAAGAGAAAAGGTGAGGAGATTAAATCACTTGCAGACCTTACTGTCGGCGATTATGTTGTACATGTGGCACATGGTATAGGAATTTTTGATGGTATTCATAAACTCGATTTGCATGGAATTATAAAAGATTACATCAAGATTAAGTACGCGGCATCGGATACACTCTATGTGCCTGTTACCCAGCTTGACCTTGTTTCAAAATACATCGGTCCCAAGGAAGATTCAAAGGTGAAAATCAACAGACTTCACAGTGGTGAGTGGCTTAAGACCCGTCAGCGTGTGCGTAAAGCGGTTGATGATATGGCTGATGAACTTTTGAAACTTTACGCTGAGAGAATGGCAGTAAAAGGGTATGCTTTTTCACCTGATACCGAGTATCAGAAGGACTTTGAAGCGCATTTTGAGTATCAGGAAACCGATGACCAGCTTCGTTGTGCCGATGAAATCAAAGCCGATATGGAAAAAGACACCCCGATGGAAAGACTTCTTTGTGGTGATGTTGGTTTCGGCAAGACAGAGGTTGCTTTAAGAGCTGCTTTCAAATGTATTATGGATGGTAAACAGTGTGCTGTTTTATGCCCGACTACAATTCTTTCGTGGCAGCATTACCAGACCTTTATATCGAGGTTTTCAAACTTTCCTGTTGAAGTGGAACTTTTATCAAGATTCAGGACCCCGAAACAACAAAAGGAAATCATCAAAAAAATCGAAAAAGGTCTTGTCGATATCGTTGTAGGTACTCACAGGCTTGTTTCGAAAGATATAAAATTCAAGGATTTAGGGCTTGCAATAATCGATGAAGAACAACGCTTCGGTGTAGCTCATAAAGAACGTTTTAAAGAGATGCTTTCAGGCGTTGATATGCTTACTTTGTCGGCAACTCCTATTCCGAGAACACTTAATATGGCGATGTCGGGTATCAGGGATATGTCAGTTATTGAGGAAGCACCACAGAACCGCCACCCCGTGCAGACTTATGTTATAGAACACGATAATTCTGTAATTGTGCAGGCACTGAGGAAAGAATTAAATCGTGGTGGTCAGGTTTATTACATTCATAATAATACCGAGTCAATTTACGGCTGTGCAGTTAAAATACGCGAACAGCTCCCCGATGCGAGGGTGGCAGTGGCTCACGGTAAGATGGGTGAGGAGGAGCTTTCCAAGGTTTGGAAGCAGATGATGGACCACGAGATTGATATTTTAGTGTCCACTACCATCATTGAAACGGGTGTGGATATTGCAAACTGCAACACTTTGGTTATCGAAAATGCCGACAGAATGGGGCTTTCGCAGCTCTATCAGTTAAGGGGCAGGATAGGGCGTTCCACAAGGCGAGCCTTTGCATATTTTACTTTCCAGCGTGGAAAAGTTCTTACTGAAATTGCGACTAAACGCTTAAACGCTATAAGAGAGTTCACGAAATTTGGTTCGGGATTCAGGATTGCTCTCAGGGACCTTGAAATCAGGGGTGCCGGTAACATTTTAGGTACTCGTCAGCACGGACATATGGAAGCTGTCGGATACGATATGTATTTAAGACTTCTGTCCGAGGCTGTTGCCGAAAAACGCGGTGAGGCTCCTGAAATTCAGGCATCTGCCGAATGTCTTGTCGATTTGCAGATTGATGCGCATATCCCCGAGGATTATATCGACAGTGTTTCGCAACGAATTGATATCTACAGAAAAATTGCTTCCATCAAAACCGATGAGGACAGTATGGATTTAATCGATGAGCTCATTGACCGTTTCGGCGAACCGCCAAAATCGGTTAAAGGACTTGTTGATGTGGCGCTTTTGAGAAATACTGCGGCTCAGTTCGGATTCAAGGAAATAACCCAGAAAGGTGAGTCTTTGCAGTTTGTTCCCGAAAAGCTTGATATGAATCTTGCCTTTATGCTGAATTCAAAGTTAAAAGGCAGAGGAAGTATCAATGCAAGCGGAAATCCCTATATATCGGTTAAGATGAAAAACAGGGATTCTATTGAAACATTAAGGGAAGTTATAGAAATTCTTAAAGATATAAGGGATAACAATCCACTTGAGAGGATGTAAGGGATGAAAGAGAGAATTATAAGGCACTATAAATATTTTTATCCAGAAAAATTGAATTTTTCAAATGATTTCTCTGCACAGAAAATGAAGAAAGGTTTTGTTTTGAAACTGAGGCTCAAGGAAAAACCTGTATCAAAAACTGTGATTTTTTCAGTCCCTGGGATGGTTGAAGTTTATACAGATCTTTTTAAAAAGGATATAACAGAGCTTTCCCGCGTCCAGAAAACTGAGCAGTACTTTGTTTATTCTGAGTCGGGAGAAAGTCCTGTTCTTGAAATGAAAATTTTTCTTGATTATGTGCATAAGCCTGATTGGAAAGAAATGACACTCGGCATCCCGCTTGATAAGTTTGATGTAGTAAACAAGGACCTTTTTATCCTCTACGATGGGTTGCATTTAAGATTTATTCAGGACGGGGAAATTATCAATGAAAACTGGCCGATCGGAAGTCTTTGCGATGGTAAAGGCGGGTTTTTCTGCGATGATTGTTGTTCGGTTAAAGTGAGCTATGATGAGGTATTAAGCGAGGAAAAGGAAAAAGTTTACATCAAGTCCTTCAGATATTATTCACCTTTTGGCTATAACGAGTGGGTGGGGGATATTACCAACTTTTACCACGATGGAGTTTATCATTTCCTCTTTTTGAACGACAGGCATAACCACGGGAACCGTTTCAGATGCGGGGCACATTATTTTTCGCATGTTACCACAAAGGATTTTTGCGAATGGCACGATTACGGCGCAGTATATGAGCTTTGTAAGCAGTGGCAGACAATAGGAACGGGCAATATGCACTTTAAAGATGGAGTGTATTATATTACTCACGGATGGCATACAAGCAGAGCTGTCCCGGAAGAAAAAACGGCATCTGTTTTGCAAAAGGATATGACTCCTCTTTCCTATGATGAGATATATGAAAAAGGGTTTTTCCCGTCCGGTGCGACTTATCTTTATTCCGAGGATGGAATTAATTTTAAACCTGCTGAAAAACAGATACATATTTCCGAAAACCCGAGTGTTTACATCGTTGACGGCAAAATGCTTCTGTTTGCAGGGTATAACTCCGAGGGAATATGGATTTCCGACAGCATTGATGGACCATGGAAACGACACAGTATGGTTTTGCCATCCGAAAAATATAATCCTACCAGAGCTACAACAGAATGTCCTGCGTTTTTTGAGTGGAACGGCTATAAATATCTCATTATGGGATTTGTCGGATTCTGGCGGACCGAAAAAGGAAAAGATGAGTTTATCGATATGGCAGAGCGTGGTTTTGATATATACGATGGACTCAATGTTCCTATGGTGACAAACTGCGATGGGCGATATATAATGTCGGGATGGGTAAGGAAAAAGGAAGAATGGGCTTTTATTGCCTGTCACAGAGAACTTATTCAGGAAGAAAATGGTCGCCTTAAAACCAAGTGGCTCAAGGAGTTTTCTCCCGATAAAAATTTACTTTCTCCTGTTGATATGAATCAGAATGAAGCAAAACTTGAAAAGAATAAATCTTATTACTTTGAAGCTTCTGTTACACCTTACCGCAATTCGGTTGTCAAGGTGATTTTTGAAGGTGAAGGCAAACCTTTTGAACTTAAACTCGATACCCGCAATCAGAAAGCGCAGATAAATTACCTTGGTAAAGAGGATATTCTGCCGATTGATGAGTATATAAAAACACTTGATGACAGCATTAAGTACTTTTATGAATATGGTCCCGATATTCACTGGTATTCTCATAACTTTGCCATAAAAAATGTTGAGGAAATCAAAGAGAAATATCTTTTGAAAGGCATCCTTTACTATGAAGAAAAGGAAGACTGCCATATTCTTGATGTTGAAATAGCGGGTAAGCGCACAATGATTTCTGCAAGAGGAGATTTCAAGGCACAAAAGGTAAGCTTTGTTGCGGATGACAAAGCGATTGGTAATATAGAAATATTTGAAATGCAATAGCAAAAGGACGGTTCGTGAGAACCGTCCTCTTGCTTGGCGAAAAAATTAAATTAACTCCTTAGGAGGTAATTTAAGCAAAATTATTAGCGACAGGGCATTAGAAAACCCTTGCCTTGAGTGTTATTGTAACACTATTTTACTGAAAAATAAAGAATGTGATTTTATCTACTTGCAACACATTTGAATGTGTGGTAAAATATGGCTGAAAGGGGTTTTGAAAAATGGAAATACTTCAGTTAAGATACTTTTACGAAAGTGCTCAGAACGAAAGCTTCACCAAGACGGCAGAGAAGTATATGGTACCTCCTTCTTCGGTTTCATCATCTGTAAGACAGCTTGAAAAAGAGCTTGGATGCAAACTTTTTGACCGTACCTGTAACAGGATTTCTTTAAACAGCAACGGCCAGAAGTTAAAACATACTTTACATATGGTTTTCTCAAATCTTGATAATGTGACGCATGAGCTCTCTCTGGCGGCTTTTGACACCAAGGAAATTAATTTACTGGTAAAGGCGATGAGGTCTGACATTACCGATTATATAATCGAATTCAATAAGATTAATCCGCACATATCCTTTAACATTGTTTTTGATTTTGACGAAAAGGATTTTGATGAGTACGATGTTATAATTGATAAAATGTCCGATATTTATCACGATTATGATAAGTTTGAACAGTTCAATGTAAAGATGGAACTGAATGTTAACAAGGATAACCCCTTGGTTTCAAGAAAACTTACTATGAAACAGTTAAGCAACAGACCCTTTCTTATTTTCAATGAGCATTGTAATATGCACTCGATGCTTCTGGAAAACTGCGAAAAGGCCGGCTTTGTTCCGAATATTGTAGCAAAAATAAATGACGTTTTGTGTTATGAGAAGATGATAAGCTCCGATTTTGGTATCGGACTTATATGTGAAAACGGATATAACTCCAAGGATATCAAGTCGCTTGATGTTGTGGATTTTGATGGAAGATACCAGGTTTTTACTTACTACAAAAAGGACAATTCAAGCAGAAATATTGCAGAGTTTTTAAAATTCTTAAAAGAAAAGCATAAATAAAAGGGTAGCTTATAAGCTACCCATTTGTTTTTTATGTTTATTAAAGATGAATGTAAACATAATAAAGTGCATAATGAAAGTGCCGAGCCAGGAAACGGGGAAAGATAAAAAGAGAGATTCAAAGGAGTGGAAAACTTTAAATACGGTGTACAGCCAAACGATACGGATTCCGCAGACCCCTATAATTGCGGTTATCATATTGAAAATAGATGCACCCATTCCTCGCAATGCTCCACTCATAATGTTCATAAACCCAAGTAAAACCTGGGTGTATCCGATAATGTTAATTTTGCGAAGCCCCATTTCAAGTGCTGCGGGGTCGTTTGGTGTGGAAAGTCCGACTAAAAATTCTCCAAAGGCGAAAGTTATAACCGACTGTACTATTCCGATTGCTATAACATAGGTCATACAGATAAAGATTGTCTTTTTAATACGGTCAAATTTCCTTGCGCCGAAATTCTGGCTTGTAAATACAATAGAAGCCTGATAAAGACTGTTTACCATAACATTATAAAGATCGGCAATACTTGAAGCAGCGGAACTTCCTGCAATAGCTGCCGACCCGAATGAGTTGACCCCGGCCTGGACAATAGTGTTGGAAAAAGCAAAAAGTGCACTTTGAATACCGGAGGGTAAACCGAGCTTTATTATTTTCAAAAATGGTTCCTTGTAAATACGAAGTTCTTTTATGAAGATTCTGGTTTCGTCATCTTCGTGGCAAAGGATATAAAGAATTGCGGCTGCGGTAAAGATTTGTGAGATAATGGTAGCAGTTGCAACACCGCTTGCTTTCATTTTTAAAGCACATACAAAGAAAATATTAAGACCTACATTGATAATCCCCGAAATTGTTACGATGTAAAGTGCTCGTTTGGTGTCGCCTTTTGCACGGAGAATGGAAGCGCCGAAGTTATAGATAAGCGATGGGATAAATCCTATCGACACAATTTTAAGGTAGTCCGATGCCTCACTCATAACATTTTCGGGAACATCTATCATATTAAGAAGTCCTTTTGTAAAAATAAGGCATATAGCGGAAATGATAAGTCCGCCACATATTGCAAGTGACATAGCAGTATGTACTGATTTTCTTATACTTTCCTTGTTGTTTTCTCCTATAGCCTGACCTATTACGATGGTTGTACCCGCCGAAAGTCCAAGGATAAAATTGAAAAATAAATTTACAATTACAGTACAGGTACCGACACCTGCTAGAGCTTCCTGACCCGCAAATCTGCCTACTATAATAACATCGGCAGTATTATACAGATGTTGCAGAAATGCAGTTGCCATATAGGCAAGTGTGAAATTTAATATTTTTCCCCACAGTGAGCCGTGAATCATATCAATGCTGTTTGTTTTCACTGCCATATCATCACCCCGTTTTGTATATTCTAACATTCAGAAAGGGGATAGTACATAGAATACTTGAAACAATATGGATTTTTTGAAACTAAAATTTTAAAATTTTATTGAAGTATGATGCGAAATATGTTAGAATATAAGGGAACTTTTGAGATTGCGCGGTGAAAATTGTGTTTGCGGATATAGAAAACTTAAAAATAACTGAAATACATAAAGGTATTTCAAAAAAAGATGTTGTCGTTGAGTCAAGAAAGAATACAAGCTTTGTTTTGCGTGTGTCGGGACATGTGCGGTATACTTTCGCAGACCATGCCATTGATGTAACTCCGGGTCATATTATTCTTATGCCACGGGGGTCAAGCTATACTTTTCAGATTATCGGTGATGAGGTGCCCGAATATGTTTCAATAATATTCGAGGTTTCTCCTGAAGATATGAAACCCTCTGCTTATCCGATAGACAATTTTGAGGATATGGAAGAGCTTATAAATAATCTGGTTGATTTATGGAAATTCGGTGGTAAAGCTGAACAGTACAGATGCTATTCAGTTTTTTATAATCTCCTTTCATATATTGAAAATCTTGAAAATATGAACTATGCCGATAAAAAGAAAATTGAGGTTATAAACCCTGCGGTATTATATCTCAAAAAACATATCTACGATTGTGATCTTAATATCGAAACTTTGCCGAAGCTTTGTGGGGTGTCGGGTGCGTATTTCAGAAAGATTTTTGCGCTTAATTTCGGCACAAGCCCCCAAAAATACATTTTGCGTAAAAGACTTTCCCACGCAAAGAGTATTATAGCAAGCGGTGACTTTGACACCATTTCGGAGGTGGCACTCGCAGTAGGTTATAACGACCCGCTATACTTCAGCCGTGCTTTTAAAAAGAAATATGGTGTTTCCCCTTTGCAGTACGCAAAAGGGATATGAAAAACGCCTTGTCAAATGACAAGGCGTTTTGTTTAGTTATCAGTTATTTTTGTAAGTTCATTGTATACTCTGAAATGCTTATCGTCAAGAGTTTCAATTGTATGAGTATGCCCCGAATACCACGCTTCAAACTGAACATTATCATCGATATATTTAACAAGCTCATCAATTTCATCAAGAGGGTTAACTACAGCCTGATATCTGTGAGTAAGTACAAAATCCACTTTGTTGTTGTTTTCTTTCAATGTTTTGTATCCAAGTGAGAATTCTTCCTTACTCGGCCATTCACGTTCATACCAAAGCCCTAAATCTTTCCATTTCTGAGAACTTTTATATCCTCCGAAAACAAAGAGTTTTTTACCGTTTATATTGAAAATATGTCCTCTTTTAAGGTGCAGAATATAGTCAGTAAGCTTTCCTGCCTTACCACCGCAAAAATCGATTTCAGGCAAAGAATCAATGTAATCCATATTTTCGTGGTTTCCGTCAATGAAAGCGATTTTCTTTTTTGTATTCAAAAATTTTTCTGTAAAAATAGCATTATCTTCTCTTTCTTTGTAAAAGAGTCCAACATCCCCTAAAATGATAAGCAAATCATCATCGTTTGCAATTTCAAGATATTCATTAAACCCTTTAAAGTTTATGTCACCGTGAAAATCACTTAAAAGAAAAGTTCTACCCATTTAAAATCACTGCCTTTCCTGATTTAACAGCTTTAATATAATCTTCTGTAGTCTTGATTTCTTCTTCAGTTGCAATTCCGCCAAGACCTGAGTCTTCAACTCTGTGGCAATCGGAACCACCCGTCATACAGAGATTGTTTTCCCTTGCTAATTCATACGACTCTTCATAAAAATCATTATGTCTTGGATTTGTATTGCATACTTCGATGGCATCAACAAATTCAGGTGTAGGATAGCAAACATTGTCCCTGTATGGATGTGCCTGAACAACAAAAACATTATTTTCTTTTGCAATTTTATAAAACTTCTCAATGCTCCAGTTGCAGATATCAGGATATTTTAAGAAAAACTCCTTATCAGCGCCATACACAAGGTAATGATTAGGATTACCTTCAAAATCGATTTCAAGGGACATCAGAACATTCATCCCCAATGTTTTACCATAAGCCTCAGCTTTTTTAAATCCGGAGAAAAACACAGTAAGCTTATCTTCCCAGCTCATATCACCAAGCTGATCAAAATACCAGTTGTCAAAATGATCGGAAACAAAGATTGTCTTATATCCTTTTTCAAGGTATAAATCTACTATTTGTCTTGCCCTTAATTTTCCACAAGAACTGACTTCAGTAGTATGTAAATGTGTTTCAGTTTTGTACATATTATCCTTCCTTTCCTTGACTCCTCTTCCTTTTTATGATACCATTGTATCATATCTTATTCGCAAATAAAATTGTATTTTTGGAAAGATATATTGCATTTTCCTACCATTGAGGTGACTGATATGAATGAAAAGGATTTTTATATAAAACATACAGGACTGAATGACAACCTCACTTTTATATCAACGCTTACAAATCAGGCGCAACCAAACGATGAATATGAAGTGCATGCCCATTATGATGAATTTGAGATATACTATTTCCTTGAGGGAGATTTGTACTTTGCGTTTGAGGGTAAATGCTATGCCGTCAGTGAGGGCGATATGATAATTATTGCACCTGACACATTGCATCGTCCAATTATAAAAACGCTGTGCAGATATTACAGAAAACGCATTTTGTTCAGTAAAGAAATATTTTCACAACTGAATACATATGCGTTGCCTGTTTCTGCGCTTTTGCGAAAAAGAAAAATGATTATGGTAAACAAAGAAACTGTGTATAGTCTGGGACTTGGTACATTGTTTGACCGGATTGAAAATTCACTTGCGCAGAATAATGAGTATGAGGATTTCTGTGCTTTGACATCACTTTTTTCACTGCTCATAAAGGCAGAAAAATCGAGCAGACAAGATGACAATGCTCCGCTTCCCTCGAACAATCAGAAAATTTCTGAAATCGTAAAATATATCGAAGAAAACATATCAGAAGATTTAAACTATAAGACAATATCGGAAAAGTTTTTTGTCACAGAAAAATATCTCTACAAGCTTTTTAAGAAGGAAACGGGATTTACATTAAGTAACTATATAACCGAAAGACGGATCATAAAAGCACAATCGGTACTTAATGCCGGCGGAACAGCCAATGAAGCAGCAGCTGCCTCGGGATTTAGCGATTACTCTGTTTTTTACAGAAGTTTTTTGCGTAAAGTAGGAATCCCCCCGTCACAGTATGTGAAGGGGATTTAAAAAGGGCTTGCTGGAAAGCAAGCCTTTTAATGAAATCTTTCGATTCTCTCACGATGAAATCTAAACCTTGCATAAGCAAAGCAATCACTTCTTCACTTTTCACTATTACTTATTACTTTCCAAAAATCCTCGTTTTTAGTGAAGAGTGAATAGTGAAGAGGTAATAAGTAAAAATCCCCGTTCTTACGAACGAGGATTTTTGGCGCGCCATGCAGGACTCGAACCTGCGACCTTTTGATTCGTAGTCAAACACTCTATCCAGCTGAGCTAATGGCGCAATATAAGATTTTTGCAACATTTGATATAATATCACATCAAACTTGATTTGTCAACACCTTTTTGAAAATTTACCTTAAAAAATCGAGAACGGCAGAAATGGTCTTTTCAGGTAAATTAATTTTACGGCAGTCGTGTTGACTCATAACTTCTAAAGAATGAGCATCCGAGTCGGTGATAAATCTGTATTCCTCTCCCAATTTGTGAGGGGGATTTTTAATTTCGATTGAGGTCAGAGTGAGCTCTGGCGGAACAAAACCTAAATTTGAAAGCAACGAGTAGGAGGATTTGTCAATATGTGCAGGAATCGGTACACCACCATAAGCACGCACCTTTTCAAAAACATCGTCAATGGAAAAATTTACGGCGTTGCTTAAAAGCTTTTTACGGGTGCCGATAACCTCATCATTTTCGTCCATAATAAGCTGTTCACCGAAAATTTCCACATCATTTTCAATGTCGGGTAAAAGCTCATAAAGTTCTTCTCCCATTTTAAGTGCAGAGTCTGTATCGGGGAAAAGGGAAAGTACATGGACTTCTTCCGAGGTCGTTATTTCAATAGCAGGGACAACCAAAATGCCGTTTTCTTCACCGAGTTTTGAAATAGCGGGCAGATTCAAAGCAGAGTTGTGGTCGCTTACCGCGATAATGTCAAGTTCCAGAATACCTGCCATACCGATAATATTATTCGGTGTCATTTCGTTGTCACCACAAGGGGACAGACAGGAATGTATATGTAAATCATAATTGAATTCCATACTGTCCCTCCTTAATTCAAACTAATTTAAGTTCTTTTGCGAGCAAAAGTGCGGTGTCAAAACTTGGTTTATCAGAATAAATCACGCAGACATCCTGTTCTTTTGCTTTTTTAAGACTTTCCTCGTCAAGTTTTATTCCTTCACATAAAATGATGCAGCTTACATCGGCAAGCACTCCTACTGCTACGGTGTTTACATTGCCCATTACAGTAATAAGCGCATCATTTTCCTTGGCTCTTCCCATAACCATACTTAAAAGGTCACAGCAATATATCCCTTCAATAATGCGGTTTTCGCCCTCGGAAGCCACTTCAAAGCCATATTTTTGCGCAAAATCAATCGGCGTCATTTTCTTCCTCCTCCCTGAAAGTACGGGGAATATAGTCCTCGATTTTCTGCATATTCTTAATAAGGTTTTTAACATTTGAGTTAAAGTTATAGATACAATCATCGGTGGAAGCAAGGCCACGCACCACATCCTCTGCCAGAGCACGGCAGGAGGGAGCACCGCAGGCACCACAGTCAAGACCTTCAAGCTTATCTACGATTTTTTCAATCTGTGCCATCTTTTCCATTGCAACTCTCATATCCTCGTCAAGTTTCATAACAGGGACATATTCAAGGGGGGTATCCCAATTGATAGCTTTGGAAAAATCGGGGCGGTCTTCTTCTGTATGATTCTGGCTCACGGGGAGATTTTTTCTTATGCGTTTCAGTTTTGTTTTCGCGACATAGGGATTTTCAACATTTAAAACTCCTCCGACACATCCGCCACTGCATGCATTGAGTTCGATAAAATCAACATCCTGGAACTTTTCGTCCTCAAGGTCCTCTAAAACCCTGATAACATTTTCAATACCATCTGCAGCCAGGTAGTTGTCATTTATAAGTCCCGATGCTTCACCACTGCTGCTTCCCCAGGAAAGGCCTATTCTTCCGGCTTCGGTGGAAATCAGTGGCTCCTCTTCGTCAATAGTACGCATCAGCGGGAAAAGCTTCGGATAAATTTCCCTTACTGCAATTACTGCATCCACTTCGCTTTTCTGAGTACCGATAGGCATTTTTGTTGCAGTAACCTTAGCAGGGCAGGGGGAAATGAAAACAGCACCTATCTTTTCATAGGCAATACCTGTTTTTTCCATAGCTTCTTGTTTTGCGAGTCTTGCCGCTACCTCAATCGGTGCATTGAGCGGTAAAACATGGTCGATAAGGCTTGGAAAACGCACTCTTATAAGCCTTGTAACGGCGGGACAGGCAGAGCTTATAACGGGTTTTTCAAGCTTTCCTTCTTTCATAAGTCGTCTGGTTTCGGCTGAAACTATTTCTGCAGCTTTTGCAACCTCAAAAACACTGTCAAAACCGAACTTCAAAAGTGCACTCAGAACAATATCCACATCTTCAAGGTTATTGAACTGTGCCATCAAAGAGGGTGCGGGCAGTGCGATTACATATTCAAAACGATTTACGACATCAAGGCCGTCAAAAATAGCTTTTTTGGCGTGATGGGGACAAACCCTGATGCATTCACCGCAGTCGATACAGCGCTCAGGGATTATGTAAGCTTTTTTATTGCGAACCCTTATAGCTTCAGTCGGACAGCGTTTGATGCAGTTGATACAGCCTTTACACTTATCGGTATCGAGTGTTACCGAATGGAAAAATTCCTGCATTTTGCTACCCCTTTCAAACTTAAATATTTACAGTCATATACACGGTAGTACCGACTCCAACGGTACTTTCAATTCTCATTTCATCGGAATATTTCTTCATATTGGGAAGCCCCATTCCTGCACCAAAACCTAAGTTTCTTACTTCATCGGGTGCTGTGGAATAGCCTTCCTGCATAGCTTTTTCAATATCGGCAATGCCTTTGCCTTTATCAGCAAGGACCATTTTGATCTGTGTAGGTGTGATTTCGACATCAATCTGACCACCATCTGCATGGATAACCATATTGATTTCGCCTTCATAAAGAGCGATAGCTACTTTTCTTATAGCTTCGGGGGAAATACCCAGTTTTCTGAGGCGTTTTTTAACACTTGAAGAAGCAACTCCGGCACTTGTGAAATCATCACCGTCAACATTATATGTCAGCTTCAGTGCTTCCATCAGTGTTACCTCCTCTGAGCCCGTTGTCCCACAAAATTCCGCAGGCGGTAAACATTCTCTGTTCAGTACTTAAAAGAACCATACCTTTGCGTTTTGCTAAAGCGAGCATATCTTCATCGGGCATTTTGCCTCTTACAAAAACAATACATACCATATCCATCATATCGGCTGTACGCACAACCTGGATATTCACAAGACCTGTGAGTAAAACCGCCTGATTTTTAACGAAGGCCAGAACATCACTCATCATATCTGAACCACACGCATCGTGCACTTCGGTCTCAAGATTTTCTTCTCCGCAAAGAATTTTTGCATCGAGAAGTTTTGCTACTTCTTTTACATTCATAAAAAGTCCCCCTGAATAAAAGTGTACTTTAATTATATCTATTCATCGTACTTTTTTCAACTGATTTGTACGAAATGCATAGTTTTTGTCTAAAATCCACAAAAAACTTTTTATCGATTATGCAATTTGGTAGGTAGCTTTTTTTGACGAAAAATGGTATAATGACTTTGAGCGAGTTTAATTAGTGAAAAAATTAACAATCTTTTCCTTTTGGGACTTGCGATAAAGGTAAATAGTGTTGCTTTGCAACAAATCATAAGGAGGTTTAGCTATGTCTAACAAAAATGCCGGTATTGCTTTTAATGGCACTCCGGAACAGGAGAAAGCGCTTAGAGAAGTTATCGCTAAGCACAAGGACCAGAGAGGTGCTTTGATGCCTGTTTTGCAGGAAGCTCAGGATATCTACGGATACCTGCCTATCGAAGTACAGACAATTATTGCTGAGGGTCTCGACATTCCGCTTGAAGAAGTTTATGGTGTTGTTACTTTCTATGCACAGTTCTCTCTCTATCCTAAAGGAGAATACAAAATTTCTGTATGCCTTGGTACAGCTTGCTATGTAAAAGGTTCAGGTGATATCTACGAACGTTTGCAGCAGCGCCTTGGTATTGAAGGCGGTCAGTGCACAGCTGACGGTAAATTCTCTCTTGAGGCTTGCCGTTGCATCGGTGCTTGCGGACTTGCTCCCGTTCTGACAGTTAACGAAGATGTTTACGGTAAAATTACTGCAGACGACGTTGACGATATTCTTGCAAAATACGCATAAAGGTTTTCGCTTATGCAGGAACTTTCTTTGAATGTACTGGATATTGCGCAGAACTCGATAAAGGCAAATGCAACTCTTGTAACGATTGAGGTTTCGGAGGACACTGTGGCGCATCGCCTTTCTTTGGTAATAGAAGATGATGGCTGCGGTATGACAAAAGAACAGGTTGCAAATGTTGTGGATCCTTTTTTTACAACGAGGACAACAAGAAAAGTAGGTCTCGGCGTTCCGTTTTTTAAAATGTCTGCTGAGTCTACCGGTGGCAGTTTTTCAATTGAATCTGAAGTCGGAAAGGGAACTAAAACCTCCGCTACATATTGTACAGATCACATTGATATGCTTCCGCTTGGCGATATAAATGAAACAATCATATCACTTATATCGGTAAATCCTCATATGGAATTCCTTTACAAAAGGACTCTTGACGGCAAAAGCTTTGTGCTTGATACCCGCGAGATACGCTCTGTTTTAGAAGGGGTTCCGATAAATTCTCCCGATGTGCTGGTGTTTTTGAAAGAATATCTTAATGAAAACGACAGCGAAATCAATGTTAACTAATTACAAAAATATAAGGTGGTGCAGCTAAATGAAAAGCTTAGAAGAATTGAAGGCTATTCGTGACAAAATGAAAAACAGTGTCAACCTCCGTGATGACAACGGTGATAACATCCGTATTGTTGTAGGTATGGCTACTTGCGGTATTGCTGCCGGTGCAAGACCTGTTTTGAGTGCTTTCACAGAAGAAGTAGCAAAGAGAAATCTCGCAAATGTTACTGTTACACAGACAGGTTGTATCGGTATCTGCCAGTACGAACCCGTTGTTGAAGTAATTGATGCTAAAGGCGAAAAAACAACTTACATCAAAATGACAGCTGAAAAAGTTGCTAAAGTTGTTGCTGATCATATCGTAAACGGCAATGTTGTAAGTGAATACACAGTAGGTAATATTAAATAAGGAGGTTACATCATGTTTCGTTCACATGTACTTGTCTGTGGAGGTACAGGTTGTACTTCTTCCGGCAGCCAGGCTATTATAGATGCCCTGGAAAGTGAAATCGCTAAAAACGGTCTTGAAACCGAAGTAAAAGTGGTTAAAACAGGTTGTTTTGGTCTTTGTGCTCTCGGTCCCATTATGATCGTTTATCCCGAAGGATGCTTCTACTCTGAAGTTAAAGTAGATGATATTCCTGAAATCGTTTCAGAACATCTTTTGAAAGGTAGAATTGTTAAACGCCTGCTTTACAAAGAAACAGTTGTTGAAGACAATGTTAAATCCCTTAACGATACAACATTCTACGCTAAACAGATGCGTGTTGCTCTTCGTAACTGCGGTGTTATCAACCCTGAAGATATCGAAGAATACATCGGTGTTGACGGATACGAAGCTTTGGGTAAAGTTCTTTCTGAGTACACACCCGAACAGGTCATCCAGGTAATCAAAGACTCCGGTCTCCGTGGACGCGGAGGCGGAGGATTCCCCACAGGTCTTAAATGGAGCTTTGCTGCTGCAAATGATGCTGACCAGAAATATGTAGCATGTAATGCCGACGAAGGTGACCCCGGTGCATTTATGGACCGTTCTATCCTCGAAGGTGACCCCCATGTACTTATTGAAGCTATGGCTATCGCAGGTTATGCTATCGGTGCTAACCAGGGCTTTGTATATGTTCGTGCTGAATATCCTATCGCTGTAAGACGTTTGCAGATTGCTATAGACCAGGCTAAAGAATATGGCTTGCTTGGTAAAAACATCTTCGGCAGTGGCTTTGATTTCGATCTTGAAATCCGTCTTGGCGCAGGTGCATTCGTTTGTGGTGAGGAAACTGCTTTGATGACTTCTATCGAAGGCCATCGTGGTGAACCTCGTCCTCGTCCTCCTTTCCCTGCAGTTAAAGGTTTGTTCGGCAAACCCACAGTTCTCAATAATGTTGAAACTTATGCAAATATTCCCAGAATTATCTTGAATGGTGCTGAATGGTTTACATCCATCGGTACAGAAAAATCCAAAGGTACTAAGGTATTTGCTCTTGGTGGTAAAATCAAGAACACAGGTCTTGTTGAAGTTCCTATGGGTACAACTCTCCGTGAAGTAGTTGAAGAAATCGGTGGCGGTATCCCCAATGGTAAGACATTTAAAGCTGCTCAGACAGGTGGTCCTTCAGGCGGATGTATTCCTCCCGAATTCTTTGATATCGAAATCGACTACGATAACCTTATTGCTATCGGCTCTATGATGGGCTCCGGCGGTCTTATCGTAATGGACGAAGATACATGTATGGTTGACATCGCTAAATTCTTCCTTGAATTTACAGTTGATGAATCCTGCGGTAAATGTACTCCTTGTCGTGTAGGTACAAAACGCCTTTACGAAATGCTCGAAAAGATTACAAAAGGTCAGGCTACTCTCGAAGATATCGACAAGATGGAAGAGCTTTGCTACTATATCAAAGAAAACTCCCTCTGCGGTCTCGGACAGACAGCTCCCAACCCCGTGCTTTCTACACTTAAATACTTCCGTGACGAATATGTAGCTCACGTTGTTGACAAGAAATGTCCTGCAGGCGTATGTAAAGACCTTATGCAGATTACTATCATTGAAGATAAATGTAAAGGATGTACTCTCTGTGCAAGAAAATGTCCTGTTGGCGCTATCGAAGGCACAGTTAAGAATCCTCATGTTATCAACCAGGATAAATGTATCAAGTGTGGCGTTTGCTTAGAAAACTGTAAGTTTGGCGCTATCGTAAAAATGTAAGGAGTGTGGCCCAGAATGGAAATGGTAAATCTTAAAATAAACAATATTCCTGTAGCTGTTGCCCCCGGGACTACAATCCTTGAAGCAGCTCGTCAGGTTGGAATTGAAATTCCTACTCTTTGCTACCTTAAAGAAATCAACGAAATCGGTGCTTGCCGTGTTTGTACTGTTGAAGTTAAAGGCGCAAGAAGCCAGGTAGCAGCTTGTGTATACCCAGTAAACGAAGGTATGGAAGTATTCACAAACACTAAAAAAGTTTTGGATGCAAGAAAGAAAAACCTTGAACTCTTGCTCTCCACTCATAACAAAAAATGTCTCTCTTGTGCTAAGAGTGGCAACTGCGAATTGCAGACACTCTGTGCTGAAAACGGTATCGATAACGAAGAAGCTTATGCAGGCGAAAGAATTGAATACGCTATCGATGATTCCGCAGCACATATGATCCGTGACAACTCCAAATGTATCCTCTGCCGCAGATGTGTGGCTGTTTGCCGTAAATGGCAGGATGTTGGTGTTATCGGTGCTAACGAACGTGGTTTCAAAACAAACATCAGCTGTGCATTTGAAGCACCTTTGGGTGAAACTTCCTGTGTATCCTGTGGTCAGTGTATCGTTGCTTGTCCTACAGGTGCTTTGATGGAAAAAGATGATACTGCTAAAGTTTGGGAAGCTCTCAACGATCCTACAAAGAAAGTTATCGTTCAGACAGCTCCTTCCATCCGTGTTACATTGGGTGAAGCTTTCGGTATGGACATCGGTTCCAATGTTGAAGGCAAAATGGTTGCAGCTTTGAGAAGACTTGGATTTGACGGTGTATTTGATACAGACTTCTCTGCTGACCTTACAATTATGGAAGAAGCAAACGAATTCGTTGAACGCGTTCAGAATGGTGGCGTGTTGCCCCTCATTACTTCCTGTTCTCCCGGATGGGTTAAGTACTGTGAACACTACTTCCCCGAACTCTTGCCTCACCTTTCCAGCTGTAAATCTCCTCAGCAGATGTTTGGTGCTATCGCTAAAACATGGTATGCTGAGAAAAATAATATCGACCCCAAAGATCTCTTTGTTGTCAGCGTAATGCCCTGTACAGCCAAGAAATTCGAAATGGGCAGAGATGACCAGAATGCAGCAGGTGTTCCCGATATCGATGTTGCTTTGACAACAAGAGAACTCGCTAAGATGATTGAAAAAGCAGGTCTTAAATTCACACAGTTGCCTGACGAAGAATTTGACAATCCTCTCGGAACAGGTTCCGGTGCCGGACTTATCTTCGGTGCAACCGGTGGTGTTATGGAAGCTGCTCTCCGTACAGCTAACGATTGGCTCAACGGCAAGGATATGGCTCCCGTTGAATTCAACGAAGTTCGTGGTACAAACGGCATCAAAGAAGCAACATACAACATCGCAGGTATGGATGTTAAGGTTGCAGTTTGCTCCGGCCTTTCCAACGCTAAGAAAGTTCTCAAGATGATCAAAGACGGTACAGCTGATTATCAGTTTATCGAAATTATGGCTTGCCCCGGCGGTTGTGTAAACGGTGGTGGACAGCCCTTCCAGCCTGCATCTGTTCGTAACTTTACAGATCTTAAAGCTCTCCGTGCAAAAGCTCTCTATGATACAGATTCTTCTATGGGACTCAGAAAATCCCACGAAAATCCCTGGATCAAGACATTGTACGATGAATATCTTGAAAAACCTGGTAGCCACAAGGCACACGAAATCTTGCATACAACTTATGTTGCAAGAAAGAAATATTAATTTCTTAAAACATCGCCCTCTCGAAAAGAGAGGGCGAATTTTTTATTTTCCGACAAATTTTTACAAGACAAAACAGAAAAAATGTGGTACAATGTATTTAATATACTTTGAAGCGGTGATTTTAATGAACAAGGAAGATATTGCAAAACTTTTGTCGAATCAAAAAGCATTTCAGGCACTTATCTCATCTAACTATTATCTTGATACTCTTTCTTTTGCAATAGGTGATTTTATAAATATCAGGGAGCTTCTGACTTTATATTTTGTAGAAGGACTTTCCGAAGAAGAATTGTCGGAATTTTATAATGTAAATATAATTGTTATCAGGGACTGGCTTGGGAAAGTTTTCAGGATAACAAATGCCTTGATAAATAAAAATATTATAAGATTTAAATAAAGTTGACAAATCTTAATTAATAATGTATACTTTAAAGTGCGTTGAAAAGGAAGAAGCTTTTTAAGTTGCTTTTCAGAGAGAGGACGGCTGGTGCGAGTCCTTAAGAATTAAAGAGCAATCCCGCCTTGGAGCAGTGAACGATGAGTTCACCGTAACCCTGCGTTAAAGGGATTGAGTGCAGATTTTTATCTGAATTCAGGTGGTACCGCGGATTTTTCGCCCTGAGTATTTTACTCAGGGCGTTTTATATTTGTAAAGGAGTTATTGAAATGAAATTTGACAAGCTTATCGGCGATCGTTTTAAAGAACGCCCCTCGGACTGTGTTATTGACAGCCATGCTTTGATGGTGAGAGGCGGTTACATTAAATATGTAGCTAACGGTATCTTTTCTCAGTACCCTCCGGTAAAGAGAATTTGCAAAAAAATCGAGAATATTATCCGTGAGGAGATGGATGCCATTGACGGTCAGGAAGTGCTTTTCCCTGTTGCTTTGCCTGCAACACTCTGGGATGAGTCTGGCAGATATGAGTCTGTTGGAAGTGAGCTTTTAAGATTTTCCGACAGAAACAACTCAAAAATGGTGCTCGGTATGACTCACGAGGAAGCAGCAGTTCACTTGGTGCGTGAATATGCAAACAGCTATACAAAATATCCTTTTATGATTTACCAGATTCAGACCAAGTTCCGTGATGAAGCTCGCCCCCGTGGCGGTCTTATCCGTGTACGCGAATTTACAATGAAGGATGCTTACTCCTTCCATACTTCTCAGGAGGACTTGGAAGATTATTACGCAAAATGCCACAGAGCGTACGAACGCGTTTTCTCCCGTGCAGGTGTACCCGAGGTAATCTCTGTTGAGTCCGACTCAGGTATGATGGGCGGCAGCATCTCCCATGAGTTTATGATGCTTACAGCTGTTGGTGAAGACAGTATCGTTTTGTGTAACGAATGTGGCTACAGAGCTAATATGGAAGCTGCCGAAAGCGTTGTTGAAAATGTTAAAAAGGGCGAGATGGAGGAAATTAAACTCGTTCATACCCCGAATATCCATACAATCGAAGAAATCTGCGAATTCTTGGGTACTCCTTTAGAGGAATCCTGTAAAGCAGTTGTTTACCAGAAAAATATGGACGACAGCTATGTTGTGCTCTTTATAAGGGGCGACCTTGATGTAAACGAAGCAAAACTCACAAGATTTTTGGGTGAGGATGTTCACCCTGCAATTATCACCGAAGAATGCGGCCTTAAAGCAGGTTACATCGGACCTCATAAACTTGAAGGCAACTTTACAGTTCTGTACGATTCTTCACTCAAAGGCACACAGAATCTTTCTTGTGGCGGTAATGTGGAAGAATACCATTACACAGGCTTTAACATCGACCGCGATTGCGAAAATGTTGAATACCACGATTTTGCAAAGGCAAAAGAGGGTGGCATCTGCCCCGTTTGTGGTAAGAAAGCTATTACTGTTTCTCGTGGTATCGAGGTTGGTAATATCTTCCAGCTCGGCACAAAATACACAAAATCTATGAATATGACTTACCTTGATGCTGAGGGTAAGGCTGAATATCCCATTATGGGTTGCTACGGAATCGGTGTCGGCAGACTTGCGGCTTCTGTTTGTGAAGCACATCACGATGATTACGGACCCATCTGGCCTATCTCTATTGCTCCCTGGGAAGTTCATCTTTGCTGTATGCGTTCCGATGATGCTGAGGCACGCGGATTTGCAGACAAGCTTTATGAGGATTTGCTTAAAGAAAAGATGGAAGTTATCTACGATGACAGAAAGGTTTCCGCAGGTGTTATGTTCTCGGACGCTGACCTTATCGGTGTTCCCGTAAGAGTAATCGTAAGCCCCAGAAATATGGCAGAGGGCGTTTGCGAAATCACAACAAGAGATAAATCAGTAAGTAAAAAGGTTTCCCTTGACAACGCAGTTGCAGAAATCAAAGACCTCATCGCAAAACTCTACGCAGATATCGATGCAAATGTATAAGCTAAAAGCCTCCCTTTCGGGAGGTATTTTGAATAGATATACTACGATTAGCTTAAATATAAAATTAATTTAGTTATATTGACTTTTATGTTTTAATAGGTCAAAATAATTTAATTGAAATTTTGTGAGGGAAAACTATGAAAAAAATCTTGAGTCTAGTTTTATCAGTTATTATGACAATTTCTCTGTTTAATGGGGTTACTGTGTCTGTTAGTGCATCGAATTATAAGTTTGATAGTCTGCCTTTTCCAGAATATCGTTATGGTTTTTCTAATTATTATGACATTATTAATTTGTGGGAAAATGGTGATTTAATTGCAACAAAACGATACGCAGATGCCAATTATAGTATTAATATATTAGATGTTGAAGAAGCTATTGGTGAAATAAATTACGATTACCATTATACTTTGGATAATGGAGAAGACTATATGGCTTTTATTATCAAAATGCCGGAAATATCAAGCACATATCCTCAGTATTTATTCTTTGATAGTGAAGGAGATCTTGTATTAGATACTAGTACTATTCTGGATTTAGTTTCTATTGCAACTGTAAATGAAAGTAAAAAATATGGTTCTTTATATACAGCATCTGAGAATTATGATGCTTTTGTAGAACTTAAACAAAATATGAAAACTTTGGATGTACTTGGTATGTGCACTGATGCTTTGACTTGGGCAGCCGGAACATTATTAGCCGGAGTGTATACAGGTGGTTTAACCGCATCTTCAAGTGCCGATGATATAATAATGTTTACAGCAGATGAATTAATCAATGGTATTACTGATGCTGATTTCATTGATATGACCCAAGCTATGCTTAACCAAGTGGAAAAGCAAGAAGTCTATATGTTTTATGATCAGATTGATAAATTGGAGGCATATCATACGGTTTTGGTTGCGACAGATAGGAATACCTATGACTATACACAAGCAGAAGCAACACATTATTACAATATGGCGAAACAATTTCTAAAACAGTATTATGCTGTTTCTGCTATGGCAAACGAAGTTTCAAAAAGTGCTGATACGACCATAGAAATTATAATGAATGTTTTGCTGAATTTAGGGGATTCCTTTTTAGGAGGAGTTGTATCTAACATTCAATCGAAACTAGATGCGCATGACATAAAAGCTTTAGAAGATTTCTATGGAAGTGAAGATTATGCAAAAACATACAAATTCGTTTGCGAAACGATAAAAAAAGCTAATGGTGTTGGGAATGTTTTGACTAGTAGTATAGATATGTCAGGTGTATCTTCAGTGTATGATGCAGGTAAAGAAGCATATCAAAATGCTCGTTTTGACTTTTTTGATGATCTTGGTATATTGGCTTTAAAGGTTTCTAATGCGGTATTTAATTATGTGAATTCTGATTTAGATAATTCAAATTCAAATGTTAACACATCAAATGATGTTATAGCGCAACTTAAAGAGAAATTTCCAGATGGTAGATTTTGGAATGGCGGAGATGTGGACAAAACTACCAGCTCACCTTGTTTAACACATAGCAATTGTGATGTTTATGGTGGATGTAATTGTAATAGTTTTTCTAATGCTATACAATGTTTTGGCTTTGCACTTAAGTTAGGCTATGATGCATATGGCACAAATCCTCGAAATTGGAGCAGAGCATACAGCTTAGATAATATAAAACCCGGAGATATTATTAACTACGACGGCAATAATCCGGGACATACAGTTTTTGTAATAGGTGTAGATGGAGATACAGTTACTTTTGCTGAATGTAACTGGGGTTCAAGATGTGTAATTAAATGGGGAAGAAGTCTTAATAAATCACAGTTTAATAATTTGTTCAATGTTTATGTAGCACCATATGCACTTGAGGGTGCTCAAAACATAGCTTCTAAGGAACATAATTGCAGTGATTGTACTTACTATGAAGTGCAATGTAAAGTTACAACTGAGTCAGGTTTGAATGTAAGAACAGGCCCTGGTACTTCGTACAGTTCTATTGATGTTTTGGAGAAGGGTACAAAAATAGAAACTATAAAAAAATGCAACGGATGGTATTTCTTTGATAGTCAAACTGTTTTTGGATGGGTTTCTGCGGAGTATGTAAAAATATATGAAGCGACCGGTACATGTGGTGAAAATGTCACATGGACTTTATATGATGACGGCCTGCTGGAGATAGAAGGCACGGGCCCTATGTATGACTATAGTATGGCGGCTCCTTGGTGTAATTATATAGATAAAATAAAATCAGTAATTATTCTCGATGGGGTAACAAGTATAGGGAATGTGGCTTTCTCTTGTTGCGAATCATTAACCGATGTTACAATCGGGAATGATGTAACAAGTATAGGAAGGCTGGCTTTCGAATGTTGCTACTCATTAACCAATGTTACGATCGGAAATAGTTTAACAAGTATAGGAGATGATGCTTTTGATTTTTGCATCTCATTAATCGAAATAACGCTCCCTGACAGTGTCGCTAGTATAGGATATGGTGCTTTCTGGGGTTGTATTTCATTAACTGGAATAACAATTCCTAGTAGCGTTACTAGTATAGAACATGATGTTTTTGTACTGTGTTCTTCTCTTGAATCAATAATAGTGACAAATGGCAATACAAAATACCACAGCAAAGATAATTGTGTTATCGAAACTACTACCAATACCCTTATTGTTGGTTGTAAAGCAAGTATAATTCCCGATTATATAACAAGTATAGGAGATAACGCTTTCAGTTATTGTGAATCATTAACCTCTGTAACAATCCCTGACAGTGTAGTGAGTATAGGAGATAATGCTTTCCAACGGTGCTCCTCATTGAGCTCTGTAACAATCCCTGACAGCGTTACAAGTATAGGAGATGAAGCTTTCGGGTGTTGTTCCTCATTAACCGAAATAACAATCCCCGATGGTGTAACGAGTATAGAAGGGAATGTCTTCTATGTTTGCTCCTCATTAAGCTCTGTAACAATCCCTGACAGTGTTACAAGTATAGGAGATAACGCTTTCAGTTATTGTGAATCATTAACCTCTGTAACAATCCCCGATAGTGTAACGATGATAGGAGCAAGGGCATTCAATAAGTGCACCATATTAACCGATGTGTATTATGGTGGTACCGAGGAACAGTGGAGTGCAATTACAATAGGAACAGATAATGATTATCTAACAAATGCCACTATTCATTTCGCGAAAAATACATATACTGTTTCAGGAACAGTAAAGACCTTCGGTGATACCACAAAAGCCGTTACAATTGAGCTTCTCAGTGGCGAAACAGTGGTTGATACCAAAACTGTTACAGGAAACTCAGGTACATATGCTTTTGAGGAAGTAGAAGAAGGTACATATACTTTAAGAGTTTCCAAGACAAAGCACGCAATACGCGAGTATGAAGTGACAGTTGCTGACGCCGATGTGACTCAGGATACAGCAATCTGGCTTTATGGTGATGTGAACGGTGATGGAATTATCAATGCTACCGATGTATTGCAGATAAACCGCAAAGTTGCAAACCTTAACTCTTTATTCAATCAGGCAGAAAACGCTGATTACAGATTCAAGGTTGCAAATATCACAGCTGTCACCGGAACGGATACATTGTTAAACAGTGCTGATATTCTGCAGATTAACCGCAAAATCGCAAACCTTTCATCTATTTTTGATAAAATAGCATAACCAAAAAATCCAGTCAGAGTTTTCTGACTGGATTTTTTCTATACAATATAATTTACAACTTCTGTACTTTTGTTATCTTTTATGTAAACACGGGGGACGCGTCTTGCGACAAGACAGGCAAGCTCGTAATTAATAGTACCTGCGATATCAGCAAGGTGCTTGAAAGTGATTTCACAGTCGCCGTCTTTACCGACAACTGTTACAATATCGCCTTTTTTAACATCGGGGATATCGGTTACATCTAAAACAAGCTGGTCCATACATACATTGCCTACAACCTTTGCATAATGGCCGTTAACTATCATTTTTGCCTTGTTTGAAAATCTTCTCAGGTACCCGTCAGCATAGCCGATGGAAACAGTGGCGAGCTTCATTTCTTTGTCGGCTGTAAATGTTCTCGAATAGCTTATGGCATCACCTTTTTTGACGGTCTTGACCATTGAAACCACCGAACGGACTTCCATTACGGGCTTCATAGTGAATTCGTCATAGGTGTCAATTCCGAGCCCGTAAAGGATAATACCGGCTCTTGCCATATCATATTTAAAGTGGGGATAGTTCAAAATACCTGCAGAATTCTGCAGATGTCTTGTTTTAAAGGTAACTCCTTTGCTTTCAAGCAGGGAAATCGTTTTATCGAATTTTTCTGCCTGAGTTCTGGTGTATGCTTTTCCTTCCTCTGTCAAATCGTCAGCAGAAGAAAGGTGAGAAAAAATCCCTGTGAAATTTAAATTTGAAAGATTATAAGCTTTGATGATTTCGTCCGTATCATCACAGTTAAATCCTATTCGTCCCATACCTGTATCAAGTTTCAGGTGGCATTTTACAGTAACATTATTTTCCTTTGCAAACTCGTTAAGGCTTTCGGCGTAATCGGGGGAGTAGACCGCCTGGGTTATATTAAAGTCCGCAATATCTTTTGCAGAACTCTCGGGAGTCATTCCTAAAATCAGAATTTCGCCTTTGATTTTTGCATTTCTTAAAGAAATCGCTTCTTCTATATTGGAAACGCCGAAAAGGTTAATACCCATATTCTGAAGCTCATTTGCCAGAACCTTATCGCCATGTCCATAGGCATTGGCTTTGATAATTGCCATCATTTCTGTGCCGTCAGGCAGGCGGGATTTTATTTCATTTACATTAAAGGCTAAGTTATCAAGATTGATTTCAGCCCAGGTGCGTTTTAAAAAATTCATAATACAAATTACCTTTCAATTTATATATCAATATTACTATACAATATTTAGATTGGCTTTTCAAGGAGAAAAAATTTTTTTAAAAAATTTTTTATGTGGAAAAATTTTTGGGGGTTAAAACACACCCTTTTAGTAGCGATTCCCATTTTATGGGATTCTTCAGATTATGAATATTACAGATAGTAATTTTTAGAAAAAAATAACCGTCTTTCAACATTTTCCCCCGACTTTTCCACTAAACTTTTTAAAAGAAAAAAGTTTTCCACATTTTATGTTAAAAAGCGCTTAAACCCGATGAAATCGGGCTTTTTCGACATTGCGGTCAAAAACCAAAAATATTGTTGCAAAAATAGGGTATTGACACAATATATTGTGGTTTTGGTAAAAATCGGGTAATATAAAAATGTGTTCATAAAATAATTTTGTGAATATTAACATATCTTGTGGAAAAATTGCTCACAAATGCCGTGAAAACAGGAAATCAGCAAAAATACCATATTTTTTCTTGTAATTTTTTACATAAAGTTGTATACTAAAAAGTGAAAAAACCGAAAGGATTGAATATAATGCCAAAACGCGAAGATATCAAAAAAATTCTCATTATCGGTTCAGGCCCCATTATTATCGGTCAGGCGTGTGAGTTTGACTACTCGGGCACTCAGGCTTGTAAGGCACTGAGAAATCTTGGATATGAAATTGTGCTTGTAAACTCAAATCCTGCTACCATTATGACCGACCCCGATATTGCAGATATTACTTATATTGAACCTCTTAACGCCAAACGCCTTGAGGAGATTATCGAAAAAGAACGCCCCGATGCGGTTTTGCCAAACCTCGGCGGACAGACAGGACTCAACCTTTGTCTTGAGCTTTACAAGGAAGGCATTTTACAGAAATTCGGCGTTGAGGTTATAGGCGTCCATGTCGATTCCATTGAATGCGGTGAGGACAGAATTGCGTTCAAAGAGATGATGAATTCTCTCGGCATCGAGATGGCAAGGAGCGCTCCTGCCTATTCTGTAGAAGAAGCCAAAAAAATTGCAAAAGAGCTTAACTATCCCGTGGTTGTGCGCCCTGCGTTTACAATGGGTGGTGCCGGTGGCGGACTTGTTTATGACGAAACTCAGCTTGAGATTATTGTTTCACGCGGTATTCAGGCGAGTATGATAGGTCAGGTTCTTATTGAAGAATCTATCCTCGGCTGGGAAGAACTTGAGGTTGAGGTTGTCCGTGACAGCAAGGGCCAGATGATAAGCGTTTGCTTTATCGAAAACATCGACCCACTTGGCGTTCATACAGGTGACAGCTTCTGTGCGGCACCTATGCTTACTATTTCAAAAGAACTTCAGGACAGATTGCAGGAACAGGCATGGAAAATTGTTGATGCGGTTAAGGTTATCGGCGGTACCAATGTACAGTTTGCGCATGACCCCAAAACCGACAGAATTGCAGTAATTGAAATCAATCCCCGTACCTCGCGTTCTTCGGCACTCGCTTCAAAGGCAACAGGTTTTCCGATTGCGTTGGTTTCTGCGATGCTTGCGGCAGGACTCACTCTTGATGAAATTCCTTGCGGTAAATACGGTAATCTTGCAAACTATGTTCCCGATGGCGATTATGTTGTAATCAAGTTTGCGCGTTGGGCGTTTGAGAAATTCAAAGGTGCTGAAGACAAACTCGGTACACAGATGCGTGCAGTCGGCGAAGTTATGAGCATCGGTAAAACTTTTAAGGAAGCGTATCTTAAGGCTATCCGTTCTCTCGAAATCGGCAGATACGGTTTGGGACATATTGAAAAGTTTGAAAAGCAAAGTAAGTCTGAGCTTCTGGATGCTTTGAAAATCCCTACAAGTGAAAGACAGTTTATTATCTATGAAGCGCTTAAAAAAGGCGCAACTGTTGACGAAATCTATAGCCTCACAAAGATTAAATTTGAATTTTTAAATGATATAAAAGAACTTATCGAAGAGGAAAAAGAAATCGAGAAGGAAAATGTTGGAACTATTTCCAAAAAACTTCTTGAGTCTGCTAAAAAAGACGGATTTTCTGATAAGTATCTTTCAATTCTTCTTGGCTGTACCGAGGAAGATGTTTCTGAAAAACGCCTCTCTTTCGGTATCGAAGAACACTGGGATAAAGTCCATGTAAGTGGTACGGAGAATGAAGCTTATTATTATTCTACCTATAATGAATTAAATGAGCCTGATCATATTTCTGACAACCCTAAAAAAGTTATGATTTTAGGTGGCGGGCCTAACCGTATTGGTCAGGGTATCGAGTTTGACTACTGCTGTGTTCATTCGGCACTTGCATTAAGAAAACTTGGATACGAAACCATTATGGTAAACTGTAACCCCGAAACAGTTTCGACAGACTACGATACTTCCGACAAGCTTTATTTTGAGCCCTTGACTTTTGAAGATGTAATGAGTATTTACAGAAAAGAAAATCCTGTCGGAATTATTGCTCAGTTCGGTGGACAGACCCCTCTTAATCTTGCCCGTTCTCTGCAGAATTCGGGCGCAAGAATTTTAGGTACTTCTCCTGCGGCTATTGACCTTGCTGAAGACCGCGACCAGTTCAGGGAAATGATGGAAAAACTTGAAATTCCTATGCCTGAATCGGGAATGGCTGTAAACACCGATGAAGCACTTGAAATTGCCAAACGCATAGGATATCCTCTGATGGTGCGCCCGTCTTATGTGTTGGGCGGCAGAGGAATGGAAATTGTTCATTCTGATGATGAGCTTGAGTTTTATATGAAAGGTGCGATTGGTGTTACACCCGACAGACCAATACTTATCGACAGATTTCTGATGCACGCTATCGAGGTTGAAGCAGATGCTGTATGTGATGGCAAAAACTGTTTCGTTCCTAATATTATGCAGCATATCGAACTTGCAGGTATCCATTCAGGTGACTCTGCTTGTGTATTGCCTCCTGTTTCTCTTTCCGAAGATGAGAAAGCAACCATCGAAGAATACACCAAGAAAATTGCAGTTTCTTTAAATGTCTGCGGCCTTATGAATATGCAGTACGCTATCGCTGACGGCAAGGTTTATGTACTTGAAGCAAATCCCCGTGCAAGCCGTACAGTGCCGCTTGTTTCAAAAGTTTGTGGTATTAATATGGTTAAAGCTGCTACCGAAATTATTATGGCAGACTTTGAGGGTAAGGTTTCTCCTGTACCTTCGATGTCGCGTAAGCCTTTTAACCATTTCGGTGTCAAAGAAGCGGTGCTTCCCTTTAATATGTTCCAGGAAGTTGACCCTGTTTTAGGCCCTGAAATGCGTTCGACCGGTGAGGTTTTAGGGCTTTCAGAGAACTTCGGCGAAGCATTTTACAAATCTCAGGAAGCAACAGGTACAGAACTTCCACTTAATGGAACTGTCTTAATCAGTGTTAATGATAATGATAAATCGGAAGCTTTGGAACTTGCCCGTGATTTTGTAAAACTTGGTTTCTCGATTATGGCAACGGGTAACACCTTTGAAATGCTCAAAGAAAATGGTGTTAAAGCAAAACGCGTAAACAAGCTTTTTGAAGGTACTCCCAATATCGGCACATATATCGAGAATAAGGAAATTCAGTTTATTCTTAATACTCCCATTGGAAAACAGTCTGTAAATGATGACAGCTATATCAGAAAAGCTGCTATTAAACATAAAACATTCTATGCTACAACTGTGGCTGCTGCTCAGGCGGCGGTTAAGGGGATTGAGGCTGTTAAAAATGGAGCTTCTCACAAGGTTAAATCATTGCAGGAATTTCAGAACAATTAAATTATCGTCAAAATAAACAGAAAAACCGAAAAAAATTTTACGGATTAAAAGTAAATTTTTTCGGTTTTTTTCTTTTTTTATCTTGTATACCATAGTAAAATGTGCTATAATAATTTTATTCGAACCAACCTTTTTATATAAATTGTATAATTTGGGAGTTTGATGTCGCTTTTTGAAAGCGAGATCCCATTAAATAAGGAGCGAAAACGTTATGAAAGATTATGGTGCTAACAACATCAAAAATGTGGCTGTTGTCGGACACGGCGGCAGTGGTAAAACCAGCCTTGTAGAAGCTTTGCTTTTCAAAGCAGGCTGCACAGATAGATTGGGAAAGGTTGCTGACGGAAATACTGTGTCCGACTATGATGCAGAAGAAATCAAGAGAAAAGCGTCACTTAACTTGTCGATTGCTCCCTTTGAATTCCAGAATACAAAGGTTAACTTGCTTGACACTCCCGGCCTTTTTGACTTTGCTCTCGGTATGACTGAGGGTATTCGTGCTGCAGGTAGTGCACTTATTGCTGTTTCCGGTAAATCGGGTGTAACAGTAGGTGCTAAAAAAGCTTATAAAATGGCAGAGAAAATGGGCAAATCCCGTATTATCTTTGTTACAAAGATGGAACAGGAACATGCTGATTTCTATAAAGTGCTCGAAGAACTTAAGACTAACTTCGGCCCTTCTATCTGTCCTCTGGTTGTTCCTCATGTTGAGGATTCCAAGGTGCAGTGCTACATCGACCTTGTTATGATGAAGGCATATACATACGAAAATGGCGTGCGTAAAGAAGTTCCTATGCCTGATACAGCTCATCGTGTTGATGGCCTTGTAAACGCTATCAGTGAGGCTGTTGCTGAAACTGACGAAGAACTCTTTGATAAATACTTCTCCGGTGAACCTTATACTCACTGGGAAATGCTTCAGGGCATCCATAAAGGCGTGTTTGAAGGTACAATTACTCCTGTATTCTGCGGTTCTTCTTTTACACTGGAAGGTATTGACCTCTTTATGGAAAGTATGGTTGAAATGCTTCCTTCCGCAGGTGAAAAAGCAGGCGAAGAAGGATATATGGGTGACGATATTGTAAGCGTTCCCTGTAACGAAGAAGCTGATCCCATTGCTTATGTATTCAAAACTATCGCTGACCCGTTTGTAGGAAAACTTTCCTATGTTAAGGTTATTTCGGGCATTATCGCGCCTAATACAGAACTTATCAATATGACTTCAGGCCAGCCTGAAAGAATTGGTAAAATTCTGTTTGTAAGAGGTAAACGCCAGGAAGAACTCAAAGAAGTTAAAGCAGGTGACATCTGCGCTATCAGTAAGCTTAATGCCAACACCGGCGATACTCTCTGTTCTTCTAAGAAACAGATTACTCTTATCAAAGCTGATTTCCCGAAACCTTGCTATTCTATGGCTCTCAAACCCGTTGGTAAGGGCGATGAAAGTAAGATTTCCCAGGGTATTACCCGTTTGCTTGAAGAAGACCCCACACTCTCTTTCGTTATCAACAACGAAACTCACGAGCAGGTGCTCAGTGGCCTTGGCGAACAGCATCTTGATGTTACTATTGCAAAACTTAAAACTAAATTCGGCGTTGATGTTGTACTTGAAGCTCCGACAGTAGCTTACAGGGAAACTATCCGCAAGAAAGTTAAAGTTCAGGGTAAACATAAGAAACAGTCCGGTGGTCATGGCCAGTACGGTGATGTCTGGATTGAATTTGAACCTCATGATGGCGAAGAAATGATCTTTGAAGAAAAGATTTTCGGTGGCGCTGTTCCCCGTAACTTCTTCCCCGCAGTTGAAAAAGGTTTACATGACTGTGTGGCTCACGGTACTTTGGCAGGTTACCCCGTTGTAGGGCTTAAAGCAACTTTGGTTGACGGTTCTTACCACGATGTTGACTCTTCTGAAATGTCCTTCAAGATGGCTGCATCGTTAGCTTATAAAGCAGGTTTGCCCCAGGCTGCACCAATTATCCTCGAACCTATCGGAAAACTCAGCGTATTCGTTCCCGATAACAGTACAGGTGATATGATGGGCGAACTCAACAAACGCCGTGGTCGTGTGCTTGGTATGAATGCTGCATCCGATGGTATGACAGAAATTGAAGCAGAAGCTCCTATGAGCGAAATGCACGATTTTGCAACTCTCGTTCGTCAGATGACTCAGGGAAGCGGAAGCTTTACATTTGATTTTGAACGCTATGATCCGTTGCCCTCTAACCTTGAAGCAGAAGTTATTGCTAACTCAAAAGTTAAAGAAGATTAATAAGTTTTGCGGTTTGCTTTTTGCAAACCGCTTTTCTTTTGTAATATTTAACGAATAAAGAGTGGTTTTTGAAATATATTAGTGCAATTCAACGATTTGTATTAAATAACTGTGAAAATACATTTTTTCATATCAGAAATTTGACTATTTTCAGTTAAAAACAGCCAAATTCAGTTATTTTTAAAAAATATCTTTAAATTAATTGCTTAAATGCGGTAATTTCGCCAGTATACAAAATAAAATAATTTTTATTGTGCAAAATATACAAAATACTTTTTCAATATTTGGATAATAAAATAATATCTATTTTTGAAAAAATTTGGTATAGTATTAAATAAGAAATAATGCTTTGCATAATTATAGGAGGTTAATTTTATGGCAGGCTTAAGTTTAAAAGGTATTTACAAAAAATACGCAGGCGGCGTAACCGCTGTTTCTGACTTCAATCTCGAAATTGAAGACAAAGAATTTATCATCTTGGTAGGTCCTTCCGGTTGTGGTAAATCTACAACTTTGAGAATGATCGCAGGTCTTGAAGAAATTTCTGAAGGTGAACTTTACATTGACGACAAACTCGTTAACGATATCGCTCCCAAAGACCGTGACATCGCAATGGTTTTCCAGAACTATGCTTTGTATCCTCATATGACAGTATTTGATAACATGGCTTTCGGTCTTAAACTCAGAAAGACTCCTAAAGATGAAATCAAACGCCGTGTTGATGAAGCTGCTCGCATCCTCGATATCGCTCATTTGCTCGATCGTAAACCCAAGGCTTTGTCCGGTGGTCAGCGTCAGCGTGTTGCTCTCGGTCGTGCTATCGTTCGTGAACCCAAAGTATTCCTTTTGGACGAACCGCTTTCCAACCTTGACGCAAAACTCCGTGCTCAGATGAGAACAGAGCTTGCTAAACTCCACATCCGTCTTGGTACAACATTTATCTATGTAACTCATGACCAGACAGAAGCTATGACAATGGGTACAAGAATCGTTGTTATGAAAGATGGTTTCATTCAGCAGGTTGACTCTCCCGCTAACCTTTACAATAAACCCGTTAATGTATTCGTTGCAGGTTTCATTGGTTCTCCTCAGATGAACTTTATCGATGTTAACATCGTTGAAAAAGACGGTAAGGTTGCTGTTCAGTTTGAATCTGCTCCCGACCACGAAATCGTTATCCCCGAAGGTAAAGTAACAGACGAACTCAAAGCTTACATCGGCAAACCTATGATTATGGGCGTTCGTCCTGAAGACCTCAAAGATGAAGAAATGTTCATCTCTGCTGCTACAACAGGCGTATTTGACTGCGATGTTGATGTTACAGAACTTATGGGTGCTGAAACATTCCTTTACCTCACATGTGCAGGTAAAAACCTCATTGCTCGTGTATCTCCCAGATCCACAGCTAAAGCAGGCGACACAATCAAAATCGCTGTTGATGTTAACAAGATTCACTTGTTCGACAAAGAAACAGAAAGAGTTGTTCTCGACTAATTTTTGCAACTTTAAGAAGCCCGACTTTTGTCGGGCTTTTTTTGTTCTTTATTTTTTCAGAAAAATATGTTACAATACTTTTGGGTGATTAAAATGATTAATGATGAAACAATAAAAAGGATAAATGAACTTGCTAAGAAGGCAAAAGCTGAAGGGCTTACCGATGCTGAGAAAAAAGAACAGCAGACTCTCCGTGAGGAATATATAAAGGCTTATCGTAAAAGCCTGAGGTCTACCCTTGAAAATACCGTTATTGTTGAGCCTGACGGAACAAAAAGACATTTGAAGAAAACTAAGAATTAATTTTAAAAATTTTTTAACTATATCTTGTAAATCTTTTGAAAATTTGTTACAATATAGTGGTGTGATTATTTAAACATTAAGGGGAAGAAAAATGACAAGGGTTGGATTTGATAACGAAAAATATCTTAAAATGCAATCGGAACATATTATGAGCCGTATTGCCAAGTTTGACAACAAGCTTTATCTTGAATTCGGCGGAAAGCTTTTTGATGACTTTCACGCATCGCGTGTTTTGCCGGGATTTGCTCCCGACAGTAAAATCAAGATGCTTGAGCAGCTTAAAGATGATGCTGAAATAGTTATTGTTATCAATGCATCTGATATTGAAAAGAATAAAGTCCGCGGTGACCTTGGCATTACATACGATGCCGATGTGTTAAGACTTATTGATGCTTTCAGGGAAATCGGTTTGTATGTCGGAAGTATTGTTATAACTCAGTATTCCGGTCAGCCCTCTTCGGAAAGTTTCCGTAAAAAGCTTGAAAACTTAGGCATCAAAGTTTATTGCCACTACTCCATCGCCGGTTATCCTGCCAATATCCCCCTTATTGTCAGCGATGAAGGTTTCGGTAAAAATGAGTATATCGAAACTGAAAGACCCCTTGTTATCCTTACTGCTCCCGGTCCCGGAAGTGGAAAAATGGCTACCTGCCTTTCTCAGCTTTATCACGAATATAAACGCGGTACCAAAGCAGGTTATGCTAAATTTGAAACTTTCCCTATCTGGAATCTTCCTTTGAAACACCCCGTAAATCTTGCGTATGAAGCGGCAACAGCTGATTTAAACGATGTCAATATGATTGACCCGTTTCACCTTGAAGCATACGGCGAGATTACAGTAAACTATAACCGCGATGTTGAGGTTTTCCCGGTACTTAATGCGATTTTTGAAAAAATCACAGGCGAAAGCCCTTATAAATCTCCTACCGATATGGGCGTTAATATGGCAGGCAACTGCATAATTGACGATGCGGCGGTAAGCGATGCATCAAAACAGGAAATCGTAAGGCGTTATTATCAGGCACTTTGTGACCGCAGACAGAGCAGAGTAACCGATGAAACAGTTGCAAAAGTGGAACTTTTGATGAACCAGGCAGGCGTTGACCCGAGTATCAGGGAAGTAGCCAAAGCGGCAACCGGTGTAGCAGAAGAATCGGGAAATCCCGCTGCTGCGATTGAACTTCCCGATGGCACTGTTGTAACAGGTAAGACTTCTTCTTTGCTCGGCGCATCTTCAGCGGCACTTTTAAATGCACTTAAAGTCCTCGGCGGTATTGATGATATTCATCTTATTTCTCCGACTATTATTGAGCCTATTCAGGACCTGAAGATAAATCATCTTGGCAACAATAACCCAAGACTTCATATGGATGAAACTCTTTTGGCTCTTGCAATTGCTGCAGCTACGAATCCTGTTGCTGAAACTGCAATGCGACAGCTCGAAAAATTAAAGGGGTGCGAAGCACATTCTTCTGTGCTTTTGTCACAGGTTGATGTTTCGGTTTATAAGAAACTCGGTATGAATTTAACTTGTGAAGCGCAGTACCAGACCAAAAAACTTTATCACAAATAGAAAACTGCCTCCATACGGAGGCAGTTTTTTAGATTTCAATTTGTACAGGTTTGCGTTTTTTAAAGTAAGTTATATGTGTGAATCCGATTTCTTTTAAAACTTTTATTGTTTCATTGATGCCACGACTTAAGTCTTTCGTATTGTGGGAGTCGGAACCAAGAGATATTTTGTCGCCGCCAAGACTTTTGTAAAGCTTTAATATTTTGGTGTTTGGCAGGGTTTCTCCGATTTTTTGCCTGAGTCCGCTTGTGTTGATTTCAAGTGAAATACCTTTTTCGATTATCGCTTTTAACACAGAAGTGATTTTTTCCATATAATCATCAATCGATGCATCGCGTTTGTAATCACCCACAATATATCTGAAAGGATAGGTGATGTGTGCTATTACATCAAGGTCGGAATCGGTGACGGTTTTTAAAACACTGTCAAAATAACCATTTAAACATTCTTTGATTTCTTCATCGGTGAGGGTGGAGAAGTCCATAAAATAGCAATCTTCACCTGTTGGCGAGTTGTGATAAGAACCAATTACCGCATCGTAATCACAAAGTGAAAGCATCTTTTTGGCATCTTCGGGGTAATCTATTGCCTGACCGAGTTCTATCCCTGTAAGGATTTCGCAGTTTGTTTTGTTTTCATTTCTGAATTTTTCCACTGCCTGAATCGAACCGCCGATTATTCCCATACAGTAATCGAGGTTGGTGCCGTCAAGGTCTGAATGGTCAGTTATGGCGAATGCTTTAAGTTTAAGTTCTTCGGCACGCAGACACATCGCTTCAACAGTATCTACTGCATCAAAACTGAAATTTGAATGGTTGTGACAGTCTACCATAATTGTTCCTCTTTTCAAAATCATTTTTTAATGTTAAAATATATTATAGCATATTTAAAGGTGGGAGGCAATAATGAAAAATAACGGTACGGTTTTGCTTGAAACCGACAGACTTATTTTAAGGCGATTCAAAACTGAAGATATTCCATCGGTTTTCAAAAACTGGTCCGGCAACCCTGAGGTTACAAAATATCTTTTGTGGAGCTATCATAAAACAGAAAAGGAAACCGCAAAATTTATCAAAAAATATATCAGACAGTATTATAAAAAAGATTTTTATGTTTGGGCTGTAGAAAGAAAAGAAGACGGAGAGGTTATCGGTACCGTGGATGCAACAGTTTTTAAGAAAAAGGCGGAAATCGGATACTGTTTCGGTGAAAAGTTCTGGCGTAAAGGCTATGCATATGAAGCCCTCACAAGGATGCTTGAATTTTTAAAAGAAGCGGGTTGTGAAATTTTTAAGGCCACCTGCGCAGTCGATAATATTGCTTCCTGCAAATTGCTTGAAAAAATCGGTATGGTAAAGAAAAATGACGATATAATTTCGCTTATCGGCGAAAAAGATTTAATAAAATGTAAAGAATATGAATTTAAGTGTTGACTTTCTCACTGTGCTTTGCTAAAATATAAATATGAGCGGTATTATCCGTATTACAAAAGAATGAGGTGTCAAAATGAACGACAAGCTTAAAGGTTTTAATGTTGAATTTTTGTTTAAGGCAATTCTTAAACTCAAAACAATGGAGGAATGTTATGATTTCTTCGAGGATTTGTGTACAGTACAGGAGCTCAGAGCTTTAGGACAGCGTCTTCAGGTTGCCAAAATGCTCAGCGAAAATAAAGTTTATAGTGATATAGTAAGCGAAACCGGCGCAAGCACAGCTACTATCAGCCGTGTTAACCGTTCCTTGCATTATGGTTCTGACGGATACGCAATAGTTTTTGATCGCTTGAAAAAAGATGAGTAATTACGGGGATTTTGCGTCTGTTTACGATCTTCTTACTTCGGATATTGACTATAAAAAACGCGCCGGATATTTTGATGATGTTATCCTGAAACATGGTGGGTTTCGTGGTATCTTGCTCGACTTGGGGTGTGGTACCGGGAAACTGAGTGAAGAGTTCGACCTTCTTGGATATGATGTTATCGGTGTAGATAATTCTGAGGAGATGCTCAATGTCGCACTTGATAAAAAGGTTGAAAGCGGCAAGGATATCATCTATATAAATCAGGATATGACAGAGCTTGATTTGTTTGGTACTGTTGATGTGGCGGTGTCTGCTCTTGACAGCCTCAATCATCTTACCGATTATGACGATTTCTGCAAGGCGCTCGGGAAAGTTTCACTTTTTCTGCATCCTGATGGTATCTTTGTTTTTGATGTGAATACTGTTTTTAAACACAGAGAAATACTTGTCGACAATACTTTTGTGTATGATTATGGTGAAGTTTACTGTGTATGGCAGAATACTCTTTCTGATAATAATACAGTTTCGATGAACCTTGATATCTTTGTTTCTGACGATGGACAAGTGTACGAAAAACTTGAAGACAGTTTTGCGGAAAGAGCTTATACTGAAGAAGAAATCGAGAATGCACTGAAGAAGGCAGGGCTTACTGTCTGCGCTGTGTATGGCGAGGATTCTTTTGACTCTCCCAAAGAAAACGAACAAAGATTAATTTATGTCACAAAACACAGCTGTCTATAAAAAGACAGCTTTTTTGAATAGAAAGGGAATTTTTATGGCGCGTTTAACGAGAGCGATTTCACGCGATGGTTCTGTTATGGCAATTGCCGTTGACTCTACCGACATAGCAGCAAAAATCGAAAATATACACAAAACCTCAGCGGTTGTTACTGCTGCAACAGGTCGTCTTGCCACTGCTGCATCAATAATGGGCAGTATGCTTAAAGGTGAGAGTGATACTGTTACATTAAGACTTAACGGGGGAGGTCCTGTGGGCTCAATTATTGCTGTTGCTGACAGCTGCGGGAATGTGAAAGCTTATCCCGCGAATCCCGTAGTGGAGCTTCCTTTAAATTCAAAAGGTAAACTGGATGTTGCGGGTGCTGTGGGAACTGATGGGTATCTCAGCGTTGTTCGTGATCTTGGACTTAAAGAACCTTATATAGGACAGACTCCTATCGTTTCCGGGGAAATCGCTGAAGATATTACCAACTATTATGCTGTAAGTGAGCAAGTGCCAACAGTGTGCGCACTTGGAGTTTTGGTGAATCCTGACCTTACTGTTAAATCAGCAGGTGGCTTTCTGGTCCAGTTGCTTCCTTTTGCTGATGAAGGCGCGATCGAAGTTATTGAAAAGAATATAAATGGTATTAAACCTGTATCAACTATGATTGCTGAAGGACTTACGCCTCCGGAAATCTGCAAACTTTTACTCGAAGGACTTGAACCTGAAATTTTAGATGAATCTATGCCTGTGTATCGTTGTGACTGTAGTAAGGAAAGAGTGGAACGCGCCCTCATAAGTATGGGACGCGAACAGCTCGAAACTATCATAAATGAAGATGATGGTACTGAGGTTTGTTGCCATTTCTGCGACAAAAAATACAGGTATACCTCAGAAGATTTAATTAAAATTTTAAAAAATGCCACAAGATAGGATTTTGTTATGAAAGTTTTTGTTATCGGTGATGTTGTAAGTTCACAGGGATGCGAATTCCTGCGAAAAAAACTACCTGATTTTAAAAGAGAAAATCAGGTGGATGTAGTTATTGCGAATGGTGAAAACTCTGCGGTTGGAAATGGTATCCTGCCGTATTCTGCTGATTTTCTTTTTGACAGTGGTGTTGATGTGATAACAGGTGGCAACCATATCTTTAAAAGAAGAGAAATTCACGAGTACATTGACGAGCACCCAAATCTTATCCGCCCTGCCAATTATCCCGATTCCTGTTACGGGAACGGATATTTTGTGCTTGACGGCGGACCTTGGAAACTATGCGTGATAAATCTTTTGGGACAGGTTTATATGGACCCTATGGAATGCCCTTTTAAAACCTGCGACAGGATTTTGGAAGAAGTTGAAGCAGATTTTTATATCGTTGACTTCCACGCCGAGGCAACCGGTGAAAAGATGGCGCTTGGGTATTACCTCGATGGCAGGGTTTCGGCAGTAGTGGGGACCCATACTCATGTGCAGACTGCAGATGAACAGATTCTTCCGAATGGTACGGGGTATATCTCTGACCTTGGAATGACAGGACCGATTCAGTCAATACTTGGGATAACACCGGAAAATATTGTGAGGAAGATGACAACCAGACTCCCGACAAGGTTTACAGTACCTGATGCTGAATGTAAAATGGAAGGCGTTTTACTCGAATTGGATAAAAAAACTGGCAAATGTACTAAAATTTCTCGGCAAAAGCTCACATAATTCACAAATATTTCGAAAACTATTGAAATTTTTGTGAATTTATAATATAATTTTATTAGATTTGTTTAGAAATTAACAAAATTTGTTTTCAGGAGGGGAGTCAGATGGAAGTATTAAAGGTTTCCGCAAAATCCGTCCCCAATTCAGTAGCGGGCGCTATTGCAGGTGTTATAAGAGAGAAAGGTGCAGTTGAAATTCAGGCTGTTGGTGCAGGTGCTGCTAACCAGGCTATCAAATCCGTAGCTATTGCACGTGGTTATCTCGCACCTACCGGTATTGATTTGGTGTGTGTACCTGCTTTTGCGAATGTGGAAATTGATGGTTCTGAGCGTACTGCTATTAAATTGATTGTTGAACCAAGATAGTTTGAAAAGAGGCGATTTTTGTCGCCTCTTTTGATTTTTCTCTTGACCTTATGAAATAAAAGATATATAATGTAATAAGTAAATTAAACGGAGGAAATTAAAATGGCAAAAAAATTTATTGTAGAAACATCCGCAAGACATCTTCATGTGTCCAGAGAAGATTTTGAAGTGCTTTTTGGTGCAGATGCAAAACTCACTAACAAAAAAGACCTCTCTCAGCCCGGTCAGTTTGCTTGTGCTGAAAGAGTTACAGTTGTAGGACCTAAAGGTCAGTTCAATGCTTCTATCTTAGGCCCTGAAAGACCTTCAACACAGGTTGAAATCAGTGCTTCCGATGCGCGCACACTTGGCGTGGTTGCGCCTATCCGTGAATCCGGTGATGTAAAAGGTTCTGCAGGTTGCAAACTCGTAGGTCCCTGCGGCGAAGTTGAACTTAAAGAAGGCGTTATCATCGCAAAACGCCATATTCATTTCACACCTGCTGATGCAGCTGAACAGAATGTAAAAGATAAAGATATTGTATGGGTTAAAGTTGAAACTCCCGAAAGAAAAATTATCTTCGGCGATGTTGTTGTAAGAGTACATGAAAACTTTGCAGCAGCAATGCACCTTGACACAGACGAAGCAAATGCTGCAGGCTGTGCGGGCGAAGTTTACGGCGAAATCGTAGAACTTTAATAGCAAAAGCTCTGGGTTATCCCAGAGCTTTTTCCATTATATAATCATCCATAACAAAACCATTTCCTATGTCGGTTACAACTGAGTCAACAATTTTAAATCCGAGCTTTTCATAAACTTTTATCGAGTTTGGGTTATACTTATTCACGGTAAGATAAATACTTTCTTTATCGGAAGCCGAATTTGTGATTTCGTAAAAAAGTGATGAACCGATTTTTTGGTTTCTGAAATCTTTTTGAATGTATAATTTGCTTAAAAATACTTTCGTTTCTTCATTTTTAAAAGCGCAGTAACCGGCTGGTATATCATCCTTATATGCAATAAGGTAAACTGTAAAGTTTTCAATTTGATCAGCTACTGCTTTTTCGCTCTGGAATTTATCAAGCATATAATCAACCTGATCAGACCCTATTATATTGTCATAATGCTCGTGCCATATTTCTTCTCCGAGTGTTGCAATAGTTGCAATATCTTCTGGTGCTGATGCTTTTTTGATAGTGATGCTCATAAAAAACCCTTCCTTATATAATATATAATTATTTTATCACAATTTTTATTTTTTGCAATATTTTATGACATTTTATACAATAACTTACTGTCAAAAAGGAACCAAGTTGACAATGCTGGTAAATTTTAAAAAAACAGTTGACAAGTAGCATTTACTGTGATAAAATTGATATACCTCTAAAAGGGTTTATTTTTTTGTGCAAAAAATTCGGAAGTAACATTCCGCGGGGGAAACCCCACCCAATCCGAAAAGGTTTTAAAACTTTTGAGAGAGTTCTCCTTTTTGAGGGAGGCAAACACAGTCCGACTATACAGGAGGTGCCGAAGATGAGGGTTAAAATTACATTAGCTTGCACAGAGTGCAAACAGCGTAATTACAACACAATGAAAAACAAGAAGAACGATCCGGACAGGCTGGAAATGAACAAGTATTGTCGTTTCTGCAAAAAACACACGCTTCACAAGGAAACCAAGTAAGCGGAGAGAGGAGATTTGATTATGGCTGATAAAATTGCTGCAAAAGCTCCTGAAAAAGCCAAGAAGGAAAAGAAAGAAGGCGTATTTAAAAAGCTTTCTCGTTTCTTTAAGGATTTTCGAAGTGAGGCCAAAAAAATTGTTTGGCCATCTAAGAAGCAGGTTATCAATAATACAATCATCGTATTCATTGCGATGGGCGTAATTGGCGCAGCTATCTGGATTATTGATGCTTTGCTTGGCTTATTAAGACAGTTGACTTTGGGAATGTAACAAAACGCTTTAAATTATCGGAGGTCTGATTATGTCAGAAACACCAAGATGGTATGTTATTCACACTTATTCGGGGTATGAAAACAAAGTTGCACAAAATATAGAGAAGGTCGTTGAAAATCAAGGTTTTCAGGATCTCATTTTCGAGGTAAGAGTACCTACGGAGACAGTTGTAGAATACAAAGACGATAAAAAGCGCGAAGTTGAACGCAAGATTTTCCCGGGCTATGTCTTAGTAAAAATGATTTTGACTGACGATTCCTGGTATGTTGTAAGAAATATCAGAGGTGTAACAGGCTTTGTAGGTCCCGGATCCAAGCCGATTCCTTTGACAGAGAAAGAAATTGAGGCTCTCGGTGTTGAAGTCAAGACAGTTGAAGTGGATTATCAGGTTGGTGACGATGTTAAGATTATCCATGGTCCGCTTGAAGGCTTCACAGGCAGAGTTGAAGAACTCGATGTCGATAAAGATATGGTTAAAGTTACCGTTTCTATGTTCGGAAGAGATACTCTGGTTGAATTACAGCTCGGTCAGGTAGAGTTAGCAAAAGACTAAAAAAGAAAACAAGTCTGAAGTCCTTAAAAAGGACAGCTTTCAGATTAGAATATAATGTTCTATTCTGAATGTGGGAGGAAAAAGTGGATGCTTTTTCCGCCTTACCACGTTATTATGGAGGTGCTACTAATGGCTCAAAAAGTAATTGGCTACATTAAATTGCAGATCCCTGCAGGTAAAGCAACACCTGCACCCCCTGTTGGTCCGGCTCTCGGTCAGCACGGTGTAAACATTATGGGATTCACAAAGGAATTCAACGAACGTACAAAGAATGACATCGGTCTTATTATCCCCGTTGTTATCACAGTTTACGCAGACCATTCCTTTACATTCATCACCAAGACTCCCCCCGCTGCAGTTCTTATCAAGAAAGCTTGCGGTTTGGAGACAGCTTCCGGTGAACCTAACAAAAAGAAAGTTGCGAAAATCACCAAAGAACAGGTACAGAAGATTGCTGAGCAGAAAATGCCCGACCTTAATGCTGCAAACATTGAAACAGCAATGAGCATGATCGCAGGTACTGCACGTTCTATGGGTATTGAGGTTGTGGATTAACCCCCGCTGTGTGGGAGGAAAGTTCCGCTATTAACCACTTTAGGGAGGATATTTTAGTATGAAACACGGAAAAAAATATACAGATAGCCTCAAAGCTTATGATCGCAACGCATTGTTGGACTCTAAAGAAGCTTTGGATATGGCTGTTAAAAGTGCAAAAGCAAAATTCGATGAAACCATCGAAGCTCACATTCGTTTGGGTGTTGACTCTCGTCACGCTGACCAGCAGGTTCGTGGTGCAGTAGTATTGCCCAACGGTACAGGTAAAAATGTAAGAGTATTGGTAATTTGTAAAGGCGACAATGTAAAAGCTGCTGAAGAAGCAGGTGCAGATTACGCTGGTGAAGAATACGCACAGAAAATCCAGACAGAAGGCTGGATGGACTTTGATGTAGTAATCGCAACACCCGATATGATGGGTCTTGTTGGTCGTCTTGGTAAAGTTTTGGGTCCGCGTGGCTTGATGCCCTCTCCCAAAGCAGGTACAGTTACACCTGATGTTGCAAGAGCTGTAACAGAAGCAAAAGCAGGTAAAATTGAATACCGTCTTGACAAAACCAATATTATTCACTGCCCCATCGGAAAAGCTTCCTTTGGTGCAGAAAAACTTGCTGAAAACTTTGAAACACTTATGGGTGCTATCGTTAAAGCAAAACCTGCAGCTGCAAAAGGTCAGTACATCAAATCCTGTGTAGTTGCATCTACAATGGGCCCCGGTGTTAAAGTTTCCACCACTAAATACGGTGTATAAAAAAGTAGTTGACAAGTTGTAAAACTTGTGCTATAATCTAAAAGATGTCCTAAGACAGTAGGTGCAGCGGGTAACCGTTGCGTAAAGGGTTCTCCACCTGCCGAGGAATGTGATTTAAGTTTTTTATATGACTTATTTTGCCCTTTCCTCGATTTGCGTGGAAAGGGCTTTTTACTTAAAACTTTAAACTACGGAGGTGAAAACTTTGCCAAGTGAGAAAGTTTTACTCGAAAAACAAGAAGCAGTAGCTGCTTTGAAAGCAAAATTTGACAGTGCTGTTGCAGGTGTACTTGTTGATTACAAAGGTATCAACGTTGCTGATGACACAAAGCTCCGTAAGGAACTCCGTGAAGCAGGTGTTGAGTACTCTGTATACAAAAACTCTGTTGTTCGTTTTGCTGTTGCTGATTCCAGATTTGCTGATTTTACAAAGCATCTTGACGGCACAACAGCTGTTGCATTGACAGAGGGCGATATGACCGCTCCTGCAAGAATCATTGCAAAATATGCAAAAGAAAACAAAGAAGGTTTTAACATTAAAGCCGGCTTTGTAGAGGAAGAATTGTTGGATGAAGCTGGTGTTCAGAACCTTGCTAACATTCCTTCCAAAGAAGTGCTCATTGCACAGGTTCTCGGTGGCCTCAATGGCGTTATCCGCAACTTTGCAGTTGTTTTGGATCAGATCAGAGAACAGAAAGAAGCATGCTAATTGCATGTAAATTACAAAAAATAAAATTTTTAAATTAATTTATGGAGGTATATTAAAATGGCTTCTGAAAAAGTATTAGCTATGATTGAAGAGGTAAAAGCTCTCACAGTATTGGAGCTCGCTGACCTCGTTAAAGCATTGGAAGAGGAATTCGGTGTATCTGCTGCTGCTGCAACTGTTGCAGTTGCTGCTCCCGCTGCAGGTGGTGCTGCTGCTGAAGAAAAATCCGAATTTGACGTTATCTTGGTTGAAGCAGGTGCTTCTAAAACTGGCGTTATTAAAGCAGTTAAAGAAATCACAGGTCTTGGTTTGAAAGAATCCAAAGACATCGTTGATGGTGCTCCCAAAGCAGTAAAAGAAGGCGTTTCTAAAGCTGATGCTGAAGAAATGAAGAAGAAATTGGAAGAAGCAGGCGCTAAAGTCGAGCTCAAATAATTTCGATTTACTTAAAAGCCGTCCACTTCGGACGGCTTTTTCTTTTGAAAAATATGGTATGCAACAAAAATGTTAAGGAAATATACTTAATATATGGAAGTTGTTATTACTTAAATTACAAAGGAGAAAAATATGAAAAAATTATTTAGTTTGTTGCTTGCGGGAATTATGGTGATTTCATTTGCTTCCTGTAAGAAAAATGCACCTGCAAACGGAGAAGTTTCTGACGAATCTGTTATAAGCGAAGAAATTTCCGAAATCATTTCCGAGGACTCTCTTGAAGAAAGTATTGAAGAATCAAAAGAAGAGATTTCAAAAGAAGAGAGCAAGGCAGAAAGCAAAGAAGAGAGTAAGGAAATTACACCTTCTAAACCTTCCGAGCCACCCGTTCCCAAACCCGAAGAATCAAAAGCTCCCGTTGAACCTTCAAAACCTGCTGTAAATGTAACTGCTCAGTCTGTTTATGATGCAATGGACAAAGCTGTTGCAGACCGTCATACGGGTGTCACAAATGCTATTATGAATATGCCTATGCAGGTAGATGATATGATTCTTTCCGATATGTTCGGAATTAATGTTTCCGATGTTAAAGGATACAAGGGTGTATGCGCAGGTTCAATGACAAACTGCGATATAATGATTGTTGTTGAAGCAAATGATGGTAAGAAAGACACCGTTAAAAAAGCATTGGAAGAAAAACTCGCGGCACAGAAAGCTCAGTTTGAACATTACGGTGTAATGGGCAATATTGAAAGACTCGAAGCTGCAAAAATCGTTGACAAGGGTAACTTTGTTGCGCTGCTCATTGTTGGTATTATGGGCGAAGGCGAAGAAACTTACGATTGTGCAGGCGATGTAAGTGCCGCAGTTTCAGCATTCAACAAATGCTTCTGATTATTTTAAAACAGTAAAAAACGGATACGCAGATTTCCTGCGTATCCGTTTTTTTTATAAATTGGAATTTATCGTTATAACTCAATATTGATTTCGTACTTATCTCCAATGAGTATATAGTTCACATCATGCTTCTGCGCGAGGGCTAATATTTCTGCATTATCTGCCAACACACTCTCCATTGTGCACCATTCAACATCCAAACGATTTTCAATGACGTTTGCATATTTCTTTATGTCAGCAAAGTGATTTCTGATATATTCCTCACTCATTATAAGACAGTAATATTTGATGCTTTCAAGATATTCGGAGTCAAAGTCTTTCTGCCAATCGAATGGAATATAGCAACCTTCGACAATTAAGTTCTGATTATTCTCAATAGCAGTTTTTATCATTTCACGAACAATCGGCCACAGATATTCGACTAATTCCGTAT
>JAZLER010000029.1:0-32705 GCA_045615345.1 Fumia sp. | reverse complement strand
TCAACATATGTTTATCGTATCCATCTAATCTGTTTTCAAAGAAATCAGCCATTTTTTCAAGCATATCTAATCTCCGTCAAATTCAAGTTTATCGAACTAACTGCATTATACCATATATCATTAAAAACTGCAATGTTCCGTGAAAGTATAAGTTTTGGGCCATTTTTTAGACCATTTCAGAGGTATGATATGTGCTAAAAAGGCAATTTAAGGTAAGATAATTTTTTAATGGTAAAAACGGTGTACTTTTAGTGGGTAAGAAAAATAACAAAAAAGCAAGATTAGGTAAGATATTTGTGTAAGATTTTTCAAGCCCTTTCATACTCCCCACAATGAAACCTTTGGACTAAAAACAATATTACAGAAAGCCGTATCAGAAATGATACGGCTTTTTTGTTTTTCACAAATAGAGTTCACAAAAACAATTGCAATTTTAGTTTCATAGTGGTATAATAAATGTGCCAAATCAATCTATATAATGTACAGACGAAAATTCAACAGGAATGTTGTGCCCTTTTGAGGTGCATACTACACGAACGGACTGAATTTGATAAAAATGCAGATTCCGTTTCTGTTCGTGTGAGGAAACTCGTTTGTACAGATTGGTTTGGCGACTATCGGGGTTTGCGTTTTTTGTGCGGTTACTTCGGTGGCCGCGCTTTTTTATTTTGGATAAAAATGGTAAATCGCATAAGCAGTTTATTTTAAGGGATGATATGAATCTATAAAAAAGCTTTCGGCTGTTTTGTTCTCTCTTGCAGTTATATCGGTTTTAATGTTTTGCAGTGAACAATCGATGTTTAAAGTAAAAGAAGAAATTGCTTCATCTTGCTCGGAAACATTATATGAAGCTGGTGATTTGGAAGAAATTATTGCCGAAATTTCGGTTGAAAACGATGAAACAGTTTATATTGCACCTACCGGAAAGAAATATCATCGTAAAAAAACCTGTGCGGGAGGTAATGCCATTAGAACTACAATAGATTCGGTGGAGCATTATTATGAACCGTGTAAAAAATGTGCATAATAAAACATTGAGTGATAAATCAAGGCTATGGTAATTTTACCATAGCCTTTTTAAGTCCGTTTTTTTGTACACAATTTGCGATACAATACAGATAATACTTAAATGAAAAGGAGTGATATCTGTGGAAAAAGAAATGTGTTCTGATGATGTTGTTAAACAGTTAGTTGACGGTATTCTGGGAAAAGAAAGCGAAAATCCTGCTGAAAAGGAAAAGGAAACAAGGAAACGTCTTTCGGGAAGGGCACTCGAATATCTTATGTTTATGGACGAAGAGGATGATATTGACTAAGTTTAAAAAAATATTGCAAAATTCCTTTCAGGGTGTTATTATATAACAAGGAAGGAAGTCGATAATTATGAATATGAGAAAAAGCAACGTTATTCGCAAAATCAAAAATGGTGAAACCGTATTTTCAACAAAACTTAATCTTGCAGATCCGAGGGTTATGGAGCTTGCCGCTATGTCGGGAATTGACTGTGTCTGGATTGACTGTGAGCACGTTCCCTCTGATTACATAGACCTTGAAAACCTTATCCGTGCGGCTAAAGTTTACGATTGTGATGTTATGACCCGTGTGGCGCGTACAGGTGGCTACAGTGACCTTATAAGACCGCTTGAAGCAGATTCCACAGGTGTTATGATACCTCATGTTATGAGTCTTAAAGAAGCAAAAGAGGTTGTATACTATACAAAATTTGCACCCATCGGTCGCAGACCGTTAGACGGTGGTAACGCAGACGGTAAATTCTGTCTTGTGGAAAATTATATCGAAGAAGCTAATGCAGAACGCTTTAACTGTATTCAGATTGAAGATCCCGAACCACTCAGTGAGCTTGAAGAAATCTGTGCTCTGGAAGGTATTGATATGATTTTCTTTGGCCCTGCAGATTTTTCCCAGGGTATTGGAAAAACCAATCAGTTTAATGACCCCGAAATCATCGAAACAAGAAAGCTTGTTGCACAAACTGCCCGTAAATACGGCAAGATGGCAGGTACTGTCGGCGGACTTGGTAATGCTAAAGAACTTATCGATGAAGGCTTTAACTTTATCAACATCGGTGCTGACGTAGTTGGACTTTCAAACTACTATAAAGATATACTCGAAGGAATAACAAAACTTAAATAAGAGAAAAACCGCAGTAATTTTTACTGCGGTTTTTTGCGATATTCCGAAGGTGACATACCTACTATTTCCTTGAAAGCCTTATAAAAGCTTGTGAGGTTTGTGTAGCCCACCTGCGTTGCGATAGTGTCAATCGGTAAATCACTTGAACGGATTTGCCTTTTGGCATTTTCTATTTTATAGCGTATCTGCTTTTGCTTATAGGTCATATTGTAACGCTTTTTAATGATTTCGTTTATCTGTTTCGGGCTCAGATAGATTTTTTCGGAAAGCTCGTTTAACGAAAGGTTGTTGAGCTCGTGCGAGGTAAGAAAATCAAGGACAAAGTGTCGTTTGTCTTCAATATGTGTGAGATTTTCAAAGGCGACAGCAGTTTTGTTGTCGGCTTTTTGAGGAAGAACGTCGGTCAGTGCAAATAAAATCAAAGAAAGCATATTGTGGACTCTGCAATCGGTAATTTGACCGCCTTTTTCGAAATATTTTTTCAGTTCCTTCGACATCTCGGCAACTGTTTTGGTATCATCGGTATGAAAAGAATTACTGTTTTCTAAAATCTTACTTATGGTGTTGTAAAGATTTTCTGTGCTTTTATTGCTGTTTTTGGAAATTTCAAAGCCAAAGCTGTTGAAAACAGTTCCTTCCAAAGACCTGGTGCTGTGATAGGTGCGTGGGGGCAAAAAGAGCATTTCTCCATCTGAAACAGAGATAGTTTCACCGTTTTTGGTTACTTCAAGCGTACCTTTTTCAACGTAATGCAGTTCATACCAGGCGTGTTCGTGAACCATAGTAGGTTTGAATTTTATTTCTTTTTCAAAAAAAGTATTTTCGAGGTAAAAAACAACGTCAACGTTATCAATTGAAAAATGTGTGATAAGATTATATTCTGAAGACATTTTATCACTTCCTTTGATTTCAGTTTAGCAGAATTTTTGCTTTCAGTCAACAAGAATACTAACAAAAACGGATAGAAAATACTGACAAAAAGAGCTTTTGTGGTATTGTTGCGAGAAAATATGAGGAGTATAATGATAATGAGGTGATTTTATGAATATTATGGATATGTTTAAATTAGACGGCAAGGTTGCCGTTGTGACAGGCGGCAGCGGTCTTTACGGCAGACAGATGGTAGAGGCGTTGGCATCTGCGGGTGCAAAGGTTTATACTGCTTCAAGAAATCTTCAGGCTAATGAGGATTTTGCTGTGAAAATGCGTGAAAAGGGACTTTCTGTTTATGCAGGTCAGGTTGATCAGAGTGACGAGGAAAGTGTTAAGAAGTTTCTTGATGAAATCACAAAAAATGGCGATAAGGTAAGCGTTCTTGTAAATAATTCGGTTTTGCGTTGCACCGACGGATATCAGGGTGACGCTTCACTTTTTGATAAAAGTATGCACGTTAATGCTACTGGCCTTATGATTATCTCCCGTGCGTTTGGTGACCATATGGCAGAAAACGGCGGTGGCTCTATTATAAATATCGGTTCTTATATGGGTATTTTAGGCCCTGATTACGAGCTTTACAAAGGCACTGAAATGGACGTGGATATGGCGGGAGATTATTTCTTCCACAAGGGCGGTATGCACAACTATACTAAGTTTTTGGCGAGCAGATACGGCAGCAAAAATGTACGTTGCAACGTTCTTAATCTGGGAGGATTTTATAACGGTCAGCCCGAAACGTTTGTAAAACGTTATTCTGCAAAAACTTTCCTTGGCAGAATGGCAAACGAAACCGATATTATGGGTGCAATTGTCTTCCTTGCATCTGAAGCATCCGCTTATATTACGGGTTCCTCCATTGAAATTGATGGCGGATATACAGCTAAGTAGGTGACTATATGAAAAACAGAATTGTAAACGGCAAAGAATTGTCGCAGATTTCACTGGGTACTGTGCAGTTTGGTATGAACTACGGAATTGCAAACGAAGGCGGACAGCCGTCAACAGAAAAAAGTTTTGGTATGCTTGACTGTGCCCTGAAGCTTGGAATAACAAGCCTTGATACCGCACGTGCTTATGGTACTGCAGAAGATGTGCTCGGTGAATATTTTAAAGCAAACCCACAGGAGAAAATGCCTTTTATCACAAGTAAGCTTGTGGTAAAAGACCCGATAAATGTTTCCGACAAGGAAATTGAAAAGGGAATGTACGAATCGGTTGAAACTTCACTTAAAAAGCTTGGTGTCAATTCACTTGATTGTCTTCTTTTGCACCGTGGGGCAGGGTATATGCTCGGTGACTGTAAGGAAGTTGTCGCAAAAACCTTTGAGAAGCTTGTGGATGAGGGATACACAAAGATGGCAGGGGTTTCCATCTATGAGCCGGAGGAAGTTGACGCGATGCTTCGAAACGATGTTTACAGGGCAGTTCAGCTTCCGATGAGTCTTTTTGACCAGCAGTGGATAGAAAAAGGCTATATCAGAAAACTTAAAGAAGCGGATGCTCTGGTTTTTGTAAGAAGTGTATTTTTGCAGGGGCTTTTCTTTTTAAATCCCGATGAAATTAAAGACCCGTTGCTTCTGGAATACGCAAAACCTTATATTCTCAGACTGCGCGAATTCTGTAAAAAATCGGGTATGAGTATTGCCGAGTTTGCGATTTCATTTATCCGCGATATAGATGGTGTTACATCGCTTGTGCTTGGTGCAGATACCGAGGCGCAGGTAGCTCAGAATATTAATTATATCAATGCTCCCGTAATTCCTGATGATATCAGAAAAGAAGTGTTTGAAGCTTTCAAAGATGTTAATTTGTCTAAGATTATGGAAGTTTTAAGAAGACCTAAATAGGAGGGTGATTTTATGAAAGAGTTCAAAGTGGCGATGCTCGGAATGGTTGATGGTAATGGTCATCCCTTTTCATGGAGTGCTATGTTTAACGGCTATGATAAGGAAGCTATGGAAGATTGCGGTTTTCCCGTTATCCCGCGATATCTTGAAAAACAGCCTCCTGAAACTTTCGGTATAGAAAACGCAAGGGTTACTCACATATGGACCGATAATTCTGAAGATGCCGTAAGAGTTGCAAAAGCCGCAAAAATTGAAAATATAGTTTCAAAGCCTGAGGACGTTATCGGTGAAGTTGACGCCGTAATTATCGCAACCGATAAAGGTAATGAACACGTCTGGCGTGCGGAACCTTTTGTAAAAGCGGGACTTCCCGTTTTTATCGACAAGCCTATGGCAGATAACGTTGACGACCTCAAAACCATTATAAAATGGGTTAAGGACGGCGCCAAAATTATGTCGTCAAGTTCTTTGCGATATACCAAAGAATATATGCCTTATTACACATCTACTTACGAGCTTGGCGACTTGCGTTATATCAATATGACAATGCCTAAAACCTGGGAACGCTACGGAATTCACGCTTTAGAACCCGTTTTCAGGATTACAGGCCCTGGATTTTTAACAGTTCAGAATACCGGCACAGGTCCCCAGAATAATATCGTGCATCTTACCCATAAAAGGGGAATTGATGTGAATATCGTAAATATTTACGATATGGGTGCTATTGATTTAAGACTTACCGGTACTTGCGAAAGTGTTTCACTTCCCTTTAAGGACAGTTATTACTCTTTCAAAACTCAGCTTGATAAGTTTATCGCTTTTGCAAAAAGAGGGGAAGAGGATTTCCCGTTCAGCGAAACCATTGAACTTATGGAAATTATTATTGCAGGTATAAGAAGCCGTAACGAAGGTGGCAGAAAAATAGAACTTGCGGAGATAAGAAAAGAAGTTGAAGGATAAATTAAAGCCATAGCAAAAGCTATGGCTTTTTTTGTAGGGTAGTTATTGGGACTTTAAATGCAGTTGTTTTTCACCTTGCCATAATCCGAATAATGTGATATTGTAAAAGAAAAAAGAATCAGGGGAAAGTATGAATTTTTTATTTGTTTTTCTGGTTGGCATTTTACGCATTGTTCAGGCGAATATCAATAAGCAGACAAGCTCATATATGGACAGTACACGCAGATATTTAAGCTATGGTGCTTATTTTGAAGGTGCGGCTGCACTTTTTTCTGTGTTGTACCTTTGTATATCAGGGTTTTACGGATTTAATGCTGCTACTGTTGTTTGCAGTACATTGACAGGCACATGTTTTCTGGTAGAACTTCTGACTTCACTTGCGGCACTTCAGGGAGCACCGCTTGTGCTTTGCAATATGTGTGCACTTGGCGGTGGAATAATTCTTCCCTCAATAGCAGGCATTTTCTTTTTTGATGAACCTATGACTATATTGCAATGGACAGGTGTTGTGGCATTTTTTGCGGCAGTTTATTTTCTTTCGCCAAACGACAAATCTTCAGTAAAAAAACTGAATGTCAAAACCATTATAATGCTTGCTTTAAACTTCTTTATTAACGGATGTTGCGGTGTGCTGGGAAAATATTTTGCGGTACGGGTAGAAAACGGAAATCCTGCACTTTTTTCTTGTTTAAGTTATGTTTGTGCATCTGTGTTTTTCTTCATAGGATATCTGATATTGTCTTCGCGTGGTGGATGTAAGACTGAAAGTGGTGGTTTTCCGAAGAAACTTTATCCTTATGGTATGGGTTTAGGTGCTGTTTGTGCCACCATTGTGTATTTTACTACAGCCCTTTCCCGTGTGATACCGATTGTTATTTTAAATACAGTACCCAGTGTTATCAGCATTATAGGTTGTTTGTTGGTTGGAAGAATGTTGTTTTTCGAAAAAATTACCGCTAAAAATATCTGCGGTGTTATTTCAGGAATTATATCTGCCATATTGATTGTGAACTTTTAAAAAGGGGATACAGTAATGGATAATATTACTCTGCTTGTGCATACCAGAATGGCAACACTTAAATGGGGGAAAGCCGTCATAGAGGCTTTTCACAGACATGCTGTCCGCAATAATATAACGCTGAATATTGTGTATTCCTGGGAGAACGCAGTGGACAGCAGTGTGATTGTACTGGTTGGTGTAGATGAGCTGTGGCTCAAGGAGGTGCTTGAACATCTTGACACATCACATCAGCATATCATTCTGACTAATGGTGTTGTTGAACAGTATCGACACAACATAAGCCATGTTTTGTCAGACCAGGATGTGTTGATAAAGGAGTGCATAAAACTTTTAGAGACTCGTGGGCGTACGAAAACTGCACTTTTTGGTGTGCAGAAAAACGATACATCCGATGAGTCAAAGGCAATAGCATTCACGAGATATCTCTCTTCCCGTGACATTTACTATGTGGACAATGATATTGATGCTTGTTTTGATGAGTTTATAGTACGACTTGAACATTATGACAGTGTTGTCTGTGCCAATGACATTATGGCAATCTATCTGTTGGGGCGTTTTCGGGAACTGGATATTTCAGTTCCGGAACGGCTGTTTTTAATCGGGAACGGCAACCTTTGGCTCAGTGAACATGTAACGCCCTCTTTGACAACGGTTTCTTACGATTCAGATACTATGGCTGCAGTTACTTTGCAGATATGCAAAAACCTTCTCAGCTTTGAAAAGCTTGGCTCCGTGGATATACATTTAAAGGGTGAACTGATAAAAAGAGAATCGACGGGTGATGCTTCTGAAAAACAGAAATCCGAATCTATACGAAGCTTGTATCAGTATGATGATAACTGTGATATCTGTGAAAAAATTTATCAGATTAATGCAATTGACCGCGTGCTTTCTTTTTGTACACAGGAAAAACGCGATATATTGCGACTGCTCACTGAAAATGCATCCTATAGTGAGATAGCGAAAATAATGTATCTTTCGGAAGATGCGGTTAAGTATCATATTAAAAAGTTGTATAAAGCACTCAATATTCACAGTAAGGAAGAATTGTGTAAGTTAATACATCAGTTTGGAATAAGATTATAGGTGATTTTATGAAGAGTATAAAAAAGAGAAAAGACTGTTTTTGGGGTATTCATTGTGACTATCATGCACAGCTGGGAATGGGTACAGTGGGAAAAACTCTTTGTGAGGAGGATATCCGTACCATTTGTCGGGAACTTCATCCTGATTACTGGCAGATTGACTGCAAAGGTCATTATGGCTGGGTTACTTATCCGACAAAGCTTGGTAACGCTATGCCCGATTTTGCTTTTGATAATCTTGAAATGTGGCGCAGAGTCACAAAGGAAGAAGGTGTGGCACTCTATCTCCATTATTCGGGCGTACAGGACAGGAAATATTGTGCCGAGCATCCCGAAGAAGCTACCCTTAAAGCTGATGGTTCACTGAGCCCAATCGGTACAAGACTTAATGGTAAGTATGTGGACGATCTGATGATTCCTCAGCTTTCTGAAGCAGCGGAAAAATATGGTGTTGATGGGGTCTGGATAGATGGCGACTGCTGGGGCAGTGAAATGGACTATCGTGCCGAATCCATTGAGGTTTTTGAAAAGGAAACAGGTATCTCTTTAAATGGTATCTTACCTGTAAAAAAAGGTGATCCGTATTTTGAAGAATGGAAAGAATATAACAGAGAATTGTTCAGGAAATATGCAAGACATTATGTGGATACCCTGCACGAAAAATATCCCGATTTGCAGATTACATCAAACTGGATATTCAGCGACCATATGCCTGAACCCGTAACAGTGAATGTGGATTTTCTGTCAGGAGATAATATACCATTCAATTCCCTGAACGGTGCACGTTATGCTTCAAGAGCATTGGTGCAACAGAAAATGCCGTGGGACCTTATGGGTATGGCACAGCGATATAATGGTATAGGACATATAGATTTATTGCCCGAACATCCTGTACAGATTATGCAACAGGCTGCCACTGCCATATCTTTGGGTGGAGGATTTCAGGCAGGACTTTCTTTCCAGTTTGATGGTTCACCGCGTATGCCCAACCTTCTTAACTTAAAACCTGTTGCGGATTTTATGAGAGAACGTGAAGAATATTGTTTTAAAGGAAAACCGATTCATCAGGTGGCAATGCTTCTTTCCACCTATGACCGCCGTCTGGAGGAAAACAGACCTTTTGAAAGAGGAAAATACGAGGGTAAGCTCGGCCTTACTGCTTTGCTTTGTGATTCGGGACAGTCGCTCGAAATTGTATGTGAGCATACTCTTAAAGGAATTTGTGCAGAATATTCTATGATAGTAATTCCTGAAACTATTGAGAATCTTGAACCTGAGATGGTCAGGGAATTGCTTGATTATGCTGAAAATGGTGGTAATTTGCTTTTGACAGGTGAGAAAACTTGCAGAATTTTCAGCAAAGCAGGTGCACCTTTTGAAGTTAAAAACTTAAACGAGCCTCTGCCACCATATCGTTTTCTGGGACAACGAAATTCAGCAAATGAGCAACGTTTCTGGACTATGGATGGTAAAGCAATCGGTGGCGTACTCTACCCTGTGGAAATTTCTCCTTGCGATGGAGGGGAAGTAGTGGCTGATATGTTCTCTTCGTTTAATAGCCCTGTTTGTCCTTTTGCAGTTATTGTAAATTATGGCAAGGGTAAAATTTCTGCTATCGGTGCTGATATCGGTATTGCATATAATCAGGCTGCACAGTATCTGCATCGTGACCTTATAAAAACGATTTCAGGTAAGCTTTATACACCACTTGCCCGTATTGAAAAGGTTTGCGGTATGCTTGAGATTGTCTGTCTTGAAAAAGATGGTCGTATGATGTTACAGCTTATAAATGCAAACGGTAATCATTCCGATATTACCTGTGATACCGAGGATTTTATTCCACCTGTTATTGATATTAAACTTTCAGTTGCTATGGATAATATGCCTTCAAAAGTATTGTTACAGCCTGAAGGCAAGGAGCTGAAGTTCGATTATACTGAAGGACGCGTATATTTTGATGTGGATAGGGTAAATATTCATAATATTATTGAATTTGTAAAATAAAACAAGTAGGCATTCGGCGTCTTCAGTTAGTGATAGTTTTGCCTTGAAGTCATAAAACCTTGTAAGACTTGACGTCTTACAAGGTTTTATGACAATAAGGCAGAGCAAATATTCGTGAAAAACCGATTTCTACCTAACTGAAAGCACCGTTAGCCTACTTGTTTTCTGTATTTTAAGGGTGAAAATGATGTTTCGTTTTTGAATGCGCGGGAAAAGTACGAAATACTTGAAAAACCGCAGTTTTCACTTATCTCGCTTATTGATTTTTTTGTTTCCTGTAAAAGACTTTTTGCAATAACTATACGGGTTTTCAAAATATAATCCATCACGGTAAAGCCTGTTGCTTTTTTGAATTCACGGCAGAAGTGGTACTTGCTGACGTGAATTTTTTTGCAAATATTATCAATAGTAAGACTTTCGGTAAGATTTGCGTTTATATACTCAATAGCACGGGTGATAAAATAAGATGGTTGTGAAACAGTATTTTTTGAGTTTTTGTGGATTTTAATAAGCAGCTTTGTAAAATTACTTATAAGGTTTGCGTCAAAGTAATCTGAGTTTTTAAAGGTGTTTATTTCCCTGAAAATATTTTCGGTTTCGTTAATCTCATCGGGAGTAAGGTTTGAAAAAACTATATTGTTTTCTGAGAAAAGGGAAGATGTTTCATACGGGAAAAATGAGAGGATTTTCAGTAAATCCGCCGATGAAATAAAAATCTTGCTCCTTATATATTCATCGGGGATTTCGGGCATAGTGTAATGGTATTTATCTGCACCTATAAAACATAAAATGCCACGCTTTAACGGGTAACTTTTTTCGTTGCACACAATGGAGCCGTTACCGCTTTCAATGAAAATTATCATATTGTTTTCTGTTTTATGCAAAAGTTTATAATGTTCATCCAATCCTTTTTGTCTGTAAATTATATCTGTCATATCAATCACCAATAAGAGTATACGATATTTTTAAGAAAAAAGCAACCACAGTAAAAAATAAAAGCAATATTTAGGTTGATTTAAGAAAAATTTGTATTAAAATAAAAATCAGAGGTGATATTATGATGACCTATGACGATTTTAAATCCAAAAGACCCGATGGCAGAGTTTATTCGCCGTGGGCAGTTCATATGGAGCATATGAGAAAACTGAAATTCGGACTTGAGTTTTCTCCCGATATGACTCCCGAAGAATTTTTTGAGTGGCAGAAAAAGGTAAAGGAAAAGGCAATCGAAATTCTTAAAATGCCTGAATCTTCTCCCCAGCCTGCACCGAAAAAGATAAGCTCTGTCAAGAGAGATACATATACTGTTGAAAAATGGGAGTATTACCCTGATGATTATCTTGTTATCCCATTTTTAATTCTGATTCCCGATACTGCAACCAAAGAAAATCCTGCTCCCGGTGTGCTTTGTTATCCCGGTTCCTGCTATAATAAAGAGGAACTGGCAGGCGAACCGCTTATAAAAGAAAAGCATATGTGTAACTTTACAAGTGAGGCGGGAGCCCGTAATGCTATGGCATACGATATGGTTAAAAACGGAATGGTAGCATTTGCTTTTGATAACCCCGAAACTGCAGAATCAGGTATGGATGTTACAGGTCCTTTGGGATATACCCGTGTACAGCTTTGCTACGGATATCTTCAGGAGGGATATAACTATGTTGGTATGACTGTATTTTATAGAATGCAGATTATGGAGTTCATAAAAAGTCTTGACTATGTTGATGCTGACAGAATCGGTATTTCTTCCCATTCTCTCGGCACCGAGGCAGGAGTTTTCCAGGCACTAATCTGCGATGATATCAAATGCCTTGTTTTCAACAATGCACTTCGTGAACATCGTCATAACTATGTATGCCTTACCGAGTATGATGATATTGAGTATATGGTAAATGCTATCGGTAACTGGCATATTGTTCCTGAAATATTCAAGTGGTTTGACTGGCCTGATTTGTGTGCGGCATTAGCACCGAAACATCTGGCACTCACCGAGGGTGGCGCTGATTACTACATAGAAAAAGTGAAAAAGGCATATGAAATCCTTGGTGTTCCCGAGAATTTCCTTGTTTCTTATTATCCGATGTATGCTGATGAAAAAAGCCGTAACTATCCCGGTAAACCTGCGGACTACGGTCTTACCACCGAGGAATTTGACAAAATTCATTATATCGATGTGGATAATCATGGCTTTTGGAAAGAACCTGCATTAAAACAAATAAAGAAATGTTTTGGAATGGAGTAATATTATGAAGTTTAATGGAATTTTTACAGCACTTTTAACCCCCTTTGACGGGAATGACAAAATCAACGCAAAAGCACTTGAACAACTTGTAAAACACAATGTTGATATGGGCGTTACAGGTTTTTATGTAACAGGCAGTACAGGTGAAGCTTTTCTTTTAAATACCGATGAAAGAAAAGAAGTAATGGAGATTGTAAAAGCATCAGCACCCGATAAGACCTTGATTGCACATATCGGCTCTCTTAACGAAAACGAAGCAAAAGAATTAGGCAGACACGCCAATAAACTCGGTTACGATGCGGTTTCTTCGGTTACACCTTTTTACTTCAAGTTTAGTTTCGATGAGATAAAAGGCTACTATAACCGACTTGCTGATGCATCGGCTCTTCCTATGCTTGTTTACCATATTCCCGCATTTTCGGGAGTTAATATGGGCAAGGGCGAAATCGAAAGCTTTTTAAATGATGATAAGTTTTTGGGAGTTAAATTTACTTCAAACGATTTCTTTACACTTGAACAGTGCAAAACCGCGTTCCCCGATAAGATTTTCTACAACGGATATGACGAGATGTTTTTGTCAGGTCTTGCTATGGGCGTTGATGGTGCTATCGGCAGTACCTATAACTTTATGGCAGACAAGTTTGTGAAAATTTATGAGTACTTTAAAAATGGCGAAATAAAAAAGGCACAGGAAATGCAAAAAGAAGCCAACAGAATTATTACTGTGCTTATAAAACTTGGCGTAATGCACGCCGAAAAGGAAGTTTTAAATCAGCTTGGTATTGATTTTGGCCACTGCAGAAAACCGTTTAATGAGCTTTCTGACGATGCAAAAGAAGTTATCAAAAAGGAAATTATTCCGTTTATAGCAAAAGTAAAATAATAAAAGAGGTGCAACGGCACCTCTTTTCATTTTTTCCTTGACAAGAAAAATTAATTTTGATATACTTATACTTGGTTAAAGACTGTGAAGAGAATAAGTAAGGGAGAGTTTTTCTCCAGAGAGGATACCATTGGTGCAAGGTATCTGTTAAACGCCTTTACAAGCCATCTCGGAGTCCCGTCTAAGAAACGGCGTATTTTCTGCGTTAAAGAGAACTAAGTGGCAGAATTTTTCTGCAATTTGGGTGGTACCACGGAGTAATCACTTCGTCCCTTCTTTGTTATGGGGCGAAGTGTTTTTTGTTTTGTATATTAATTTCGAAAGGAAGTTTTTTAAAATGAAATGGACAGGTCTTAATGATTTGCGCGAAATGTACTTAAGCTTTTTTGAAAGCAAAGCGCATACCCGTTTGCCGAGTTTTCCCCTGATTCCTCAGGGAGATAAGAGCCTTTTGCTCATAAACTCAGGTATGGCGCCTCTTAAAAAGTATTTCTTAGGTCAGGCAACTCCTCCTAACAAGAGAGTTACAACCTGCCAGAAATGTATCCGTACTCCTGATATCGAGAGAGTAGGAAAAACTGCAAGACACGGTACTTATTTTGAAATGCTCGGTAACTTCTCATTTGGAGATTACTTCAAAAACGAAGCTACTGCATGGGCTTGGGAATTTATCACAGAAGTTCTGGAACTCCCCAAAGACAGACTCTGGATTTCCATTTACGAAGAAGATGATGAAACATTCGATGTATGGACAAAACAGGTAGGAATTCCCCCTGAGAGAATTGTTCGTCTTGGCAAAGAAGATAACTTCTGGGAACATGGTAGCGGTCCTTGCGGTCCTTGTTCCGAAATTTACTTTGACCGTGGTGTTGAACACGGCTGTGGTTCTCCCGACTGTAAAGTAGGTTGCGAATGTGACCGCTTTGTTGAGTTCTGGAATCTCGTTTTCAGCCAGTTCGACCACGATGGCAACGGTCATTACGAAAGAATGGCAAAACCCAATATCGATACAGGTATGGGCCTTGAAAGACTTGCTTGTATTATGCAGGGTGTTGACAACCTCTTTGAAGTTGACACAGTGCAGAACATTATGAAGCATATTTCTCAGATTGCAAAAGTAACATATAAAGAAAACGAAAAAACTGACATTTCTTTGCGTGTTATCACCGACCACATCAGAAGTACAACATTTATGATTGCTGACGGCGTTTCTCCTTCCAACGAAGGCAGAGGCTATGTGCTTCGCCGTTTGCTCAGACGCGCTGCCCGTCACGGCAGACTCCTTAATGTAAATGAACCTTTCCTTTACAAGGTTGTTGATACTGTTGCAAAAGAAAACGAATCTGCTTATCCCGAACTTTTGGAAAAAGCAGAATATGTTAAAAAGGTTGTTAAAAACGAAGAAGAAGCATTCAATAAAACTATCGGTAAAGGTATGGATATGCTTAAAGACCTTATCGATGAAACAGTTAATAAGGGCGAAGACAAATTCCCCTCCGATGAGGCATTCAAGCTTTACGATACTTACGGATTCCCGATTGACCTTACAGAAGAAATTGTTGCAGAAAAAGGTCTTGTTATCGACAGAGATGAATTTGATGCTCTTATGAAAGAACAGCGTGAACGCGCAAGAGAAAGCCATCGTGCAAAAGCAGGTTCTTCCTGGGAATCCGAAACATTGGAACTTCCTGAAATTGAAACAGAATTTATGGGTTACACAGCTCTTTCCTGTGATGCTAAAATCGAAGCTTTGCTTGTTGACGGTAAACCCTGTGATATGGCTACTTCCGAAGGTGAAGTAATTGTTCTCCTGAACAAAACTCCTTTTTATACAGAAAGTGGTGGTCAGGTTTCCGACAAGGGTGTTATCAAAGGTGCTAACGGAGTTATGTATGTTGAGGAGATGAAAAAGCTCCCTTCAGGTCAGGTTATCCATATCGGACACCTTGAAGATGGTACCTTGACAAATGGTGAGGCTGTTGTGGCATCTACTGAAGAAAACCGCCGTAAGTCCATTATGAGAAACCATACTGCAGCTCATCTTTTGCAGGCAGCATTAAGAAATGTTCTCGGTGACCATGTACACCAGGCAGGTCAGCTTGTAAACGAAGACGCAGTTCGTTTCGACTTTACTCATTTTGAACCTGTTTCTGCAAACGAAGTAAAACGCGTTGAAGATGAAATCAATGCTAAAATTATGGAATGTATCCCTGTTCTCAATTACGAAACAGATATGGATACAGCTAAAGAAAAAGGCGCTATGGCACTCTTTAGCGAAAAATATGGTGAAACTGTAAGAATTGTTGAAGTGGGCGATTACTCCACAGAACTCTGCGGTGGTACTCATGTTAAGAACACAGGTGAGTTGGGACTTTTCAGAGTAGTTTCTGAAAGCTCTGTTGCGGCAGGTGTAAGAAGAATTGAAGCTGTTACAGGTGATGGCTTTATAAAACTTTTTGAGAAGAATCACAGTAATTTGCTTGAAATCGCAAATGTTTTGAAAACAACTCCCGCTGAAATTCTCAACCGTGCTGAAGCACTCCTTAATGAAATCAAGGAAAAAGACCGTGAAATTGCAATGCTTAACAGCAAGATGGCAAGCGGTCAGCTTGATGAACTTCTCAAAGATGCAAAAGATGTAGATGGCATTTCTGTTATTGCCGCTGATGTAGGAAATATCGGTGTTGATGCTTTGAGAACTTTGGGCGACAAGATTAAGGATACAAACAAACTCGCTTGTGCAGTTTTGTGCGGCGGTGACAAACAGAACTTCCTTTGTGTTGTTGGTGAAGAAGCTGTTAAGAAAGGTGTTCACGCAGGCAAGATTGTAAAAGAAGTTGCTATGAAGACAGGCGGTAAAGGTGGCGGACGCCCCGATTCTGCTATGGCAGGTGTTGGTGATAAGGCATTGGTTGCTGATGCACTCAGCATGGTTTGTGACCTTGTTAAATCACAGCTTTAAGAGGTGATATGATGGATTGTCTTTTTTGCAAAATTATTGCAGGTGAAATTCCGAGTAAAAAGATTTATGAGGACGAAAAGGTTTACGCTTTTTACGATATCGACCCCAAAGCTCCTGTGCATTTCTTAGTAGTGCCGAAAAAACATATTTCGGCACCCTCTGAAATTACTGAAGCTGACGAATTAATCGTAGGCCATATCTATTCAGTTATTGCAAACCTTGCAAAAGAACTTAAACTTGAAAAAGGCTATCGCGTTGTTGCAAACTGCGGAGAAGAAGGCGGTCAGACTGTGGGACATCTTCATTTTCATGTCCTCGCAGGAAGAATGCTTTCCTGGCCTCCCGGATAACAGAGGTGTTTTAAATGAATTATTATGAAATAAAAATAGCGGGCCTTACAAGATATCTTCCGCTTTGTGAGGTAAGTGAAAATCTTGATATTGCCGCTTTGATTATGTTTTCTGATGTAGAGCTTACAATTGCCACTGCCAAGGAACTTATCAAAAGAGCACCCGAATATGATGTTTTGATTACTGCTGAGTCAAAGGGTATTCCGCTTGCTTACGAGATGTCACGCCAGTCGGGTAAAAACTATGTTGTTGCGCGAAAGGGTATCAAGGTTTACACCATTAACCCTATCGAGGTAGAAGTAAACTCCATTACCACAAAAGGTTCACAGAAACTTTATTTAGGTCAGGAAGATATAGACCGTCTTAATGGTAAAAGAGTACTTATCGTTGATGATGTAATCAGTACAGGCGAATCCCTGAAGGCTTTGGAAACTCTTGTGGAAAAAGCAGGAGGAAAGATTGCAGGTAAAGTTGCTGTTCTGGCAGAAGGCGATGCCGCTGAACGCGATGACATAATCTTCCTCGAAAAGCTTCCGTTGTTTTTTAAATAATAAATTAAGCGATGTAACATTTAGTTACATCGCTTTTTTTATTAAAGAACATCAGCTAAATCGTAGATAAGTTTTTCTGTTTTTTCCCAGCCGAGGCAAGGGTCGGTAATGGATTTTCCGTAAATGCATTCCTCGGGCTTCTGTGCACCGTCTTCGATATAGCTTTCGATCATAAGACCCTTAACGAGCTTATTGATGTCGTTGTTATGACGGCAACTGTGAAGAACTTCTTTTGCAATTCTCGGCTGTTCCATCCATTTTTTACCTGAGTTTGCGTGGTTTGTATCAATGATAACTCCGGGATTTGCAAGGCCTGATTTTTCATATACTTCTGCAAGGTGAATGAGGTCTTCGTAATGATAGTTGGGCATTGACTGACCATGTTTGTTTACATAACCTCTGAGTATTGCGTGTGTCAGGGGGTTACCCTTACTTTCAACTTCCCAACCTCTGTAAATAAAGGTGTGAGAGTGCTGACCTGCTGTAATTGAGTTCATCATTACAGAAATGTCGCCTGCAGTGGGATTTTTCATACCTACGGGAATGTCAAGGCCACTTGCAGTCAGGCGATGCTTCTGGTTTTCAACAGACCTTGCACCGATTGCAACATAAGAGAGTAAATCGGATAAATATCTGTAATTTTCAGGGTAAAGCATTTCATCAGCACAGGTGAAACCTGTTTCTTTTATAGCGCGAAGGTGGAGATTTCTGATAGCAACAACGCCTTTGAGCATATCGGATTCTTTGTTGGGGTCGGGCTGATGGAGCATACCTTTGTAGCCATCACCGGTTGTTCTCGGCTTGTTGGTATAAATTCTCGGGATGATAAGAATTTTATCGGAAACCTTTTCCTGAACCCCTCTGAGTCTTGAAATATAATCAATAACGCTGTCATCATGGTCAGCCGAACAGGGACCTATGATAAGCACAAATCTGTCATCTTTACCTTCAAATATTGCTTTGATTTCTTCGTCTCTTTTTGCTTTTATAGCCTCAACTTCAGGGGTAATAGGGTACTGAGCTTTTATATCCATAGGTATAGGTAATTTGCGTTTGAAATCCATATTCATTTTTATTTCCTCCAGTTATTTTTTATCGAATAATGCTCTGCGCTCAGTTGAATGTTGCATCATTTCTCTCATTCCGTCAATATCTTCATCTTCAAGCATTGACTTAAGTTCATTGAATTTATCAATAAACATATCCATCTGATTTAAGAGAGCATCTTTGTTTGCTACAAAAAGTTCGCTCCACATCAAATCATTGATACGGGCAATTCGTGTAAGGTCTCTGAATGAGTCACCTGTGAATTTCTCCATATTTTCCTTGTCGTTACAGGTCATTAGGGTAATCGCGATGCAGTGAGTAAGCTGTGATAAAAAGCCTATCATTTCATCGTGTTCTTCGGGAGAAAGGGTTGTGACATTGGAAAAACCGAGAAGCCTTCCGAGTTCAAGACAGGTATTTACAGCTTCGGGCGTGTTTTTATCTGTGGGGGTAACAATGTAGTTAGCACCCTGAAACATCTTGTCGGTACTGTTTTCGACACCTGAAACTTCGCGTCCTGCCATTGGATGGGCCGCTATAAATTCAACATCATCTCTTAAGATGTCCTGAATTTTATAAACGATACTCCTCTTTACGCCGGTTACATCGGTTATAATTGCATTTCTTTTTAAAAGCTTCTGATTTTTCGCTATCCATTCCACGAATATATGTGGATAAAGTGCAAATATCACAATGTCAGCATTGCCTATAATTTCTTCATCAAGTTCTGTTGAACCTTCGTCAATGATCCCCTCTTTAAGGGCGTAGTCTATCGAACTTTGTTCTTTTGTAATGGCACTGATGTGAAAACCAAATCTTTTTAAAATTCTCGCATAGCTACCGCCTAAAAGTCCAAGTCCGACTATCAGTATATTTTTGCTTACATCTACTATCATTTTTTCACCTGTTAAATTTCGCTGTGTGGGGCAAATGTCCCTGCCACTTTGAGTTTATCACACAGAAAACTCAGTTCTTCTATCATCTTTTTGCCATTGTCAGTTTCGGTTGAACCGTCAATTTCAATGTAAAAATAATACTGCCATGAGTGTTTTTTTAAAGGTCTGCTTCTGAGTGCTGTCATATTATATCCGTATTTACCGATAATACCGATAGCATTAGCAAGAGAACCTGCCTCGTTTTTAACAGTAAACATAACAACTGAATTTGAAAGGGCGGGGGAGTTTGCTTTGACTTTTGAAAGAACTGCAAAACGGGTAGTATTTTCTCCGCTTTTGTTTACATTTGCTTCCAATACCTTAAGACCGTAAATCTCGGCAGTTTCCACACTTGCAATAGCTCCGAGAGTTTTATCTTTTTTATCGACAACAGCTTTTGCGGCAACTGCAGTGTTGTTTGCTTCTTCTGTATCAAAGCCTTTAAGGGAAATGTAATCGTGGCACTGGCTGAGTGCTTGTGGGTGGCTTGTTACTTTTTTGATATCATCGATGGTTGCATCAGGGAGTCCCAACAAATTCTGATGAATTTCAAGCTCGTAAATTCCGTTTATGAAAAGTCCGCCTGAGAAGATGAGGTCAATTGTCTGTCCGACTTCACCTGCATAACTGTTTTCAATAGGCAAAACGGCTACATCGGCTTCACCGTTTACAACGCTGTCATATGCGGATTTAAAATCACGATAAGACACACGGCTTCCGTCGGGGAATATTCTTCCTGCGGCAATATGGGCAAAGGCACCTTCAACACCACTGTATGCGACTTTAAGACCTGACTGCATACGATACTGATAAGAACGCGAAACAGACATAAGATTTTTAATGTAGTCAATATAGTATTCTTTCAGCACTTTGTCTTCGATTAAAGCTGTGTTCTTTTCGATAACAGCATCTTCACGTTTTTTATCCAGAATCGGAAGCCCGAATTCTTTTTTGTATTCATAAACCATTTCGGCAGCTCTCATTCGCTTGACAAAAAGCTTAGCCATCTGAGAATCCACTTCGTTTATGATTTTTCTTGCCTCATCTAATTTATTGCCCATTTTCTACTTCCTTTCAAAATAAAGCCTCACTTTTATAAGTGAGGCTTTATTAAGTAAAACCTGCTTTTAAAGTTTACAAATATCTGCTTCTGTAATAAGTTTAAAGCTTGCATCTGTGAGCACTTTTTGGGCAGTTTCGTTGTCTTCAACCCTCAAAACTACATAAGCATGCTTTTCTGTGCGTGCCATAAACGCATAGAGATACTCAACATTGATATCAGCCTTGTCAAGGACATCTAAAGCTGCAGTGAGTTTACCGGGTTCATCACCGATTTTAACACCTACAACATCAACTACCTTGATAAGATAACCGTTTTCGTTGAGTACTTTTTCTGCTGCGGCCTCATCGTTTACAATAAGGCGGAGAATACCGAAATCTTCGGTTTCTGCGATAGAAAGAGCTCTGATATTGATGCTGTTTTTAGCAAGTATATTTGTTACGGAAACGATTGTCCCTTTTCTGTTGGGAACAAATACTGTTAACTGTTTAATAGCCATTTTAAAATCTCCCTTCTTAAACAAGCTTGCGTTTGTCGATTACGCGAACTGCTTTACCTTCACTTCGCGCAATGGTCTTAGGTGCAACAAGGTGAACTGTCGGGTTGATGCCGAGCATTATCTTCATTGCGCCTGAAAGTGCTTTTTCCATTTTAAGAACATCACTTACCTTGTCTGTGAACTGTTCAGGTGACATTTCTACATTTACTTCGAAAGTATCGTTGTTATTTACGCGGTCAACGACAATCTGGTAGTTTGGTTCGTAACCCTCTTTGAGGAGTACTGTTTCAATCTGACTCGGGAATACATTAACACCACGGATAATGAGCATATCGTCAGTTCTGCCCATAGGTTTAGCCATTTTGATAAGGGTTCTTCCACAAGAGCATTTCTTTCTTGAAAGCACACAAATATCTCTTGTTCTGTACCTGAGTAAGGGGAATGCTTCTTTATCAAGAGCAGTGAATACAAGTTCACCTTTTTCGCCTTCGGGAAGCACTTCACCCGTGTCGGGATCTATAATTTCAGCATAGAAATGGTCTTCGTTTACATGCATACCTGTCTGTTCGCTGCATTCAAATGCAACACCGGGACCGGTTGTTTCGGTAAGACCATAGATGTCATAAGCCTTTATGCCGAGAGTTTCTTCAATATTCTTGCGAATTTCTTCTGTCCAGGGTTCTGCACCAAAAATACCTGCTTTAAGAGGGATATCTTCAGGTTTATAGCCCTGTTCCTTTAAGCTTTCGCCAATGTATGCAGCATACGAGGGGGTGCAACAAAGAATAGTCGCATTTAAATCAGTCATAAACTGAATCTGGCGCTCAGTGTTTCCTGAAGACATCGGAAGTGTAAGGCATCCAACTTTGCTTGCACCGCCGTGGAGTCCCATACCACCTGTGAAAAGACCATATCCGTATGCTACCTGACATACATCTTTTTTACCCGAACCTGTTGCAATAATTGCACGCGCACAGCAGTCGTCCCAGATATCCACATCATTTTGTGTGTAGAAAGCAACCACGCGGCGACCTGTTGTTCCAGATGTGGAGTGAATACGAACACAATCTTCAAGAGGTTTAGCAAGAAGTCCGTAAGGATATGCATCTCTCAAATCTGATTTTTCCAGGAAGGGGAGTTTATGCAAATCATCAATACCTTTGATGTCTTCCGGTTTAACACCTTTTTTGTCCATAAGATTGCGGTAATATTCCACATTTTCATAAACATGTTTAACCTGTTTTACTAATTTTTCTGATTGAAGTTTTTTCATCTCTTCAACCGGCATAGTTTCAATTTCTTTCTGATAATAGTTCTGTGCCATTTTGTTCATCCTTTCCATTATATAAAAAAGTTAGTTTTAACAGGTCGCGTCAAGGAAAATAAAAGTCCTCTGCAATCCTGTTTAAGGATACAGAGGACGAAAATATCATTTCCGTGGTACCACCTCAGTTTATCGCTATCTCACGACAGCGACCTTATCAGGTACTGACATACCTTAAGTTCTGTTACGGGAACTCCCGTTGCATCCTACTAAAGATTTCTCTTATTCAGTGCACTGCTAACAGAAGGAATTCGAGAAGGACGCCCCATTTGCCTCGCACCAACCGGCAACTCTCTCCATGTTCTTTCCAACCTACTGGTTTCTGATCTTCGCATTTATGTGTGTTACACTATTAAATCACTTGTTATTGTAACACATTAATATAATGAAGTCAAGAGGTTTTTTGAATTTTTTAATCTTCATTGTAGCAAGTGAAGATTTCTTCAACTTTTTCTTTGTCTTTAACTTTTGTAAAGGCACTCACCAGAGGCACGATTACAAGGGAAACTGCCATTGCGGAAACACCCATTTCAGGAGATTTTGAAGCAGCTACTCCAAAACCTGAATTGAGGGAAATAACCAGAGTAGAAATTCCTACTACCAAAAGGCCTGAAAGTACACCTGCGTATGCGCCTGCTTTTGTAATTTTCTTTGAGAAGAGTCCCCAGATGTACGGACCGATGAAGCATCCGGATACAACGCCCCAGGAGAAGGACATAAGGCTTACGATAATCGGGATATTTCTTGTTGCGAAGATGAATGAGCAAGCTACAAATACAAGGCAGAGAAGTCTTGTGAGAAGCATCTGTGATTCGGGTTTTGTTTGTTTCTTTCTGACAGAGGGGATAAGGTCAACTGCAACTGCTGATGCTGAAGTAAGTACAACTGCCTCAAGTGTTGACATTGATGCGGAAAGAAGCAAAATCATAATTACAGCCAGAAGAATTATGCCTGCTGTTCCACCGCCCAGAACCTGCATAAGAACTGTGGGGATTACTGAGTCAACACCACCTTCGGGCAAATTGCCACCGAGGATAAGTCTTGATGTTGAACCGATAAGGTAAGCACCACAACCGATCACGATACAGAAAATTGTAGAGATGATAGTACCTCTTTTAATAGCTGCTGTATCCTTGATAGCATAGAATTTACCAATCATCTGAGGAAGACCCCATGTACCAAAGCTTGTGAGCATAATGTTAAAGCAAAGGAATTTAAAGGATGAACCACCTAAGATGTCTGTAAGCTGTGTACCATCTTCAGGAATTGCAGCAAGGTTCTGAACAAGTCCTGAAATACCGCCTACGGCATCGTGATTTAAAACTGCAACAACAAGGCAAACAACGCCTATAATCATAACAAGACCCTGAACAAGGTCAGTGTAAGCTGTTGCTACATATCCGCCGACAACAAGGTAAACTGCTGTAAGGCAAGCGATAATCAGCATCCATACCCAGGTTTCAACACCGGGGAATACTGCACTGAAGAGTGAACCGAGGCCTTTGTAAACTGCTGCAGAGTAAGGAACAAGGAATACAAAGATAATAATTGAGGCAAAAACTTTCATACCCTTTGAGTTGTATCGTTTTTCAAAGTAATCAGGCATTGTTCTTGCATTAAGTTTTTTGGTCATCTTTCTTGTTCTGTTTGCAAACAAGAGCCAGGAAAGTAAACAACCAAGTATGGCGTTACCGATACCGATCCATATACTGCCAAGACCGATGTTCCAACCATGCTGTCCTGCATATCCAACGAAAACTACTGCTGAAAAATATGTAGTACCGTAAGCAAAGGCTGTTACCCATGCGCCTATGTTTCTGCCTCCGATAAGGAAACCATCAAGTGTTTTTGATTTGCCGTAACTGATACAGCCAATCAGTGCCATTGATATTGCATAAATACAAAGAGCAATAATTGTGTAAGTTTGTGCGTGTGTCATTCGTTTTTCCTCCAAGTCTTGCGTTTTTCTCGAAATTAGTATATAATACATATGAAGATTAGTCAAACGAATAGTTTTGATATTTACCATCGAAATTTTAGATGTTGGAGGAAATACAATGGAAATAAGAAATCTGATAACATTCATTAATGTTGCAGAACTTGGAAGTTTTACAAAAACTGCAGAACAGCTTGGCTATTCGCAATCAACAGTTTCGTTCCAGATAAAACAGCTTGAAGATGAGCTTGGATGTTTACTTTTTGAAAGGATAAATCATACTATTACTCTCACCGCGAGAGGACATGAGCTTGTTTCCTATGCTCATAAGATTTTGTCACTTACAGATGAATTCAAGGATAATCTCGGGGAGGAAAAAACTTGCAGTGGCCATATTCATATAGTAACTCCTGACTCTGTTTGTGATGATATGATAAACAACAGGTATATCGATTTTCACAATAAATATCCAAATATATCAATTAAATTCACAAATGCTGATACCGATGTGATGTTTGATATGCTTGACCATAACGCGGCTGATATCATTATAACCCTTGATGCCCATTCATACAGAAAGGACTATGTGATTGCAAAAGAAAAATTGCTTTCGATGCATTTTGTTGCGAGCGCCGATTCGAAATTTGCGGGAAAGAAAAATTTATCAATAAGTGATATTGTCGATGAGCCTTTTATCCTTACAGAGTACGGACAAGGTTACAGAAAGGTTTTTGATACAGAACTTGCAAAAAGGTCGCTTGAAATAACCCCTATACTTGAAATCGGACGAACGGATATTATTACTTCGATGATTGCCCAGAGTGATATGATTTCATATCTTCCCGATTTTGTTACAAAAGATTTGGTCGACAAAGGAGAACTTTATTACCTTGATATCTGTGATATGAAGATTGATATCTGGAAACAGCTTATTTATCATAAAAATAAATGGATGTCAAAAGCTTTGAAAACATTTATAGAATACATAAAGGAAAATGAATTTGATTAAAAAACAGGAAAACTCGAATGAGTTTTCCTGTTTTTGATTGAGATAATTATTCAATGTTTTCTGCAACAGCTTCCTGCTCTGCAGGGAATGGGGGAACAGTTTCAAGTTCCTCAGCAACTTCTGTTTCCTCTGCTTCGATGATGATTTCTTCGTCATCTTCAGGTTCATAGTCAAGATAATCAGCGATAGATTCACTTTTTTTCTTGATGTAAGTTGTTGCGGCAACTGCGGCAACTGCAACAGCAGCACCTGCTGCCAAGATGGAGAATAATCCTTTTTTCTTCATTTTCTTCAATCCTTTCATTTTTTATATATCGCCCGTGAGGGATAAAATTACAGATACGCCGCAAATCGGAGCAGTTTCACAGCGCAAAATTCTTTCGCCTAAAGTAGCGGGTGAAACGCCGTTTCCTTTTAAAAACTCGATTTCTTCCATCGAAAATCCGCCTTCACTTCCGACAAAAACTCCGATTTCATTTATGTTTTCATCAATCAGATTTACAAGCCTGTCACCGCCGTTTTCATAAAAAACAATGGACTTTTTGGGGAGCACGCTGACTGCTTCTTTTAATGTAAGAAGCTCGCAAACTTCGGGGATAATACCGCGACCACTTTGTTTTGCGGCTTCAAGTGCAATTTTCTGGTAACGCTCAACCTTTTTTGCCATGGATTTTTTGTCGGGGCGTGATATACACCTTTCGGTGAGTACGGGAACTATTTTATAAACCCCGAGTTCAACACATTTCTGAATAATAAGTTCCATCTTGTCGCCTTTTGGCAACGCCTGGAAAAGGGTGATTTTAGCAGAGGGTTCCGATTTTGTGGGAACTTTCTCAAGGATATCAATGGTAACCGTATCGGTTATTGCGGAAATTTTTCCGTGATAATCAAAGCCCTTCCCGTCACAAAGTGTTATTTCTTCATTGATGGTAAGTCTTAACGATTTTATCATATGTTTTGCATCTTCGCCCGAAATGGTTACTTTATCTGACAAAATTCCGGGTACAAAAAATCGTGGCATCGGTATCACCTCTTTATGATACTATCATACCACGATTTTTTTCAATTTGCTATACTAAAAATAAATTTTTTTATAAACTTTTTGAAAACAAAAAATATAATTTTGTTATTTCTTGAAAAGTTTTGTAAGAAGGAGCATAACCACGATTAAAACTGCTGTAACTGCGAGTACGCCACCCATACCCATAGCCATCATAGGAAGTGTCTGTAAAAAGTTATCAAAATAAATATTCATATTATTTCTCCTTTACAACATCATATTAAGCAAGAAACCACCTGCAATAACAGATGCAACCTGACCTGATACATTTGCACCGATTGAATGCATCAAAAGGAAGTTTTCGGGGTCTTCTTTAAGTCCCATTTTATGAACAACACGCGCAGACATAGGGAATGCAGAGATACCTGCAGCACCAATCATGGGGTTTACCTTCTTCTTGCTGAAAAGGTTCAATACTTTTGCAAAAAGAACGCCGCCTACTGTATCAAAGATAAATGCGAAAAGTCCGAGTCCCATAATAAGCAAGGTGTTGGGATCAAGGAAAGCAGTAGCTTCCATCTTGAGTGAAATCGAGATACCGAGGAAAATTGTAACTGTATTTGCGAGAGCATTCTGCGCAGTATCGGAAAGGGAATTTAATACACCACATTCTCTCAAAAGGTTACCGAACATCAAAAATCCTACGAGTGCTACAGAAGCGGGTGTGATAAGACCTACAACCAAAGTAACGATAACAGGGAAGAGGATTTTTGTTGTTTTTGAAACGGGACGAGCCTGATATTCCATACGGATAAGACGCTCTTTTTTAGTGGTCATAAGACGGATTACAGGGGGCTGAATAATAGGAACAAGCGCCATATATGAGTAAGCCGCTACCATAATAGCTCCCGTAAAGTTAGAACCAAGCTCATTTGCAACAAAGATAGATGTAGGACCATCTGCTGCACCGATGATAGAAATAGAAGCAGCATCTTTAAGTTCGGGGAAGAACAGTGCCGAAAGGCTGAAAGTCATAAATATACCAAACTGTGCTGCCGCACCGAAAAGCATCATTTTGGGGTTTGACAAAAGTGGTGAGAAGTCAATCATCGCACCGATACCAATGAAGAGTAAAAGCGGGAAAAGTTCGTTTGCAATACCTGCATCGAACAATACGCTGATAACGCCTTCTTCACCGATAGCACCGGAAAAGGGAAGGTTTACAAGAATTGCACCAAAGCCCATAGGCAAGAGCAAAGCGGGTTCCATTTCTTTTTTGATTGCAAGATAAATGAGTACACCACCGATAATCCACATGATAACCTGTTTCGGGAAAAGATCCCAGTTCATATCAAGAGAAAAGAGTGGTATGAGTTCGCCAAGGTTGAATGACATTTTAAAGACCTCCTGAAAATTTTTACAAAAATAAGACTTCCATTATGACCTGTGCCATAATAAAAGTCTTGCTGTAAAAGTACTTAGTACTTCATAAGTCCCAGCGGATTTTAAAATCGTACTGACGCCGAAGACTACGGTCAAAGACCGCCTGCTACTCCCTTTTATAAGAAAATCTGATTTTTCGTACTCTAACAGTATAAGCGAAAAAATAAATTTTGTCAATATTTTACTTACTTTTTCTTATAAAGGTATTTAAGCATTTCGGACAGGTGATTTCGATTTTTCCGACACCCTTTAGCACACGCACATGCTGTTTGCATTTAGGACATTTAAAATAAGAATGACTCTTGTCCATCGAACGCATTTTGTGCTCTCTTATTTTCTTCTGAATGGGACTCCATACCTTTAAGAAAACACGGTATTCTTTTCTTCTTGCTTCAATATTTCTTGAAAAAACCCTGAAAAGGCTGTAACCATACAGGACAATAGCGACAGCATAAAGAATTTTTGAGTTTACAAAAGAACTGATAAGGGTAGATACACCGCCCATTATAATGAGCGCAAAGGAAAACTGATCAAGGCCATATCTGCCTCGCATAAAATTACCAAACTGATTCAAAAAATCCCCTCCGGATATCATTTGCTGATATACATAATATCCCGAAATCAAAACAAAGTCAATCGATTTAATAAAAAGGTAACAAAGATTTAAATATTTTCATTAAATGTACTGGTGATGATATGAATTCCTGTGAACTTACTGCGTTTGTTACAGCTGTTGCAAATACTTTGTCCTGTAAACTGAATGATGAGCAACTGACTTTACTTGCGTCAGTCTTAGTGCAACTTGGGGACACTCTGGTTACTATCGTAACGCAAAGAAGCATATGCGAAAAACAGCTTGAAACCAAGTGATTTCAAGCTGTTTTTATTACCATGTTGTTCCGTCTTCAAAAACTTTTTCTGCGCCGCCGTGGGCATTGTCGGCTTTGAAAATGAGTTTTGAAGGATATGAGCCTTTTGTTATACATTTGCCTGCTAAAATGTCTTCTTCCGTGAATGAAGACATATACATTTCGCTGTCGGTATAGCGATTTCTGTCAAATGAAACAAGTGCTCTGCCGTCCTCCATCACAATACCTGCAGGATAAGAAACGTTGGGTTCTCTATAAAGCAAAAGCTTGTGAGGGAAAGTTTCTCCACCATCTTTTGAAAGGAATGCTGTCATTCTTGAACGACCTTCTTCGATGCCTTCGGGGTCATTTGTTACAAGCAAAACATTTCCGCTCGGGAAGGTTGCAAGGTAACTTCTTGAAGAAATATGGTCCATAAGTTTTCTCGGGGTGGACCAAGTATAACCGCCGTCAGTTGAATGACAGATGGAAATAGCTGCCTCATCACGCTGTGTCATAAGAAGTTTTCCATCGGGAAGTTCTGCTAAAGTGTTTTCGTCAAAAGTGGTATCGGGGTCATAAGATTTTCCCCTCAAAGTAAAGGTCTTGCCATTGTCGGTTGATGCATAAACACAACTGTATTCAAGCTCGGGAAAATGGTTGAAATGATGTCTTGTGATGTTTTTCCAGATGCATACGGGGAGCAGAAATTCCCCTTTTTTAGTCATAATGGGAGGGGTTGCCATAACGCCGTGACAGATTCTTCTGGGCTCGGACCAGACAAGTTCATCAGCATCGGGGTTATCACAGGTAACAGCCCATACGCCTGCTCTTGAGTCCCAGTAGATATAGGACTGTCCCCAGAAAAGCCACAGAACCCCATCGGGTGCATAGAACATAATCGGGCCGTGAATGCGGACAGAGTCAGGATGGTCGATAATTAAAGCGTTTTCAACCCAAGTTTCGCCGTTGTCGTCACTGTAAATCAGGATATTGTAGTTATTGGGGCATTCATCACCAACATCGGAGTTGTCACCACTGAATGTACAGAAAATTCTGCCGTTTTGGGTTTTGGTTACGCAAGGGGCACTCTGCCACGCACGATTTTTGCGGTTGAAATACTCATTGTTTGCGTCCTTCCCGGTATAAAAATTTGGTGGATTTAAAGAACAGTCTTTATCTTCAGTAAAGTCTTTTACAAATAATTCTTTTTTCATAATGGCTACTCCTTGCTTTCGAAAAAAGCATCAATGGTATTAAGAAGTTGATATGTAAAGCGTTTAATTCTTGATTGGTCTATAGGAAAGTGATGACCCGCTTCACGGTCATACATGGCGTACATAGAAATTTCAAAGCATTCAACCTGGCCATAATTATAACCATATCCGTCAAAACAATGGGGGTTGGCACCAAACTGGTCCCAGTAACGGCAAGTGGGAAGAAAATCACAGGTTTCAAAAACTAAGTCTATAAATCTCTTTTGTTCGTTGACTTTTTCTTCGGGAAGGTCGGGGAAAACACCGATACCCTGGCAATTTACCCAGTCGCCATAGTTTGCAAGTCCGCTGTGAAGGTCAAAAAGAATAGCTGGAACGGGATTCAAGGTGGTGAGCCAGTTGTGAATAGCGTTTGTTGAGGGAAGCTCAAGATTTATCCAGTCACGGTTGGGGTTAATGCCCGAAGGATGAACGCCAAGTCCCTGACGCCAGGCACTTACGCTTGCAACGGGAACAAAGAAGTATACATATTTCTGACGGAGTTCTTTTGCTCTTTCATCGTCACTGCTTAAATAACGCATTGCAAAATCACAAAGGTGACACCCGTTAAACTCACTGCAATGCTGAGCGGCAGTAAAGAAAACACCCGTCTTTTTGTCGGCAGGGACAGAAAAATCGGTTACTGTGAAAGCATTTATTTTATCGCCAAGGTAGTCATTTCCTATAATTTCCTGTTTTACATAAGGGTTTCCGTTAAGGTCCTTGACAAGTTTTTTAAGCATTTCGGGTGTGTAGTATAAAGTTACTGCAAAATAACAGGTATCAGCAGGGAGTTCCACCTCCCAGTAAAGGTCGTGATCATCAAGGGTTATATCTTCGATTCTTGTCCATATAAGGCGGTCTGTGCTTATAAAAACAGCATCCTGCGCAGGCCTTGCAAAAGATTTCCAATTGATATCGTAGTTTGCGGCGTTTTTGTATTCGTCTGCCACAAGCTCAGGGTCAAATTTAGGCCAATGGAGTAAGATTTTAACCTTTTCGCCTTTTTTACCCTCAATACGGGCGTGCCACAAATGCCATTGATTTGTATTTCCTTCACGGATAACCTTTTCGGTAAGCTGTGGCTCACATTCTATTATGCCGTTTTTTACTCCAATAACCCGGCAGTTGCCTTGTTCGGTCTGCCCTGTTAAATATGCCATAAAATCACTCCTGATTAAAGATTTTATCTTACTTTTATATTGTATCATATCGTAGCTTTAAGTGAAATTGTTATTTTTACATGAAAAATATTGCATTTCTTGCAAAACAAAAAAACCGAATTCGGGGCTTTTTTATTTTAATGAGTGGGAGTAACATTGCAACAAACAGTCCTGCGATAATCCAGGAGCTTGCTTTGATTTTTTTGAAATCGCCGCAGAAAACACTGATGACAATATAAGAAAAAAGTCCGAAAGCGATTCCGTATGAAATGTTATATGTAAAGGGCATTACGTCAAGGGTCAGGAAAGCAGGGATTGCAATTTTTAAGTTTTCCCAGTCAATATTTTTTACCGAGCCAAGCATCAGAAAACCTACATATATAAGTGCCGCCGCAGTAGTGCAACCGGGAACAAGCTGTGCAACGGGACTTAAAAACATTGCGATGAAAAAGAACATACTCCGCTAATTAAAAAAGTGCGTAGCTCCCTTTTAAAGAGAAACTACGCACCAAAAAACTCAGTGACTCCGTTTCGAATGTTGCTACACACTTTTAACATAACATCTAAAGGTACACTTAAGAGTATAATGAAACAAGAGTGTACGCTTTTTACAAATAGCGTACCTCTCCAGTGTAACTTTATTCAATTAGATGACTGCCATTTATTGACAGTTGTTAAAAGTTGTAGCGCATATATTATAGCATCAATTTATAAATTTTACAATATATTTTGTTGAATTCGGTGAAAAAATTAACAACACTTTGTGTTGCCAAAACTATATTAAAGCATCAAAAAAAGCCCTTGAAAAAGGGCTTTTTTAAATACATTATTATTCCCACTCTAACATCACTTTTGTTTTTACCGTGAATTTAGGTCTAAATAGTGCGTTTTCGTGTTGTTTCAGCACGAAAATTCTACCCTTTCCACCCATTCAACAGGAAAAGTGTTGTCAAAAAGTGTTGTCAGTGTTGTCAGCACTTTTTATTATTCAAAGGGAATAGTATCAAGTGCCTTTGTTGTCTATTATTATTTCACATTCAATTTGAAAAATCAAGACAAATAAAAACAGCACCTTGAAAAAGTGCTGTTTCAAAATTTTGAGTTATATGCTATTCAGTTCAGCAATTTGGAATTTACCTATCTCTTTTTGTAAATAATCAACTCTGGATTTTCGCCGTTTTCTTCATAAGTACAGACAAGCAAAAAATCCATATTTGCAGCGATACCAAAGCATCTGCCACCGCCAAATTCACACTCCAGTTGACTGCCAAGATAGGTGGCGGTATCATCAAGGAATTTTACGGTCTGACCGTTCGGGAGTCGATATTCCAGGTTGATAAAACTCCCCGACAAGACATTAAGGTTTTCAACCTTGGGCAAACCCTCAATATGAAGCAAGGTGTTAAATTCGTGGATGAGTTGCCTCTTAAACTCCTCGAACTTTTCTTTTCCGCCAAGTTCCTTATATTTTTCAAAAAAGTCAAGTGTGTATTCACCGTCTGCATAGCACCATTTGCAGTATTCTTCGTTTAATGCGCCGTCTTTTTCATGGCTGATATTACTGTCATCAATAGGCATTCCGCAACACTCGCACACAAGTTCTCTCGGCGAGCCGAGAAGTGTATTGATAGAAACATCAAAAAGGTTTGATAATAGTTTAAGCGTTTCGGTATTTGGTATAGTTTCACCATTCTCCCAGCGAGAAACAGCCTGCCGGGTTACAAACACCTTTTCAGCAAGTTCGTCTTGCGATAATCCTTTTTTAGTCCTGAGTTCTAAAATAATATCTTTTGTTTCCATATGCAAAACCGCCTTTTATCATTGTAATAGTATTATATCATCCTTGACAGTTAATCACAAGCAACACGCTGTTGCTGTTTTGGTCGATAAAGCATCACCACATAACTGTACCACCGTTGAGGAGGGGTGCGTGCCTAGGATTGAACATCAGGTTGCAAGAAAGAGCGATTAGGAATACAAGTGCGATAAAGCAACCATTGACAATAAGTATTTTTGATAGTTTATCCTTTTTGGCGGTATCGGTAAATATGACATAGTAGACAAAGCCAACAATGGCACAGAAAATCAGAGAAAAACCAAAAGGTCGGCGCCAATAGATAGCGTAAAACACGCCCCACAGGCAGACAGCGGTCAGTATAAGGTATACAAGAAAACGCACCGCTTTTGATT
>JAZLER010000028.1:0-20062 GCA_045615345.1 Fumia sp. | reverse complement strand
CCTCAGTTTTTTATAAATAAAAAACAGCTCCCTGACAAGGGGAGCTGTTGAATAAGCTTTTCAGATTAAGCTTTGTTAACAGAACCGAAAAGTTCCATTTTTTCTTTAACTGTTGCTTTGATAGCTTCGAAGCCGGGAGCGAGAAGCTTACGGGGGTCAAAACCTTTACCCTGCAAATCTTTTCCTTCTTCAACATATTTTCTTGTAGCAGCAGCGAAAGCGAGCTGACATTCAGTGTTTACATTTATTTTGGAAACGCCGAGAGAGATAGCTTTCTTGATCATTTCTTCGGGGATACCTGTACCACCGTGCAAAACGAGGGGCATTGTACCTGTGAGCTGCTGAATTTTGTCGAGAGCGTCAAAATCAAGACCTGCCCAGTTTTCGGGGTATTTACCGTGAATGTTACCGATACCTGCAGCGAGCATTGTAACGCCCAAGTCAGCAATCATTTTACATTCTTTGGGGTCAGCAACTTCGCCTGCACCAACAACGCCGTCTTCTTCACCGCCGATAGAACCAACTTCAGCTTCCAAAGAAAGGCCTTTAGCTTCGCAGATGCCTACGAGTTCTTTAGTTTTTTCAATATTTTCTTCGATAGGATAATGAGAACCATCAAACATTACAGAAGAAAAACCTGCTTCGATGCATTTTTTAGCGCCTTCATAGGAGCCGTGGTCGAGATGCAAAGCAACGGGAACTGTGATGCCCAGTTCATTGAGCATACCATTTACCATACCAACGATGGTTGTATAACCGCCCATGTATTTTCCTGCACCTTCGGAAACACCGAGGATAACGGGAGAATTGTTTTCCTGTGCTGTGAGCAAAACAGCTTTTGTCCATTCAAGGTTGTTGATGTTGAACTGGCCAACAGCATATTTGCCGGCTTTAGCTTTTGTCAACATTTCTTTTGCAGATACTAACATAATAAACCTCCAAAATTTTTTATTTCACAAGTATTATATAATATTTAAATATAAAAAGCAAGTGTTTGCGAAAAGTTTCACAATTTACATAAAATAAAAGCCTCCTGCGAGGGAGGCTTTGTCATTAATTAACCTTTGATATTTTTGGGAGAATGTTTGCTCAAAGACTTTTCGTTTCTTTCGATTTCGATTTCATCAGCCCAAGCAGCGATTTTTTCGTTATATTCGTCCATTTTGAGTTTGGAGAGAACATTAGCACGATTGTTTTCAAAATCTGCTTCATCAGCTGCAACATCGAGTTTTTTAACAACCATAGCCATACCGCTTTCGTTGATAACTGTTACATCGCCGATTTTTGTATCCTTAATAGCGTTGAGGATGCTTGCAGGAGTGCTTGCGGTATCTTCTTTATCAACAACTGCCATAAGCTGATCAGCGGAGTACATAGATTCGCCACCGTAGTACTCATCGAGTACAGCCTGGAAATCATCAGTTACTTCGAGTTTAGCCTTAAGGTTTTCAAGGTCAGCTGTGATTTCTTCTTCAGTGCGTTCAGTTGTATTGCCTTCTTCGTCATAAAGCACTGTATCAACGGGGATATAGAAAACTTTGCCGAAGTCGTTATAGAAGTTTGCTTTGAGTTCTTCTACAGAAACTTCTTCGCTTCCGCCTTCGCCGTAGATTTCGTTAAAGATAGCGGAGGACTTGTACTGATTAAGCTGAAGCGCTTTATAAGATACAAGACCGAAACCTTTATTTTCATAATCCATCTGAGCGTTAGCCTGTTCGTAATAAGATTCAGACATCATATCGAGATAGCTCTTTGTTTCTTCAGTAACGGAAAGTTCCATCTCAGCAAATTTCTTTTCAACAGCAAAATATCTCTTAGCTGTAGCTTCAGTTTCATCAATTACCCACTGAAGACCATCTTTTTCTTCGATTGTCTGCTTATAAGGAGATTTTGTGGAATCAAAACCTTCAACGCCCTTAGCGGAATCGTAAGCTGTAAGCGACATACCTACATACATACCGGAAGTAATGGTGTCTTCACCTGATTTGAATGCCCATGTAGTATCTGCTCCGCAAGAAGCAAGGCTCAATACTGTTGTAGCGGCTAAAATGCCTGCAATAATTTTTTTCATAATATCATACCTTTCAATTAAATTGATACAAATAACATTATACAATAAATTTTTCAATTTGTCCAGTATAAAAGTAAAATTAACCTATTTTTGTTTTTTAACATAATTTGATATAAGAAAAGTTATACGAGGTATTGTTATGAATATGTCTTTGCTTGACCTTAACGAAGGGGAAAAAGCAACAATAGATGAGCTTCTCCTCAAAGGTGATATACACAAAAGGTTGAAAAATTTAGGACTTATAGAAGGCACAAAAGTCGAATGCTTACACAAAGCACCTTCAGGCGACCCGATAGCTTATCTTATAAGAGGTGCTGTAATTGCAATAAGGAATGAAGATTCCAGAAAAATTTCGGTTTTCAAGGAAAGGTGAGTGATTTTTTGAGTAAAACAGTGGCACTTGTGGGGAACCCCAATGTAGGTAAAAGTACAGTGTTCAATCAATTGACCGGTATGAATCAGCATACCGGTAACTGGCCCGGTAAAACTGTCGGTACGGCTTACGGGCACTGTGAATATAACGATGAAAAATTCACTTTTGTGGATTTGCCCGGGACCTATTCGATTTTTGCAAAATCCCCCGATGAAGAGATTACAAGAAACTTCCTCGAATCGGGTGAATACGATGCTGTGGCAGTTGTCTGTGATGCTACCTGCCTTGAACGAAACTTAAGTCTTGTTTTGCAAATTCTTTCTGTAACCGGGAAAGTCATTATATGTGTAAATCTTATGGACGAAGCCGAAAAAAGAAATATAAATATCGATTTCACGGCGCTGAAAGAAGCTTTAGGTGTTGAAGTTATAAAGATGTCAGCAAGAAGCTCCCGCGGTATAAAAGATTTGCTTGACGGAATTTTAAACCTTAAAAACAGGTCACCCGATGAGAAAAATGATGACAAAGAAATTATATTAAAAGCCGAAGAAATAGCTCAAAAAACAGTTTCTTTCAAATCGCGTCCCGATTTAAAAGACAGAAAAATCGACAGAATACTTATCGGTAAAAAAACAGGAATACCTGTTATGATTTTGTTCCTGACAGTTATCTTATGGATTACAATAGTCGGAGCAAATTACCCGTCAGAGCTTTTAGGAAAACTGCTTTTTTCGTTTGAAGCATCACTTGAAAATCTGCTCTCCCCTTTTCCTTTATGGGTTACAGGAATACTTGTTGACGGAATTTATCATGTACTCGCACTGGTAGTTTCGGTAATGCTTCCACCTATGGCAATATTTTTCCCGCTCTTTACAATACTGGAAGACTCGGGATATCTGCCGAGAATAGCATTTAACCTCGACAGTTGTTTTAAAAAAGCATCAGCTTGCGGAAAACAATCGCTCACAATGTGTATGGGGTTTGGGTGCAACGCTGTCGGAGTTACCGGTACAAGGATAATAGATTCCGAAAGAGAACGCCTCATTGCCATCATCACAAACAGCTTGGTCCCCTGTAACGGCAGATTTCCAACCCTTATAACTCTGATTACACTGTTTTTTGCAGGCGGCAGCATATCTTTCGGCAAATCGTTTTTACCGACATTTTTCTTACTGGTTGTAATCATACTCGGCATTATGGCTACATTTTTTGCATCATCTTTTCTCTCAAAAATATGGCTTAAAGGCATACCGTCATCATTTACCTTAGAGCTTCCTCCCTACCGCAAACCACAAATCATAAAAGTAATAATCCGTTCTGTTTTTGACAGGACCTTATTCGTTTTAGCGCGTGCGGTGGTGGTAGCAATCCCTGCCGGTGCCGTTATCTGGCTTATGGCAAACATAACTTTAAAAGATGCCACTCTTCTCTTTTACTGTACAGAGTTTTTGGACCCCTTTGCAAAACTTTTCGGCCTTGACGGCAGCATTTTGATGGCGTTTATCTTAGGGTTCCCCGCTAACGAAATAGTGCTTCCGCTTATAATTATGGCATACACAAATGGTGGCATAATAACAGATATCACAAACCTTTATGAACTGAAAATTCTGCTTTTAAATAACGGCTGGACCGTTGTCACGGCAATATGTGTAATACTTTTTTCACTTATGCACTGGCCGTGCTCAACAACCTGCATTACAATCTACAAAGAAACCAAAAGTATAAAATGGACACTCATTTCTGTTTTATTGCCCACAGTTATGGGGCTTATCGCCTGCTTTGTTGTAGCAAATACAGCAAAAATATTCGGAATGTAAGAACGCTGTGCCTTCTGGCACAGCGTTCTTTGTTAAAAGATAAAGTCATCAGGGTCAAGTCCTGCTCTTTCAAGTGTTTTCTTGCGTTCATAGTCCGACATATTCTCGTAATCGTCAATGTCAATTCCCGCATCCTCAAGCTCCTGATCGCGGGTTGCCAATCCCATGATCATCATTTCTTCAAATTCATCAAGATCAAAAAGTCCCATACCAAAATCTCCTTAATTTTTATTGTGGTTTTAACCACTGAAATCATTTTATCACACAAACTGTCCATTAAAACGGACAGTTATAAATAAAAACCGAGGTGAAAAGCCACCTCGGTTTTATTATTCTATTTCATTTTCGTATGGAATGGATTTTGAGGCACCTTCACGACTTACCGCTATTGCAGATGCCTTTGTAGCAAAAGTGATGGCATTTTCAATACTTTCGTTTTTTGAAAGCCTTGATACCAATGCCCCGATAAAGCAGTCCCCTGCCGATGTTGTGTCAACTGCATTTGTTTTAACAGCAGGAGCAAAAATAACCTCATCACCGCTACTGTAAGCAGAACCTCTTTCCCCTAAAGTGACAATTACATTTTTTACACCTTTTTTAAGAAGCTTTGCTATGCCTTTTTTGCAGTTTTCTTCGTTATCGGGATAAATCCCCGTAAGCGATAAAAATTCGTGCTCATTTGGTATAAGATAATCAATATCGCAAAACAACGAATCGGGTAATTCTTTGTAAGGTGCGGGATTAAGTATGACTTTCGTATTATTTTGTTTTGCAATTTTACAAATCCTGATTACAGTTTCAAGCGGAATTTCAAGTTGCATAACACAAAAATCACTGTCTGCAATCAGTTTTTCATCTATCGTTTCAGGGGTGAGTTTATCGTTTGCACCCGGGTCAACAATGATAAAATTGTTTCCGTTCACAATGGTAATCATAGCAATTCCTGTCGGTATATCAGGGGATTTAATCCCTTTGAATTGCACTTTGTTTTCGTTTAATGTATGGAGCAAAATCTCACTATTAGCATCGTCACCGACAGCACCAAAAAACGAAACTTCTCCACCAAGCTTTGCGATGGCAACCGCCTGGTTTAATCCCTTACCACCTGCATTAATTTGAAAATTACTGCCGATAAGCGATTCACCAAGTTTTGGCATTTTATCTGAATGAATAACAAGGTCAGCATTAGCACTGCCCACAACAATAATTTTTCCTATCATAATATATCCCACCTTTTAAAATATTATATCAAAAGGATTTTTAAAAGTAAAGTCCGCAGTATAAATCTCCACCATTTACAAATAATACTATCACAATTTGAAAATTTTGTTGTAGGGGCGTTCTGCGAACGCCCGCGGGCGAACACAGTTCCCCCCTACGATGTTGTAAAGGAGATTTTTATATGAAAGCTACAGGAATTGTCCGTAGAATAGACGATTTGGGGAGAGTTGTTATCCCTAAAGAAATCAGACGCACTATGCGAATCCGTGAGGAAGAAGCCTCACATACAACAATGACACTTAAAGAAAATTTGAGATTGCAGTACATAGTATTTTAAAACAATATAAAGAACAAGCGAGGTTAAAATTCACCTCGCTTGTTCTCATCTAAAGTTCCTATGACAATTTTGTTTTAAAAATGCTTTAATTTCTCCATTGTCTTTATCTTCGTAGTATTTGATTAGTAATCGCTTAAACTCGGGTACTTGTGCTTCAGGAATAACAAGCAGACCGCCCGCTTTGGAAATTAAATAATGATTTGCAAAAATCACCGATGCTCGTTTGTTGCCGTCATTGAAAATTTGCGTTTTCATACAGTATAGACAAAGTTCAACGGCAGTGTCAATTGGTGTATTTCCCGAATTTATGATTGATAAAATGTTTTCAATAACTACCGTTTCGATAGGTAATTGCGGAACATAAGAAGTACCGCCAATAGTAACGGGCACACCGCGTATTCTGCCGCCGTTTTCAAAAAAGCCCTCATTTACAAGTTTGGCAATATGCGAAAGTATAGAATAATCGCTTTTAACACTCAAAACATCTTTATCTAAAATGAACTCCCAAGCGTGTTTAAGATTTAATATTTTTTGCACATCGGTTGCAGTAACACCATTTACCTTGCCATTTTCAATAATATCCTCGGTTTGCGGGAACGAGGTTGCAACACCCTCTAAAACTGCCTGCTCGTAAATAGACAGTTTCATATTTATACGAGCAAAGTCAAGGTTGAGTATTACATCAGGCGATAACTCGTTTTCAGTAAAGCCTATCTCGGCAAGTGCTTTTTCAACCTTGCGAATTTGCTTTCGCAGTTCCTTTGCTTCGGCATTGTTGCGGAGTAGTAATTGATAAAGCGTATCAGAATATACATCAACATAAGTAGAGGTCACACGACTGCCAACACGCTTTCTAACGTATAAATACTTTCCACTTTTGTTTTCTTTAATTTCGGGTGTACCGTCATAAGCCAATAAATTTAGTCGAGCATATAAATCTGCTCTTTGCTGTAACAACTCTTGTATTTCAGGGTAGTTATTCATACCAAAACTCCTTTTAGGGAACTTTTTATAAATTTATTATAATAATTGTTCCCTAAAATGTCAAGGGTTATTCTTCTTTTAAAAAGTAAATATATACAGTATAAATCTCCACCATTTACAAATAATACTATCACAATTTGAAAATTTTGTTGTAGGGGCGTTCTGCGAACGCCCGCAGGCGAACACAGTTCCCCCCTACGATGTTGTAAAGGAGATTTTTATATGAAAGCTACAGGAATTGTCCGTAGAATAGACGATTTGGGGAGAGTTGTTATCCCTAAAGAAATCAGACGCACTATGCGAATCCGTGAAGGAGACCCTTTGGAAATTTATACCAATGCTGAGGGTGAAGTGATTTTCAAAAAATACTCACCCATCGGTGAGATTGCAAATTTTGCTTCTCAGTATGCAGAAGTTTTGAGTAAACTCGCAGGGCTTCCCGCTATAATCTGCGACAGGGACCATGTAATCGCCGTATCGGGCGTGCCTAAAAAAGAAATTTTAGAACGCAGAGTAACGCCTGCACTTGAAGAGCTCGTCCAAAACAGAAAATCCCTGTCCTGTACCGACTCAGAATCCCCCAAAGTAAAACCTGTCGAAGGGGTTTTGCGTTATATTGTATCAGTTTTTCCCATTATCGCAGAAGGTGATGTGTCGGGAAGTATTATGCTCATTTCAGGTAATGATGACACCTTTGCTACCGACATACAGATAAAACTTGTGCAGGCGGCGGCTGCTTTTCTGGGAAAACAGATGGAAGAGTAAAAAAGCCAAGGTAACCTTGGGGCAAATCCCCGAAGGTTCCTGGCTTTTTTACAAGTGCCATTTTTATAAAGACTGTTTTATCACAATCACATTGTATCACAGCATTTTTAAATAATTTGTCGAAGCGTGTCGACAAGAAAAATTTTATGCTATCTGTGCGGTATAAAGTTTATAATAAGCTTCTTTTTTCTCCAGAAGCTCCTGATGACTTCCCGATTCTTTGATTCCCTTATCGGAAATTACCATAATTTTATCGCAATTTTTGATGGTAGAAAGTCTGTGCGCAATAACAAATGATGTTCTGCCTTTTAAAAGCTCATCGATAGCATTCTGCACCATCTTCTCAGTTTTGGCATCAATAGAAGAAGTTGCTTCATCAAGAATAATAATTTTCGGATCGGAAAGCATTGTTCTTGCAATTGCTATAAGCTGTTTCTGTCCCTGTGACAAGCCACCACCGCGTTCGTTGATTTGTGCATTATAACCACCAAGTTTTTTGATCATCGCATCGATGCCAAGTGTCTTGCATACCTTTTTGATTTCAGCATCGGTTGCATCGAGTTTTGAGTACCTGATATTATCGGCAATAGTTCCTGAAAAGATAAAGCTGTCCTGAAGCATAACGCCCATCTGGGAACGGAGCGAATGAAGAGTTACTTTTGAAATGTCTGTATTATCAATTAAAACTCTGCCATCGGTAACATTATAAAACCTTGAAATCAAATTTACAACGGTGGTTTTACCTGCACCTGTCGGGCCTACAAAAGCGATACTTTCACCCTTAGCTGCCTTAAAGGAAATGTTTTCAAGGATGTTCGTTCCCTCTTCATAAGCAAAGGTTACATTGTCAAATGTGACTTCGCCTGATTTGATTTCAATCTCTACTGCATCTTCAGTATCGCCAACTACGACAGGCTCATCAATAACCTCAAAAATCCTTTCAAGATAAGAAACAGAGTTAATAATCTGGTTAAAAGAAGCGGACATATTGGAGATAGGTCCCCAGAATCTTATAGCGTAGTCCGAAATTGCAACAATTGTACCAAAGGATACCGTTCCGCCAAAAGCTAAAATACCAATAAGATAAATCGCACCTTTAACCCAACAGGTAAGGTTTTCGACAGATGTCCATCCAACATTGAGGTAATTGATAAGCACTTTCCAGGATTTTGCATGTACCTTACTGAGGTCGGTATAAGTTTTCTCGTTAACCTCTTCCCTGCCAAAAAGCTGAGTAATTTTTATTCCGTCAACGGATTCCTGTGTATATGCATTAAGGTTGGAGGTTTTGTTGGAATAATTACGCCATCCTTTTCGCATAAACCTTGGAAGGAAAAACATAATTGTCCCGAAAAACGGAAGCCCTGCAAGTACAACAAGCGAAAGCTTAACATCAACCGAGAACATAAAAACACCGATAAACACAAGGTTTATAACATCAAGGACGAGGTTAATAAGGGTACCTGTCAAGGCATCTGAAATGTTGTTAACATACTGAATAACACGGGTTAAAATTTTACCCTGAGGTCTGTCGTCATAGTACTGGAAAGGCAGTTTCTGCAAGTGTTCAAACAAATCGCGTCTTATTTCATAGATAATCTTCTGCCCTGTGATTACCATAAGCCTTGTACGGACACATACCATAACAATACTTAAAGCAATACTCAAAAGCAAAATAACAGACAAGATAATGAGTTCTCTCATATCCTTGTTTGGAATAGTAACATCAAATGCCCTTTGGAGGATAAGTGGGTATAAAAGTCCCGAAACTACAGAAACCACACTGCAGATAAGAGCTAAAAGCATTTTAGCCCAATGCTTTTTTATGTATACTGTTACCCGTTTGAGGTGCTTGAAGCTAAAGGAAGTTTCAAGCTTTTCATCAACATCAAAACGATTTCTTTTAGCCATTATTCTCACCTCCCGAAAAATCCTGCAATCTGCAGATTTCGGAGTAATATCCATCTGAATTAATAAGCTCGTCGTGAGTACCGATTTCCTCAATTTCGCCATCCTTTAAGACAACAATCCTGTCGGCGTATTTAGCAGTTGAAATTCTCTGTGCAATAATAAGTTTTGTGCATTTGAAGTCAAGCTCACGCAAATTTTTCTGAATAAGGCGTTCTGTTTCCATATCAAGTGCCGATGTAGTATCGTCTAAGATAAGGATAGATGGCTCAATTGCAAGTGCACGGGCAAGGGCAAGTCTTTGCTTCTGTCCGCCCGAAAGTCCGACACCGCGTTCACCGATAAGAGTATCAAACCCATCAACCATTCTCTCGACAAAATCAACACCCGAAATCTTACAGTAATGCCTTATTGTTTCTTCGTCCATATCAGGTTTACCGTAAGCAATATTGCTGTCAACTGTATCAGAAAAGAGGAAAACATCCTGAGTTGCAAAACCGATATTCTTTCTTAAGGAAGCAAGCTCATAATTTTTGATGTTCTCACCGTCAATCAGAATCTCGCCCTTTGTCGGGTCATAAAGACGCGGAATGAGGTTCATTAAAAGGGTTTTACCCGAACCTGTATTTCCCATAAAAGCAATCGTTTCACCCGAGGCTATTTCAAGGTTTATCTTTTTAAGAACTGACTTTCCGGAAAATTTCAAGGTAACATCTTTGAAGGTAATCGCACCTTCAAATCTCTCAGCTTTCTTTGCATCAAATTTGTTTACGATAATAGGTTTTGCATAGTAAAACTCAATAACCTTATCGGCACTCGGGAAAAACCTCTGAATTTCATTCATAATTGTACCAAGGTTTCTTACAGGGTTTGCAAAGGTAAGGCAAAGACCTGAAAACGCCATAAGCTGACCCAACGAAATTCGTTCCCGGATTACAAACGCACCGCCAAGCAAAAGTACTATCAGGGTCATTGCCTGTGCTGTAAGTTCAATGAGAGGATAGTATTTAAGCCAGTTTGCGTTCACTTCCACATTGGCATCACTGTAGGCTTTATTCCTTTTATCGAATTTTTCTATTTCATAATCTTCTTTTGCAAAGGCTTTTACGACACGGTTTCCTGCAATATTCTCCTGAGCTGCAACACTTAACTGTGAAAGTTTTTCACGGGCGTTGCCGTGATAATATCCCGCTTTTTTGGAATATGCTTTCAAAACTATAAAGATTATCGGAAGCACAAGACAAAGTGCCAGAGTAAAAAGCACATCAACAGTCAGAAAATAAACGAGTATCGAGATAAAAATCGTAGACGACTCAACAATTACACGCGCAGTCTGTGACACGGTATGCCTTACAACATCCATATCTCCTGTAAGGCGTGCCATTATATCACCCGCACGGTTGCGGTTAAAGAATCCCGAGTCCTGACTCTGCAGATTCTTGAAAATATGAGTACGCACATTGTGGGTCATATCGATTACAGCATACTCGTTAAGGATAACCTGCAGATAACCGATAGCAGTCTTAAAAAGTGTGGCAGCAACCATTGCTATAACAAGCGGAACAAGTAAATCGACCCGACTTTCCTGCCCCTCTGCCGGAACTAAAATAAGGTCTACAATCTGCTGTGACACAAGCGGTACAGTTAAAGTAAAAACTGCCGCAAATGAACAGAGAAAGAGACCCAAAATATACTGAAATCTTTTTCCTTTGAGGTTTTTCCATACCCATTTAATCTGGAACATAATATGTCCCCCTTTTTTGCCAAAGTCGAAAGTGTTTTGTTTTAGTATATTATACCTTTTATTTTAAAAATGTAAACCCTTTTTTGCAAAAAAATATCACAAAAAATTACTTGTTTTTTTAGATATATTTTATATATCACCACTTGCCTAAAAGGGGGATAATTTGGTATAATATTTTTAGTAAAGTGAAAGGAAGAATTTTATGAAAACTGATAACAGAAAAGTAGTTTTAATCGGTACAGGTATGGTTGGTATGAGCTATGCTTACGCACTCCTTAACCAGAACGCCTGTGACGAACTCGTTCTTATCGATATTGACAAGGAAAAAGCAATAGGCGAAGCTATGGACTTAAACCACGGACTTGCCTTCTCTACTTCTCATATGAAAATTTATGCAGGCAATTATTCCGACTGTGAGGATGCTGACATCGTTGTAATCTGTGCAGGCGTTGCACAAAAGCCCGGTGAATCAAGACTCGATCTGCTTACACGCAATACAGCGGTTTTCCGTTCTATTATAGACCCCGTAACCGAATCGGGATTTAACGGTATTTTCCTCGTTGCAACAAACCCCGTTGACATTATGACACTTATCACAGCAAAACTCTCTGGCTTCAACCCCAGACGCGTAATCGGTACAGGTACAGCTCTCGATACAGCAAGACTCCGTTATATGCTCGGTGAATACTTTAATGTTGACCCGAGAAATATGCACGCTTATGTTATCGGTGAGCATGGCGACAGTGAGTTCGTTGCGTGGTCACAGGCAATGCTTGCTACAAAGCCTATTCTGGAGCTTTGTGCTGAAAACGGCAACTGCTATCAGGCTGATATGGAAAATATCGAAGAACAGGTTCGTACCTCTGCACAGAAAATCATCAAGGCAAAACGCGCTACCTATTACGGAATCGGTATGGCTATGCTCAGAATAACAAAAGCAATTTTCAGTAATGAAAACAGTGTTCTGACCGTTTCTGCTATGCTCAAAGGTGAGTACGGTGAAAGCGGAATTTACACAGGTATCCCCTGTATTGTAAACCGAAACGGCGTACAGCGTATTCTCCCCTTACAGCTTACAGAACAGGAAGCAGAAAAATTCAAGGCCTCATGCAAAACCCTGCACGAAGCCTATGATGAGCTCGATTTAGGTCTGTAAAGAAAATTGCTTTACAGTCTTCAAGTCCTTTATTTATCGCACTTTATAAGAACAGCACACCTTTTTTGGTGTGCTGTTTGTTTTATTTATTCTACTGTGATTTTTCGCACCATAATAGATTTTGCACGCTTACCATCAGGTGCATTGAGGGTAAAATCACTGTATGCAATCATCGCTGTATTGGGTCCCGTTATAACAAGTCCTGTGTTACAGCAAGTGTATTCGTAATACTTTTCATACATATCTTCCTTTGGAACAGATACTACCGAAACGGCATCCGACCACTCTCTCGCCGATGGGTCATCTGTCACACGCAAGTAAACACCGGGGCGTCCCGAAGCAAGTAAAATTGTTCCGTCCTCAAACATACGGGTAACGGGAAGCACACCATAATCGTAAAAATACTCAGGCTTTTCCCATGTCTTGCACCCATCGTAAGAATGAGTTTTCATCATAATCGGAGCAGGATGGTTATCGTCACCTATCTCAAACGGCGACAACGAACCCGAACGCAAAACTGCAACACTCGACCCGTCACGAAGAAACTCAATTGAACATTCCATAAAGCCCTCCACATCAATTGCAGTGGGCTTGTTAAAGCTCTCCTCGTAAAGAATATGACTCACATACTCCCAGGTGTGTCCCATATCTGTTGAACGCAGAAAAGCAGTACAACGCCTTAAAGATGCAAGCTTTCCGTCCTCGCCAATAGCAGGAGCATCCATAGGCATCCAGAGTGTACCGTCTTTATCTACTTTCATCGAAAGTGCGGGATGTGGGAAAACACGAATTAAAAAGCCTTCGCCGTGCACAACAACAGGCATATTGTCCCAGATTACAGTACAGGTTTCTTCCACAACTGTATCGGTACCTGCCTTTATGCGATAAGCTTTAAATTCCTTCGCTACACGGTCACCGAGAACAGGGGTAAGCTCATCCACCGTATAAACCGACCAATTTGCAAACAACATTTTGCGTCCTTCGGGCAAAGGCGGAAGTTCAGGCAAAGTTTCTTTCGGTAAAATAGAATGTTCACGGAAATAAAAAATATCGCCATTGGGAAGGCGTGTACCTGCACGCATCCATTCATCCTGTGCATTTTTAATAGGTTCCCAGTTTTCACCACCATCTGTGGATTTGTATACAGGATTTTTCTCCTCTTCACCAAAAGTAAGCCAGCTGTCACGACGGGCATTGAAACGGACATAAAGTGTTCCGTCATCAGCACGGCGGATTGTCGGGTCCTGATATCCACCAAAAAGAATTGGTTGTTCTGTGTTTTGAGCAACTATTACGGGCTCGCCTAATTTTATTGTTTTCATATTACAAGTCACCTTTCACGGTCAAAAACTTTTCACCAATTATCTTAGCGATTTCGGAAAGTTCCTCGGGAGGGAGAACAAGTGCAAAACGCACATACCCTTCGCCCAAAGGGCCGAACGAAATACCGGGAGTACAGATAACGCCCGTCTTTGCAGCAAGCTCTGTGCAGAATTTGGAAGAATCGCTATATCCCTCGGGCAGAGGTGCCCAGACAAACATTGTACCGTCACTGTCGGGTATATCCCAGCCGTATTTTCGCAAACCTCCGCAGAGTGCATCACGGCGTTTTTGGTATTCAGCACACTGCGCTTTCACCATATCGCGTGGGCCACGCAAAGCTGCAACTGCCGCTTTCTGTATGGGTGTATACATACCAAAATCATACTGTGAACGCAGAAGCTTCATTGCATCAACTATTTTTTTGTTACCGATAAGGAAAGATATTCTCGCACCCGTCACATTAAACGATTTGGAAAGCGAGAAAAACTCTGCACCGATTTCCACAGCATCGGGCAAAGAAAGGAAAGAAAAACCTTCCCTGCCGTCAAAGATAATATCGGAATATGCGTTATCATTTATGATAATTATATTGTACTTTTTGGCATACTCCATCACTTCAATATAAACTTCCTTTGATGCCGCAGCACCACAAGGATTAGAGGGATAAGAAAGTACTATGTATTTTGCTTTTTTGAGAATTTCGGAGTCGATAAGGTCAAGCCTTGGCATAAATCCGTATTCTTTTATGAGAGGATAATACTCTACCTTCGCCTCTCCGAAATACGCGCCTGCCTCAAATGCAGGATATCCGGGGTCAGGAAGCAGTACAACATCATCTTTGTCGCAAAGTGCCATACCAAGATGGCCCATTCCTTCCTGACTTCCATTAACGGCAGTTATCATATCGGGGGTGATAATAACGCCAAATCTGTCCTTATAGTAGTCACAGACAGCCTCTAAAAGCTCGTCACTTTCCCTTAAAGAATATTTCCAGTTTACAGGTTCTTTTGCAGCTTCAACCAGCGCGTCAATAATATGTTTCGGAGGCTCAAAATCAGGTGTACCGATAAAAAGGTTGTAAACCTTTCTGCCTTCAGCTATAAGCTTATCCTTTTCGGCATTTATCGCCGCAAAAACTCCCGTCTTTATTCCATCAAGTCTTGTCGCGTGTTTAATGTCCATTTTCATTCTCCTTGCAAATTCGTACAAGTGAAATTATATCACAAAAATCAGGTTTTAGCAATATGCCAGAAATCAGTTTCGAAATATTAAAATATGTTTCGTTTTTCTATTGCATAACAGTAAAAAATATTATAAACTAAATGCATAAGGTTTTTCCGTCTTGTATGCGGTTTACACATCGCCACACATACTTTTTGTCACCATTTTTCTCTACCCACATAGTTCGCCTGTATTTCGCTCCGCAGTCTCCGCATATTATTAGGTTGTTGAATGGGAATTTACCACTATATTTTCCATAGTGTTTCTTCTTATCATTCTTTTTGATACAGCCCCTTCGAGCAATTTCACTTTGTACCATATCAAACATCTCAGGTTCTATGATTGCAGGATGATGATTTCTGATAAGATATTGTGTCACCTGACCTGTATTTTTCTTTTTCTTCTTTGATATTGGATCGACTGTGAAGGACTTTCGGGCAAGGAAGTCTCCCTTGTATTTCTCACTTGAAAGAATTCTTTCAACTGTTCCTGGACTCCATTTTTCTTTTCCTGTAGGACTCAGGATTTTTCTTTCTTGCAAGTCTTTTATTATTCCGCCTATACTCATTCCGTTTAAGTAGCCCTCATACATAAGTCTTACTGCCATCGCTTGTTTCTCGTTAATGGTTACGATGCCATCACTGTCCTGATTGAATCCGAATATCTTTCCCATGTTATAGCAGCATTCACCATTTTTGTATTTGAATTCTCTGCCCATCTTTATATTCTCACTCATCGATTCGCTTTCAGCCTGTGCAAGCGAGCTGAATATGGCAAGCAAGCTTTCCGAGGTGTAGTGCAAGGTGTTTAGGGTTTCTTTTTCAAAGAATATTCCTATAATATATCTTAGATACAACACCAAAGGCACTCCAATCGGAGTGCCTTTGATATTTTCTTTTATTACTTTCCTTTGGTAAATCATAAACCAAATGACTTTTTAACTATAATTTCAACATTATTGCCACGAACACCTACGATGATATCATCTGCAAGTTTTGCCACGATAGAACGTTCAAGTTCTGCATATGCATCCTCTTCATTTTCCTCAACTGCTGCTTTGTAGCTATAAAGAGACCATGAATATATGTAGCCTGTTTCAACTGCAATTGTCGGATCTATATAACCAAAACCCATATTGTAGCCGTGATAGTCATAATATTCTCCGGTAGGTATGGAAACTGTAGGATCAAAAGCTGCAAGAAGCATTGTTTCTGCAACTGCTCTGATTTTTCCCATAATGCCTTTTGCAGCGGCATTTTTGCCTGATTTTGAAACAGAAATAAGCTCATCTTTGAGTTCAGTAGTCATATCTTCCGCTTTTAATTCAACATGAAACTCATAGTTTTCACCGTCATTTTCTGCCCAAAATTCGCCATTGAAGTTTTCTACAAGTCCCGGAAGCATGCCACAGAGTTCTTCTGCCAAAAGACGAAGTCTTAATGCTTTTCTGTCTTCAAGACCGTTGTATGCGGTTACCTTTTCTACCTCAGAAAGTACTGTTTCAAGGCAGGTTAAATCTTCATTTAATTTACAAATATTTGATTTCAAAAAATCTCCTCCTAACTTAATGTGATGACAAGAGTAAGCACATTTTTGTCATCCTTATATTCATACTCCATACTTTCTGTCATTTTCTTAACCATGAATATTCCCAGTCCTCCGATTTCTCTTTCTTCTGCAGAAAGAGTGGTATCAGGCTCAGTTGCCTCAAGAGGATTATATGGAATGCCATTATCAGTAAATGAAATACGGAGTTTTCCATTTTCTATACTGTAGAAAACTGTTGCAAGTGTTGCCTTACTGTAATTTACGATGTTTGCATAAATTTCATCAAAGACAATATTGATTTTATTTGCAATTTTCGGTACAATTTCAAGTTTTGATGAAAGTGAATCTGCAAATGCACCCACAGCTTCACGAGAATCCGCATCCGGAACAACCGAAATACTTTCATCACCGATTATCGCATCGAAATTCAGAGCAAGCATTGTAATATCGTCAAACTGCGGAGCAGTTCCTACAAATTTATCTACATCTTCCTTTATAAGCTTACAAAGGTTTTCAGGCACTACCTCCTCAAGAGAGTTTACAAAGTCAAGAAGTCTTTGTTCGCCATAAAGCTCTGTGCTGTTATCGGTTGCTTCTGTAACACCATCGGTGTAAAGATAAATCTTGTCACCGGGGATTAATTGCAATTCGTTTTTGCGATATTTAATTCCTTCCATACCTGCAAGAAGCATTCCGCTGCGAGCTTTCATATATTCAAACTTTTCTCCGTTTCTTTTGAAAAGTGGAGGGTTATGTCCCGCATTTGCAAACTTCATAAGTCCTGTTTTGGTATCTAAAATACCAAGCCACGCAGTAACAAACATTCCCGCATCGTTGTTTTCACAAAGCTTTTCATTTGCAATAGTGAATATTTCATCAGGCTCTAAACCATGCTCTGCCAAATCTCTGATAACAGTTTTTGCTCTCATCATAAACATAGCAGCAGGAATACCTTTTCCCGATACATCCGCAACTAAGAAAGCAATGGTTGATTCATTCAACATATAGAAGTCATAAAAATCTCCGCCCACTTCCTTTGCAGTTATCATCTGGGCAAAAAGCTCAAATGAATTACTTTTTGGAAAAGTGGTAGGAAGTGAAGAATACTGAATCTGCTTTGCAAATTCAAGTTCTTTGTCTATTCTTGCAGCTGCTTCCTTAATGTAGCGTTTTAGTGTACCTACAGTCTGATTGATATCATCGGAAAGTGATGCAAATTCTTCGTTGGAACGCACATCAACCGTAACATTTAAGTTGCCATTTGTAATCTCTGCAAGACCTTTGTTTATTTTTCTTAAATTATCAATGATAATCTTTTTTATCAGGAAATAAATAAGAACAAACAAAGCCGCAAATATGAGAATTTCCATAAATGTATTTACATACACAGAAACCTCTTTCATAAACATGGCCTCATATTTGGGCATAGCACCTATAATGTAGTAGCCCTCTACAAAACGATATGAACAAAGATAATCCTTGTTATAAACCACAGATTCAAAAATTTCGCCTTCAGACATTGTTTCACGATCAATAGATATACCAATTTTATAAAGGTCTTCTCCCTCAAAATCGTCTCTGTATGTTACAAGATTAAAGTCTTCATCACAGATTGCAACAAACCCTGCGTTTCCTACATGACGGTTCTTAGATACTGTTTTTACATACTTATCTATATCGGCACGAAACTGAGTGCTGTCATATCCCACCTGAATGAAACCACCATCAGATAGTGCAATCGCTCCATATTTTCGATACGTAACATCATCATAAGATGTAGGTCTGTAATCCTGAATATACTTAGATTCTTTATTTTTAAGCATCGCAGTTACAAACTCATTTGACTGTTCACCACTTGCCATATCATAGCCAATATATTCTGCTACATTAGAATCTACAATAAAGCCTGTTTTGTCTATGATATTGACTTCAATAACATTATACTTTTCGGCGAGAGAGGAAAGGCTTGCGCCACGCAGGTATTCTGCCTGTATGCTTTCAGTCTTTTTAAGCAGATTGTCATTTGACTCATCCAGTATATCCTGATAAACATCCTGAAGACTTTGTTTGATAGCTTTGTTGGTTTGCGCCTCACTCATACCCGTCTGCAACACGGAAGAAAACGAACTTGTAGCAACAAACGCAATTGCAATACAGATAAGCAGCCAACTTTGAAATGTCTGTGAAATTTGCTTTTGTTCTTTTTTTATGCCAAGCTTTTCTTTGCCGATTACAGATACAATGAATACAGCAATGCCTACTGCCAATCCATTGCCGATTACCATAGGCACGGTACAAATCTTTACAAACTCAAATGCGTTTACTGCATCATTCATATTAGTAAAGAATATCATCAGCATATGAAGAACTTCTGTAACCATACCAATACCCAAACCATATAACCAGGTAGGTATTTTGTTGTCAAACATAAACTTACGAAGTGCTGCCGCAATAAATCCTGCAAGGATTGTTGACACACTGCACGCAATCTGGGTGTATGTTCCGGCAAGTTCAAAATAAACTGCAACAAATCGGTATATACCGCCTATAAGTCCTGCAATGATACCGGCAGGTCCGCCAAAGATTAACCCTGCACAAAGAGGTGCTGCATCTCTGACATTCATTATAGTGCCATCGCCAATATCAAAACCGCCAATGGAAGTTGTTGCAAAAATCGCCATAAGACCAAAAAGCAAACCTATAATAAACTGCTTTGCTTTATATGGAGTTTTGGAAAACGCTGTCTTTTTGTCGAGTATGTAGAGAAAAATGGCAAGAAGTGCATTGTATGATGCAGACATTATTAAATGTAGTGCCATATTTTCATCTCCTCCATAGAAACTATTTTAATTCTTTTTAATTGTACTGATAATTTCATCAGCTGTTTTGTACTCTTCTTCTGTGTCTATTGTCCAGAAGCAAAGTTCTATAATGCTTTTTTCATGATAATTCATTCACCTTATTCGATTGTAAGAATATCTAAAAACCCTGTAATATCAAAAACTTCCATAATGCTATCGTTAACACTTGTAAGTTTCATACTACCCTGTGCGTTCATTGCTTTCTGAGCTTTTAAAATAACTCGAAGTCCTGCAGATGAAACATACTCAAGGTTTGTCATATCAAAGGTGAGTTCCTTAAGACCGGAAAGGATGCTATCGAGTTCTTTTTCAAGCTCCGGTGCTGTTTGTGTATCAAGTCTTCCTGATACGATAAGTGTTACTGCATCGTTGTTAATTTTCTTTTCAATAGTCATTGTGATAATCTCCTTTTAAATAAATTTAATTTTTTATTGTTTCCACGATTCTATTGGCTCGTAAAGGAATGATAATTCCACCATCGGAGTTTCAAGGCTCTCCGCAAGCCTTTTTACAGCCTTTCGGATTTCAGGCGAAAAATCCAGATACCAGTCAACGGTCTCTAAGATGTATTTTCGTTTAAATTCCTCATCTGTAACGATTGCACATTGTAAGTTATGCAATCTGTCTGCCGCCTTTACTGCAAAAGCAATAGGATTTTGCTTTATGGCTCTTATATATTCTGCCATATTGTATCCTTTTTTCTTAGTCAGCAAAACCACAGCCTCAAGGATTT
>JAZLER010000027.1:0-24305 GCA_045615345.1 Fumia sp. | reverse complement strand
CGTTCGTCTTGAATTACTTTTCTTCATTTCTGAAGAGTTACTCTGATACTCTCTAAAGTATCAGGAATTTCAGGTTTGTTAATTCGTTACGATATTGTTTAATTTTCAAGCTCCTGTCTGTTCCCTTTTTCGGGACAGCTTGTTTATTTTATCACTTTCTTTTCCGTTTGTCAACACTTTTTTGAAAAAAAACGAAATTTCTCATTTTTTACAATTTTTTACGCCAAACTATTGTCATTTTAGAGTGAAAATGATAAAATATATAAGAAAATATCACCTAAGGAGTGCGCTATGAGTTTAAATCATTTAATTGACCTTGCAGATCTTCCCATGGAACAGTGGGACAACATTATAAATCTTGCTTTAAAAATTGAAAAAAATCCGAAAGATTTCTTCGGAATTATGGAAGGAAAGATTTTAGCTACCCTTTTCTTTGAGCCTTCCACCCGTACACAGATGTCTTTCCAGACAGCTATGCTTCGTCTTGGCGGACAGATTATAGGATTTTCTAATCCGCAGAACTCCTCCGTTGCGAAAGGCGAATCGTTAGCTGATACTATTAAGGTAATGAATTCATATTCCGACATTATCGCGATACGCCACCCGGTTGAAGGTGCGGCAAAAGCGGCGGCTGCATATTCCGAGCACTGTCCCGTTATCAACGCAGGTGGCGGCGGACATCTCCACCCGACTCAGACACTCACCGACCTTGTGACTTTGGTACGCGAGAAAGGCAGACTTGATAACCTCACTATCGGTATCTGCGGTGACCTTAAAAACGGACGCACTGTTCATTCATTAATAAAGGCGCTCACAAAATACCCGAATAACAAGTTCGTTCTGATTTCAACAAAAGAGCTTGCTATTCCTCCTTATATAAAGACTGTTCTTGATGCTGCAGGTTGCCCTTATACCGAGGTATTCTCCCTGACTGAGGCTATCGGCGAGCTTGATGTACTTTATATGACAAGAATTCAGAAAGAAAGATTTGCAAGCGAGGAAGAATATAATTCCCAGAAAAATGTATATGTCCTTGACACCGAAAAACTCTCCCTTGCAAAAAAAGATATGCGTGTACTTCACCCTCTGCCCCGTGTTGACGAAATAACACCCGAAGTGGATTTTGACCCGAGAGCCGCATATTTCAAGCAGGCACAGTACGGAGTTTACGGCAGAATGGCGCTCATCATTGAGCTTCTTAACAATAACAATGCCGCAAATCCGCTTTTCTACGGAAAATCTCATGCTGGTGTACCCTGCTCCAACCCCAACTGTATTACAAACGCAGAAAAATATCTGACAAAACACTATACAGAAAGCGGTGATATGCTTGTCTGCGAATACTGTGAACACAAAACCCTCGTGTAAGGTAGTTGTTCTGCACGGCTCACCTCATAAGAATTCTCATACAGAAAAGCTTACCGAAGAATACATCAGGGATTTTGATAATGTAATCCACATCAACCTTTTCGGTGCGGATATTCTTCCCTGTAACGACTGCAAATACTGCCATAAAAATGATGGTTGCTTTTTGAAGGATGGCTTTGAGAATATTGCAAAGGAAATTGACAGTGCCGATTTGATAGTATTATCAGCTCCCGTTTATTTTCTTGGATTTCCTGCACCTGTCAAAGCGTTTATTGACAGGACACAGCAGTTCTTTGTCCGCAGAATTCTCACAAAACGGGAAGTTCTTTCCTTTAATAAGGAAGGGGTTTTGATTACTACCTGTGGTGGAAACGATATTTCGGCAATCGAAAGCCTGAAAAAACCTGCTAAGATGTTTTTCTCGGTTTTCGGCGCAAAATTAAAAGAAACAATATATCTTACTGATACAGACAAAAACGGCTGAGCATCTGCTCAGCCGTTTAGTTTTTAAAACAATTTGAAATTATGTACCTTTATGAATTCCTTAAGAAAGAATATGTAGAAAAGAACAAGTGCGACAGACAAAAGCAAAAGTAACGCTATTATAATGTAGTGCTTTTTCTTAAACTGCAAATCATAGCGTTTGGGGAGAAGCTTCAAATCGTAAAGTCTGCTGCTGACAGCACCCAGAATAATTACGATAAGCATCGCTTCAAGTGGGAACATTACAAGGTTTTTTACAATTCGTGTAAGGTTTATAAGGGCATAGGTTTCTGCTTTTTCAATTCCGTAGAAATAGTAATACGACCATTTCATAAATACAGACGTAAGAATAATGTTACAGATAAAATTGACAGTAAACTTTGCAGAAAGCACTCTACCTATCTTCAAATCCCTGCGCCAGAAGAAAAGGCCGAATATAAACGAGCTTGACATTTCAACTAAGATAAACGGCAGAAAGTAAGGTCCGCTCGCACTGGGCGCAATAATGCAACCTAAAGTATCGCTGACAGCACCAACCAAAAGCCCCATCACGGGTCCGTAAACCATTGAGCCCACCGAATTGACATAGGCATCAAAGGTTAAAGAAAGTCCTGCCGCAAGCGGAATTTTGAGAAGCTTTACTGCAACTCTCAAAGCTACAATAAGTGCTGCAAAGACAAGCATCTTTGTGTCCTTTACAACCAATGTTGCTTCTTTCCAGTATTTTTTTGAACAGATATGCATAAAAAAATCCTCCTTTACCCGTTACTGTACGCGTAAAAGAGGAATATTCTCTACGGTTACAGCGGGATGCGACAAAAAAACCGCAAGTCTCTCGACTTTTCGTTTTATCGGCAACTCCCCGTCCGACAAACACTTAACGCTTTTTCGTCTACTCTGTTTTACCAAATTATATCACTAAAATTTCAAATAATCAATAGTTTTTAAAAATTTTATTTAAATATCGGGGTTTAAACCATCTGATATATATGGTTGCCCATCTTGTGAGGGCTGTATCATAGATTACAAAAACCACATTAACAAACACCCAGAGTGCAGTGATAAGCCATACAGCATAAGAAAAAATCTCAAGATATTCCTTAACACCAAAAAGATAAACCGAAAGAAAAACTCCCGTTACCAGTGAGATGTTAAAAATTAGCACTTTCAAAATCCACTGAATGGCAAAATTATTTATACTTTCGAGCTTTGATTTCATTATAGGGTACCATCCTAAAAACACGGCATAAAAAACTGCACTGTCCTTTAAGGGTACCAGAATAAATGAAAGTATCGCTACTGCTAAAAAAGAAACAAAGGAATATCCCTTTCCAAGCTCTGTCACAAGAATTATCATAAGTGCCCCGGCAAGCCCCGGCAAGGCATATTCAGCAAACGGAAAGACCCCCGTAAGAAGCATTAAAATCATTCCGAGTGCAGTGATAATTGAGCCGAGTGCCAGTTTTTTAGTCCGATTTAACAGCATGGCACAATATCTCCGCCCATACATTCACAGCAACAGTCAGCGCAGATAAGTCCCTGACAACAGTCACAGGTAGAACAACCTGCCATATTGCCCGTGTTATAGGGGTTACCCGCCATATTGCCCTGGCGTTGCCACATCATTCTGTTAAGTGCCGCACGATATTCGGGATTATTCGGGTTTAGTCTGCAAGCGGTAGAAAAATGATTCATCGCATCGTCAAGCCAGCCTCTGCCGAAATAAACGCTACCCTTTAAGTAATACCACTCGGCATCACGGGAAGAAACGGGAATTCCGTCTAAAAGCTCCTCAGCTTCCACAAGGCGGTTTTGCTGAATAAGACGCCTGATGTCCCAGAGGTTTGAATTCTGATAATTCCCGTAGCTTTGTGAAGAACTGCTACCTGAAGAACCATTTTTGCGTAAATTCGCAATGATAGTGTCATAAGCTTCATTGATTTCCTGCATTTTTTCATTTGCCAAATCTGCAAGAGGGCTGTCGGCATAATTATCGGGATGGTATTTCTTCGCAAGTTCCCTGTACGCCGCCTTAACTTCTTCTTCTGTTGCGTTATAAGAAACGCCTAAAATCTTATATGGATCGCCTTTTGGCATATTTACCTCCATTGTCAGAAAACCTGACATAACTTATATTTTTTCAGCAGACAAGACATCATCTGCCGATTTTTTAAATCCAAGATATATTATGTTATCAAGAATAGTTTTGTAACGATAAAGGTTTAAAAGCTCATAAGCCTTTGCAAGCTCTGCCACCGTTATATTCAAAGCGCCCTTACCGTATTCAATAATTTCTTCTTTCTTTTCTTCCGTTAAATTATACGCATCAAATTTTATTAAAAACGGATTATAATTTTTAGTTTTTGCATCTTTTTTCAAGTCATCAAGAGCATCTAAAAGATAAATCCATCTGCCGAGAAGATAACCCATCCGACCGAGTGGTCTTTCCTGTTCTTTATCAAACTCTGAAAAAACCAGCTCAAGTGCTTTTGCCGTAGGTTCAGCGGCACGGTCGATACTCACAGTTTTTTCTTTTTCAAGCAAAAACTGTTCTTTCATCATATTCCCGAAAACCTCATCCAGAAACGGATACAGTTTTCTGGCTTTCTTCCTTGCAACCGATGCGAATGGCAACAAAGTAATATATATAACCTTTTTTAAAAAACTGCTGTCTTTTATATTATCCTTAAGCTTATAATAAAAAAGTGTCATAGCACATGCGGATACAAATTCCGTTTCATCACAAGGTACAGCGCAATCTTTTCTTTTGAGCGGATTTGCCATACAGGTAGTTTTTTTAAATCCACAAAAATTTTCTTTAAGTGCCAAAGACAAAACTGCAGCAAATGTAAAATCATAACTGAGTGTTAATTTCGCAAAAGGTCCGAATACCTTCCCAAGCTGATGACAAAGTCCGCAATAAACAGCCTTGTAGGTATCAAATTCCTTCATTTTCAGTTCAGGTTTAAAAGGCTTAACATAACCAAACAATCAAAACCCAACCTTCATATTATAATATCTTAAGTTATATTTTAACCTATTTTTCGTCCCAAATAATGTATAAACTGTAAAAAAAACTCGAATTTGCAGTAAAAACTAAACTTTTTTTAATTTATGTTTTGATTTTTCTGTTTATTTGTGATAGAATAGATATCAGTTACAACTATATGCGAAAGGAAAATCAAAATGGCATACGAAAAATCATGCGGTGCCGTTGTGTTCAGAAAACATCACGGCAACACGGAATTACTTTTAATCAAGCATTCTGTCGGTGGGCACTGGTCATTTCCGAAAGGACATGTTGAAGCCGGCGAAACCGAACAGGAAACCGCCCTCAGGGAAGTTATGGAAGAAACCAATATCGACATAGACCTTTACGATAATTTCAGAGAAGTGGTTACTTATTCACCTAAAAAAGATGTTACAAAAGATGTTATCTACTTTTTGGGAAAAGCCAAAAACTTTGACTACATTCCCCAGGAAGAAGAAATTGCACAGATAAAATGGGTTGAGATTAATTTAGCTCATTCCTTTCTGGTCTATGAAAATGACAGGCAGCTTGTTGCAAAAGCGAAACCGGTAATTAAAGACTTCTATTAAAGAGTAACCTCGGGAAAATCCGAGGTTACTTTTTTGTATAATCTTTTTTGGGGGAAACATTAAATTTTTGTCTGTATGCCCTGTAAAAGGTTGTATAATCCCTGTATCCGAGTTTTGAACACACCTCAGTAGGATTAAATCCTCGGCTCAACATTTCCTTAGCCTTAAGAAGTCTTTTTATTGTGATATAATCCCATACACTTGACCCTGTCATAGCTTTAAAACGGCGGTTTAAGTGGGTTTTACTCATATAGAATTTTTCACACAAGTCATCAAGGCTTTGTATTTCACTCAAATTTTCATTTATATATTCAATGATATCGTCCGAAGAATACTCAGATGGTTTCTGAAGTCTTTTTTCAAGTTTTTTCAAGAGCTCATTCACAAGCACCGTGAGATATACGCGTTTTGTGTTACAGTCGCCACTTGCAATATTATTTATATAATAAATCCACTTTTCTTTTTCTTCGGGGGTGCCGTGAATACGATTGAAAGCCCCGAGCGGCTTTAATGCCAGAATTTCAAAAAACTTTTTGGTATCACCCAGAAGTGCTTCCGAATTAAAATGCACGGGAATCCGCACATAAGGAGATTTACCATTCATCAGCAGAGAATGTGCTTCCGCTTTATTTATAAATAGTATATCATCTGGGGACAGTTCATAGATATTACCCTCAACATAATATCTCGCATCACCTGATAAGAAACAATAGATCTCATAATGCTCGTGAATATGAATGTTATACATTGAAAAATCAGGGCATTCTGTTATATTTTTATTTGCATCAACATAAATCGCCATACAATCACCACCAACATAATACCATAATATGTTTATATTTTCAATGTTTTTAAGTTATATTTGCAATTTTATTTAATTTAGGACTAATATATAATAGACTTAAGGAGGTTTATATTATGAGGGATATTAAAATTTTTGCTTTTTCTGACGAAGTTTCGCAGGAAATTGACAAGCAGATTGAAGCACTTTTAAAAAACAATCTTGACGGTATGGAGATAAGGAATGTTGACGGCGTTAACATTTCTGACATCACACTTGAAAAAGCAAAGGAAGTAAAAGAAAAACTTGATAAAAACAATCTTTCAGTATGGTCAATCGGCTCACCCATCGGTAAGATAAACATCAATGATAACTTTGACGAACATATTGAAAAATTTCGTCATACAATCAGCATTGCAAAAATTCTCGGTACTGAAAATATAAGAATGTTCTCATTCTATATGCCGGAAGATGAACCTTACGAAAAATACAAAGACCAGGTTATTAATCAGCTGAAAGTTCTCTGTGACATTGCAAAAGAAGAAGGCATCACCCTTTGCCACGAAAATGAAAAGGGTATTTATGGTGATACCCCCGAAAGATGCGCAGAACTTTTTAAGGCTCTCCCCGATTTAAAAGGGATTTTCGACCCTGCAAACTATATTCAGTGCGGTGTTGACACAAAAAAAGCTTATGAAATGCTAAAAGACAATACTTTTTATATGCATATCAAGGACGCCACTGCTGACGGATTTGTTGTTCCATCAGGCAAGGGTGTCGGAAATGTCGGATTTATAGCAAATGAATTTATAAATCGCGGTATGAAGGCATTCACAATAGAGCCTCACCTTGCAACTTTTGCCGGACTCGCTTCGCTTGAACGCGAATGTGACAAAACAAATATCGAAAATGTTTTCAACACTCAGGAAGAGGCTTTTGATGTTGCGGTAGAAAGTTTCAAAGGACTTATAGAGGAGTAATATTATGAAAACAGGTGCACAGTTTTTTACAATCCGTGATTTTTGCCAGACACTTGACGATTTTTCCGAAAGCCTTAAAAAGGTAGCTGATATTGGTTATAAATATGTACAGATTTCAGGCACTTGCGCCTATGAACCCGAATGGCTGAAAAAGGAGCTTGACAAGAATGGCCTTGAATGTGTTATAACCCATACACCCTTTGACAAAATGGCGGCAGATGCAAAAAAAGTAGCAAAAGACCACGATGTTTTTAACTGCAAATATGTAGGACTTGGTTTTTACGATTTTACAAAGGAAGATTCTCAGGTTGAAAAGTTTGTGACAGAGATGAAGCCTATTGCAAAAGCGCTTAAGGAAAACGGCAAATATCTTATGTATCACAACCACAATAATGAGTTTAAAAAATTTGACGGCAAAACTGTTATGGAAAGCCTTGCTGAAAACTTCCTGCCCGATGAAATGGGATTTACCCTTGATACATACTGGGTGCAGACTGCAGGCGGTGACCCCGCTTACTGGCTTGAATATTTAAAAGGCAGGGTTCCCTGTATTCACTTAAAAGACCACGATGCAAAAAGGCAGATGGCGGTTTTAGGCGAAGGCAACATAAACTTTGACAGAGTTTTTATAAAAGCCCAAGAAGCAGGGTGCGAATATATGCTTGTAGAACAGGACGACTGTTATGGTAAAAACCCATTTGACTGCCTCAAAAAAAGCTACGAATATTTAAAATCAAGAGGATTTTAATTTTAAACACGGTGTCAGCTGACACCGTGTTTTTGTTTACAGATCATCTGCATCCTGAGTGGGTATTTCGCCCTCTTCAACGGGAAGACCCGTGTAGCTTCCCTGAGGGTCTTCCTTGCTCGGTTTCGGGTGAATTATAGAACTTAAAATACTGCTTTTTTTAATAACATTTTTCTCTTCCATACTTTTCTCCTTCCAATTAGTGTATTTAAACAGAAAAGCACAGCAAAAAGGCTATTTACAGACTTGCGTCACCTTTTAATCTTTTCTGAAATTTTCCTACTCTATATTATGTGCAGTTTTTTTATTTGCCCATTTTTGAAAAATTAGGTAAATAGCACCAAAAATAATAGCTTTTGCTTGTAACTGTTTACAAATTATCTATTGCAAAGAAAAAAGATTTTTGATACAATGATTTTGTATATATTTTTAACAGAAAAGGAGCTTATATGAGCACTGTAAATAAACCCGAAATCACAACACTTCCCACTATTGCCATGCGCGGAATAGTAATGTTCCCGAAAATGACAATGCATTTTGATGTGGGCAGAGAAAAATCAATACTTGCAATAAAAGAAGCGATGAAAGTAAATCAGCTTATTTTTCTTGTTGCGCAAAAAGACTATACGGTAGAAGACCCCGATAAAAAGGACATCTACAAAGTAGGCGTAGTAGCAAGAATTGTTCAGCTTTTAAACAGCAACAATAACGGTCTTCGCATAATGGTTGAAGGTGTTTACAAAGCATCTGTTATTGACATTCCTTCACTTTCCCCCTTTATGCAATGCACTGTAAAACCCGTCCCCGAATCACGCCTTACAAAAGTTTCTCCCGAAGTGGAAGAAGCGATGATGAGAGCTGTTACCGATTCATTTGAGCAGTATTGCGACCTTATCCCCAAGATGCCCAAAGAAATTATCGAAAGCGTTCTTTCACAGAAAACCCCAAAAGGGCTTTTTGATAAGATTGTTCAGAATATCATCTTACCTGTTGAAGAAAAGCAGGAGCTTTTAGAAGAAAAACAGCTTTTCACAAGACTTCAGATGCTTGTGGAAATTCTTCAGCACGAAGCAACGATTCTCACCTGGGAGCACGACATTTACGCTCAGGTAAAAGACCAGATGGACAAAAATCAGCGTGACTATTTCCTACGCGAGCAGATGAAAGTCATCGCCGAAGAACTTGGCGAAGCTGAAAATCCTCAGGAAGAATCCTCGGAATACGCTGATAAAATCCAGAGTTTTGTTAATATGCCTGATGAAACAAAAGAAAAACTCTTAAAAGAATGTGAACGCCTTTACCGCACTCCGATACAGTCACAGGAAGGTCAGGTTATAAGAACTTATATCGAAACCTGTCTTGATTTGCCCTGGGATAATGTTTCCAAAGAACGCGCCGATGTCACCCGTGCCGAGCGTATTTTAAACCGCGACCATTACGGTATGAAAAAGGTAAAAGAAAGAATTTTAGAGCTCATCGCTGTAAGAAAATTAGCTCCCGACATCAAAGGACAGATTATCTGTCTTGCAGGCCCTCCCGGTGTCGGTAAAACCTCTGTTGCGAAATCGGTAGCCGAAGCGTTAAACCGCAAATATGTGAGAATTTCTCTCGGCGGTGTCCGTGACGAAGCTGAAATCCGTGGTCACAGAAAGACCTATTTAGGTTCTATGCCCGGTCGCATTATGAATGCTATGAAGCTTGCAGGAACTAAAAATCCTCTAATTTTGCTTGACGAAATTGACAAGATGAGCAACGATTATAAAGGTGACCCCTCCTCTGCTATGCTTGAAGTTTTAGACAGCGAGCAGAATGTAGCTTTCAGAGACCATTATCTTGAAGTACCTTTTGATTTGAGCGAAGTTTTATTTATCACTACTGCAAACGACATTGGCTCTATCCCCCGTCCGCTTTTTGACCGTATGGAAATCATCGAGATGGGAAGCTATACAAGGGAAGAAAAGCTTAATATTGCAAAAAATCACCTTATTCCCAAACAGATTAAACGCCATGGTCTTAACAAAAAACAGCTCAAATTCACAAAAGACGGCATTTATGCAATTATTGACGGCTACACAAAAGAAGCAGGCGTGCGTACTTTGGAACGCGAAATTGCTTCTATCTGCAGAAAAATTGCAAAAAATATAGTCGAAGAAAAAATCACCTCTTTTGTGGTTAACGAAAAAACCGTAAAAGAAGTGATGGGCATTGTCCGTTATCTTAAGGACGATTTGAGAAAAACCGATGAAATCGGCGTTGTAACAGGTCTTGCATGGACTTCTGTGGGCGGTGAGATTATGGAAATCGAATCTGCTGTGTTAAAGGGTACCGGCAAGATTAAAATCACGGGTCAGCTCGGCGATGTTATGAAGGAGTCTGCAGAAATTGCAGTAAGCTATGTCCGCAGTATCGCCGAAAGCTACGGCATCAACCCTGATTTTTATAAGGAAAACGATATCCATATTCACGCACCCGAAGGTGCTGTACCCAAAGACGGACCTTCCGCAGGCGTTACGATGGTAACATCTTTAGTTTCCTCACTTAGCGGTATTCCTGTTAAAAAGGATGTCGCAATGACAGGTGAAATCACCTTGAGAGGAAAGGTTCTGCCTATCGGCGGACTTAAAGAAAAATCAATGGCAGCATACAAAAACGGAGTTAAAACTGTCTTTATCCCCTTTGACAACAAAAAGGATTTAGAGGAAGTTGACTCTGTTGTGAAGGAAAATATAACCTTTATCCCTGTTACTCATATCAGTGAAGTGCTTGAAGGTGCATTAAAACACAAACCCGACCTTACAAAACCTCAGGTTACTATTCCGAATATTGAAAACACTTACAGTGAAAGGAAAACTTATGAATTATCATAATGTATCTTTTTCGGCATCGTACGGACTTTTATCCCAGATTCCAACCTCTGAGAAAATCGAGATTGCATTTGCAGGAAGGTCCAATGTCGGAAAATCCTCTCTTATCAACAAGCTTTTTAACAGAAAAGGCTTAGCCCGTGTCAGTGCAGTCCCCGGTAAAACTGCAACCATAAATTTCTATAACCTTGATGATACAGTGAACATTGTTGACTTACCCGGTTACGGCTATGCCAAGGTTGCAAAAACCGAGAAAATCCGTTGGGCTGAGCTTATTGAAGGGTACCTGAATGACGAAGAAAGAAACTTAGAGCTTGTAGTTTTGTTGGTTGACAGTCGTCACCCCGCTACAAAGCTTGATGTTGATATGGTGGATTACCTTATCGAAACCGAAAAGCCCTTTATTGTCGTTATGACAAAGATGGATAAACTCAATAAATCAGAACGCGCAAAACGCCTTTCTCTTATTGAATCCGAGCTTCCCTGTGGCGAAGACATTACAATTATCCCCTTTTCTTCCGAAACAGGCGAAGGCGTTGATGCTTTAAAAGAAATTATCGAAGAAATTGCAGAATAGGAATGACAAAAAATGAACAGAAATCTCCCCGTTTGTGACAACCATTTGCTTATTGACGGAGTCGATGCCATACTTCTTGCAAAAGAATACGGCACTCCCCTTTATGTGATGGAAGAAAATAAAATAAGAAACGCTATGCGTGACTACAAAACCTCTATGGACAAATACTATGATAGCAAGGGGCTTGTTTGCTACGCTTCAAAGGCTTTTTCCTGTAAGGAAATATACCGAATTGCAGAAAGTGAAGGCTTGGGCGTTGATGTTGTTTCGGAAGGTGAGCTTTTTACAGCACTTTCTGTAAACTTCCCTGCCGAGAAAATTGTTTTCCACGGTAATAACAAATCCCCCCGTGAGCTCTTGATGGCTCTTTCTTCAGGGGTTGGGAGAATTGTTGTGGACAACCTTTCTGAGCTTGAGCTTTTAAATGAAATCGCAAAAAAAGAAGGCAAAAAAGCAAACATTCTGTTCCGTATCAAACCCGGTGTTGATGCCCATACCCATTCCTTTATTATGACAGGACAGATTGACTCGAAATTCGGCTTTGCTCTTGAAACAGGTGAAGCCATGGAGGCTGTTAAAAAAGCACTCACTTATGATAATATTAACCTTGCAGGGCTTCATTGCCACATCGGTTCCCAGATTTTTGACACAGAACCTTTTGTAACTACTGCAAATGTTATGATGGAGTTCCTCGCAAACATCAAAAAAGAAACAGGTTTCACTGTAAAAGACCTTAATTTAGGCGGCGGCTTCGGTATCAGATACACCGATGAGGACACCCCTATCCCTTACGAAAACTATATGGAAAAGGTTTCTGTGGTTATCAAGGAAAAGGCAGAAGAATATTCTCTCCCCTGCCCCTTTATCATCATTGAACCCGGCCGTTCCATTGTCGGCGAAGCAGGTACTACACTTTATACAGTGGGCTCTGTTAAAGAAATCCCCGATATCCGCACCTATGTGTCGGTTGACGGCGGTATGTACGAAAACCCAAGGGTTGCTTTGTATCAGGCTGAATATGATATGGTGCTTGCAAACAGGGTAAACGATACAGTTGACGGCGAGTTCACCATCGCAGGAAAATGCTGCGAAAGCGGTGACCTTTTAGGCGAGAATATCAAACTCCCCACACCGAAAGTTGCCGATACTCTTGCCGTTTTTTCAACGGGTGCTTACCATTATTCAATGGCTTCCCATTATAATAGAAACCTCACTCCCCCTGTTGTAATGGTAAAAGACGGCAGTTCAAGAATTATCGTCAAAGGCGAACAGTTAGAAGAACTTATAAGAAATGATATATAATATAAAAGGCAGGAACTTAAAAGTTCTTGCCTTTTATGAGTTATCAGGTTCATCTATATATCCTAAATTTGAATATCTTGTTACAAATAAATGTTGAACCAGTTTTTCATTATTATATTTAATTTTATAATCATCAAAATATCTTTTATCAATTAGCAAATAATCATTTTTAGGAAACCTAATACTATTAATAACTATATTATTACCATAATTCTTTTGGTGATCAATTAAATAATTTCCAAAAGAATTTATATCTTCTTGTGAAGACTGTGGTGTTAATTTGTAAAAAGGGATAAATTGATTTACTACTGTTATTTTTTCGTATTTGTGCGCATGGATAAAGCCTTTTGCGACTTTTTTCCCAAAAATCATACTATATATTTGTGAAAACTTATACATCCAATACCCTACGTGCGAAATATCAGATTTATTATCCCCTGGTTCAGCACTAAAAATAATTCTATATTTCACACTACCATCATGCATAATCTCAATAAAATTATGCAGTCCTGCCTGAACCAACAGTTTGTCATTATCATTAATCGCAACTCTGCCAATACTTATAACATATGATGTCCCCATATGCGAGATACTATAATCCTTACAAGTTGTTTTAATAAAATCAGATATCTTTTTAAGATCAGTTTTATAAAATCTTTTTTGCATTTCAATTTGTTGAGAAGAAACCATAGAAAAACCTACGTCGAGATACGCACAAATATTACTTGGCGAGTTTTGGCTAACTGCAATTGGTTCGATTTCAATTTTATTTTTAATTCGGTGCAACTGATCCTTGTGTTTATTATACAATTCTAAAAGTTCATAAGAATTCTTAACCTTACAAGTTCCAGAGGAAACTCTGATAAATATTTCGCCTTGATTTGTTATATAGGGGGGGACTGTACCTTCTTCTATCCTTACAACCAAAACTGTTTTTTCACACAAATTGAATTTTTTGACATCAAAATTTGGGACTGGAGTTATAGAATCACGAATGGTAGTATGAATTCTATTTTCAGTCCAATTTGAACAGCCAGTTATCGTTTTATCATCATTTACACCTATAAAAATATATCCGCCATATGTATTAGAAAAAGCTGACACTTCTTTTGAAAATTTCTTCGTGTCCACATCATCAGATTTAAACTCAAAGAAAATGTTTTCCTCTAAATCAAATAAGAATTTAGAAATATCTGTTGCCTTAAGTTTATCCCAACTTTTATTATTAATATTTATCATATTTTCCCTTTCTAAAATATACAAAATTTACTCCGTCAACTCCTGATACATCTTCATTAAATGGGCAACGCAGTCGCTTTCGGATGTGATATCCCATGCCTTGCCGTAGGCTTCCCATACTGCGCGGTCATTTTGCTGATGTGCTTTTAACAATTCAGGATATAGCCACATTTTATCGCCGTACAAATCCGATAAAGAGCATGCCGAATATATTTTTCTCGCATCTAAAATTGCTTGAGCTGTTTTTTCAATTTTAGATTTCTGTTCTTCAGTTGGATTAGGCCACGGAAAATTATTGTATACAACGGATGCAGAATACTGATATCTCATTTCTAATCTTCCCGTAAAAGCACGCATCCATGCCATATGCACATTAGATATTAATACCCCAAAATGATAAATATTTGCCTTTGGAAGTATCATAAGTGCGTTACTGCATATTGTATCTTTATCCATATATCCAATGGGAATATATTTACGTTGTTCAGAAGTTGTAACAGGTAAAACTACAAAATTATCATCAGGCTGTCTTATTTCTTGAAACAGGTACGGTGTATTAGCACATTTTCTAGTTCCCTCTTTTGTACTTTTTTCACGAAACTCTTTACACATAGTAAATCTTCCCATTGCAAACTTATCATTTTTCACCACTTCTAAATCACAATTTTCTATCCAAAAACAAAATCTTTTCTGCTTGTACAAGTACTCCTTAGAACCTACAAAAGGTTTAATATATCGTGGAGCATTCGAATAATGTATGCTATACTCCTCCTCTGATAACGACAAATTACCATCATCAGTTGGTCTGTTTCCATTCATCATTTCAGGCACATCGCATAAAGGTTTTGTCCTTTTTTCTATAAATACATTATCAAATGCTAATAAGTAAGGATTAATCTTATCAACTTTTTTCTTCAAGTTTTGAGAATACAAATAACAAAAACCAATATTAACAGAAGAAAATCCAATTATAACACAATGCACTGTCGCTTGTCCAATTGATTCACTTTTCCATTTAAATGGTTGATGTGCAAAATTTATAAATAGTGTATATTCAGCCAACAAAGGTTTCCATATAGCTTCAGGCTGTTCGCCTTGTACAATTGAGTTTGTTGATACAAATGCACATTTTATTTGTGTATCATATATGTATTCTGCAGCCTTATAATACCACCCTGCCACATAATCAAGTTTACCTGCATTTTTAATTGGTCTACCATTAATCTGTAAAACATTTAAAAGTTCATTTTTCTGTTCTTTTGTTTGGTGGGAATACCCCACAAACGGTGGATTACCCATTATGTAGTTAAGTTTTTCTTTAGGCACTACTGTTTCCCAGTCAATACGCAAAGCGTTACCCTCTACAATATTGGCGTAGGATTTAAGGGGGAGAAAATCGAGGTTTAAGTGAACAATATCTTCTGTTTCCTTCATCATCTGGGATTCCGCAATCCAAAGGGCAGTTTTTGCAACAGTTACTGCGAAATCGTTAATCTCGATACCATAAAACTGACCGATAGAAACCTTGATAAGCTTTTTGACATCAAGCAAAATCTGGTCCTCTGTTATAACTTTCAAAGCCTCGTTTTCAAGACGGCGTAAGGAAATATAAGTTTCTGTTAAAAAGTTACCACTACCGCAGGCAGGGTCAAGGAAATTAAGAGAAGAAATTTTAGAGATAAACTCGTTTACCTTAACTTCCCTTTGCTTTGTTACTTTTATATCCCTGATAGCGTCAAGTTCTTCTTTTAATTCATTAAGAAAAAGCGGGTCTATAACCTTATGAATATTTTCAATAGAGGTATAATGCATACCTCCCGAACGTCTTGTTTCGGGGTTCAATGTGCTTTCAAAAACCGCGCCGAAAATGGTGGGGCTTATTGCCGACCAGTCGAAATCCTCACTTGCCTTTTTAAGGAGCAAATCACGGATAGTATCGTTCATCTGAGGAATTTCGATATTTTCGTCCGCAAAAAGTCCACCGTTTACATATGGGAAGGAGTTTAAAAGCTCGTCCTCATACTCGTCACGGTCTTCGGGTTTTGTGTTTAAAATTCTGAAAAGCTCGATAACAGCCTTTCTCATATCCTTGGCAGGAAAAGAATTTATATAGTTATGGAATTTATTATGACTGCCAAAAATTCCTGCATCTTCTGCATAAAGACAGAAAACAAGCCTTACAATAAGTTTGTTTAAACTTTTAAGTGTTTCTTCGCTTTCGGGGTTATGGTACTGTTTTAAAATCTCATCGTACATAATACCAACAATTTTACCTGCCTGAATAGAGACTTCGGTTTCACGGCGGATATTATCGTCCCCTGTGTCAACCAGGAATTTTAAGCGGTAATATTCTTTCTGTAAATCTTTAAGGAAAATCTGCTCAGGCTCACTGTTCGGTTTTTCCATATCGTAAATCAAAAACTCCTCAAAGTTACAGGTGACAATCCATCTTGGCCTTTCGGAATATGGCAAAACCGCAGAATAACGCTGAGCCTGTTGGAACGGAGTAAGCAGACTTCCGTCAGACTGTTTTATAGGTTGTTTTAAATTTTTGCCTTTGCTTTTCTGCTCGATAAGAACGTGAGTAGACGGGATATGCCCGTCGATAAAGCTCGTATGGTCAAGGTGTACCTGTTCTTCAAAATTTATAAAATGTTCAGGTGATTCAACGCCCAATACATCACGAAGCAAGGATATCCAGAAAGGCTGACTTTCGCCCTTTTCATATCCTCTGTCTTTCCAGTATTCTGAAAATTCTTTTGCCTTTGCGCGGATTACTACATCTGTCATAATTTTTCCCCTTTTATCAAGATTGTCATTGCTTATAAATTGTTTTCAACCACATATTTTAATGGATTGTTTTCAATGTAATTGCATCTTGTAATATAATCTTCCTCATCACGGATAATGTGGTCGTAATATGATTTTTGCCATAATTTTTTATTGAATGGTTTTAATGTGTTTTCTTTAACGCATTTTATATATTCATTTGTTGTCATGGTTTTAAACCATTGCATCATATCCGGTAGGGAACGACCTGTGTGTCGTTCCGTGTTGATAATCAATATAAAATGAATATGATCACGCATAATAACATATCGATCTATTTTCACATTGTATTTATTTTGCAATTCAAATAACCATTTTTCAACAATTTTATTTTGTGGCATTTTTGACGGAACGACACACAGGTCGTTCCCTACGATAGGTATTTCAAATAAACATTGTCGATTATGGGTACATATCGTTACGAAATAGCACCCATTTTGAGAATAATCGTAATCTTTTAATCTTGTATTTTTACGGTTTTTGTACTCCATAATATTTCCCCTGATAACTGTTGCGTCTTTGAAGTTCTTTGTCAATTTCGTTCATAACAACGAATTTTTTAAGGCTCCATAAGGGGGCAATAAGGCTGTCTTTTAACCCATCACCTGTCACCCTTTGTACTACGACATCGGGTGGTAAAAGTTCAAGCTGGTCGCAGACCAATTTCACATAATCGGAAAGCTCCATTTCCTTAAACTCGCCGTTTGCAAATTCCTCTGCCATTTTTGTTCCTTTGATAATATGCAAAAGGTGGATTTTGATACAATGGATATCAAGCTTTGAAACTACCTTAACCGTTTCCATCATCATTTCATAACTTTCCCCGGGAAGTCCATTTATAATATGAACGCAAACTGGGATATTTCTGTCATTAAGCTTTTTAACCCCCTCTAAGAAGCATTTATAATCATGACCGCGGTTAATCCTTTTTGCAGTCACATCATGGATTGACTGAAGCCCGAGTTCCACAATAAGGTAGGTTTTTTTGTTAAGCTCAAAAAGATAATCAAGCACGTCATCAGGAAGCGCATCAGCCCTTGTGGCAATGCTCAAACCCACTACCCCTTCCTGAGAAAGAACAGCTTCGTACTTTGCTTTCAGTTCAGAAAGTGGTGCATAGGTATTGGTATTCGCCTGAAAATACGGGATATATTTATCGGCATCGGGCCATTTTTTATGAAGCATATCAACACCATTTTTAAACTGTGTGAGCAAATCATCGGGGGTCTGCCTTTTAAAGGAATAGGCGCAATAGGTACAACCGCCACTTCCTTTACTGCCGTCAATATTCGGGCAGGAAAAACCGCCGTCAAGGGAAACTTTAAACACCTTGCCGCCGAATTTTTCTTTTAAATGGTAGTCCCAGGTATAATATCTTTTATTTGCAAGACTTTTTTCAAAAGGATTATTGTGTTTCATATTGTCCCCTAATTTTTAAACTGATATTTATAAAGTTCGGCATAAATACCATTCTTTTCAATAAGTTCGTTATGTGTTCCGCGTTCTTCGATACCCTTATCGGTTATAACGATAATCTCGTCTGCATTCTTGATGGTGGAAAGGCGATGTGCCACGACAAGCAGAGTTCTTCCCACAGAAAGTTCTTCCAAAGATTCCTGAATAAGCATTTCGGTTGCGTTATCAAGAGCTGAAGTCGCCTCATCAAGAATTAAGATGGGCGGATTTTTAAGGAAAGCTCTCGCAATGGAAATTCTCTGTTTCTGACCGCCCGAAAGCTTGACACCGCGTTCGCCCACATAAGTATCATAACCGTTTTCGGTTGTTAAAATAAAGTCGTGGATGTTAGCTTTTTTAGCGGCTTCGATGATTTCTTCATCGGTTGCATCAAGGTTTCCGTAAGCAATATTTTCTTTAATAGTACCCGTAAAAAGGAAAACCTCCTGAGCCACAATACCGATATTTTTTCTGAGAGAGTTTCTCGAAAGCTCGGTAATATCGTAGTTATCGATAGAAATTTTACCGTCACTTACTTCATAAAATCTTGGAATAAGGTGGCAAAGTGTAGTTTTACCGCCGCCAGAGGGACCAACAAGCGCTACCTTTTTGCCCTTTTCAATATGCATCGAAAGGTTATCTATAACGAGTTTTTCAGAATCCTTTGCATAACTGAAGCTTACATTTTCAAAATCAATAATACCCTCGAGTTTGTCAACATCAATTGCGTTTTCGTTTTCGGGTTCTTCTTTTTCGTTCATAATATCCTCAAAACGCTTGAATCCCGTCATACCATTCTGAAGCTGTTCGAAGAAGGATACAAGCTTTCTTACGGGATTTAAAAACATATTGATGTAAAGAAGATATGCCGCAAATTCGCCGACATCAATTTTGCCGTAGTAGAAAAAGAGTCCACCCGCTACAAGCACAATCAGATATAAAACATCCATAAAAAAGGACATTCCCGAGAAAAATATCCCCATAACCTTATAGGCAGCCGCGCGTGCCAACTGAAATTCATCGTTATATTTTTGGAATTTCTTCTCCTCGTGCTCACTGCAGTTATACGCTCTTGAAACCCTGATGCCCGATATGGAATTTTCTAAACTCGCGTTGATCTCGCCTACTTTTTCCCTTGTTTTAAGGAAAGCATCGTGCATATTTCTTCGCATTTTAACAGTAAAGAAAACGATAATCGGTAAAAGGCAGAATACTATTATAGTAAGTTGCAAATTTATAGTTGCGAGCATCACAAAAGATCCGATTAAAAGTACCACCGACAAGAATAAATCCTCGGGGCCGTGATGTGCAAGTTCCGAGATATCCATAAGGTCGTTTATAATCCTTGACATAATGGTACCTGTTTTGTTTTCGTCAAAGAAAGAAAGTGGAAGTTTTTGCAAACGCTTAAAAATATCCCTTCGCATATCAGCCTGAATACGGACACCGACAATATGCCCGTAGTACTGAATAAAATAATTAAGCCCTGCTTTTAAGATATAAATAAAAAGCAAAACCACGCCCCAGACAATGAGAAGTCTTAAATTTTTGTTGGGGACATAGTCGTTTATCATATTTTTAGCGATTACAGGGTAAAAAAGGTCTGCAACCGCAACTATCAACGCACAAAACATATCCCAGAAAAAAAGCTTTCTGTGGGGTTTATAGTACCTTATAAATTTTCTTATCATATTTAAACTCCTTCGTTATCAAACTGTGGTATAAAGCTTTCACTCGAAGCTTCACCCTCCTGAATAAATCCGTTTTCTATTCCAAGGTCAACTGCAAAATCCACTAAGCTTTCGTATTCTTCCTCGGTTACTTTTCTGTTAAGACACGCATATCCGGTTTCCCTTACGGGGGTATACTGGCTCATTAAACTATAAAAAATTTCGTTTCCATAGCTGTCAAAAAGATATTTAAGTATCTCTTTTGAATCGTCAAGATGTGAGGGCAATAAAAGATGCCGCACAATTACGCCTTTTTGCATAATGCCATCTTTAAATTCTGCTTCACCCACCTGATTTACCATTTCTCTAACTGCTTTTTTTGCAACATCAGGGTAATCGGGGACTTTTGAATATTTTTTTGCTAACTCCTTGTCCATATACTTGAAATCCACAAGATATATATCAACAAAACCTTTTAAAAGCTTTAAAGTTTCAACACTTTCGTATCCGCTCGTGTTATAAACAACGGGGATTTTTAAATCCTTCGCAAGCTTTAATGCTTTTATAATTTCGGTTGCATAATGAGTAGGGGTTACAAGGTTTATATTATGAGCACCTTTTTGCTCAAGTTCAAGGAAAATCTGCGACAATCTTTCTGTGGTAATTTCCTTTCCGGCATTTCCCCTACTTATATCAAAATTCTGACAGTAAACACATTTTAAAGGACAGTATGAAAAAAACACAGTACCCGAACCCTTATCACCCGAGATACAAGGTTCCTCCCAAAAGTGCAATGCCGCTCTTGCCACCTTTATTTTATCGGTTGCACCGCAGAAGCCTTTGTTTTTGATTCTGTCCGCATTGCATTTCTTCGGACAAAGTGTGCATTCACTCATACTGTCACCTCCCAATCTTATTATACAAAAAAATCTGAGTTTTGGCAAATAAAAAAGAGGGCAAACGCCCTCTTTAATTATTTGGATTCAAGATATTTTTTATATGCCACACGGAGTTCCTCTGCCTTATCTTCAGGGCAAGTTGGATTACACCAAGCCCATGCACCTGTTTCGGAAGATGCAAAGAACTGCTGTTTGTCGGCAGAACGCATGGGAGGATAATACTCAATGTGGAAATGGAACTCAGAATGGTCACCATCATTCACGGGCGCGTTATGCATACACATCATATAGGGGAAAGCTTTGTCAAAAAGTGCATCGTACATACCTGCAACATCGCGTGTTATTTCACCCAAAGCACAGATTTCCTCATCTGTCATCTGTGACAAATCGGTAACGTGGCGTTTTGCAGTAACCTGAACACCATATGTAACGGGTTCAAAGAAAGGAAGGTAAACGATAAAATGCTCGTTTTCAAAGATAATTCTTCTTGAGTCTTTGATTTCTTCTTCCATCAAAGCACAGAAAAGGCATTTGCCGTTTTCAGCTTTAAAATCCTTGGCAGATGCTACTTCTTCGTTCAAACGCTTGGGAACGAAAGAGTAACCATAAACCTGACCGTGGGGGTGAGGCATTGTAACGCCTACAACATCACCTCGGTTTTCGAAAATGAAAACATATTTGATTTTTTCGTCAGCAGAAAAATCCTCAAAGCATTCTTTCCAGAGATATGCAAGCTTATGTGCATGCTCATCTGTCAAATCTTTGAGATAAGCCTCGTGCTTATCAGAGTACAGAATTACTTCGCACTTACCATACGCAGGGCGTACCTTAAACAAATCGGTTGCCACATCATCCTCTTTGGGAGGGTTCTGGGAAAGTGCAGGAAAATCGTTAGGATAGCGAAGCACTTCAAAACCTTCATCGGGAACTTTTCCTGAACCGGGGCAGAAAGGGCACCAGTCTTTAGGCATCTGTGGACGATTCTGACGATGAGAAGCCACCATTGTCCAGTCGCGTGTTAAGGGATTATATCTTAATTCAGCCATTTTTGTTACTCCTTATTTAATGATTTGAGTTCCGCCGACAGGACGGATAGAAAGAATATGGCAACAACCTTCGCCAAAAACATTTTCCATCATCGCTTTAAACTCTTCTACTTTTTCAGTGGGTACAAGGTTAAATGTAGTACCACCAAAGCCACCGCCGTGAACTCTTGTAGCACCTTCACCCTGTAAAAATCTTTCGGACATAAATAGGGCTACTGAAAGTCCCTGTTCTTTTGGGGCGATATTCGCATAAACATTCTGCAGATATCTGAAAGAAGAATTGCCTGAAACAGTTAAAAGATTTAAGAACTTATCATAATCTTTTCCTTTAAGCGCATCGACAATATCCCCTACTCTTTCATTCTCGGAAATAAAATGCATTGAACGAAGTAAAGCTCTGTCGCCGCATTTTTCACGGATTTCTTTCACCTTTGAAAGCAAATCTTCCATTGTTACACCACGGAGAACCTTTTTACCGAAAAGTGAAGCTACTTCTTTCATTTCATTAGGAATTGCCGCATATTCGTTTGTTAAATCGGCGTGGTTTCCGCCTGTATCTACAATACAGAGTGCACAGTTAAGTGCATCAAAATCAAACTCAACCTTTTCAATAATCGGTTTTTCGGCATCAGAAAAATCAATAGTAATCATACCGCCGACAGAAGATGCCATCTGGTCCATAAGGCCACTGGGTTTACCAAAGTAAACATTTTCAGCATACTGCGCGTATTTCGCAATATCAACAGGAGAAACTGTACCTTCGTTATAAACATAGCTTAAAACAGTTCCTACCAAAACTTCAAAAGCTGCAGAGGAGCTGAGCCCTGAACCCTTCAATACATTTGAAGTGGTATAAGCATCAAATCCGCCGATTTTATATCCTTCGAGAGTGAATTTTTTCGCAACACCGCGGATAAGAGAAGCAGATTTATTTATCTCTTCTTCACGCACCTCAAGGTCATCAAAAGAAACTGTGTCCATAGGATAACCCTTTGACTGCAAACGCACAGTATTATCAGAAGTCTTTGAAACAATCGCAATAACATCAAGGTTTACACTTGCAGCAAGTACTCTGCCTGCGTTGTGGTCAGTGTGGTTGCCAGATACCTCGGTGCGTCCGGGAGCAGAATAAATTTCAACATCACGGTCATCACCAAATATTTTTGCAAACTCACAAAGTGCTTCAAGATAGCGGTTTTTCTGAGTTTCTACATTGTTCTCGCCGTAAAGATATGCAAGAGTTGCATTAATTGCACCATTTTCAATTTCTTTTTTGAGAAGGTTATACTGCATAAATTCATCTCCCTGAAATTTATTTCACTTTTAGAATACACCATATTAACGGAAATTTCAATGATTTTATAATATAAAAAATATGGATTTATCTTGCATTTTAAAAACTTTTAATATAAAATAGAATTAAAGGGAGTGGTGCTATGGATAAAAACACTTATAAATATTCTTACAAAACTTCAAATCAGGAAAACATATCATTAAGTGTCTATAATGTCGGATTTCAGCGTTGCGAACCTGAGCATTCATGGGGACCGGGTATAAGGGACCACTATCTTTTTCACTATGTAAAAGACGGTAAAGGCACCCTCAAAACCCCCGAAGGCACCTTTAAAATATCTGCAGGTTCCATATTCCTGATAAAACCTTCTGAGCTTGTAACATACACTGCCGATAAAGATTCCCCATGGGAATATTACTGGGTAGGATTTAATGGTACAGAAGCACACCGTCTTATAAATCTTACTCCTTTCTCCTCAGAAGAAAGGGTTTTGAAAATCGGTGAAAAAAATCTTTCCGAGCTTTTAATGCAGATTTATGAGTCAAGAGGGAACTCCTCTGCCTGCGAGACTAAAATGCTCGGTTTCCTCTATCAGTTTTTGGGAATCCTGATGGAGAAATCCAAGAAAAAACCTCCCAAGAAAATTCACACAAAACTTTACATAGAACAGGCTACAAAGTTTATAAGCTACAATTACAGCAGTGATATTACTATTGAAGATGTAGCAAAAGCCGCGAAAATTAGCCCAAGCCATCTTTACAGAGTGTTTTCCTCCGAGTTTGGTATGTCGCCCACGCAATTTCTTATGCGTTACAGAATCAACGAGGCCTGCAGTATTTTAAAGACCGAAAACCTCTCTATTGCAGAAGTTTCTGCATCAGTAGGCTTTTCCGATCCGTTTTATTTTTCGCGCGTATTCAAAAAAATAAAAGGCGTCTCCCCCAGAGGCTATTTAAAAAAATAAAGAACACACAAAACCACGGGAGTTTTTCAGTATTTTCTTTAGTATTCAATTAAATTATAACTAACCGATAAATAAGAATTTGTAGGTGAGATAATGATTATTTTAATTACAGGAGCATCGCATACAGGCAAAACTGCACTTGCCCAAAAATTGCTCGAAAAATATAAATATCCATACCTGTCAATAGACCATCTGAAAATGGGTTT
>JAZLER010000026.1:0-2053 GCA_045615345.1 Fumia sp. | reverse complement strand
AATGTATTTTACATACTCATAATACCAATCATCCGTCTTTACATCACTAAAGGGGTTAACCCATTCTGTTTTTACGGGTTCTTCTTTCGTTGTCTCTTCTTTAGTTGTTGTTTCCTCAGTAGGTTTCTCAATGGTTTCTTCATCTGATTTGCCTGATGAAGAGCTTCCGCCTGATGAAGAACTTCCGCCTGATGAACCGCCCGAAGAAGGTATTTTTTTAAAGCTTACTTCAATAGTGCTGTCTGCATTTACAGATTCGTAGGTGTATTCAAGTACTGCACCAACGCTTTTGCCATCTACTTTTACATCATTTACTTTATATCCGGAATCAGGAGTAAAGACAAATAGTAGCTGTTTGCCCTCTGTGGCTTTAATTTCACCCGACGGATTTATTTTTCCGTTTTCTCCCGCTGTTGCCTTGATGGTGTATTCTTTTGCCTCAGCTACAGGAGCATCCGAGTCTTTTATGTTTACTTCTATCACTGCATTTTCAAAAGTAACTAATTCACCGTCTTTGTTGAAAGCTTCTTTGTAATTTACATTGATTTCGGTTTTTCCCGGCTTAAGCGTTCTGAAAGTAAATGTACCAAGTGTGCCTTCGACCAATGTATTTTCCTTTGCCAGTGCATCCATCCAAAAAAGTCTCATTGGGGATTCATCTGTTTTGGCTGTAAGCGTTCCTCCGATAAGCTTTGCATCGTCATACCTCAAAATTTCAAGATACTCAGAATCAAACTCAATCTCACAGAGCAATGCAATAACACCTGCGGAGTCTGTTGCTTTGAGTTCAACTTCAACATTCTCACCCAAAACAGTTTCATACTGTCCTGATACAAATGCACTTTTGTCCTCGGCATATGCAATTTGCGAAAAGAGGGAGATTATCATACACAAAACTAATCCTACAGATAATATTCGTTTGTTGTTTTTTCTCACTTCAATACCACCTTTGACCTAAAATTTTTAATTTCTATATAATTTGCCGTTTTGGCAAGAGCAACAAATATTTTTGGAGCTTTAGACATTATTTCCTGTTGACCTCGTTATGACAAATACTGTAGAGTTTTTCGCCCTTTTCCTTATCACCAAGACTTTGCATATACTCGTCTTGTCTGAAATTTGAAAAAGCACAGTAAAAGCAGTCTTTCGTACAAACGAAAGCGCTTGGAATAGTATCTTTTTCCCATAAAGGGCAAGAGTCCGTTTCGGATATGATAAGATAACCGTCTTCGTCATATTTTTTTTCGTTCACTGTTACGCCTCCCTTGCACAAATATTCATATACTTTCTTTTTAAAACAAAGTAAAAATACTCTTAGAAAGTATAACAAAAAAACTCCCCTGAATGGGGAGTTTGGCGTAGATTGTATGTTTTTTGTCGCAGATTGCAGTTTTATTCCAAATTTAAGATGATTTTTGCAGAGAAAATCCCATCCTCAGCGGCGAAATCGTACATACCTTCATACTTATTTGTAGTAGCGATTACCGAGCGAATACCGACACCAAAGCCAGACTCATCAAAGGTATAATTTGCTTCGCAAGGGTTTTCTACCTTTATCACAAGGCGTTTGGAACTTTCTTTAATACGAATATCTATAAATTTATCTCTGTTCTTTAGCTTTAGAGTGGCATTGATTGCATTTTCAAAAAGGTTTGCAATAACCACCACAAGGTCTTGCGGAAGAACAGTAAGCTCACGGCTACTCTCCGCAGCAACTTTTACCAAGATTCCGTTTTCTTTTGCACGTCTTTCGTAAACAGTTATAATGGTGTTAATCGTCCTGTTCTCACAATATCTCACTTCTCCTGATGCTTTATTATCAATTTCTACAAGATTTTCCAAGTATTCTTTTACACTTTCATAATCGTTGTTGTTGGCATATTCCAACATAATAAGATTATGGTGACGGCGGTCATGTTTTGCGTGGCTTTCTATGGCAAGCTGTGCGGTTTCGGCTTCAATCTGTGCCATAAGCAGTTTGTTTTGTGTATCTACTGCTTTCTTCATAGCTGCTTCGGACAAGCTGTTAATGTTTGAAAAAATAACCGGATAC
>JAZLER010000025.1:0-1565 GCA_045615345.1 Fumia sp. | reverse complement strand
TTTGAGAATTGAAAAGAAATTTTCAGCTAAAGCGTTATCATATGGGTTTCCACGTCTTGACATTGACGGCGTAATGTTGTATGATTTAGTTAGCTTAAAGTACGCATGGGATGTATACTGAAAGCCTTGGTCACTGTGGAGCTGCAACTCTGCGGTGACCTTTTCTTTCCTTTTGGCTGCTTTGATCGTACTCAAAACAAGATTTATGTTTTGCTCGGTTCCGGTCTTGTAAGCAACAATACTGTTGTCATACAGATCCCTGATGACAGAAAGATACAATACACCTTGTTTGGTATGAATGTACGAAATATCTGTAACCCATTTTTGATTCGGTCTTTCAGCTTTAAAATCTCTGTTTAAAAGGTTTGGATACCTGTGCAGATAATCACCGTAATTGCGGTATTTCTTGCGTCTGATTACAGACAACAAGCCATATTTTTGCATAACACGAAGTATTGTTTTGGGATTGTGATGTATTCCGTGTCTTTCAAGCCAAATGTGTACTCTGCGGTAACCGTAAGTTCTGCCGCATTCTTCCTGACATTCCTTTATCTTTTCAGCCAACGGCAAATCAAATGCAGGAATATCCATTCGAGAAACAAAGCCGTAATATCCGCTTCTTGATACCTTGAAAAATCTGCACATTTCGCTTACCCCATATTTATCTTTGTGGCGGTAGATTACCAAATACTTTACGCTTGTTCTCACTTCCTTCCTGTGAGCGAGAGAAAATCCCGCATCAGTTCGTTTTCCATTTCCAAACTTCTTATTCTTGCGTCCTTGCGAGCAAGTATATATTTCAATTCTGCAACCTTATCTTGTTCGCTGACAACATAATCCTTTGGTGGTCTGCCTTTTTTCTTTAATACTATTCCGGCATTCATTTTTCGTTTGTTGCGGTTGTATCTACAGAAGAAGTTGTGTATTTGCTCAAATGTGAAACCTAACTGCTTTCCTATTTCATTTTTTGTCAAACCTCTTTCTTTTAGTTCTAAAATTTCTTTCTCATAATCCTTGATGTGTCTGTAACTTCTTGGCATAAAAATTCCTCCTATGGTATTTTTATTCTACCATAGGAGGATGTTTTTTTCAATTGTCCGTTTTTACTGGACTTGTTCAAAATCTGGCGGATCTTTTTTGTTATCTTCTTTTGTTTACCGAAACGACCTTGTAATAATTACCTTTGACGTTTCTTATGGCGGATTCTTTAAGATATCTTGCATCAAGCTTCAGATCTGTTGCAACGGTGGATGCGATCTGGTTTTCTTTTGACGGCACAAAATCCGCCGTTGTTCCGCGGTAAACTCTGTAATAGCAATGGAGCTTGTCTGTTACGGGCGACCACGAAAGAGTGTGTTTGTCGGACGAAAGCTTTACGTTCTTTGCAAACGTCTCGGGGCGTTCGACGTAGTCGGTGGTGAAAATGGTCAGCGATTCGGGCAAAAGCTCGTACGAAAGGTTAAGATCTTCGTCAAGAGCCACCGTGCAGGTGTGATCCTGCAGATCGCCGAATTCGTTGGAGGGCACGTTGCGGCTGTCGTATTCATAAACTCTGAAAGCGGGCA
>JAZLER010000024.1:0-1971 GCA_045615345.1 Fumia sp. | reverse complement strand
CAGTAAGTGATTACGCTATACCTGCATTAGAGTGGACTTGCGGCAGCGGAATAATGTCGGGGAATACAATCAGTACACTTGCTCCCGGTGAACAGGTTAACCGAATTTTCTTTGCATCTGTTCTTCATAAATATGCGCAGTATGTGGAGCAAAAATAAAAATATAAACCTTGGAGGTGCAAAATGAAATATTCGCCTGATGCGTACTTGCTACACGAATCAAACCAATTTATTACATTCAATATTCGAATCAAGGTAGTTATGAAGGAAAATGTTGAGCCTGACACGCTGACAGAGGCAGCTCAAAAAGCTTTTAAACGCTTTCCTTATTATTCAAAACAAATTCATATTGATGAAGACGGTGGTGTGGATTTGATTCCTAACCCAAGAACTGTTAGCGTAAAAGCTGTTTCCAACAAGAAAACATACCTGTTTTCCGAAGCAGTAAACTATCAGCCTTGCAGTATTGAGTATGAAGACAATTGTATTTATTTCAATATGTATCACGGAATGTGCGGTGGATGCGGTACTTTCCTTTGGATTAAGACAACGGTATATGAATATATTTGTGCCAGATATGGTGTTAAACCGAATCCGGGTTCTACTTTAATGATCGACTCACCTGTTTTGCCTGAAGAATATGCGTATCCAAATACGGAAAATCTCCCGAACAATGCTCCATTGGGTAAGATTAAAAAGGATGAAGTTTGGTTTCCCGGACTTGAATATCTGTTTGGGTTTGGTAATCTTATTTTCAGCGATAGCGTTCATTATGAATTTGAAATTCCTAAAAGTGAAATGATGCGATTTGTAAGTGAAAATGACGGAAGTCCAATGTCGGCGGTGGCGGCAATTATGGTAAAAGCATTAAACCGTGCGTTACCAAAAAACCGACTTCCATTCAGAGTGGAAACAAACCACAATTACCGAAGTGAAGTCGGATGCCCGAAAACACACCATGACCTGCTTTCCCACATTTTCTGTTTTATTCCTTATCATGCACAAAACTGGTCTGTTGATAAAATCTGTACAGTCATAAGAGGTGCGACTCATTTGCAGATTCAGCCGGAATACGCTTGGGATACATTGCGAAAGTTTTATGAATATACCGATGGAATAGATAAGGTAAAAGGACTGAAAGAAAAGAACAAATATGCAAGTAAAAACAGCCATCGTGTTCCCGATGTCCACAATTCCTTCCTGATTAACTATATGGGAAGAGAGGACTGGGGTGAAATGACGGATTATATTGAGAGAGCACATATTATCACCGATGCACATCTTCTGTTTGAAATCCTCGATGTTGGTGATAAATTCTGTATTTCACTGATGCAAATGAACAAGAAAAAGAAGTACATGGATTACTTCTGTCAGATTCTTGATGAAGAAAAAATACCTTACAAAATTCATGGAGTTTATAAAAATCATCTTCCAATATCCAAACTGGAAAGTGCACCGATTTGTGAGAAGTAACAGATTTTGTACGATATAAAAAACTAAACATAAGTTAAAGGAGAATTTTTATGACAATCAATGTGGAAAGAGATTTTGAACTTGTTACTCTTGAAATAACAGGAAGACTTGATACAACAACTGCACCGAATCTTGAGTCAGTAATCAATGAACTTCCCGAAGATACAAAAGAGCTTGTTTTTGATATGTCCGGTGTCGAATACATATCATCAGCGGGAATCAGAGTTTTGCTTGGTGCGTATAAAAAAATGAATTCACATCAGGGGAAAATGAGGATTGAAAAAGCTAATGATATGGTTCGTGAGGTTTTTGAGATGACAGGGCTATCAGATATGCTCGATCAGGAGTGATGGCATATGGATAATCTTGTAAGAAAAATAGAGCTTCCCCTTGCAAAAAGAGTGGTAGAAAAAGCAGGTCTTTATATTGTGCCAAAAAACAGAATAAAAGAACTTGCATCAGTTGCAGCCGATGCGTATCGTGATTATCCGCTTCACAA
>JAZLER010000023.1:0-77122 GCA_045615345.1 Fumia sp. | reverse complement strand
CCGCTACGCTCCGTCAACTGTATATGTATTAAAAGGTTGAGGGGACTTCGCTTACGCTCGTCCCCAAAATATAAGTATTTTACTGTACGGATATACGGAGATACTTTTTGAAATTTATACAATTTTTATATGGAAAAGAGTATAACGGTTGGGGTGATTTTTCGGCAACGTCCGAAAAATTATCCCTAATATTAGATTCTTGAAAAAAGGTACTGAGATACATTTTCTTAAAAATTTTATATAAAATGTGGTAATATTTTGCTAGGCGATGCCTATGCAAAATATTACCTATCGTTGCTATGGCGTAAGCCATAGTCAACATTCTCCTTTGATTGTATAAAATTATGGCTTATAAAATAAAATTATATTATTATAAAAAGTTATCACCGTATCTCCGTAATTTGATATGTTTACAGCTATAAGCATAAGCCAATAACACTAGTAGTATATTCAAAAATCTTAAAAAACAGATATAATTATTATGTATATCTATAATAAGCAAGGATGGTGACACTTGGATTATATAGCTTTAGGTAAGCGTATTCGTGAAGAACGCTTAAAGTTAAATTTAACACAAGAAAAATTGGCGGAAGATGTTGCCCTCTCTACTGCTTATATAGGACAGATTGAAAGAGGAGAACGCCATGTTTCTCTAGAAAACTTAATAATGATAGTAAACCGACTTGAAATAACTGTAGATTACATACTTATGGATTCAGTAAATACAAATAGCCATACACTATATTGTATATGGAATCAACTCATGAATGGAAGAACAGATATCGAAAAATCAATGGCAGTTGATATAGTAAAAATGATTTTCACTTATCTTGACCTTAATGAAGATTGAAGTAACAGGTTATATATAACATTCTTAATATAATAGCTTGTATACATCGGAGGAAAATTTAATGATTATAAATTACCATATTATTGTAAAATTACTCACATCTGTTACAACAGTCGTTATGCTATTCTGTCTTGTTTCCTGTAATTCAGGTAACGAATCTGTTAATATTTCTACAAAAAACAAAAATTACGCCAAAGAAACATTTGAAGCATTCTATAGCATAAAAGACTCAGATTTAATAATCAATAACAACACTGAGAAATGGGGAGATTTGAAATGTGGAGAATGTACCTATTATGAATTTGATTCATACTCTGCAAATAGTACTGAGAAAAACTTGTTTCACAATGTAATGATTATTCGCACTTCCGATAAAGCTATGTCTTGGTTTTTATATGATGATAATGACTTTTCTACCTATATGCTGAAAAATAACCTTGATATTGATTCGCATTCAGAAAACCACTAATTAAATAGTGAAAAACATAATTTTTGGTCTTTTATATGAATTAAAAATTATAAACTTTTATGAAATTTATGCTTTCTTTACCAGAAAAAAGAGGTGATTTACATTTCACTTCTAAGCTGTCATTTTTGTCCTTAGTATTTTTTTAAGGCTTATCCCACCTTACGGTGTGAAAACGATAAAACGTGCGGAAAACACCTTAAAATTGCCCAAAAATGGATAACAAACTTAAAACTCGAAAAATCTACCTCTTGCACAATAAAAGTTAAATGGCACTACCGATTATTTAGTCGATAGTGCCAATTTTTTTGACTTTTAAGCTCTTTTTCGTTGCGGATTTGTTTCTTACAGTTGCAAAAATTGAGGTTTTTTCAAGATTTTCTTATAAAAATGCCTTATGGGTTTTCAGCTTTCCCCTTTATTTATATTGCAGACGTTCAAGAGAACCTTGTACGCTGAAAAATAAATTTTAGGAGGTAGTCAAAATGGCTACAAAAATCAAAAAGCCCACTAAGGGTAAGAAAACCAATCAAGAAGATATCCTACTTGATATGATGAAAGGCTATCCGCTGTTAAGGACGGATACGGATATCTTTGCGAAAGTTACACGAAACGGAAAGACTTGTAACCTATCACTAAATAGCGAGGAATTTTCATTCTTCATAAAGAGTGAGTTTAAGGAACTTACAGGCTCATTTCCTATCAGTACAACTATGAAAGATTGTATTGACTATATCAAAAACCTTGCCTATAATAGCGAGGTTACGGAGGCAAAATACCGTATAGCACCTTATGAAGATTCAATCATTTATGACCTATGTAATGGTAAGTGTGTAAAGGTAAGTAAAAACGGTTGGAGCGTTGAGCCTAACAACTATTCTATCTTTATACAAAGCAAAGACCAGTTACCGCAAGTTACACCTATTCGTAGTGAGAGAGGGTGGGAACGTCTATATAAGTACCTTAATGTATCAGCGGAAGAAAAACTGTTGCTTACGGTATATATAGCAACTTGTTTTAACCCCAATATTGTCTATCCGTCTATCAGTATTAACGGAACTAACGGCTCTGGAAAAAGCACACTATCAAAGATTGTAAAAAAGATAATTGACCCCTCAATAAGTGAACTTGAAACAATACCCGATTCCCTTAATAATTTGAGGGTAAGGCTCAATAATAGCTACTATACGGCTTTTGATAACCTATCTAAACTATCAGCAAAGCAAAGTGATTTTCTTTGTAGTGTAATAACTGGTGTAAGCTGGACGGATAGACAATACTACACTAATAAGAATATTGATTGTTCCCACCTAAAAAGCAGTATGTGTCTTAACGGCATTTCAAATTTTGTCTTTCGTGCTGACCTTGCGGAACGTATTTTGTTCTTTACTACCAAACTTATTAGAGAAAGCAATAGACTCGGGGATAATGAAATATGGGATTCTTTCAATAAGGATTTACCGTATATACTAGGTGGTATCTTTGACTTGATTTCCTCAGCTATAAAAATGTTGCCTACGATAAAGGTCGATAAGCCTGTAAGATTAGCCGATTTTCATAAATTTGGTTATGCCGTAGCTGAAGCTATGGGAAATAGGGGTAAGGAATTTGACGAGGTGTTGAAGTCTAATAAGGACAGACAAATGGAGATAACTTGCGAAAACGCTATGTTGATTCGTTTGCTTATAGACTTCCTTAAGGAAAATGACGGCGAATGGTGCAGCACTATGACGTTTTTATATAAGGCACTAAGGGATTTTATGACCGAAAGTGATAATGATATTTATCCTAGAGAGGCATACCCTAAGGCTTCCAATCGTTTTAGTTCTGAATTAAAAAAATATGAATCCGCATTATCCAGTAAGGGAGTAACCATATTTATTAGAAAGAACTCTGACGGTAATAGTGAAATAAGCATTACTACTGATTGGGTAATAAGAAAACCTATCAAGATAGGACGAGAGCCTATTGTATTTGATATAGACGAAAACCGCAAGATTCTTGCTCAGCTTATTGACGAGTCCACCGCTGATGATGAGGATAATTAAATTTTAAAATTAACCCCTTTAATCATTAAAAGTGTTTAAGAAACACAAGGCTAACATTAAATACGGCTTAAACTGACTTAAAAACCGTTAAAAATGGTAGCCTTTATTTGTGGGTTGAGTATTAAATTTGATACCCGATAAAAAAACTTTTACTCACCTTTTGTTGTTCCTTACAGCGTTTCGGTGTATGGTCTTAAACTTCTTAAAAAAACTTTTGGGGAACCACTTTACTTTTCGTAAGACTTTAGATATAATTATTATGAAATGAGGCAAAACGTTCTTGGTGGAATGCGAATAAGACTTTCCTCAGGAATCGTGAAGTCTTACGAGTGAAAAAGCGTAATAGTCTTACGCAGGGTTACATTATAGGTGCAAAATTTTTCGGGTAAGTGGTAGGATAGAACACTCGTAAAATTCAGGTTTTTACACCATTTTTGACGAGTTCCCAAACCGCCGAAATATCCCGAAAAGACTGGCATTCTCAGCAGAAAAGCGGTGTGCGGCAGACGCGCTAGATTCAGGTTCTAGTGGTAGCAATACCATGTGGGTTCAAGTCCCGTCATCCGCACCAAAAAGCACAGGTCACCGAAGGTGGCTTGTGCTTTTTTTATTGTATTGTGCGGGACTTGAAGCGAGTGGTAGTGAATGACAGTCCGGTGGACTGTCAGAGCCACGAGCCGGTTTTTCCGCAGAAAAAAAGTCCCGTCATCCGCACCAAAAAGTACAGGTCACCGAAGGTGGCTTGTACTTTTTTATTATAATATACGCAAGGTTACTGCGACTACAAATGTAACGACACACAGGTCGTTTCCTACGATTATTCTCACAAATCTTTTACAATATCATAGAGATGCACAGGTTTGTTACTGTATTGACTTTATGAAAAAAAGATATTGACTTTTTAAAATTTTGTAGTATTATCGTAGTATAGATATTTTTTGGAGGAAACGTTATGAGAATTTTGTTTCAGGGCGATTCTATCACTGATGTAGGTCGCAGTTATGAAGATAATATGCAAAGGGGCAGGGGATATGCACTTTTAACCTCTGCGGCACTTGAATTTGAAAATCCCGGTAAATATGAATGTATAAACCGTGGTATCGGCGGTAACCGTATTGTTGACCTTTACCAGAGAATTAAAGTTGATATTATAAACTTAAAGCCTGATGTTATGAGTATCTTAATCGGTGTAAACGATGTATGGCACGAATATTCCGAAAAGGGACCAAACGGTGTTGACAAAGACAAATATTATAAGATTTACTGTATGCTTATTGAGGAAATCAAAGAGGCATTGCCCGATATCAAGATTATGATTTTAGAGCCTTTCTGTCTGCGTGGGTTTAACACTGAAATCTATTTTGAAGAATTCCAGAAAGGTGTAAAAGAGCGTGCAGTGAAAGCGAAAATGGTAGCTGAAAAATATGGTCTTACATACATTCCTTTACAGGAAAAATTTGACGAGGCTACAACAAAAGCCCCCAATGAATACTGGCTTTACGACGGTGTTCATCCCTCACCTGCAGGCCACGAACTTATAAAACGCGAATGGATTAAAGCTTTCAATACTTTATAAAAAATTAACCCCATCTTACGATGGGGTTTTTGTTTTAGTCGTTTGCGTTATCTTCGCCTGAACCGCAGCATTTTTTGTATTTTTTACCGCTACCGCAGGGGCAGGGATCGTTTCTGCCGACTTTCTTAACTCGTACGGGTTCTTTTTTGATGGATTTATCGCTTTCGCCGTGGATAGCAATCGTGGGTTTTGCAACCTGTTCGCGTTTTACATCCTCTTCGGAACGGGGCTTAATGGTAAGCAACATTCTTACGGTATCTTCGCGGATTGCAGCTACCATTTCGTCAAACATATCAAAGCCTTCCATACGATATTCAACAACGGGGTCATGCTGACCGTAAGAACGAAGATAAATACCTTTTTTAAGTTCGTCCATATTGTCGATATGGTCCATCCAGTAACGGTCAACATTCTTAAGGAGGATTACGCGTTCAACTTCACGCATCATTTCTGTACCGAACTCATTTTCCTTTTCTTCGTAAAGCTTGAATGCTTTATCGGTGAGGTCTGTGATGATGTCGTCTTTTTCCACATCGGCAAGCTCATTGACATCTTTGAAAACTAAATCGTCTTCGGTTGTGAGGAATCCTAAAAAGTGGTTTCTCAAACCATCAACATTCCAGTTATCGTGAATTTCGTTGTTGGGGAGGTAGGTATTGACTGTATCCCTTATAGAGTTTTTAACCATATCCATAATTGATGTGTGGATATCCTCACCATCAAGAACTTTGGAGCGTTCAGCGTAGATAATTTCACGCTGTTTGTTCATAACATCGTCAAAATTGAGAACACTCTTACGGATGCTGAAGTTTCTGCCTTCAACCTTTTTCTGTGCAGATTCGATTGAGTTTGTAAGCATCTTCATCTCAATAGGTTCATTTTCGTCAATATTGAGGGTTTCCATAAGATTCTGAATTCTTTCACCACCGAAAAGACGCATAATATCGTCTTCAAGAGAGAGGAAGAATTTACTTTCACCCGGGTCACCCTGACGACCTGCACGACCACGGAGCTGATTGTCAATACGCCTTGATTCGTGGCGTTCAGTACCCAAGATAAACAAACCGCCTGCTGCTTTTACTTCTTCAGCTTCAGCTTTAATCTGTTCTTTGTATTTTGCTTCTAAATCCCTGAAAGTTTTGCGGGCATCCAAGATTTCCTGATTATCGGTTTCACCATAACCGGTAGCCTCGATAATCATTTCTTCTTCAAAGCCCATTTTCTTCATTTCGTTTTTAGCGAGGAATTCAGCGTTACCGCCAAGCATAATATCGGTACCACGACCTGCCATATTTGTAGCAATGGTTACAGCACCTTTTTTACCTGCCTGAGCTACGATTTCAGCTTCTTTTTCGTGGTATTTAGCATTGAGTACTTCGTGTTTAACTCCGTGTTTTTTGAGCATTTTACTCAAAAGCTCGGATTTGTCAATTGTAACTGTACCAACGAGTACGGGCTGATTTTTTTCGTGACATGCAATAATCTGCCTGATAACAGCGTTATATTTTCCTTTTTCATTCTTGAAAACAACATCGTTGTCGTCAATACGCTGTACAGGTTTGTTTGTAGGAATTTCGATAACATCAAGTTTGTAGATTTCCCTGAATTCGTCTTCTTCGGTCATGGCGGTACCTGTCATACCGGAAAGTTTATTGTAAATTCTGAAAAGGTTCTGAAAAGTGATGGTAGCGAGGGTTTTTGACTCTCTTGCAACCTTAACGCCTTCTTTAGCTTCGATAGCCTGATGCAAGCCTTCATTATAGCGTCTGCCTATCATAAGACGACCTGTGAATTCGTCAACAATGATAACCTCGCCATCCTTAACAACATAATCCACTTCGTTATGCATAATACCGTGAGCCTTGATAGCCTGGTTGATGTGATGGAGAGTTGTAAGGTTTTCAGGTTCCATAAGGTTTTCAATATTAAAGTATGCCTCAGCTTTTTTTACACCTGAAGGGGTGAGGGTAGCAGTTTTAGCTTTTTCGTCAACGATATAGTCGCCATCCATATGGTCGTTGTCAACTTTATCGTCAAGCTCAACTACCTTGTGCATCTTAAGGGTGCGTGCAAACATATCAGCCATCTTATAAAGATCTGTGGATTTGTCGCCCTGACCGGAAATAATAAGGGGAGTACGCGCTTCATCGATAAGAATAGAGTCAACTTCATCGACAATGGCAAAGTTAAAGGGGCGCTGTACGCGATTTTCTTTGTAGATTACCATATTGTCACGGAGGTAGTCAAAACCGATTTCGTTATTGGTACCATATGTGATATCGCAGTTGTAAGCTTTTTGTCTGTCTTCGGGTTTTACATCGTGAATGATAAGACCAACGGAAAGACCAAGGTACTTATAAACCTTACCCATCCATTCGGAGTCACGCTTTGCAAGGTAATCGTTGACAGTAACGATGTGAACACCTTTACCTGTCAATGCGTTAAGGTAAGCAGGGAGGGTGGAAACCAAAGTTTTACCTTCACCTGTTCTCATCTCTGCAATTCGTCCCTGATGCAAAACGATACCACCGATAATCTGAACAGGGAAGTGACGCATATTCAAAACCCTTGCAGCAGCCTCACGGCAAGTTGCAAAAGCATCGGGGAGAATATCGTCAAGAGTTTCACCATTTGCAAGACGGTCTTTTAATTTCTGAGTCATAGAGCGAAGCTCTTCTTCGCTCATAGCTTTATATTTGTCCTCTAAAGCTAAAACGGCATCTTTTATAGGTTCAATGCGTTTTAATTCGCGCTTTGAATATGAACCGAACATTGCTTTAATAAGTCCCAAAATATATTCATTCCTTTCAGGTAGTTTTAATTATACTAAATAATTATACCTTATTTTGGTGGGTATATCAATAGAAAAATTGTGAATATTTTATTCTTTCAGAAGTAATTTTGCATTTTTGTAAAAAATAAGCTCTTTTTCAGCATCGGTGAGGGGAAGTGAATCTAAAAATTCAAAGGTTTCTTTTGGTGAACCCCATGGGCAGTCACTGCCAAAAAGGATTTTATCTGCACCGTGATTTTTGATGATTTCGGTGGCTTCTTCTTTTGTAAGGAAATATGGTGCAAGGGAAGTATCAAAGTAAATATTGGTGTCGAGAAGGTACTTAATTACATCTTTTTGCATAAAATATCCACCCATATGTGCAAGTACCATTTTAAGATTCGGAAATTCTTTGTGGATTTCGAGGGCTTTTTGTGGAACTGCCCTTGTTTTATCGGGAGAAACGGGGTCAAATCCTGCGTGGAAAATGCAAAACATATCATTTTCTATCAAGAGTGTATATATTTTCTTAAGGGAAGCGCAATCCATCTCAACATTTTGGTAATCGGGGTGGATTTTAATTCCCTTGATATTTTCGTTTTTAAGACGGTAAAATTCAGTTTCAAGGTCGGGAGAGTCAGCGTGAATACTACCGAGTGAACAGGAAAAATCATTATTTAAAGAGATAGCGAAGTTATTTACATTGGTTTGCTGTTTTGTGGAGGTTGCGATGTTTAAGACTACAAACCTGTCAACATTGCTTTTTTTCATAACTTCACAGGTGTTTTTATAAGTGCCGTCTGTAAGCGCTTTGGTTTTGCAGATGGCTTCAAGGTGTGGAATAGCGTTAGCTGCTAATTTGTCGGGGAAACAGTGGGTGTGAAAATCAATAAGCATAAGTTTTGTCCTTTTTTAAAAATCTAAAGGAGTCCGCAGAAAACGGACTCCTTTAAAGTTGTTATTTTGTGCCGAAAATACGGTCACCTGCATCGCCGAGACCGGGAACGATGTATTTGTGGTCGTTCAATTTTTCGTCAAGGCTTGCACAGTAAACCTGAACATCAGGATGAGCTTCGGTCAAAGCTTTGAGTCCTTCGGGAGCTGCAATAATGCAGAGGAATTTAATGTTTTTAACGCCTTTTTCCTTAAGCATTGTGATAGCGTCAACAGCGCTGCCACCGGTAGCAAGCATCGGGTCTAAAACATAAACTTCTCTACTTGTGATGTCGGTAGGGAGTTTGCAGTAATATTCGTGAGGTTCGAATGTATCAGGGTCACGGTAAAGACCAATATGTCCAACTTTTGCAGCAGGTACCATATTAAGCATACCTTCCACCATACCAAGGCCTGCTCTCAAGATGGGAACAAAAGCCATTTTAAGACCGCTGATTACTTTGGTTTTGGCAACTACTAAAGGTGTTTCGATTTCTACCTCTTTCAAAGGCAAATCGCGTGTTGCTTCATAACACATAAGCATTGCGATTTCGGAAACGAGTTCACGGAATTCTTTACAGCCTGTGTTTTTGTCACGAAGCAGGGAAATTTTGTGTTGAATGAGAGGGTGATCCATAATTACGGGTTTTAACATTTTAATCAAAGTCCTTTCGTAATCCCTGTAAGGGAATTATTTACTATTTTTCGAGTGCGTGGATTTTATCAATTCTTGTCTGGTGTCTGCCACCTTCAAAGCCTGTGTCGAGGAAAACATCGATAAGTTCAAGTGCAAGTCCTGTACCGATAACTCTTCCTCCCATACAGAGAGCGTTTGCGTTGTTGTGAAGTCTTGTAAACTTTACAGAGAAGTAGTCGTGGCAACATGCAGCACGGATACCTTTAATTTTATTAGCCGCCATCGAAATTCCAACGCCTGTACCGCAGAAAAGCAAAACTTTTTCACATTCACCGCTTACAACGGCTTCACAGGCGGGTTTTGCGATATCAGGATAATCAACAGAAGCTTCGGAATGACAACCGAAATCCTTATATTCAATATTTCTGCTTTCAAGATGTTTTTTTACGGCCTCTTTCAAAGCAAATCCGCCGTGGTCAGATGCAATTGCGATCATAGTTTATTTTCCTTTCGTACTGTTTTTTAAAAGAAGCTCTCTTTCAGCCTGAGGCAGGCGGAGATACGAGGGCATCAATTCAGAAGCGTTTTGCGGTTTTAAACCGCAATTTATCATATTTTCTGCAACTAAAGCTACCGAAACAGCATCCTGATAACGAAGTTTTACAGGTGCAAGTCTTACAGAAAGCTTGTCCGAGAGTGCATTGCAGCAAAGTTTTGCTCCGTCACCGACAAAGGTGACATCGGGATAATCCTTTAAGTTTTCAGCAAGTGTTTCAATCGGGATGGCATCATCTTCAGTAAGCCTTTCAGGATAAGAATTGTTTACCTTGAAAGTAGCTGTATATACCTGATTACATCTCGCATCCATTACAGCACAAACTGTACCCGAAAGTCCCGTGTAGTTATAAGCTAAGGCTTCTAAGGTCGAAACGCCGATACAAGGTTTGTTAAGTCCCTGAGCCATACCTTTTACCGCTGCAACGGCAATTCTGAGGCCTGTGAATGAACCGGGGCCTGTGCTTACGGCAAAAAGGTCAATATCATCAAGGGAAATGTGTGAAGCACTCAGCATCGAGTTTACTAAAGGCAACAGAGTCTGTGAATGGGTGAGCCCTGCACTGATACTTGCGTTGCACAAAATCTCAGAATCTTCTATAACGGCAGCGGTTGCGGTTTTTGCAGAAGTATCAAAAGCGAGTATCTTCAAAATCTTTCTCCTCCGGTTACTGTGATGTTGCGTTTGTTTTCGCCTGAAGTTTCTATTGAAACAGTTATCGTTTCCTCAGGGAGAGCAAATTCAATGTTTTCGCTCCATTCAATAGCGAGAATGGCACCCATATCAAGATAATCAAAAAAGCCTGTTGAATAAAGGTCATCCATCGTTGTGATACGGTACATATCAAAATGATAAAAGGGTAAGCTCTCTGTATAATCATTTACAAGCGAAAATGTAGGACTTGAAACCATTGCATCTGGAGAGAGGTGTTTTGCAAGACCTCTGACGAAAGCAGTTTTACCTGCGCCTAAATCTCCTTTGAATGCAAGGACATCGCCTGCGCGTAATTTTTTTGCTAAATTAAAAGCAAATTCTTCGGTATCCTTTACCGACTCAGAAACATAGTTTATCATAATATTTTCCATTTCTAATATTTTCTAATATATATTATATTATAATATTTATAGGTTTTCAAGTGTGATTTTTTATTGACATACATTTTTTTTCATAGTAAACTGTAAATGAAAGGATGAACTGTATGAAAATTTATGAAGGAATTACAGAACTTATCGGAAAAACCCCGCTTTTACGGTTAAACCGTCTTAAAGAGAAAATCGGGTTTGAGTCCGAAATTCTTGCTAAACTTGAATATTTTAATCCGCTCGGGTCTGTAAAAGACAGAGCTGCACTTTTTATGATAAAGGATGCAGAAGAAAAAGGTTTGCTTTCTGAAAACGGAACAATAATTGAGCCCACAAGCGGTAATACAGGATTGGGTCTTGCTTTTATCGCGGCTTCAAGAGGGTACAAGATGATTCTTACAATGCCCGATACAATGAGTATTGAAAGAATTAAACTTGCAAAAGCTCTCGGCGCCGAGGTGGTTTTAACTGATGGAGCACTTGGTATGACAGGTGCTATCAGAAAAGCTGAAGAATTAAAAGAGAAAATCGAGGGGGCTTTTATCCCTCAGCAGTTTGAAAATCCATCTAATCCAGAAGCACACAGACATACAACAGCGCTTGAACTTTTGGAAGATACAGATTATGATATTGACTATTTTGTTGCAGGTGTCGGTACCGGTGGAACTATCAGTGGTATCGGAGAAGTCTTGAAAGAAAAACTTCCTGATGTGAAGATTGTAGCAGTTGAGCCCTCCGGTTCTGCGGTTATTTCGGGTGAAAACCCTGGTAAACACGGGATTCAGGGGATAGGTGCAGGGTTTATTCCTAAAAACCTCAATATCGATATCATTGATGAAGTTATAAAAGTTAACGAAGAGGAAGCTTATTCTGCTTCAAGAGAAATCGCTAAAACAGAGGGTGTTTTGGTTGGTATTTCATCGGGTGCTGCACTTTTTGCGGCAGTGAAACTCGCGTTACGGCCCGAAAATAAGTATAAAAAAATAGTGGTTTTGTTGTCCGATACGGGGGAAAGATACCTCTCAACGGATTTGTTTGATTAGGAGCATAAAAATGACATTAACAGATTTACAAAAGGAAATTTTAAAACTCAAAAAAGAAAAGGGAGCTGTTATTTTAGCACATAGTTATCAGACTCCTGACATACTCGAAATTGCCGATTACACTGGTGATTCATTTAAGCTTTCTACCGTTGCAAAGGATTTGAAAGAAAATCTCGTTATTCTTTGCGGTGTAAGATTTATGGCGGAAACCGTCAAGATTTTATCCCCTGAAAAAACTGTCATTATGCCTGTTTACGAGGCTACATGCCCAATGGCAGAACAGATTTCCCCTGAAAGGGTAAAGGAATTTAAAAAAGATAATCCTGATGTGACAGTTGTGGCATATATAAATACAACGGCTGCTTTAAAGGCTGAATGTGATGTATGTGTTACTTCTTCGAGTGCTTTGAAGATTGTAAATCGTATCAACAGCAAAAAAATCCTTTTTATCCCTGATAAAAACTTAGGAAGTTTCGTTAAAGAGAATATTAAGGATAAAGAGATAATTTTATGGGACGGATTTTGTCCCGTGCATAATAATATTACCGAAGAAGAATGTGTAAAGGCAAAAACTTTACACCCTGATGCTAAGCTTCTGATGCATCCTGAAATCCCCCTTGAAGGCGTAAAATATGCCGATGTTACGGGGTCTACTGCTGATATTATCAATTATGCGCTTGAAAATGATGATGACTGCATAATTGGTACGGAGATTGCAGTTTTGCAGTATTTAAAACTTAAAAGACCCGACCTTAATCTCTATCCGCTTTCCAAAAAACTTATCTGTCCCGATATGAAACTTACAACACTTTCTGATGTTTATGATGCACTTACAGGAAAAGGCGGTAAAGAAGTGACACTTTCTGAAGATTTGCGTCTTGCCGCTAAAAAACCGATTGATGCCATGATAGAATATGGCTCTTGACAACAGAAATAAAATAGTGTAAAATTTAATAGTCTTCAGGGCAGGGTGTAATTCCCGACTGGCGGTAAAGTCCGCGAGCGTTATGCTGATTCGGTGAAATTCCGAAACCAACAGTAAAGTCTGGATGGAAGAGGACAAAAGTCTTTGACTTATTATGCCCGAAGCTTGTCTTCGGGCTTTTTTATTGAAAGAAGGTTTTTATATGAACTCAAAAATTAAAAAGATTGCTTTGATTTCTATGTTTTCGGCGATAGCGTTGCTTCTTGTCACAGTGTTCAGAATTCCTGTGGTGCTGTTTTTGAAGTATGAACCCAAAGATGTTATAATAACTGTCGGCGGTTTTATTTTAGGTCCTCTTGCATCATTTTTTATATCGCTTGTGGTATCTTTGATTGAGATGGTTACTATAAGTGACACCGGAATTATCGGTTGTGTGATGAATATACTTTCAAGCTGTGCTTTTGCTTGTACTGCTTCTGCGATTTACAAGTCAAAACGCACAATGAAGGGTGCTGTTATGGGACTTTCTGTTGCGAGCGTATTTACAGTAATCGTGATGCTTTTGTGGAATTATTTTATTACGCCAATTTATATGGGATATCCGAGAGAAGCTGTGGCTGAGCTTTTGCTACCTGCGTTTTTACCATTCAACGCTATTAAGGTGGTACTTAACTCTACAATAACACTTTTACTTTATAAACCGCTTGTTACAGCACTTCGTAAAGCTAAACTTGTGCCTGAATCCGTAAATAGTCAGAACAGCAAAAAAGTGTCATATTATGTGGTTTCACTGATATCATTGGCGATAATCATAAGCTGTGCACTTTTGATTTTGATTTTACAGGGCAAAATTTAGGAGGAAACTATGTACAAAGTTATTGCAGCTGATGTTGATGGAACATTGGTAAAACTCGGTGAATGGGAACCATCCAAAGAAAATGTTAAGACACTTTTTAAAGCTCAGGAAAAGGGGATTAAGGTGGTTGTTACTACAGGTCGACCCTTTCAGGGACTTACGCCTATTGTTGATGCTTTGAAAATCAAGGAATTCGGCGGATATGCGATTGGCTTTAATGGTGCAGTAATTTACGAATTGCCGTCAGGGAAGATTGTGGATGCAGTTTTTCTCAACCTTGAATATGTATCGGAAGTTTTATCACTTGCAGTTGAAAAGGGGCTTAACTTTATGACATATAAAGACGGATATGCATTAATCAAAGACCCCGAGGAAAAATATCTTAAGTTTGTAAGTCACGCCGAAAGGCTTATTCCCAAAGGAAGAAACTTCTCGGATGAGCCCGTTGATTTTGATATACCCAAAATACTGATTTCGGGTGAACCTGAAGCAATTGCAGAAAACGAATTGATTTTTAAGGAAAAATTCGGGGAATACTTTAATATTTTCCGTTCTGAACCTTTTCTTTTAGAGATACTGCCCCTTAATGTTGATAAAAGGTCTGCGCTGATGCGCCTTATTAAGATACTCGGTATAAAAAGAGAGGAATTAATGGCTATCGGTGACGGATATAACGATATCACTATGATTGAATTTGCAGGTCTTGGCGTTGCTATGGGCAATGCTTCGGATGCTGTTAAGGCAGTGGCTGACTTTGTTGCTCCCGATACCGATAATGATGGCGTTTCATACGCTGTAAAGAAATTTGCTTTACAATAATTAAAGCCCCAAATCTGGGGCTTTTTCGCTATACTTCACCCTTGACTTTTTGCAAAGCACATTTCTCAAGTCTTGATACTTGTGCTTGTGATATGCCTATTTCTTTTGATACTTCCACTTGTGTTTTACCTTTAAAAAAGCGTAGGGATATGATTTTTTTCTCCCTGTCGTTAAGCTTTAAGAGGGCATCCTTTATTGCTATTTCTTCAATCCAGTTTCCGTCAGTTGAATTATCGGAAACCTGATCCAGAACATAAATGGTATCGCCACCATCGGAAAAAACAGGTTCGTACAAAGAAACGGGGTCGACTATTGCTTCCAGTGCCAGTACAACATCTTGTTTTTTAACATCCATTTCTTTGGCAATTTCTATAATTGTTGCTTCTCTGCCAAGTTTTTCCGAGAGTTTTTCCTTTGTCTGCATAGCTTTGTATGCCATATCTTTTAAAGAACGGCTTACCCGTACTGGGTTGTAATCTCTTAAATATCTCCTGATTTCTCCTATTATCATCGGAACGGCATAAGTGGAAAATTTTACATTCTGGGTTATGTCAAAATTGTCTATGGCTTTTATGAGCCCTATCGTACCCACCTGAAAGAGGTCATCGGGGTTTTCACCCCTGTTTGTAAAGCGTTGTATCACGCTTAGAACAAGCCTTAAATTACCGTTTATAAGTTTTTCTCTTGCTGTAGGGTCGCCATTTTTCATTGCCTTTAAAAGTTCAATTTTCTCTTTTTCTTTTAACACCACGAGTTTTGAAGTATTTATCCCGCAGATTTCCACTTTATTACCGTACACAGTATTCCTCCCATAACTTTTAAAATGAGTATAGGCATTTTGAATAATAAAGATACACAGGTAAAAAATAACATCTGAAAGGAGCATTAAAATGAATGAATTAAGACAAAAAGCAATAACTGTAGCTATTGATACAGGCGAATATGATGTATTTACATCGCTTTCAGAACTTTTAGAGCTTTGTGATACTGCAGGCGCTGATGTTGTGGCTTCTTTCACACAAAACAGAGAAAGTGCCGATAAGGCTACCTTTATAGGTAGCGGAAAGCTTTATGAAATAAAAGATTATATTGAAGAAAACGGAGCAGATATTTTAGTTTTTGACAGTGAGCTTTCGGGAAGTCAGATAAGAAATATTGAAGAAATTGTTGATATAAGAGTTGTTGACAGGACGATGCTGATACTCGATATTTTTGCAGGCAGAGCAAAAAGCAGTGAGGGCAAACTTCAGGTTGAACTTGCACAGCAGAAGTATCGTCTGCCTCGTCTTACGGGTATGGGAAAAAGCCTTTCAAGGCTTGGTGGCGGTATTGGTACGAGAGGTCCGGGTGAAACCAAGCTTGAAACCGATAAACGCCATATAAGAAGGCGTATCAATGCACTTGAGGAAGAGCTTCGCAATATGGAAGAACGCCGTGCAAGAGTCCGTGAACGCCGTAAAAAGCAAAGTGTTATTACTGTTGCTATTGTGGGCTATACAAATGTCGGAAAATCAACCTTATTAAACCTTCTGACTGATGCAGGGGTTTATGCAAAAAATCAGCTTTTTGCAACCCTTGACCCGACAGCTCGTGAAATAGTGCTCCCCGATGGTCAGCATGCTGTTATAGTAGATACTGTAGGGCTTATAAGGCGCTTACCTCATCAGCTTGTTGAGGCTTTTAAATCCACTCTGGAAGAGGCAGCGGCAGCCGATGTGATACTCAATGTCTGCGATGCATCTAATGAGAACCTAAAAGAACAACTTGAAGTCACAAAGAACCTTTTAGACGAGTTAGGTTGTGGTAATACGCCTGTTATCACGGTTTACAACAAAGCAGACCTTCTTACCAGCATACCTGAAGAAACCGGTGAAAGAGCGGTTTTTACTTCTGCAAAAGATAATATTGGTATAGAAAAACTATTAAATCTGATTTCTGACGTTTTGTCAGATTCGATGCAGAGAGTGACGCTTTTAATTCCTTACGACAAAGGGTTTTTGCTCAGCAAAATCAGGGAACAGGGGAAGGTTTTCAGTGAGGAGTTCAAAGAAAATGGTACCTTGGTAAACGCACTGATTGAAAAGAAAATACTTAAACTTGTAAGTCCATATATAACCACATCCGCGTGATGTGGTTATTTTTTTGTCATAACTTAAATGGACAAGGAATATATTTAACCGAAAGGGATGGTAAAGTGAAAGAGTTTTTTGAAATTATCAGTTATTTTCCTGACAGGTTAAAAGGGTATCTTCTGAATATTGATAATATCATACTTCATAAGCTTTTGGAAATAAGAGTAAGGCGTGACAGACCTATAAATCTTATCTTCACTGATGAAAGTAAATTTTTAAGCTGTGTTGTCACAAAAGATGAGATGGAATACATTTTTAACAGTATCTGTGAGTTTTCGGTACATAGCTTTGAAACGCAGATAAATGAGGGGTTTGTGACATTAAAAGGTGGGCACAGGGTAGGGCTTTGTGGAATTAAGTCCGGTGGATTTATAAGGGAGATTACTTCCTTTAATTTCAGGATTGCAAGGTGTATTTTGGATGTATCGGGAAATTTCTGCGATATTATTTATAAAAATTCTTTGCCGTCTGTACTGGTATTCGGGGCTCCTATGTGCGGTAAAACCACATTTTTGCGTGATGTGATTTTAAAGCTCGCGGATAGAAATATAAAAATCTCTGTCATTGATGAACGATTTGAGTTCGGTGAAAAATTAAACAACGCTGATGTCTTTTCGGGGTATAAAAAATATGAAGGAATGGAAATCGCTTTAAGGACAATGTCGCCACAGATAATTGCAATAGACGAGATAGGGTCATCAAATGAAACCAAAGCAATACTGCAATGTCTGAATTCGGGTGTATCCGTGCTTGCATCTGCGCACGGAGGTAGTTTTGAAGAGCTTAAAAGGCGTACACAAATACGGCTTTTATTGGATAACAAGGTATTTGATTATGTAGTAAAACTTAAAGGGTTATGCGAAGTTGAAAGGATTTTTGAATGTTAAAGATTGTTGGTATAATTTTTATTTTTGTAAGCGTGTCGGGGGCGGGATTTCTGCTTTCTTTTTCACTTTCCGAAAAAGCAAAAAGGCTTATTGAAATTAAAAAACTTATAAATGAGTTCATAAACGATTTAAGTTTTAGAAAAACTCCCGTGTTAACCCTCATAAATAAAATTAAAAATGATTTCGGTAATCTTTCTTTTTTGAAGAGAATTAAAAACCCTGTGTCGGAAAGCTTAAAAAAAGAAATAGATTGCGATAAAACTTTAAGCAATGAGGAAAAACTTCTGGTTTTTGAGTTTTCTGAGATTATCGGGAGTACAAACAGCGATATGCAGATTAATCTTTTGAAAGATTTAAATCTGAGAGTAGAAGAAAAGATTAAAAATGCGTTGATTGAAAAGCGGGAAAAGGGCAGACTTTTCTCTTTGGGTGGGGTTCTTCTGGGGCTATTTGTTGTGATACTTATTGTATAGAGGGGACAAGAATATGGAAGTTGATTTGATATTTAAAATTGCCGCAATAGGAATTATAGTAGCGGTTTTAAATCAGGTTCTGATACGCTCGGGCAGGGAAGAACAGGGAATGATGACAACACTTGCTGGGCTTATAGTGGTGCTTATGATGATTGTGACACAGATAAGTGATTTATTTGACACAATAAAGCAATTGTTTGGGTTATATTGATATGAACCTCATTTCGATTGTTGGAATATGTATTGTGGTTTCAGCATTTTCGCTTCTTTTAAAACAGTACAAGCCTGAGTTTTCTTTGCTTATAACTGTTTTGGGAACGGTGTTTGTTTTTTCGCTCATACTCGTTGATATGATACCGCTTTTTTCCACGGTGCGTGGTATTATGGCAAGAGCGAATTTTTCTTCACAATACATCAAAATTATTTTAAAGGCTTTAGGGATTTCCTATATTGCGGAGATAGGTACAGAAATATGCAGAGAATCGGGATACCTGAGTCTGGCTTCCAAAGTAGAACTTGCCGGCAAAACTGCTATTTTAATAACAGCAGTCCCTATGTTTGAAGAGCTGCTCAGTTTGTCTTTGGAGCTTATACATCTGTAAAGGATTTTGAAAATGAAAAAGATTTTTCTGATAATTATGATAATCACAATACTTCCCGTGACTGCTTTTGCCGCTGAAGAAGAGCTTATTGATAAATCACTGTCGGCAAGCGGTATAAATGAACTTATATCCTTGCTTCCACAAGAAAGTAAGGAATATTTTGACGATGGTTTTGATGCAAAAAGCACCGATAAACTGACACTTTCAAATGCTTTTGATTACATAATTTCTGTTGCAAAAGATAAAGTCAATAAACCTTTTAAATTGTTTTTAAGTATTACGGGGATAATTATTCTTTCTTCTTTGGTGTCGGCAATGAAAGAGGGAGTTTCAAAAAATATAGTTTTTTCGGCTGTGATTTCGCTCTCGATATCAACTATACTTGCATCTTCTGTTATAGAATGCATTAAAAAATCTTCGGTAAACATCAAAGATATGTCCTACTTCCTTTTAAGTTTTATCCCTGTTTTTTCGGGGGTTACGGCGGCATCTGGGAAGGTTGCTTCATCACTTGTGTATCACAGTACTGTTTTTGGCGCAGTACAGCTTTTTTCACAGGGGATCGTAAATATAATAATCCCGCTTGTGGGGATTTTTCTTGCAATAAGTATCGTAGGTGCTTCACTTGGAGTATTCAAGGTGGACGGGCTTACCAAGTCTTTGAAGACTGCCTCTACATGGCTTCTGACATTCTGTATGACGGTCTTTGTCGGGCTTCTTACTATAAAGGGCTTGGTTTCAACTTCAGCTGATACAGTATCTGTAAAGGCAACAAAATTTGTTATCAGTTCGTTTATACCGATAGTTGGTGGTGCTTTAAGTGAGGCATACAGCTCGCTTTCGGGGTGTATGGGCATTGTTAAGAGTACAGTTGGTGTGTTCGGTATACTTGCTATGATACTAAGCTATCTGCCGATGATTATTGAGATAATTCTTATGATGATTTCAGTTTCTCTGTCAACGAGTATAGGCGAGTTGTTTGAAAGGAAAGAGGAGGTATCGGTTTTAAAATCAGTGTCTTCGGTGCTCTCTGTGATGCTGTCAGTGACACTTTGCTACGGGCTTATGATAATAGTATCGATAACGATAATTCTGATACTCTCAAACGGGGGCTGATTATGAATTCATTGCGTGAAACAGGGTATATAATCTGCGTTGTTTTGGTTATAACCGGGATATTTTTGATGCTTTTACCATCGGGGAACACGGTAAAAAGCGTTAGGCTTGCAATACATTTATTCCTGATAATTTCTATAGTTGCGCCGATTTTTAATGTCAGAACTGATTTTTCAAAATTTTCATATGATTATGAACTTAACGAAAACAAGGCATACAACAATTTAACTGAACTTTATAATAAGGAAATAATTGAAAGTTTTAAAAGGGAACTTTTAATAACTGCAAAATCTGTTTTTGAAAAATATGATATTGTTCCTGAAAAAATTGAAATTATGACGAATGTTAACGATAATCAAAGCATAGATATTACCAGTGTTAATATTACTTTAAATAATTCGGACAAAAACAAAAGTGAAAAGGCAATAAGTGAAATTAACAGTTTTTTTTCTGTTGACTGCGTTGTAACTTTTGTTGAAGGGGAATAAGATGCAAAAAATTTTAAATGTATTCAAAAACAGCGATAAAAAAGCAAAAGTTATCGTGATACTCGGTTTTTTAGGGATTTTCTTTATATTCGTGTCACAATTTATACCGACAGAAAAACAAGAGACGATTGAAGAGGAAACATATTCTTCGGTTGAATACAAGAAAGCTCTTGAAGAGGATTTAAAGGATTATATATCGGATATTAAAGGTGCCGGCAGGACAAAGGTGCTGATTACTTTGAAAGGAAGCGGAGAAACTCAGTTTTTAAAAGAAAATAAAACCGATATTTCCGATACCTTGAAAAGAATCGAGGAAAATTATGTATTGACTGATGGGAAAGATGGCAGAAATACTGTCATAAAATCCCGTACGGATCCTGAAATAAAGGGGGTTTTGGTTGTTTGTGATGGGGCAGACAGTGTTTATGTCAAAAATGAAATTTTAAATGCTGTGACGACTGCTCTTGATATAGGTGCAAACCGTGTATATATTTCAAAACGAGGAAAGGATTGATTATTATGAAATTTAATATGATTTTAGGAAAAAAACAGATAGTTTTAGCTTCACTTGTTCTGGTACTTGGTGTTGCTATTTATCTTAATTACACCTTTACCGAGGGTACAACCGGGTACGACATCACAACTTCTGCCGATTCTGTAAATGAGGAGCGTACATACGGCGAAGCACAACTTACTGATGTAAAGCCTGATGAGTATTTTATGAACGCAAGACTCGAAAGGCAAAAAGCAAGAGATGAATCTGTTGAAACACTTGCAAATACCCTGAGTATGGGTAATCTTACTGAGGAAGAAAAGGAAATAGCCGCTTCAAAAGCTCTGGAAGTTTCAGGTTTTATTGAAAGTGAAAACAAAATTGAAACTTTGGTAAAGGCAAAAGGGTTCTCGGAGTGCCTTGCTTTTGTTGACAGCAAAAAGGTTAAAGTTATCGTGAAAACCGAGGGCCTTACTCCCGAACAGGCGGCACAAATTAAGAATATTATTGTTGAAGAAACCAATATGCCTGCCGATTCAATAGTAGTGGATGAAGTAAAATAGAAATAAGCCTTGCAGTTTTCTGCAGGGCTTTTTGTATATTTTTAAATTTTTTGTATATTTTCGTATCAAAAAGCTTGTTTATTTATAAAAATGTGGTATAATGTATATGTATAAAAATATGCATTTTTAAGTTTTTCTATAAACAGGAGGTCGTAATATGGAACTTAAGAACACAAAGGCTACAGGAAGTATAAAAATTTCCGAAGATGTTATCGAAACTATCGTTAAAACAGTTCTGAGCGAAACTGATGGCGTTCATTCACTTGCAACACCTTTAGTTTCTGCTTCCGAAATGATGATTAAAAATGTAACACTCAAACCTATCAATGTTACACTTTCAGCTGACTCTGCTGCTATTGATATCAATATTAATCTTGATTATGGTGTTAAGGTTAAACCTGTTGCTGAAACTGTTCAGGCAAGGGTGAAAGATACAGTTCAGGATATGACCGGGGTTGCTGTAAACAAGGTTAATGTTTATGTTGCAGGCGCTAAAACAAAGGACGAAAAATAATTTTTTTGGAGTATTTCTATGAAAAAAATCACTAGACATCAGATGCGTGAAAATGCTTTTTTGCTCGTTTTTGAAAAGCTTTTCCGTGAGGAAGAAACTGTTGATGAAATCTTAAATTTAGCTGAAGAATGTGACTGTATTACAGTTAACGAAGATGTTGAAGCGATGTTCAGAGGTGTTTTTGAAAACCTTGGTGATATCGATGTACTTATCGAAAAAAATCTTAAAAACTGGAAAAAAGAGCGTATTTCAAAGGTAAGTCTTGCTATTTTAAGACTTGGCGTTTATGAAATTCTTTATGATGATATTGACAACGATATCGTTGCAAGTGAATGCGTAAAACTCGCTGAAACCTTTGCATTTGATGAAGACGTTTCTTTTGTAAACGGAATTATCGGTTCTGTTGTAAGAGGTCTTTAAATGTACTTAGGGTTAGATACCAGCAATTATACTACTTCAGTTGCTCTTTTTGACAGTGAAACCAATGAAATTTTTATGGAAAAGAAACTGCTTCCTACTGAAAAAGGGAGCCTCGGGCTCCGTCAGAGTGATGCGGTTTTTTCCCATATAAAACAGATTTCTTCACTTGTCAGTGAAGTTATGAAGAATAAAATAAAACCTGTAAAGGCAATAGGAGTTTCAGCTTTTCCAAGAAGAGCTGAGGGCTCTTATATGCCTTGCTTTCTTGTAGGTGAAACAATAGCTGAGTCTTTAGGTTCAGTTCTGGGAGTGCCTGTTTTCAAGTTTTCACATCAGGAGGGACATATTGTATCTGCGCTTTACAGTGCAGACAAGCTTTCGTTTATGAATGAGAAGTTTATTGCTTTTCACATTTCAGGCGGTACCACCGATGCACTTTTAGTAACTCCTAATGAAAAACTTTTTGATATAAAACTTGTGGCATCTTCCCTTGACCTTAAAGCAGGACAGCTTGTGGACAGGGTAGGGGTAATGCTCGGGCTTGATTTCCCATGTGGTCCGCAGCTTGAAAAGCTCGCCCTTAAAAATAACGAGAATATTCGTATAAAGCCCACAATGAAAGGTGTAAACTGTTGTCTTTCGGGGGTTCAGAATAAATGTGAGAAGCTTTTAACCGATGGTAAAAGTCCCGAATATATCGCGGCATACTGTCTTGAAGCTATAAAATCAGCTATTTTTTCTATGACTGACGAACTTACAAAAGAATACGGAAATCTTCCTTTTATCTACGCCGGGGGAGTTATGTCAAATTCGATTATTAAAAAGAATGTGGAAGAAAAGTATAACGGATTTTTTGCAAAACCGCAATTTTCTTCCGATAATGCCGCAGGAATTGCGATTTTAGCAAGTCTTTAGGAGTTTATTATGAATAATATCCTTACTGTTTCTCAGGTTAACGGATACTTAAAAAGTGTTATTGATGAAGATGTGAATACAAAAAGTATCTTTGTCAGTGGCGAAATCTCAAATTTTACAAATCACATAAAGACGGGACATTACTATTTTACCTTAAAGGATGAAAAGTCATCAATAAAAGCTGTTATGTTCCGCTTGAATGCTCTCTCACTTAAATTTACCCCTGAAAATGGTATGAAAGTAATTATTTTCGGGTCTGTAAATCTTTACGAGCGTGATGGGATATGCCAGATAATATGTGCGGATATGCAGCCTGAAGGCCTAGGCGCCTTGTATATGGCTTTTGAACAGCTTAAAGAAAAGCTTGGGCGCCTTGGACTTTTTGACGAGTCGCATAAAAAAACGTTGCCCGAGCTTCCAAAGAAAATCGGTGTTGTTACGGCAAAAACAGGTGCTGCAATTCAGGATATCTTAAATGTTTTGAGCAGGCGTTATCCTATTGGTGAGGTTTTGTTGTTTCCTGCACTTGTGCAGGGTGAAAATGCTCCTTTATCGATTTGTGAGGGGATTAAAAATGCCGAAGAATATGGTGTCGATGTCCTTATTGTAGGGCGCGGTGGCGGTTCTGTCGAGGATTTATGGGCTTTCAATGACGAAAGAGTGGCATATGCCATTTATAACTGTGAAATTCCCATAATTTCGGCAGTAGGGCACGAGGTTGACTTCACCATTGCTGACTTTGTGGCTGATTTAAGAGCACCCACACCATCGGCTGCTGCAGAAATTGTGGCTCCCGATGTTACAACAATTTCGCAGAATTTAAATGTTTTACTAAAAAGAGCACAGACAGCCCTGGAAAATAAAATATGGGAAAAGGGCAAACAAGTTGATGCATTAAAAGAAAAACTTATTCAAAAATCCCCCGAACTTCTGTTGGAGAAATCCGAAAAGGCTTTGGAGGTACTTAAAAAGTCACTCAATAATTCTATTGAATATCTTACTCATAAAAAATCATCTGAATTTTTGATCTCTGCCCAGAAACTTGAAGTTTTAAGTCCGTTAAAGGTACTCACAAGGGGATATTCAATAACTTTTAATGATGAAAAACCAATAACTTCTATATCTCAGATAGAAGAAAATGATGTGATTAAAACCCGTTTTGCAGATGGTACTGCATTCAGCACTGTCACAAAAATTGAAAGGTGATTATAATGACTGATAAAAATTTAACCTTTGAAGAAGCGCTTGAATCTTTAAAAAAGATTGTGGAAAAGCTTGAAGGCGGTTCTCTTTCTTTGGAAGAATCTTTAAAGCTTTATGAAGAGGGGATAGCTTATACTTCATTTTGCGATAAGCATTTAAAAAATGCAAAACTTAAAATCAGTGAATTGAAAGAGGAAAACAATGAGTGATATAAAACTTATAGAAAAAGCGTTATCCGATGCAGTTTCACCATATGAAAACAGTATTGTAGGACAAGCAATGGCGTATAGCCTTTCGGCAGGTGGTAAAAGGGTAAGACCTATGCTGACACTCGAGTTTTGCTGTATGTCAGGTGGTGTAAAGGAAAAAGCTTTACATCTTGCTTCGGCTGTTGAAATGATACACACATACTCACTTATACATGATGATTTGCCTTGTATGGACGATGATGATTTAAGACGCGGCAGACCATCTTGTCATAAAGAGTTCGGTGAGGCTACGGCACTTCTTGCAGGTGATGGACTGCTCACTTTAGCTTTTAATATGATTTCTAAAGCGGATTTGCCTTCTAAAGCTAAGTCAGAAGCTGTCCGGATATTGTCGGAAAAAGCAGGAGTTACCGGAATGATAGGCGGTCAGGAGCTTGATATCAAGAATGAAAATAATCCTGATATAACTGCTGAGGATTTACTGCTTATTTACAAAGGAAAAACCGCAGCACTTTTAGAAGCAGCCTGTATGTTAGGGGTTCTGGCATCGGGTAATTGCGATGACGAAAAACTCAAAAGTTCTGAAGCATACGGATATAATTTAGGTGTAGCTTTCCAGATAATTGATGATATTTTAGATGTGACTTCCACTGAAGAGGAACTCGGTAAACCTATAGGAAGTGACAGCGAAAATAAAAAGATTACATTTGTATCGCTTTATGGCATTGAGAAAGCAAAGGAAATTGCAAAAAAATACAGTGACGAGGCTATAAAAGCTCTTGATAACTTTGATAATAATGAAAATCTTAAGGAGTTTACAACAAAACTTCTTTACAGAAACTATTAATCGTGTCAAAGTTATCGTTCTTCAGGGTATGGTAGGAGTTATTTTATGTATGAAATGTTAGAGAAGGTAAATTCTCCCGAAGATATAAAAAACTTAAATTATGACGAACTTTCTGCATTTTGCAGTGAAGTGCGCTCTTTTTTGGTTGACAAGGTTTCAAAAACAGGGGGACATCTTGCCTCAAATTTAGGTACAGTTGAGCTTACAACAGCCTTACATCGTGTATTCAATACGCCCCATGACAGTATTGTCTGGGATGTGGGACATCAGTGCTACACCCATAAGATTATCACAGGGAGAAAAGACAAGTTTGACACATTGCGACAGCTTGATGGTTTGAGCGGATTTCCAAAACCTTCCGAAAGTATTCACGATGTATCCGTTTCGGGACACAGCTCAACATCTGTTTCCACTGCGTTTGCGATAAGCCGTGCAAATCAGCTTGATGGTAACAATAATTATGCGGTTGCGGTTATCGGTGACGGCGCCTTTACAGGCGGTATGGCATATGAGGCTTTAAACAATGCTGGCAGAAGTAAATCAAACCTTGTGATTGTTTTAAACCACAATTCTATGTCTATAAGTAAAAATGTTGGTGCGTTGTCAAAATATCTTTCGAGAATCCGTTTAAAACCCGGTTATCTGCGGTTGAAAGGTGATACCAAGACGGTTTTGGACCATATTCCGCTTGTTGGAAGACCTGTGAAAAAAGCTGTCCGTTCCTTGAAAACAGGTCTTAAGGATGCTCTTTATCACTCGACATTTTTTGAAGAAATGGGATTTACTTATATAGGTCCTGTTGACGGACACGATATTAAGGCTCTTGAAGAGGCTTTCAGCCTTGCAAAAACCCTTAAAAGACCGAGTTTTATTCAGGTTGTTACTGTTAAAGGAAAAGGCTATGAGTATGCAGAAAAAAATCCTATGGCATACCACGGGGTCGGCGTTTTTGATGTTGAAACAGGTAACCCCGATATTTCTCACGCAAAGAGTTTTTCTGCGGTGTTCGGTGGTTATTTGAAAGAGCTTGCCGATAATGACGATAAAATCTGCGCTATTACTGCTGCAATGAAAGAGGGAACAGGTCTTAATGAGTTTGCTCTGGCACACCGTAACAGATTTTTTGATGTAGGAATTGCGGAACAGCATGCAGTTACCTTTGCATCAGGGCTTGCGATAAAAGGTTTTATTCCTGTTTTTGCTGTTTATTCAACTTTTTTGCAAAGAGCATATGACCAGATTATCCACGATGCGGCTATTGCAAAACTTCATATAGTTTTGGCTGTTGACAGAGCAGGTATCGTAGGCGATGACGGTGAAACACATCAGGGCGTTTATGATGTAGCGTTTCTTACAAGTATTCCTGGAGTAACTGTTTTTTCACCAACTACTAACAATGAGCTGAAAGCATTACTTAACAAGGCTATCTATGAAACAGATGGTGTAGTTGCCGTAAGGTACCCTAAGGGTACTGACTGCGGAATTTATAATTCTTTGAATTCATATTCGGATTATGAGTTTATTGATGAAGGCAAAAAAGTCCTTGCAATCAGTTATGGCAGAGTTTTTAACGAGCTTTACAAGGCCCGTGAGGGTGTAACAGTTTTAAAATTAAACAAGATTTATCCTTTTTCCGAGGAACTTCTGAAGAAGATTTCGGAATATGAAAATATTGTATTTTTTGAAGAAACCATAGAGAATGGTTCTGTTTGTGAGCATTTGCTTTCCGCTTTGTGCAAGCTGGGTTACAAAGGTGAATTTAAAGCTCACACTTTGCCAAACGACTTCTTTAAACAGGGTAAAATCCCTGAGATTTTAAAAGAATTTAAGCTTGACGAAGATAGTATAAAAGATATTTTACGAGAGGAATTGAAAGACTGATGAAATCCCGTTTGGATGTCCTTATGGTTGAAAATGGGCTTGCAGAAAGCCGTGAAAAGGCGAAGGCTATGATAATGGCAGGGATAGTGTATGTCGGTGACGAAAAAGTTGACAAGTCAGGTTCTACCTTCCCTGAAGATGCTGATATAAAGGTTGTGGGGAACACACTTAAATATGTCAGCCGTGGTGGCTTAAAGCTTGAAAAAGCCATGGAAAAGTACGGCATTTCGCTTAATAACTGTATTTGTACCGATATCGGGGCATCAACAGGAGGCTTTACCGACTGTATGCTTCAGAATGGGGCTAAAAAAGTGTATTCTGTCGATGTTGGTTATGGTCAGCTTGCCTGGAAACTTCGTACAGATGAGCGTGTTGTGAACTTAGAACGCACCAATATCCGTTATGTCACACGAGAACAAATTCCCGATGAACTGGATTTCGGGTCTGTTGATGTAAGCTTTATTTCGCTTACACTTGTTTTACCGGTCTTGAAAGACCTTTTAAAAACAGGTGGTACAGGTGTATGCCTTGTAAAGCCACAGTTTGAAGCAGGTAAGGGAAAAGTCGGCAAAAAAGGTGTTGTAAGAGAACCTGAGATACACCTTGAAGTTTTAGTTAAAATTTATGACTTCTTGAAAGAAATAAATCTATGTCTTAAAGGGATTGATTATTCTCCCATTAAAGGTCCTGAGGGTAATATCGAATATCTTTTCTATTTTGAAAAAAGTGATGAGGTCACTTCTTTCAACTATGATGACCTTAAAAATCTGGTTAAAGAATCTCATGAAAATCTCGACAAGTAGGTGTTTTTATGAAACTGCTTTTGATGCCTAATCTCGAAAAGGCGGGCGTTTTTTCCTGTGTTGAAAGTATCTGTGAATTGATGAGCGGTGAAGCAACACTTTTGATGGCTGATGCTAAAAAAGAATATTTTAAAGGTCTTGATATAACTTTCGGGGATTTTGAAAGCTTGCTTTCAGAATGTGATTTTTGCGTTGCAATCGGCGGTGATGGTACAATTATCCATGTGGCAAAACATGCTATGCCTCTGAATAAACCGGTAATCGGTATAAACTTAGGTAGACTCGGGTTTTTATCGGCAATTGAACCAAAAGAATTATCATTTCTTAAAAAACTTAAAACCGGCGAGTATATCACCGAAGAGAGAATGATGCTTTCGGTTATACATAACAATAAAAGCTATTTCGCATTAAACGATGTGGTGCTTTCAAAGGGTGCACTTTCAAAGATGATTGACCTTGATGTTTCGTGCAATGGTGTTTCTGTCGGTTCTTACAGAGCTGATGGCATTGTTTTCTCTACACCGACAGGGTCTACTGCTTATAACCTTTCAGCCGGTGGACCTGTGATTGATGCTACTGTTGAATGTATTGCAATGACACCTGTTGCACCTCACTCTGCTTTTTCGAGAAGCATTATCTTCAATGCTGACAGCGAAATTACTGTCACACCTGCTTCTGAAGAACGCGAAGTTTACCTAACAGTTGATGGGGAAGAAGGTATTCCCGTAAATCTTGGCGACAAAGTAAATATTTATAAAAGTGAAAAAAATGTAAAGCTTATCAATTTCAGCGGAAAGGGCTTTTATCAGGTCCTTTGTGATAAGTTTTTGAATAAATAGGAGGCAATTATGAAAGCGAACAGATTGCAAAAGATTATTGAACTTGTAGAAAATAATATTGTCTGTACGCAAGAAGATCTCCTTGTTCTTCTTGAGCGGGAGGGTATAAAGACCACTCAGGCTACTATTTCCCGTGACATCAAGGAATTAAACCTTGTAAAAACCACAACTGAAGACGGAAATTACAAATACACCACCGCTAAAAAGAGTAAAAATCATCGTATGGAAAAGAAATACAAGGCGGTTTTCGTTGAGTCTGCGGTGTCTGTGGATTACGCTCTTAATACAATTGTAATCAAGTGTCACACAGGTATGGCAAATGCTGCCTGTGCTGCTCTTGATACGATGGATTTTACAGGTATTGTCGGTACTCTTGCAGGTGATGATACCATATTTGTGCTTATGAAAACCGAAGCTCTGGCTCAGGCTCTTACCATGGAAATCAAATCAATGCTTTAGAGGGGATTTTATGCTTTCAACCTTATATATCGAAAACTTAGCTGTAATTGAAAAAGCAATTATAGATTTTAATAAAGGTTTTACTGTATTTACAGGTGAAACAGGTGCAGGTAAATCTATTGTTATAGATGCTATCAACACCTGTCTTGGTCAGCGCGCTAATCGTGAAATAGTGCGTACGGGTACCGAAAAATCTTCTGTAATGGCTATTTTTACCGATATTTCGGATGAGGCTGTGGAGTTCCTTAAAGAAAACGGATACGAAGTTACCGATAACGAGCTTTCTGTTTTAAGGGAAATTTATGCGGATGGCAGAAGCACTGCTAAAATCTCCTCAAAACCCGTTACAGTTTCGCTTTTGAAAGAACTTGGCTCAAAGCTTCTCAATATACACGGTCAGCATGATAACCAGATACTGTTGAATCCCGACAGACATCTTGACATCATTGACGACTATGGTGAGCTTTCGGAAGATATAAAGGAATACAGAAAAGAATTTGATATCTTAAGGGATGATATAAGGCTTTTAAGAAGCCTTGCTATGGACGAAAACGAAAAACGCAGACGAATTGATACTCTTACTTACCAGATTGACGAGATTTCTGCAGCTTCACTCAAACCCGGAATTGAAGAAGAAATTAAAAAGGAAGCAGAGTTTTTCAAAAACAGTGAAAAAATCGCTACCGCTTTAAGCGTTGCTGTCAACGCGCTTTCGGGTGAAAACCATAGTGGGGCAGTGGATTTATTATATAACGCAAAGAATTCTGTTGAGGGGATTGAAGAGTTTTCTGGGTTTAAGAAAAGTGCTCAAACACTTGAAACACTTGCAATTGAACTCGGGGAAGTTTTGTCATATCTTAAATCGGAACTCGATAGAATTGAATATGACCCGATAAAAGCTGATAAAACCGAAAGACTTTTAAATGATATTCATCATCTTAAATCAAAATATGGCGCTACAGTTGAAGATGTAATTCTCTTCAGGGAAAAAGCTTTAGAAGAACTTCATAAAATTGAAAGCGCCGATGAAGAACTTAAAGTTATAAATGAACGCGCTAAGGTGCAAAAACAAAAAGTTATTGAGCTTGCAAATAAACTTACAAACAAGAGAAAAGATGCATCTGACAGATTTATAAAAGAAGTTGTAGATGCCGCCAAATTCCTTGAAATGCCGAATTTGAGGCTTGAAGCGGATTTTACACCATGTAAGCTTAATAAAAATGGTGACTGCATGGCTGAACTTCTGATCTCTTCAAACTTAGGTGAACCACCGAAACCTATTGCAAAAATTGCCTCAGGCGGTGAGCTTTCGAGGGTTATGCTTGCAATCAAGAGTGCGCTTGCAGACAAAGATAAAATTGCCACTTTGATTTTTGATGAAGTTGATACGGGTGTCAGCGGAAAAGCAGCGCAGAAAATCGGCGTTAAACTTAAAGAAGTTTCTAAAAGTCGACAGGTTTTGTGCGTTACACATTCAGCTCAGGTGGCGTCCCTTGCCGATAATCAGTTGCTCATCAGTAAACACACCGAAAATGAGCGCACTTATACTGAAGTCAAACTGCTAAATGACGATGAAAGAATAAGGGAAATTGCACGCATTATGTCTACCGATAAGGTTACAGACCTGATGCTTAAAAATGCCGAATGTATGCTTAATGACGGCAAAAACATAACCTTTTGAGAGGAATAAACTATGACATCATTACTTTTAAAGCTTTTTGTGAAAAACTTTGAGGATGTTAAAGATAAAAATGTCAGGCAAGCCTGCGGAAAACTTTCAGGTATTGTAGGTATTATTGCAAATTTGCTTTTGAGTATCGGTAAAATAGTAAGCGGTATAGTTTTTTCAAGTATGTCTGTTATGGCGGACGGACTTAACAATTTATCCGATGCAACATCTTCACTTGTTACTTTTATAGGATTTAAACTTTCGGGCCGTCCTGCCGATAAGGAGCACCCGTTCGGCCATGCAAGAATGGAATATGTATCGGCGCTTGCGATATCGTTTTTTATTGTAATTGTTGGATTTGAGCTTTTCAGAAGTTCTGTTGACAAGATTATAAATCCTGCTCCGACTGTTTTTTCAAAAGTTACTGTAATAATCCTCATAGCTTCAATTCTTGTAAAATTATGGCTTTATTTATTTAACAAAAAGGTATCAAAGCTTATTTCTTCAACCACTCTGGAGGCTACCGCAATTGATAGCAGAAACGATGTTATTGTGACAACGGCAGTTTTGGTCTGCGGCATTATCATTAACATTACTTCCTTTGTGATTATTGATGCAATTGCAGGACTTCTTATAGCTGTATTCATTATGATTTCAGGACTTAAGCTTGCAAGTGAAACATTAAGTCCTTTGCTTGGCGAAGCACCGAATGAGGAGCTTGTTAAAAGTACCCTTGACAGACTCAAATGCTATGACGGAGTTTTAGGTGTTCATGACCTTATGGTGCACGATTACGGTCCCGGGAGATGTTTTGCTTCTGTCCATCTTGAGATGGATGCCAAAGACGATATTATGCTTTCACATGATATCTGTGACAACATTGAGCGTGATTTTGCCAAAGACGGGATGATACTTGTTGTTCATTTAGACCCGATTATTACCGATGACGAGGGAATTAACACCTTACGCAAAATTACCGAAGATGTAATTTTAAGTATTGACCCCGAAATCAGTATGCACGACTTCAGAGTTGTAAAAGGATACACACATACAAACTTAATTTTCGATATTGCAGTTTCTTTTGACTGTAAAAAAACCGATGAAGAACTCAAAGAACTGATAACATCAAAAATCAAGGAAACTGATGATAAACTGTTTACTGTAATTGATGTGGACAGAAGTTATTTAGGAGGATAAAAATGTCAAAATCTGAATTTATTACACTTTACAATCAGTACATCGAAAGAAAAGGCGCTGATAAACTTTTAGAGTGGATTGAAAAGAGTGATTTCTTTACAGCTCCTGCAAGTACAAGGTTTCATCTGGCGTGTGAAGGCGGACTCAGCACACATAGTGTAAATGTTTACAAACGCCTTAAAAAGCTTGTCGAAGATGAGTATGGTGACAATTCACCCTTTTCTGATGAAACTATCGCAATTTGCGGACTTCTGCACGATATCTGCAAGGCTTATTGCTATAAACAGGAAATGCGCAATGTTAAGGTTAACGGCACCTGGGAGCAGAAACCTTACTACACTATGGATGAACAGCTTCCTTACGGTCATGGAGAAAAGAGCGCATTTATTATCGAAAGATTTATGAGATTAAAACTTGAAGAGGCATTTGCGATAAGATATCATATGGGTGGATTTAATGCAATTCCCGGTGATTACAGCTTATCAAAGGCTTTTGAGCAGTATCCTCTTGCAGTGCTTACACATGTTGCTGACCTTACTGCAACTTATCTTGACGAAAAGTCAAAAGAGAATGAAGATTTTTAATTGAAAGGAAGATATAAAATGAAAGAAATCATCAATGCAACCGGCGCTCCTGCCGCAGTAGGACCTTACTCACACGCTGTTAAAGTGGGGGAGACCCTTTACACTTCGGGTCAGATTGGTCTTTTTCCTGAAACAGGAGTTTTAGCTGAAGGCGGAATTAAGGCTCAGGCTGAACAAAGTTTAAAAAACCTCGGTAAGGTTTTAAATGCGGCCGGAATGGATTACAAAGATGTTGTTAAAACTGTTTTGTTCCTTGCTGACATAAATGATTTTGCAACAGTAAACGAAATTTACGCAGAATATTTTACCGAAAAACCTGCTCGTTCCTGTGTTCAGGCGGCGGCACTTCCTAAAGGTGCTTTGTTCGAAATCGAAGCAATCGCAGTAAAATAAACTTTAAGCTCTCCGTCATAGACGGGGAGCTTTTTTCATATATATAAACGGAGGTGATATTATGTCAGGTAATGATTTTAATGCGCTTGTAGAAAAGTATAAGGCTGATATGCAAAAGTATAAATACTACAGTGGGAACGAGCCGTCCTGTGGTTCAGATAAAAGTCAACAGAACACAGATATTATAACGGTGAGGGATACGGATTTAAATGCTGTACCTCCGGTGGCTTTCAAGGAAAACGTACCGCTTACAGATCCGAATGAGGTACCAGTAATTGAATACCCCGTAAAAGAAAGCGAAGACCGGGACACCGATAGTGGTGGAATAAAAGTCTATGTATATACGGCAAGACAAGGACTTCCCGTAGAGGGTGCCGATGTCACTATTTCAAGGGTTTTTGATGGCAATGAGGCTTTGCAAATTTTCACGAAAACCAATATCAGCGGTGAAACTGATTTGTTTTTTCTTCCTGCACCACCAAAAGAGTTGTCGCAGTCTGAAGGTAACGAGCACCCGTATGCTGAATATAACATAAGAGTAGATGCTAACGGGTTTTATACGGTAGAAAACATCAATGTACCGGTTTTTGGTGGAGAAAACTCGGTTCAGCCCGTTGAAATGATACCTGTCCCTGAAAATGAAAGTACAATTAGAGAAAAGATTGTTATAGAAAGTGAAAGTGCTGATCTTTAGGAGGATTTTATGACGGGAATACCTTTTATACCTGAATATATAACTGTGCATTTAGGAAGGCCCGATGAGTATGCTGAAAATGTAACGGTAACCTTTCCCGACTATATTAAAAATGTCGCTTCAAGTGAAATATATCCTACATGGCCCGAAAATGCTTTAAGAGCAAATATTTATGCTCAGGTATCTTTTGCCCTCAACAGGTTTTATACCGAGTGGTACAGAAGCCGCGGTTATGATTTCGATATAACCAATTCTACGCAATTTGACCAGAAATACATCCACGGCAGGGATATATACGACAGTGTATCGACAATTGTTGATGAGCTGTTCAACGATTACATAAGGCGTCAGGGGTTTACTGAACCACTTTTTGCACAGTTTTGTGATGGTATAGAAGTTACCTGTGACGGGCTTTCACAATGGGGAAGCGTGACCCTTGCAAATCGGGGGCTTGCACCCTATGAGATACTCAAACGATACTATGGCGACAATATTGATATAGTCTTCAATGCACCTGTCGATTTGCCGTCCGGTTCATACGGCGGAACTCCATTAAGGCTTGGTAATGCCGGCAATGATATACGTTTGCTGCAGATAAGACTTAACAGAATTTCAAGAAACTATCCTGCAATACCAAAGATAAACCCTGTAAATGGTGTTTTTAATCTGCAGACAGAATCAGCAGTGAAGGCGTTTCAAAGGGTTTTCGGACTTACAGAAGACGGAATTGTCGGAAAGAGTACTTGGTACAGAATTGCTTATCTGTACGCATCGGTGAAAAGGCTTGCAGAACTTAATTCGGAGGGTGTATCGCTGAGTGAAGTTTCAAAACAGTATACGACTACCGTTAAAGAGGGCGATAGTGGTGAAAAGGTAAGGATTATGCAATATTTTCTTTCTACCATTGCGAATTTCAATGAAAGTATACCACCAATTTCGGTTGATGGTGTTTTTGGTAACTCAACAAAAGAAGCTGTAATCGCTTTTCAGAAAACTTATGGTTTAAGCCCCGATGGAGTGGTGGGCGAAAGCACCTGGAATGCTCTCTGGCGGAGTTATCAAGGAATAGTGGATGTTCTTGATGCTGATTTCGAAAGTCCCGCTACTTATCCCGGAACACCTTTAAGACAGGGTGACAGGGGAGAGAATGTGGAAACTCTGCAGGGTTATTTAAGGAGAATTTCGGATTATTTTCCGTCAGTTCCAAAAATTCCTGTAACGGGTTATTTTGGCGAAGATACAAAGAATGCAGTGCGGATATTCCAGTCAATTTTTGGGCTTACAGTTGATGGTGTAGTCGGTGAAAACACCTGGAATGCAATTGTAAGTCTGTATGAAGATGTTACTATGGGTTCACAGCGTGTAAGCGGACAGTTCCCAGGCTATGAGATTTCTTAAAGGAGGGTTATTATGAACAATCCGGAAGATGTAAGAGAACTTCAAAAATTTCTTCGCACTATATCAAGGTATCAGAATAATATTCCGCTGATTATAATTGACGGAATTTACGGAGAGGAAACTAAAGATGCAGTGAAGGAGTTTCAGCGTTTGAATTCACTTCCCGTAACGGGAGTAGTTGACGAAAAAACCTGGGAAAAGATATATATTGAATACTTAAAAATCGCCGAAGCTACCGGGAAACCTGTATGTATTGAGGCTTTTCCGTCATCGGATTTTGTACTCTCACCCGGGTCAGTTGGCGATGAAGTATATTTTTTACAGTTAATGCTGATAGCTTTAGGGAATAAGTTTTACAACATACCAAAACTCCCGTTAAGCGGAAGATATGAGAAAGAAACTATTGATGCTGTCAAAAAGTTTCAGGAAAAATCAGGCAGGGAAATCAACGGAAAAACAGATAATTTAACCTGGAATGAAATTGCAAGGGCGTATAATGTTCACAGTAAAACTGTTTACCCCAAGAGGTTTTCATAGCGAAAACCTCTGATTTTTTATTCTTTTCTACAAAATGCCCAAAAGATTGCCAAAAAATTATAAATTTTCCTATATAAAAAAGTTTGCAAAATGTTTAAAAATTTTATATAATAGAATTAATAAATAAAATAACGGAAGGGGAATGCGAAATGGATTCAATTCATGAAGTATCAATACCCGTCGGTATGTTAAGCCTGGTGGGAATGAAAGGTTGCGAGGAGGTAACTCATAAAGTTGACAAATACCTCGCAGATTGGCGTAGTATGCGCCACGGAGAAGTTTTAACAGACGGAGATTTTATCGGTTATTGCAGAGATTCTTATGAACTCAATGCAGTTTGCCCGAGATTTGGCTCAGGTGAGGCAAAAGGTACACTGAAAGAATCTGTTCGCGGACACGACCTTTTTATATTGGTTGACTGTTTTAACTATGGTGTTACCTACAAAATGTATGGTAAAGATGTTTCTATGAGTCCTGACGACCATTACCAGGATCTCAAGCGTATTATCGCTTCTGCAAGCGGTAAAGCAAGAAGAATTAATGTTATTATGCCTATGCTTTATGAAGGCAGACAGCATAAGCGTTCCTCCAGAGAGTCTTTGGACTGTGCTTTGATGCTCCAGGAACTCGCTAATATGGGTGTTGATAACATCATTACTTTTGATGCTCATGACGCACGCGTGCAGAATGCTATTCCGCTTAAAGGTTTTGAAAATGTTCAGCCTACATATCAGTTCCTCAAAGCGCTTGTTAAAAATGTTCCTGATATTGAATTTGATAAAGAACGCATTATGATTATCTCTCCCGATGAAGGCGGTATGTCCAGATGTATGTACTATTCTTCTGTTTTGGGTGTTGAACTCGGTATGTTCTACAAGAGAAGGGATTATTCCGTTATTGTAAACGGCCGTAACCCCATTGTTGCTCACGAATTTTTGGGTTCAGATGTTGAAGGTAAAGACCTTATCATCGTTGATGATATGATTTCTTCCGGTGAGTCTGTTCTCGATATCGGTGAAAAACTCAAAGCTAAAGGTGCTAATAGAATTTTTGTATGCACAACTTTCGGTCTTTTCACAGATGGTCTTGAGAAATTTGATGCTGCTTTTGAGAAAGGTTATATCACAAAAGTATTTACAACTAACCTCATATACCGTACTCCCGAGCTTTTAAGCCGCGAATGGTATGCTGAAGTTGATATGTCCAAGTATATTGCTTATATTGTGGACAACCTTAATCACGACCAGTCTATCAGCAATCTTTTGAACCCTGTACACCGTATCCATAAACTTATGGAAAAAAATCGTGAAAATAAAGTGAACAGTCAGCTCAAACTTGACGAAAGTAAGTAATATTATTCCCGTTCTTTGTAAAAAGGACGGGAATATTTTTGTAGAAACTGTAAAATTTTCAAGATTATCTTTACTTTAAAGGAAAGATATTGTAAAATAGATATAATGAATATTTTGATGGGAGTGTTTTCCTTGGATCTTAAGTATAAAAGAATCCTTTTAAAGCTCAGTGGTGAAGCTTTGGCAGGGGACAAGAAGTTCGGTCTTGATTTCGATACAATCAACCCTATCTGCAAGGCAATCGCTGAATCCGCAAAACTCGGTGCCGAAATTGGTATTGTTGTAGGTGGCGGTAATTTCTGGAGAGGCAGAAGCTCAGGCGCTATGGACAGAACAAGAGCTGACCATATCGGTATGCTCGGTACTGCTATGAACGCTTTGGCTGTAGCTGATGCGCTTGAAGAACAGGGCGTTGATGTCAGGGTACAGACTGCTATTTCTATGCAGCAGGTTGCTGAACCTTATATAAGAAACCGCGCTGTAAGACATCTCGAGAAGGGAAGAGTTGTAATCTTTGGCTGCGGTACAGGTAACCCCTTCTTCTCAACAGACACTGCGGCTTCTTTAAGAGCTGCAGAAATTGAAGCTGATGTAATCTTCAAGGCTACTATGGCTGACGGAGTTTACGATAAAGACCCCAATAAGTTTGATGATGCTGTAAAATACGACACTGTTACATGCAGTGAAGTACTTGCTAAAAACTTGGGTGTTATGGATTCTACAACTGCTTCAATGTGTAAGGATAACGGTATACCGATTCTGGTATTCAACCTTAAAAATCCTCAGAATATTGTTGATGCTGTTAAAGGTGAAAATGTGGGAACTGTTGTAATTCCCGAATAAGAAAGGATAGATAGTAATGAAAGAAACTCTTAAAAAATACGATGAAAAGATGAATAAATCCGTTGAAGCACTCGGTAAAGAACTCGCTTCAATCCGTGCAGGTCGTGCTAACCCCAGTGTACTTGACAAAATTCAGGTAGATTACTATGGTGTACCTACTCCCATCAACCAGATGGCTGCTGTTTCTGTACCTGATGCGCGTACTTTGATGATTCAGCCCTGGGATGTTTCTACATTGAAAGCTATCGAAAAAGCAATCAATGAATCCGATATCGGAATCAATCCCAACAATGATGGTAAAGCTATTCGTTTGAATTTCCCGCCTTTGACAGAAGAACGCCGTAAGGACTTGGCTAAAGAAATCCGTAAATATGGTGAAGATGCAAAAGTTGCTGTTCGTAACAGCCGCCGTGATGCTATTGATAAAATCAAAGCAATGCTCAAAGCTAAAGAAATCACCGAAGATGATGTAAAAGACGGTGAAAAGGATGCACAGAAATCCACAGACAAATACTGTGATGAAATCGATAAGATGATTTCTGCCAAAGAAAAAGAGATCATGGAGATCTAAATATGTCTGAACAGAAAAATCTTCCTGCACATATAGGGGTTATAATGGACGGCAACGGAAGATGGGCGAAAAAACGCGGACTTCCGCGTAAATTCGGGCATCGTACTGGTGCTGAAACCTTCCGTACCATTGCAAGATATGCAAATCAAATCGGAATCCCTTATATGACAATGTATGTATTTTCTACCGAAAACTGGGTACGCCCAAAAGACGAAATTGATGGTATTTTAAAGATTTTGCGTAATTATCTTGATGAGATGGATGCGTATATCAAGGAAAATATCAAGGTTCGTTTTTTAGGCGACCTTTCGGCGTTTGATGAAGATATTCAAAGCAAGATGAAAAGAGCAGAGGAAACCAGCAAAAATGCAACAGGACTTTGCCTTAATCTTGCTATCAACTATGGTGGCCGTAATGAAATTACTGCTGCTGCAAAAAGTATTGCCAAAAAGGTGGCTGCAGGTGAAATCTCCCCTGATGATATCGATGAAGAACTGTTAAGTAATTCGCTTTACACCGCGGGAATGCCTGATGTTGACCTGATTATCCGTCCGAGTGGGGAATACAGGCTTTCAAATTTCCTTATCTGGCAATCTGCCTATGCGGAGTATGTTTTTATGGACAACATTCTCTGGCCTGACTTTAAGCCTGCTGATTTAGATGCAGCAATTGAAGAATATAACAGAAGAAACCGTCGTTTCGGTGGGGTGTAATATGAAACAACGCATTATTACCGGGGCTCTGGCTCTTTTAGTTTTGGTTGCAGCTTTGTTTTGCTACAATACAATAGTCTTTAATATCTTTATTTCTTTAATCGGCTCAATGGCTGTATATGAGCTTTTACACAGTACATCTTTGGTTAAAAACAAAGCGTTAATTGTATCGTCATTTATCTATGCGCTGATTGTTCCGTTTTTTGAAGTAGTAGGAAACAGATACTTTTCTATCTATATTACTGTTTTGTTTATCTGTGTTCTTTTTGCAGTATTGCTGTGTTGCCACAACACTGTCAGATTTGAAGAAATTGCTGTTTCTTTCTTTTTTTCGTTAGCAGTACCGATAGCTTTTTCTATGACAGTTCTGCTTCGTGACTACAAGACACATGGTATATTTTATACAGTACTTATCTGTGCGGCGGCCTGGCTTACCGACACAGGTGCATACTTTGTAGGATGCGCTATCGGTAAACACAAACTTGCTCCCGTAATCAGTCCCAAAAAGACTGTTGAAGGTGCTGTCGGAGGCCTTAGTTTTTCTGTAATTCTTTTTATAGTTTTGTGCATCGGATACAGAGCTTTGCTTGAAAATCGTGGTACTGTAATTGAAATTAACTTTTTAAACGCTGTTATTATAGCGCTGATTTGCTCGGCAGTCGGTATGATAGGGGATCTGGCAGCATCTGTTATCAAGCGACAGACAGGCATTAAGGATTACGGCAAACTTCTGCCTGGTCATGGTGGTATAATGGACAGGTTTGATTCGTTTATCTTTGTAGCACCTACACTTTATCTTTTGATAAGAATTTTACCTATAATTAAATAATCGGAGGCTTTCAATGAAAAAGTTATCCATCTTAGGATCAACAGGTTCTATAGGAACTCAGGCGCTTACTGTCTGTGAAGCAAATAACTTTACAGTGGTGGGACTTGCCGCAAACAGAAATGAAAAGCTTTTGGAAGAACAGACGAGATGCTATAAACCAAGCCTCGTCTGTATTTACGATGAAAGCCGTTATAATAGCTTTAAAACCCGTGTTGCTGACCTTGATGTCAAGGTTGTAACAGGTATCGAGGGATTGTGTGAAGCGGCGGCAGTTGATGAGGCTGATACAGTTCTGAATGCTGTCAGCGGTATGATAGGTTTAAGACCTACGCTCACTGCTATTGAATGCGGAAAAGATATTGCTCTTGCCAACAAAGAAACCCTTGTAACGGGTGGCGAACTTGTTATGAGAAGGGCAAAAGAGAAAAATGTTAAAATTTTGCCTGTTGACAGTGAACATTCTGCAATTTTTCAGTCTTTAAACGGATATCATAACTGTAAAGTGAATAGAATATTATTGACGGCCTCGGGCGGACCTTTTTTTGGAAAAACAAGAGAGGAACTAAAAACTATCACCAAAGCCGATGCCTTAAAACACCCAAACTGGGATATGGGAGCTAAAATTACAATTGACTCATCTACAATGATGAACAAGGGTCTTGAGCTTATTGAAGCTTACTGGCTTTTTGATGTGGAGCCTGAGAATATCGAGGTTTTGGTGCATCGTGAAAGTATAATTCATTCGCTTGTAGAATACGAGGATTTTTCCGTCATTGCACAGCTCGGTGTACCAGATATGAAAATTCCTATTCAGTATGCACTTACCTATCCTGAAAGAACTGCCTGTCCTACAAAACAACTCAATTTATGGGATGTGAAGAATTTAAGTTTTCACAAGCCTGACGAAGATACTTTTACAGCGCTTAAGGTTGCAAAAGAGGCTATCAGACGCGGAAAACTTTATCCCACACTTATGAATTGCTGTAACGAGGCTGCAGTTGAACTTTTCTTGAAAGAAAAGATTTCATATCTCGATATTTTCGACCTTAACGAAAAGGTGCTTGAGCTTGATGGAAACGGCGAAATCACTGTTGAAAATATTCTTGAAGCCGAAAAACGAGCACGCGAATTTGTATTATCATCAATTTAAGGAGTTTTTTAATGCAAACTTTTCTTAATATTATCCTTACTTTACTGATTTTTCTTTTGATTATTATAATCCATGAGTTTGGTCATTTTATGGCTGCTAAGCTTTGTAATGTCAAGGTAAATGAGTTCTCAATAGGTATGGGTCCTCATATCTTTAAAAAAAGAGGGAAAGAAACTCTTTATTCGGTGCGTGCATTACCGATTGGAGGTTTTGTAAGCATGGAAGGGGAAGACTCAATATCAGATGACCCCAGAGCTTTCAGAAATCAGAATGTATTAAAGCGCTTTTTTATAATTATTGCAGGAGCTTTAATGAACCTTTTGCTTGGATTTCTGGTAATCACTATTATTACTGCTACAACTGCCGATATTGCAAGTAATACAATTTCTTCTGTTTCTCCTGACTCCTTGATTGCTGAGAGTGGCATTTTGCCCGATGACACTATTTTAAAGGTAAATGGCAGAAGGGTATTCGTTGCAAACGATATAAGTTACGAGTTTATGCGCGATGAGGACTGCGACCTTTCGATGGTTGTTAAAAGAAACGGGGAAAAAACAACCCTCCCGTCTGTTAAATTTGACCCGTCCGAGGGGCTTGGGATAACTGTTTATCCTATTAAGAAAGATGTTTTCAGCGTTATTTCTTATTCTGCTAAACATACCATATGCATCGGCAGGCTTGTATGGATATCGCTTATCGACCTGATTACAGGAAAAGCTTCGGTAAATGATTTATCGGGACCTGTCGGTATGACTCAGGTAGTCGGAGATGCTGCAAAGGTGGGAATTCCTAATCTCATACTTTTACTCGCGTTTATAACTATTAATGTTGGTATTTTCAATATTTTGCCTGTTCCTGCATTGGACGGCGGAAGATTGTTGTTCTTAGTTGTTGAAGCCATAAGAAGAAAACCTATAAAACCCGAACACGAAGGTTATATCCATTTTGCAGGGTTTGTACTTGTAATTCTCCTTATGATTTTTGTGACTTTTAATGATATAGTTAAACTTGTAAAATAACATTTGAAAGCCTCTTAAAAAAGAGGCTTTTTTGTTGAAATGTTTCTTTAAATATGGTATAATGATTTTATATGCGAAAAATTACAGAAAGCGGTGATTTTTAATGAGAAAAGTAACTCCCGTAAAGCTTAAAAATATAACCTTTGGTGATGGAAATATTTATATCCAGTCGATGCTTAACACAAAGAGCACCGATATTGAGGGAAGCGTTTTACAGGCTATGGCTTTAGAAGATGCAGGGTGTCAGATAGTGCGTGCCGCAATCCCTGACAAAGAGGCATTAAAGCTTATTCCTGCAATCAAGGAAAAGGTTAATATTCCGCTTGTTGCTGATATTCATTTTGATTACCGTTTAGCGCTTGAATCTGTTGCAATGGGAATAGACAAAATCCGTTTAAACCCAGGTAACATCGGTGACGACAGCAGAGTAAAGGAAGTAGCTTTAGCTTGTAAAACAGCAGGGGTGCCAATAAGAATCGGGGTAAACTCGGGTTCTGTTGAAAAGAGTATTCTTGCAAAATACGGTGCTCCGACAGCTGAAGCACTCGTTGAGAGCGGACTTTATCACGCAAGACTTTTAGAAAAATTTGATTTTAACGATATTGTAATTTCTATAAAATCTTCCGATGTAAAGACTATGGTAAACGCTTACAGGATTTTAGCTGAGAAATGCAGTTATCCTCTTCATCTTGGCGTTACCGAGGCAGGTACCGAAAGAATGGGACTTATCAAGTCATCTATTGGTATTGGAAGCCTTCTTATAGATGGAATTGGCGATACAATCAGGGTTTCGCTTACTGCCGACCCTGTAAGGGAAATTGCTGCTGCTAAAGATATTCTTAAGAGTATCGGACTTATCAAAGCACCTCAGATTGTTTCCTGTCCCACATGTGGAAGAACGAGAATTGACCTTATTTCACTTGCAAATCAGGTTGAAGAAAAACTTACAAAAATTAATAAACCTATAAAAGTTGCTGTAATGGGATGTGTTGTAAACGGACCCGGTGAAGCAAAAGAAGCTGATATCGGTATTGCAGGTGGAGATAACTGCGGTGTTATCTTCAAAAAAGGTGAAATTTTAAGAAAAGTACCTGAAAATGAAATTTTAAATGAACTTATGAAGGAAATTGAAAAACTTTAAAGGAGTATTAATGTGCCTGAAAGAAAACTTACCGCCATATTCGGCGATTACATAAAAGAGCCGTTGTTCAGTATTTTTAAAGACTGCGAAGTTTTAAAAATAAGCATCAACGCTCAAGAACGCAAGATTAAAGCTGATGCTAAAAGCTTGGTAGTTATCAAAACTGAAGATATCTGGGAATGTCAGCGAATGATAGCTGAGAATGCCGGTATTTCTGATGTAAAACTTGTTATAAAATACACACCGGATATGTTTTCCGAAAATTGCTTTGACACACTTGTGACAGAGCTTAAAAGCGTTTGTGCAATTGTAAACGGATTTTTTGAAGGGGCAACTGCCTCATTTGATGGTGAAGCTTTACATATATCCCTTAAAAACGGTGGAAAATCTATGCTTTTGAAAGGCGGAGCAGACAAACACCTTGAAAAGATTATTTTTGAGCATTTTTCTAAAAATGTCAAAGTAGAGTTTGAAGGGGTAGAAGAGATAAATCCTGAAGATATTCCCGAACCTCCCGTGATGCGTGTAAAGGAATTGCCGCCACCTCCCAAAGCTCCTGCAAATGACAGACCATTTTTTGTTGGTAACAGTGGGGGATTCAAACGCAATACCGCTGTAAAGGATGAGCCTCAGGAAGTTACCATTGATTTTACCGGTATGCAATTTTTAAACGAAGGCGCTATGCTTTTGAAGGGTAAAAAGATTACTGATAAACCGATTCCGTTAAAAGAAGTAAACTCCATGAGTGGTACTGTTACCGTATGGGGTGATATTTTCGCGACCGACAGCCGTGTCACAAGAGATGGTACAAAGGTAATTTTAACTTATAATTTTACCGACTACACATCATCAAATACTATGAAGATTATTGATGATGTGAAAAAGCAAGAAAAGTATGACTGTCTTAAAAAAGGAACTACCATTCTTGTAAAAGGCGATGTTGTTGACGATAAATATGACAAGGAAATTTCAATAAAACCTTATGATATTATGACGGTCAAAAAGGTAAATAAGACTGATGATGCCGAAACTAAACGCGTTGAGCTTCACTGTCATACCAAGATGTCTATGATGGATGGTGTAGCTGAAACTTCCGATATTATAAAAACCGCTTATAAATGGGGACATAAGGCTGTTGCAATTACCGACCATGGCGTTGTTCAGGCATTCCCTGAAGCTATGAATTGCGTTGACGATATAAGAAAAGGCGGCGGAGATTTTAAAGTAATCTACGGCGTTGAGGATTACTTTGTAAACGACTGCATTACCGCGGTTAACGGCAACAACGATGAGAGTTTTGACGGTGAGTTTGTTGTATTTGATGTTGAAACCACAGGCCTTTCTGCTAAAAACGACAGACTTACAGAAATTGGTGCTGTACTTGTAAAAAATGGGGAAATCAAGGATCGATTCAATACCTTTGTAAACCCTGAGCGTCCCATTCCGCCTAAAATCTCGGAGCTTACTTCTATCACTGATGAGATGGTAAAGGATGCACCGATGGATGAAGAGGCACTTAAATCTTTTATGGAGTTTGCAGGGCGAAGACCTTTGGTTGCTCATAACGCCTCCTTTGATATGGGATTTATGAAAGCCTGTGCAGAGCGCTATAATGTGGAGTTTAAATACACTTCTGTCGATACTCTTGTGCTTTCAAGAAGTCTTTATCCTGAACTTTCAAAGCATAAGCTTGATATTATTGCAAAACATTTAGAGCTTCCCGAATTTAACCACCACAGAGCCTGTGACGATGCTGAGGTTCTTGCATACATCTTTATAAAGATGCTTGAAAAATTAAAAACTGATAATGAAATTGACAATATTTCAAAAATAAATACATCAATTGCAGGCAATGACCCGAAACAGCTTAAAAGCTATCACCAGATTATTCTTGTAAAGAACAGTGTTGGGCTTAAAAACCTATACAAGCTTGTTTCCTTTGCTCATGTGAAATACTTTCATCGTCATCCGCGTACACCAAAGTCTGAGATAATCAAGCATCGTGAAGGACTTTTAATCGGCAGTGCGTGTGAGGCAGGCGAGCTTTTCCACTCAGTTGTTGAGGGCAAGAGCTTTGACGAACTTTGCGAAATTGCCGACTTTTACGATTATCTTGAAATTCAGCCTATCGGTAACAATGAATTTATGCTTGCTAACGGTCAGGCAACCGACCGCAGTCAGCTTGAGGAATTCAACAAGACGATTGTTGCTATCGGTGAAAAACTCGGAAAACCTGTTGTTGCGACAGGGGATGTGCATTTCTTAAAACCCGAGGATGCCGTTTTCAGAGCTGTGCTTATGGCGGGTATGAAGTTTAAGGATGCCGACCAGCAAGCACCATTATTTCTGCGTACAACTGAAGAAATGCTTAAGGAATTTGAGTATCTGGGTGAGAAAAAAGCCTACGAGGTTGTAGTTGAAAACCCGAATAAAATTGCCGATATGGTTGACCCGGATGTCCGTCCTATTCCCAAAGGTACATTCCCTCCGAATATCGAGGGGGCTGATGAGGAACTCAGACAAATCACATGGGCAAGAGCTGAGAAAATGTACGGCAAAGATATGCCTGATATAGTTAAAAACCGCTTACAGCGTGAGCTTGATTCCATCATAAACCACGGATTTGCAGTGCTTTATATGATTGCACAAAAGCTTGTACACTACTCCGAAGAACACGGGTACTTAGTAGGTTCACGAGGTTCGGTTGGTTCTTCGTTCGTAGCGACAATGGCTGGTATTTCAGAGGTAAATCCATTAGCACCACACTATGTGTGTCCCGAATGTCAGTGGAGTGAATTCTTTACAAAAGGGGAGTACGGCTCGGGGTTTGACCTCCCTGAAAAGGTATGTCCTCAGTGTGGTGCAAAACTTAATCAGGATGGCCACGATATCCCGTTTGAAACCTTCTTAGGGTTTGACGGTGACAAAGAGCCTGATATCGACTTGAACTTTTCGGGTGAATATCAGAGCTATGTGCATAAATACACAGAAGAACTTTTCGGTTCTGACCATGTATTCAAGGCAGGTACTATCTCTACTGTTGCTGAAAAAACGGCGTACGGATTTGTACTGAATTACCTTGAGGAAAGAGGTAAGGTAATCCATAAATCGGAAGAACTCCGTCTTGCAAAAGGATGTGAGGGAGTAAAACGCACCACAGGTCAGCATCCCGGTGGTATGGTTGTTATTCCGTCTGACTATGAGGTTTATGATTTCTGTCCCATTCAGCATCCTGCTGATAAAGCAGATTCCGATATCCTTACCACTCATTTCGACTTCCATTCGCTGCATGATACTATTTTGAAGCTTGACGAACTCGGTCACGATGTTCCGACCCTGTATAAGCATATTGAGGATATGACAGGGGTCAAGGTTATGGATGTTTCAATGAGCGATAAAAAAGTTATTTCTCTCTTTACTTCAACCGAAGCTATTGGAGTTACTCCGGATGAGATTTTCAGTAATACCGGTACTTTATCGCTTCCTGAAATGGGTACTCCTTTTGTACGAGGAATGCTCGAAGAAGCGCAACCGAAAACTTTTGCCGACCTTTTGCAGATTTCAGGACTTTCTCACGGTACCGATGTATGGCTCGGTAACGCGAAAGACTTAATCGACCAGAAAATCTGTACAATTTCGGAAGTTATCGGTACCCGTGACAGTAATATGTCTTATCTTTTACATAAAGGTCTTGAACCCAAGCTTGCGTTTAAGATTATGGAGATTACCCGTAAGGGTAAGGCAACCAAACTTCTCACAGAAGAAATGGTTGAGGATATGCTTAATCACGATGTTCCGCAGTGGTATGTGGACAGTTGCTTTAAAATCAAGTATATGTTCCCGAAAGCCCATGCGGCGGCTTATGTTATCGCGGCTATAAGGCTCGGTTGGTACAAAGTTTATTATCCGCTTGAGTATTATGCCGCGTTCTTTACAGTGCGTGGTGGCGACCTTGAGGCGGAAACGGCTGTTGCAGGCAAGAACGCCTGTCGTGCAAGACTTACACAACTCAGAGATATGGAACGCTCTGTTAAAGAAGAAGATGTTTACAACACGCTTCTTATTATCAATGAGATGCTTTGCAGAGGTTACGAATTCTTGCCGGTTGATTTATTTAAATCCCATGCCACAAAGTATGTAATTGAAGACGGAAAGATTCGTCTGCCGTTTACAGCACTCAAAGGCCTTGGTGAAGCGGCGGCAAGAGGGTTACAGGAAGCAGGGGAACAAGGTCCTTATATTTCGGTTGACGAAGTACAGACTCGTTCCGGAGTTTCCAAATCGGTAATTGAAATGCTTGAAGAAGCAGGTGCACTTGCAGGGCTGCCAAAAACAAGCCAGATGACCTTCTTTTAACAGCAATGTTACCAAGTGCAAGTTATTTTGAATATCTTTTGTTGTTATTCTTTATGAAAATTGCATAAACCATTGACAAACTCACTACATTATGTTACTATGTTAGCATACTAAAGTGAAAGGGCTAAATAATTATGTTGAAAAACAGGCTGATAACCCCTGAGGGTACACGCGATACTTTATTTGAGGATTGTATTGCAAGAAGAAAAACTGAGAAATGTCTCAAAGAATTGTTCACTTCGAGAGGTTATTCCGAAGTAGTAACTCCCGGGATTGAATTTTACGATGTTTTCAATTCTCCCGAGCATGGTATTCCTCAGGAAAGAATGTACAAACTTACCGACCTTAAAGGACGCATACTCACTGTGCGCCCTGACCTTACAATGCCTATAGCAAGACTTGCGGCAACAAGACTTAAAGGTCATTCTCTTCCTTTCAGACTGTTTTATAACCAGAGTGTTTATATGATTAATCCTGCGCTCAGCGGTCGAAGTGATGAGGTTGTTCAGGCAGGTATTGAGCTTATCGGTGCAGGTCCCGGAAAAACCGACCTTGAGGTTATTTCAACTGCCGCAGAAGCTTTAGAAGCGTGTGGAGTAAGTGATTACAGAATAGAAATCGGTCATATCGGATTTTTCAATTCACTTATTAAAAAGCTTAATCTTCCTGAAGATGAAAAGGATGAAATAAGATTTTTAATTGAATCCAAAAACTATCCTGCGCTTAACGACAAGCTTGATAAATATGAAAATCGTGAGGTAGCTTCAGCTTTGAAAGCGCTTCCTGCATTGTTTGGTGGGGAAGAAGTTTTTGAAAAGGCAAAAGAACTGTTTGCAGGCAAAGAATTAAATTACCTTAAAAAGCTTTACAAAGACTTAAAACAGTTAGGTTTTGCTGATAAAATTTCCCTTGACCTTGGTATCGTTACAAGAAATGATTACTACACAGGTATTGTTTTTAAAGGATATCTTAAAGGTTTTGGAAGTACAGCACTTGTTGGCGGACGATATGATACACTGCTTTCTGATTATGGGGTAAATCTTCCTGCTGTTGGCTTTGGTATCGATGTTGATGCTGTTGCTGGTATGATGGATTATGAAGGTAACAAGCTTGAACCATCCGATGTACTCGTGTTCTCGGAAGAAGGTTATGAAGTAAAAGGACTTTTACAGATTAAACGACTTACTGATGCAGGTTTCAAAGCTGAACTTTCTGTGTTTGATACCTTTGAAGAATCACAGAAATATGCAAAAGAAAAGGGAATAGAGAATATTTATATTGTTCGTGAAGATATTGTGGAGGTGAAGGCATGAGCAAGTTTACAAGACCAATACGCATCGCCCTCACAAAAGGCAGACTTGAAAAAGACACAGTAGCGATTTTTGAAAGACTCGGTTATGACTGTGAAGAGCTTTTGAATAAAGGAAGAAAGCTGATTTTACAGATTCCCGATAAGAATATCGAAGTAGTTTTAGCAAAGGCTGCTGATGTTATCACTTATGTTGAGCACGGTGTTTGTGACATAGGTGTTGTCGGCAAAGACACCATTATGGAGCACGGCGGAAGCTTCTTTGAAGTTGCCAATTTAGGTTTCGGAAAATGTAAGTTTGCCCTTGCTGTAAAAAAAGGTTCCGATTTTTACAGTGGTTACAACATTAAACGAATTGCCACAAAATACCCCAATGTAGCAAGGGAATACTTTGCTGAAAAGGGTATGGATATCGAGATTATCAAAATTGAAGGTTCTGTAGAGCTTGCGCCGCTTGTAGGGCTTTCGGATGGTATCATTGATATTGTTGAAACAGGTACCACCTTAAAGGAAAACGGACTTGAAGTTACTGAAGATGTGGCTTACATCTCGGCAAGACTTATTGTAAATACAGCTTCAATGAAACTAAGAAAAGAAGAACTTGAAAGTTTTATTGAAGATATCCAGAAAGGTTCTGTAAAATAGGAGGAAATGAAATGTTACCAATTGTTAAAGCAAACGGTAAAGATGAAAAAGAGTTTTTAAACTCACTTCGTTCAAGAAGCGGTGAGGTTGACAGAAAGGTTACCACCATCGTTTCTGAGATTATAGAAAATGTAAGAACAAACGGAGATAAAGCTGTTTGCGAATATACATTAAAGTTTGACGGAAAACTTCCGCCTGCTATTGAGGTTTCAAGAGATGAGATTAACGATGCACTCACAAATGCTGATGAGAGTTTCGTTTCTGCGCTTTTGAATGCTCAGGAGAATATTGCTGATTTTCATAACAGACAGAAACAGCAAAGCTTTATTAACCCTAAAGATGACGGCGTTATCTTAGGTCAGCGCATCAGGGGACTTGAAAGAGTAGGACTTTATGTTCCCGGCGGAACGGCCGCTTATCCTTCTTCTGTTTTAATGAATGCTATCCCTGCTAAAATTGCAGGTGTCAAGGAAATTATTATGGTTACTCCTCCTACAAAAGAGGGTAAAGCTAACCCTGATATTTTAGTTGCTGCTGCTATCTGCGGTGTAGACCGTGTATTCTTACTCGGTGGTGCACAAGCTGTTGCAGCACTTGCCTATGGTACTGAAACTGTTCCCAAGGTTGACAAAATTGTTGGCCCCGGTAACATCTTTGTGGCAACTGCAAAGAAACTTCTTTATGGTGTTGTTGATATCGATATGATAGCAGGACCGAGTGAAATCCTTGTAATGGCTGATTCTACTGCAAGTCCTAAGTTCCTTGCGGCGGATTTGATGAGTCAGGCAGAACATGATGTTTTAGCTTCATCTATCCTGGTTACAACGGATGAAAATATAGCAAAAGAAACTGTAAAGGAACTTGCTTTACAGGTTGAAAACCTCTCAAGACGCGACATTATCAAGAAATCACTTTCTGATTTCGGTGCAATTATTGTTTGCGATACAAAAGAAAAAGCAATTGAACTTGCTAATGAAATTGCGCCCGAACATCTTGAGGTTATGATGGAAAATCCTATGGAATATATCGGTAAGCTTGACAATGCAGGTTCTATTTTCCTTGGTAAATATGCTCCCGAGCCTTTGGGTGACTACTATGCAGGACCTAACCATGTGCTTCCTACAAGTGGTACTGCAAGATTTTTCTCTCCGCTTTCTGTTGATGCGTTTATCAAGAAGACAAGCTATATCTACTATACCGAAGATGCTTTGAAGAAAGCACACGATGATATTGTTACATTAGCTGAAAAAGAAGGGCTTACAGCCCATGCAAATTCTATAAAGGTGCGTTTTTAATGAATTATAATCTTTGTGATAAAGTTAAGAATTTAACCCCATATGACCCGTTGCAGGGGGATTATGAATTAAGGCTTGATGCAAATGAAAGTTATCTTTCCTTAAGCGCTGAGTTGCTTAAAAAGGTTTCGGATGCTGTAAAAAATGCTTCTTTTAACCGTTATCCCGACCCTTATGCCGAGAAACTCTGTAAGGCTTTTGCAGATTACTATGAGGTGGATTATAACCTTGTAACTGCGGGCAATGGCTCGGACGAGCTTATCGGTCTTATTACAGGTGCTTTACTACAAAAAGGCGAGAAGATACTCACATTAAAACCTGATTTTTCTATGTATCGCTTTTATGGTGATATTTATGAAAATCCTGTTATGGTGCTTGATAAGAACGAGGATCTTACCATTGATGCCGATAAGGTTATTGAGGCTTGCAATGCAAACGATGTAAAACTTCTAATCTTCTCTAATCCTTGTAATCCGACCTCTTTGGGTATCGGCAAGGATGATGTAAGAAAAATCATTAAAAGTGTAGATGCACTTGTGGTTTTAGATGAAGCTTATATGGATTTCTGGAGTGAAAGTTTGCTTTCTGAAGTAAATGATTACAGCAACCTTATAATCTTAAAGACTTGTTCCAAAGCTATCGGAATGGCTGCTTTGCGTGTTGGTTTTGCAGTAGCAAACAAGACTATAACCAATGCATTAAAAGCTGTAAAATCGCCTTATAATGTAAACAGTATTTCCCAGGAAATTGCGGCTACTGTTTTAAGTGACAAGGTATTTTTAAAGAAATGCGAAAAAGAGCTTATTGCCTCGGCCGGATTTCTTAAGGAAGAGCTTAATAAATTTACCTGTTTTGAAAAAGTTTATGACAGTAAAACAAACTTTGTTTATATTAAAACCGATAAGGCAAAAGAAATTTATGATAAGCTTTTAAGCAGAGGAATCGCAGTAAGATGTTTTGGTGATGCTTTACGCATTTCTACCGATTCTGTTGAAAACAACAAAATTCTTATCGAAAACCTTTACGATATTACGAAAGGATTTGACTTATGAGAACAGCAACTGTAACGCGTAAAACCAAAGAAACTGATATCGAAATTTATATCAACCTTGACGGTAGCGGTAAAACAGATATCTCGACAGGAGTTGGCTTTTTTGACCATATGCTGACAGCGCTTGGTATGCACGCAGGATTTGACCTTACTGTTAAAGTGAAAGGTGACCTTGAAGTTGACTGCCACCATACAATTGAAGATACCGGTATAGTTTTAGGCGATGCTTTACTTAAAGCTATGGGTGATGTACCCGTTGAACGATACGGATTTTTCTTCCTTCCTATGGACGAGGCTTTAGGGTTTGCGGCGCTTGATTTGTGTATGAGACCATATTTTAAGTTTGACTGTACCTTCAAAGCTGACAAGGTGGGGGATATGGATACCCAGATGTTTGAAGAGTTTTTCAGGGCTTTTGCGTTTAATTCCAAGATGACTCTTCATATGGAATGTTGCTATGGCGCAAATGACCATCATAAGGCTGAAGCGTTATTTAAAGCGCTTGCACATTCACTTAAAATTGCTCTTGTTAAGAAAGCAAGTATTCTCAGTACGAAAGGTGTACTTTAATGATAACTATAATTGACTACGGTGCCGGAAATCTTTTCTCGGTACAGAATGCTTTAAACTACTTAGGTATTGAAAATATGGTTTCAAAAGATGCTAAAGATATTGAAACTGCTGATGCCTTGATTTTACCGGGTGTTGGTGCTTTTCCGAAAGCTATGAAAATGCTTGATAACACTGGGCTTATATCTGTTATCAAGGAAAATATAAAGAAAAAACCGCTCCTTGGAATCTGTCTTGGTATGCAGATGCTTTTTGAGGAAAGTGAAGAGTTTGAAACCACAAAAGGTTTGAGTCTTATCGAAGGTAAAATTGACAAAATCGTTTGCCCTTACAAGATTCCTCATATGGGTTGGAACAGTCTTGAGATAACTCAGGATTCACCGCTTTTAAAGGGGCTCAAAGAAGGGGACAGTGTTTACTTTGTCCATTCCTTTATGGCATATACCGATGAGAAGAATATCTCTGCACAGTGCGACTACGGCGTTAAAGTTCCTGCACTTGTCGAGCGCGGAAATGTTTTCGGTGCTCAGTTCCACCCTGAAAAAAGTGGAGAAACAGGGCTTAAAATTCTTAAAAATTTCTATGAACTTACGAGGGACTAATAATGATAATTTTACCTGCTATTGATATTAAAGACGGCAACTGTGTACGCCTTTACAAAGGGGATTTTGCAACTGTTCATAAAGTGGCTGAAAATCCGCTTGATACTGCAAGAAAATTTGAAAGTGACGGGGCTTCATACTTACATATGGTTGACCTTGACGGTGCTAAAGATGCAACACCCAAAAATGCAGAGATTTTTGCAGAAATTGCAAAAAACACATCTTTAAAGGTTGAGGTTGGTGGTGGTATCAGAACACTTGATACCGTTGAATACTACCTTAAAAACGGCATTTACAGGGTTATTTTAGGCTCTGTTGCTGTTAAAAACCCGGAGCTTGTCAAAGATGCCGTAAAAGAGTACGGAGAAAAAATTGTTATAGGAATTGATGCGAAAAACGGTATGGTTTCGGTTGAAGGCTGGCTTGATTCTTCCGAGGTCCACTACATTTCCCTTGCAAAGGAAATGTCCGATATAGGAGTTAAGAACATTATTTTCACCGATATTGCAAAAGACGGCACCCTTGAAGGACCTAATTTAGAACAGCTTAAAGCTATAAACGATGCTACATCCTGCAACATTATCGCGAGTGGCGGAATAAGGGATATAAACGATATTCATAACCTCAAAAAGATTTCGGTTTTCGGTGCTATCTGTGGTAAGAGTCTTTACGAGGGCACTCTTGATTTGAAAGAAGCGTTAGAGGTGGCAAAATGTTAAATAAAAGGATTATTCCTTGTCTTGATGTTAAAGACGGCAAGGTTGTAAAAGGAATAAATTTCGTAGGCATCAAGGATGTAGGCGACCCCGTTGAATGTGCAAAAATGTATAACGAACAGGGTGCTGACGAGATAGTTTTCCTTGATATTACCGCAACATATGAGGCAAGAAAAACAATTGTAGATATCGTAAGAGATACCGCAAAAGAGGTTTTTGTACCCCTTACTGTTGGCGGGGGAATCTCCTCAATTGAAGACTTTTCGATTCTTTTAAGGGCAGGCGCTGATAAAGTAAGTGTAAACTCTGCTGCTATCAAAAACCCTGAACTTATAAGGGAGGCTGCCGATAAATTTGGAAGTCAGTGCGTAGTCGTTGCAATTGATGCTAAGAAGATGGAAAACGGCAGATATAATGTGTTTATTGCAGGTGGCAGAATTGACACCGGTATTGATGCAATAGAATGGGCTAAGAAAGCCTGTGAGCTTGGAGCAGGGGAAATACTCCTCACTTCTATGGATGCTGATGGCACAAAACAAGGTTTCGACCTTCCTATGCTTAATGCTGTGTGCGAGGTTGTAAATGTTCCCGTTATCGCTTCGGGAGGATGTGGAAAACTTGAGCATTTCTCGGAAGTATTTGAAAAATCAGGTGCTGATGCGGCACTTGCGGCTTCACTTTTCCATTACAGAGAGCTTACTGTCGGTGAAGTAAAAGCGCATCTTAAAGAAAAAAATATCCCGACAAGACAGTAATATTATTGGTGTTGAGGTAATACATATGGATTTGGATATATTTTTTAAAAAAGGGGAGCTTATCCCTGCAATAGTAGTTGAAGAAAAAAACAAGGAAGTTTTGATGCTTGCTTATATGAACAAAGAAAGCTTAAAGCTTACCCTTGAAACAGGCTACACATGGTTTTACAGCCGTTCAAGAAAAGAACTCTGGAACAAGGGTGCTACAAGCGGACATTTGCAGAAGGTTGTAAATATCAAGGCTGACTGTGACAATGATACTTTACTTGTTACCGTTAATCAGACAGGAGTTGCCTGTCATACAGGCAATTACAGCTGTTTCTTTAACGAGATATACAAAAGGGAGGACTAACAAATGACTGAAACATTAAAAGGCTTATACGAGGTTGTTAAAAACCGTAAGGCAAACTTTGAAGAAGGTTCTTATACCTGCTATCTTTTCAGCAAAGGTATTGATAAAATCCTTAAAAAATGTGGCGAGGAATGCACCGAAATGGTTATCGCTGCTAAAAATAACGATAACGAAGAGCTTGCTAATGAAATCTGCGACCTTCTTTATCATATGCTTGTTATGATGGCTGAGCAAAATCTTCCGCTCGAAAATGTTATTGAAATCTTGGAAGAACGCCGTCAGAAAATCGGAAACTTAAAACAGTTCCACGTATCAGACCATAATACATAAGAGTTTAAAGCCCGAAGGAAGTTTAAAGATAAACTTTTGGAGGGTTTTTTATGTCACAGATTTTTACTGTTACTTATATCGTTGTAATTTTAGGTGTCGGGTTATTTTTAAGTATAAAGCTTAAGTTTTTTCAGTTTAAATACTTTTTCAGGGCTTTTAAAGATGTATTTAAAGTGAAAAAAGGCGATAATAACGGATTTTCGCCTTTTCAGGCCGCTACCACTGCACTTGCAGGAACTCTGGGTACAGGGAATATTATAGGCGTTGCCACGGCAATTTCAAGCGGTGGTCCGGGCGCTGTATTCTGGATGTGTGTTTCCTCATTTTTCAGTATGGCAACAAAGTTTTCTGAAATAGTGCTTTCGGTTTTGTTTCGTACTGAAAACAAAAAAGGCGAAATGGTCGGAGGACCTATGTATTACATAAAGAACGGGATGAACAATGGTTTTCTTGCCTGTGTTTTCTCTGTTTTTTGCGTAATTGCTTCCTTTGGTGTAGGGAATTTAACACAGGCTAATGCTGTTTCTACCACATTTTATGAGGCTTTTGGTACCTCAAAGTTTATATCCGGTGCTATTGTAGCTTTTGTTGTAGGACTTATAATTTTAGGTGGTATGAAGAGAATAGGGAAGTTCACCGAAATGCTTATACCGATTATGGGGGCTACATATATAATCGGGGCTCTGATTGCGATAATTATAAATATCAATGCTTTGCCATCTGCGGTATCGCTCATTATAAGCGATGCGTTTTCTACTGATGCCATATCGGGTGGAGTTTTAGGTTTCCTTACAAAAGATGCAATTCGTTTTGGCATCTCAAGAGGGGTATTCTCAAATGAGGCAGGTATGGGCTCTTCTCCGATTGCACACGGAAGTGCTGATACTGATAATGCTGTAAAACAAGGTTTCTGGGGGATTATAGAGGTGTTTTTAGACACTGTATTGATGTGTACAATGACAGCTTTGGTACTTCTTACCTCGGGAGAACTTTCAATAACTGTGGCATTTTCAAAAAGTATAGGAAACCACGCGGATATTTTTATAGCTGTTTCCACATTTTTGTTTGCAATAGCAGGAATAGTGGGGTGGGCGTACTACGGAGAAAAGGCAATAGAATTTATAACCGATAACAAAAACTGGATATTAATTTATAAAACTGTCTTTGTACTGACAATTTTAGTAGGTGCTGTGGCAAAACTTGAAGCGGTTTTTGACTTTTCCGACATTTTAAATCTTATGATGGCGATACCAAATTCGATAGGTTTAATCTGTCTTTACAGAATAATTTTAAATCAAAAGAATAAGTATTTTGAAAAATCACCAAAAAAACAGATAAAATTACACAAAAATTGATGAAATAGAATATGGTGATTAAATAATTAAAGAAATTTGCCAAAACAAGGATATAAATTAAAGAAATAGCTTATTTTAAGCAAAAAACCATAAAAATACCTTAATTTTCGAATTGTAATATCATTAAAAAAATGGTATAGTTGTACTTAACCGATTTACAACTGTATTTTATAGACGGAATTTGACCCCCGCCTGTGAACTTTAAGGCGGGGCTTTTTAATCAAAATTTTTAGAAAGGCTGAGCCTTATGGAAAACAAAAGACTTATTATTGCGTCTGATGTTCTTCCTGATGTTTTTTTGAAGGTAATTGAAGCAAAACAGCTTCTTTCAAAAAATACCGCCAAAAACTCTTCCGATGCCTGCAGAATGGTTGGAATTTCCCGAAGTGCTTTTTATAAGTACAAGGACAAGGTCGATGTTTTTGATGAGAAAAACTCGGGACTTATAAGCACTCTTTACCTTAAACTCACCGATGAACCCGGTGTACTTTCAAAGGTTTTGAAGCTTTTATATGAGCTCGGCGTAAATATTCTTACAGTTAATCAGAATATCCCCGTAGATGCCGTTGCAATTATTACGATAGGTATCCGTATCAACAGGGACGAGCTTGATCCCGAAGATATCGTTAAAAGTCTTTCAAGACTTTACGGTGTTGTTTCAGTTAAAAAGATTTAGCAACTTGAAAGGAATGTGCATAATATGATAAAAGTCGCAGTTATGGGACACGGTGTTGTTGGTTCCGGTGTTGTTGAAATCCTTAACAACTATCCCCAAAGAGGGAATGAAGAATTTTTTGTTAAAAGAATTCTGGATTTAAGAGATTTCGATGTAGACTACAAAGACAGATTTACAAAAGATTTTAACGATATTTTAAACGATGACGAAATTTCCGTTGTTGCTGAAGTTATGGGTGGTATCTCTCCCGCATTTGATTTTGTAAAATCTCTTCTTAAGGCGAAAAAGAGTGTTGTTACTTCCAACAAAGAGCTTGTTGCAGCAAAAGGTGCAGAACTTTTGCAGATTGCGAAAGAAAACAACGTTAACTTCTTCTTTGAGGCAAGTGTTGGTGGCGGTATTCCTGTAATAAGACCTATGCATCACTGTTTGCTTGCTAATAACATCACAGAGGTTGCAGGTATCTTAAATGGTACCACAAACTTTATCCTTACAAAGATGATAAAAGAGGGTATGGACTTTGATACAGCACTTAAAATCGCTCAGGATTTAGGTTACGCTGAAAGAAATCCTTCTGCCGATGTTGACGGACACGATGCTTGCAGAAAAATCTGTATTTTGGCAGCATTAGCTTTTGGAGAACATATTTATCCTCAGAATGTATATACAGAAGGAATTACTTCTCTTACTTTGGAAGATGTTGAATACGCAGAAAGCATTAACTCTGTTATCAAGCTTATCGGCAGAACCAAAAAGAGTGACAAGGGACTGGAAGTTTCTGTTTTCCCGGCACTTATCAAAAAGGGAAGTCAGCTGTCTACTATTGACGATGTTTTCAATGGTGTACTCGTAAGAGGGGATTCCGTTGGCGATGTAGTTTTCTACGGCAGAGGAGCAGGAAAACTTCCAACAGCAAGTGCTGTTGTTGCTGATATTATCGATGCTGCAAAACGCGATACTACCGATGATACTTTAACTTGGGTTGACTCCGAAGAAAACAATGTTATTGACTGTAAAGAAATTCCCTTTACATATTATATCCGTCTTGAAAATGCTGAAAAACAGGCAATTGATAAAGTGTTTGATAACCCTTCATATCTCACACGCGAAAATGCTTCTAAAAACGAAGTGGCGTTTGTTACAGCTGAGATGAGTGAAAATGAACTCGAAAGCAAACTTAAAACTCTCGCAGATGCTAAACTTTTGCAGAGAATCCGTATGTTAAATTATTAATTTGTAATTTTTTGAAAGGATGGTTACTATATGAAACTTATAGTCCAGAAGTTCGGTGGAACCTCCGTTAGAGATAAAGAAAGAATCTTTAATGTTGCAAACATTATCACCGAAACCTACAAAGCAGGAAACAATGTTATTGCTGTTGTTTCTGCTCAGGGTGACACAACAGACGACCTGATTGATAAGGCAAAGGAAATTAATCCCAATGCTTCCAAGCGTGAGATGGATATGCTTCTTTCAACAGGTGAACAGATTTCAGCTTCTTTGCTTGCTATGGCAATTGAGAGCATGGGATTCCCTGTAATTTCTTTGAATGCAAGACAGGCAGGGTTTGTCACAGACTCCAACTATTCCAAAGCACGCATCAAGAAGATTGATTCTGAAAGAATGGAAAAAGAACTTGACAAACACCGTATAATTATCGTTACAGGTTTCCAGGGTATCAACAAGTATGATGATATTACAACCCTTGGCCGTGGTGGTAGTGATACAAGTGCTGTTGCTATTGCTGCTGCATTGCATGCGGATTTGTGCCAGATTTACACTGATGTTGATGGTGTTTATACTGCTGACCCCCGTATTGTTAAGAGTGCTAAAAAGCTTGATGAGATTTCCTTTGACGAGATGCTTGAACTCGCTTCCTGTGGTGCACAGGTACTTCACAACCGTTCGGTTGAAATGGCTAAAAAATACAATGTAAACTTAGAAGTTTGCTCAAGCCTGGAACGCGTTCCGGGTACTAAGGTTAAAGAGGTGACTAAAATGGAGAAAATGTTGATTAAAGGTGTTGCTAAAGACGATGATGTAGTAAGAGTTGCGGTTGTAGGTATTCCCAATAAACCAGGACTTGCTTTCAGACTCTTTTCTATGCTCGCTGCAAAGAAGGTTAATGTTGATATCATCTTGCAGTCTATCGGTCGTGATGATACAAAGGATATTTCCTTTACTGTTCCCGCAGATGCAAAAGATACAGCTTTGGAAATTCTTAACGAAAACCTCGATACTTTGGGTGCAAAGAGCATCGAAGTTGACGATAATGTGACAAAAGTTTCTGTTGTTGGTGCAGGTATGCAGACTAACGCAGGCGTTGCTGCTAAGATGTTTGAAGCACTCTTTGAAGCTGATATCAACATCCAGATGATTTCCACTTCTGAAATCAAGATTTCTGTTCTTATCGAAAAAGAATACGGCGTAAAAGCACTTAACGCTTTGTCCGAAGCTTTCAACTAAAATTTAAAGCCACCGTTACCGGTGGCTTTTGTTTTTTAAGAATTTAAGAAAATGTTCGATATTTCCATAAACAGACTCTTTGCGAAAATATGCGCAGATAGTCTGTTTTTCGTTAAAGTCAGAAATATTCAGGTATTCAATGGTTTTTGATGATGTGGGTTTTTCGGAATAGTCCCTTGAAAGTCCGATACCGACATTTGCTTCAACATATTTTCGGTTACAGGAGATATCGTTACTTAACATAATTACATTTGGGGTGAAACCTGCCTTTTTACAGGCATTTAAAAATAACTTATGAAGGCTGTTGTTCTCACCGACAGAAACAAAAGCCTCATCCTTGAGCTGACTCAGTGAGAGTTTCTTGCCGACAAGATGATTTTGCACGGAGGCACACAGGCAAATCTTTGTGGTAAAAAGGTCAAAACTCTCATAGTTTCTGTATCTGTCCGACTTTCCATCAATGATAATATCGTATTTTTCGTAGTTATTATCGTCAAAATCAAAGACGGTTCTGAAGGAAATATGGGGATTTTTCAGTTTGTATTCAATTATATGGTCTGTTATCTGGTTGCGCATAGCCCGTGCTAAAATGTTGATTTCACGGGTATCAACAGTTGATGAGGTAATTGACATAACACCTTCATCAAGCTCTTTAAAAACATTTTTTATTGAGTCTTTGAATTTTCTTCCGCTGTCGTTTAAAAAAATCTTATTATATTTTCTGTCAAAGAACTCGCAACCAAGCTCCTTTTCAAGTCTTTTAACCGATGCGGAAACCGAAGTAGGGGGGACTTTATACTTTTCGGCAGTCTTTGCAAAACTCTCATTCTCGGCACTTTCATAAAAATATCGAAGTTGTAGCAGTTCCATTCAATTCACCTCACTAACTATTTTAGCACATCTTTAAAGTTTGCGCAAGACTAATTCGGACAATTGTTTACAGTTGTATAAAATTAGGTTATAATGTCATTTGGGTGATAATTATGAATAAGTTTATAGAAAATAATAAAGCTGAAATTTATAAGGTTCTTAAGGAGCTTTGTTTAATTCCGGCTCCTTCTCATCATGAGGAAAAAAGGGCAGAATACTGTAAAAATTTCCTCGAAAAATGTGGTGCAAAGGGCGTTTATATTGACAATGCTTTAAACGTTGTGTTTCCGTTAAACTGTGAAGGAAGCAATGAAATTATGGTGTATGCGGCACATACCGATACAGTTTTTCCGGATCTTACGCCGTTGCCGTACTTTGACGATGGGAAAAAGGTGCACTGTCCCGGGGCTTCCGATGATACCGCAAATGTTGTGGTATTGATGTTTATGGCAAAGTATTTCCTTGAAAATAATATAGTTCCCGAAAAGGGGATTTTGTTTGTCTGCGATTCCTGTGAGGAAGGGCTTGGAAACCTTAAGGGAACAAGACAGATTTTTGAAGATTACAAAGGGAGAGTCAGAGGTTTTATCGCCTTTGAGTCAACTCTTTCAAGGCTTACCACAAGCTGTGTGGGTTCTCATCGTTATGAGGTTGAGGTTTTAACTGAAGGCGGACATTCCTACGGAAAATTCGGCAACGATAACGCTATTGCGAAGCTTTCGGAGATGGTGAATAAAATCTACAGTATGGAAGTTCCCAAAAAAGAAAATACAAAAACTACATACAATGTCGGCGAAATCTCGGGCGGTACCTCGGTAAACACTATTGCACAGAACGCAAAAATGCTTTGTGAATACCGTTCAGACGACAAAGAATGTCTTGAAATTATGGAGAATAAATTTAAAGAAATCTTTAAATCTGCTGCTACCGAAAAGATAAAAGTTAATGTTACAAAAATAGGGGACAGACCCTGTAGTAATACAGAATTCAGTAAAATTGAACCGATGATTAAAATTGCACAACCGATAATCGAGGAAGTTTCAGGGGAAAATGCGTGGTTTACGAATTCTTCTACCGACTGCAATTTTCCGCTTTCTATTGGTATTCCCGCTCTTTGCGTAGGAACCTGTAATGGTTTTGGTATGCACAGGAGAGATGAATGGGTTGACAAGGCATCAATTCTCAAAGGGCTTGAGCTTGCAATAAAGTTAGGGGAGGCATTTAAATGAAATTTACGGCAGTAGGAGATGCTATAATCCAGAAAAGAATTTACGATGATTTCGAGGGGTATAACGAACTGGCATCCTTTATTTCAGAGGGGGATGCGAGATTTTTTAACCTTGAAACTACTTTAAACCACGAGGGTGAGGCATCTGCTTCTCAGTTTTCTGGTGGTACATACTTAAGGACAAATCCTGAAGTGCTGGATGACCTTAAAAAATTCAATTTCAATATGACAACTTTTAACAACAACCACGCGCTTGATTTCTTTTATGACGGGTTTGAGTGCACACTTGATGCTCTTAATAAAAGCGGACTTGTGCACAGTGGTGCAGGCAGAAATTTAGCTGAGGCATCAGCGCCCAAGTACCTCGAAACCAAAAACGGCAGAGTGGCACTTATTGCTGTAAACACATCATATTTTAATGCTTCACTGATAGCAGGGGAGCAGACTGCACGCGTCAAAGGTCGCCCCGGAATAAATGCAGTCCGTGTTGAAAGCTATGTAGAGCTTCCAAAGGAAGATTTTGAGTATATCAAGGCGCTTGCAAAGGTAACAAACATCAATGCCGCAAAGGAAATCACAAGAAAAGAAGGCTACTTTGCTGACCTTGACGAAAACGAATGCGAATTCGGGGAACTTAAATTCAAATTAAGCGATAAAGCAAGATTTGTAAGGGAAATTAACAAAGCCGATATAGCACGTGTTGACAGGGCAATTTATGAAGCAAAGCTTCAGGCAGATTATATCATAATTTCCGTTCATTCCCATCAGCTTGAGGGGGAGAAAAAGGAAACTCCATCAAACTTCCTTATTGATTTTGCGCACCATTGTATTGATATGGGAGCTAACGCTATAGTAGGCCACGGGCCGCACCTTTTAAGACCGATGGAAGTGTATAAAGACTCACCGATTTTCTATTCGCTCGGGGACTTTATCCTGCAGCTTTACGATATCGAAATCGCTCCAGAGGATTTCTTCAATAAACACGGGCTTACATCACAGTCCACTGTTCACGACCTTTTGAAAAAACGCTCCAAGGACTTTACAGTAGGGCTTATGACCGACAAGAGGATGTTCCGTTCTGTTATTCCTATGTGGGAAACAGATGGCACCAAGGTTAAAAAGATTACCCTTATGCCCATTGAAATGAGTATGTCAGGTAACAAGTCGGATATAGGTTTGCCAAGACGAAGCTACAACCCTGAAATCTATGAGTATTTCAAGGAAATGTGTGAGCCTTTCGGCATAAAAATGAGCATCAATAATGACCATTTGATAGAAGTTAAGTGGTAAAACGAAAATAATAGAAAAAAACAAAGCAATCTTTGAAAAAAGGGTTGCTTTATTTTTTGCTTTAGAGTATAATTGTCCTTAAATCGGAGGGGATAATTATGGAAAAAGTTTTACTTGGAAATCACAGGTTCTATAAAGGTAATATGCATTGTCATACAAACCTTTCAGATGGTACTCTGTCACCCGAAGAAGTAAAGAAGCTTTACAAGGAAAACGGGTACAGTTTTGTAGCCTTTACAGACCACGACCATATCAACAAGCACCCCTATTTAGATGACGAGGAGTTCATTGCTATTACAAGCGGTGAGTACCAGATTAAACAGTTCAGGGAGCTTTCTACCCTTAAAAACGTTGATATGAAGGTTTGCCATATAAACTTTTATGCAAAAGAGCAGGAAAATGATTATTCTTTTTCCTATGAGCCTTTGTTTGACAAGTATTCAAAGGAAAGAAAGTTAAATAAATCCGAGGATACGCCACGCGTTTACACGCATGAGGCTATCAGTGCCCTTATCAAAGAAGGCGAAAAACACGGATTTTTTGCCTGTTACAACCACTCAAGATGGTCTTTGGAAAATTACTCAGATTACAGTGGATATGAGGGTCTTTGGGGCGTTGAGGTTTACAATAGTGCTAGTATCGTCAGCGGAATTCACGAGTACAACATCGGTGTTGCTGACGATTTTCTCCGTGATGGTAAAAGAGTATTTATCTCCTGCGGTGATGATAACCACAACAATAAACCCGATTCTTTCGGTGCTTTCGTTATGGCAGATATAAAAGAATTTTCCTATAAAGGCATTATTGATGCACTTTTAAAGGGTGAGTTTTACTCATCACAAAAGCCTTTAATCCATAAGCTTTCTGTCAAAGACAACAAGGTAATAGTTGAATGTTCCGATGCAAGGCAGATTTGTTACTGCACCCACGGCAGGCGTTCGGAGGCAGTTTTTGATACAAACTACGCTGAATTTGAGATTAAAAAAGCTGACAAATATTTCAGGATAGAAATTATAGACAACGAAGGCTACAGAGCCAATTCACAGGCATATTTTGTAGAAGAATTGGGGTTTTAGTATGAAAATTGGTATTGCAATCGGTGCTTTGCAACGCCTTTACGGTGATGAAAAAGCGATAAGAATATCAAAAGAAGTCGGTGCTGATGCTATTGACTTTGATTTAAGCGGTCCCCAGTTTGATTATAAAAATCCTGAGTCCGTTTACAGCAAGTCAGATGACGAGATTATAAAGTATTTTACTCATCTTAAAGATGTGGCTCGTTCGGAAGGTATCGAGATTTCACAGACTCACGGCAGAGTTACAAGTTTTATTAATCGTCCAGAACATGATTTTGATGTTCTGGAAAACACACGTCGAGATTGCCTTGCAACCAAAGTCTTAGGTGCACCTGTTTGTGTTATGCACGGTGTCACCACTATCTTTTTTGCACCTGATACCGACCCTCAGTTTATGCATAACTTAAACTTTGATTTTTTCACAAAGGCTTTAACATTTGCAAAACAATATGATATAATAATTGCTACTGAGACCTTCGGAGATGCTTCAAATTTCGGTTGTTGTGACTTTTTCGGCAACACAACTGAATTTATAAAAGCGTACGAAAGAATATGCAGTGAAACGGATTTTAAAGACTATTTTGTCACTTGTATGGATACAGGACATTGCAATAAAGCGATGCGGTTTAACAATAATCCTACCCCTGCAAACGCTATAAGAATGATAGGTGACAGCATCAAAGTTTTGCACTTAAATGACAACGATACTCTTACTGACCAGCATAAAATTCCGTTTACAGGCACAATTGACTGGGATGATGTGTTCGATGCTCTTGATGAAATTGGCTACAATAGTGTTTACAATATGGAGCTTAATTTGTCCTGCTCAGGCAAGGGAATCGAGGTTGAAACTGCAAAATATGCGGTAACAGTTCTTAAGAATTATCTTAATGCAAGGTACGGAGGTAATAATGAAAATTAAAGTACTTGACTACCTGACATTAGGCGATGACCTTGATATCTCTGCCATTAATGAGTTCGGTGATGTGACAGTTTACGATAACACCTCACCCGAGGAATTTGAAAGTCATATCGGCGGAGCAGAGGTTATCTTTGTAAACAAGGTTAAGCTTAACGAAAATAACTTGAAGTTTGCACCTGATTTGAAACTAATCTGCGAGGCGGCAACGGGGTATGATAACATTGATTTAGATTACTGCCGTAAAAAGGGAATAGCCGTCTGCAATGTGCCCGGGTACTCGGTTTACAGTGTAGCGCAGGTTACAGTTTCGATGGTGTTAAGCCTTGTAAACCATTTAAACGAATACACACGCTACACCAAGGATGGCACCTATACAAACGGCAATTCTGCCAATATATTAAAACCCGTTTATAACGAGCTTTACGGCAAGACCTGGGGGATAATCGGGTATGGTAACATCGGTAAAAAGGTTGGGGAAGTGGCAAAGGCTTTGGGTTGTGACCTCTTAGCTTATAAACGCAAACCCGTAACCGATGTTAAATGCGTTGACATCGATACACTTGTTAAAGAGAGTGATATAATAACCATTCACATTCCTTTGTCCGATGAAACACGCTCACTTATAAACAGTGAACGGATTAAAAAGATGAAAAAGAATGTGATTATTGTAAACACAGCGCGTGGGGCTGTTACCGACGAGGTGGCAGTGTGTAACGCGATAAAATCAGGGAATATCAAAGGATTTGGTACAGATGTATATTCAGTCGAGCCATTCCCGAAAACAAGTCCTTTTTATGAAATCAAGGATTTTGATAATGTGATTTTAACCCCTCATATGGCGTGGGGTGCAAAAGAATCCAGAGAAAGATGCTTTAACGAAATGATACTCAATATGAAGGCATTTTTTGATGGTGATAAAAGAAATCGTGTAGATTAGGCAGAACCTAAAAAAGGAGCAAAAAAATGAGAAGATACGAAGACCTTACAAAAATTTCCGAAAATCGTTTGCCGCAGAGAGCTTATTATATCCCAAAAGACAGCAAGACTTTACTCAACGGGGTGTGGGATTTTAAATATTTTGATGCTGATTACGAGGAAGATATAGTAAAAAAAGACTGGGACAGCATTGAAGTTCCTTCCTGTTGGCAGTTAAAAGGGTATGAAAACCCTAACTATACAAATGTAGCGTATCCTTTTCCTTTTGACCCGCCATTTGTGCCCAGTAAAAACCCATTGGGTATTTACAGAAAAGAATTTGTAATTGACTACACCGATAATAAAACCTACATCGTTTTTGAGGGCGTTTCAAGTTCGCTTACTCTTTACATAAACGATGAGTATGTGGGCTACTCACAGGGTACACGCCTTCAGGCTGAGTTTGATATCACAGATTTTGTAAAACAGGGTGTCAACACAGTTACTGCAAAGGTTACAAAATGGTGTTCGGGAAGCTATCTTGAGGACCAGGACTGCTTCAGGTTTAATGGTATTTTCAGGGATGTTTATCTCTTGAAAAGACCTCACGGACATATTGTAGATATTGATATCACTACCGATAATAACAAGATAAACATTAAGTTTGACGGGGAAGGGGAAGTATCCCTTTTTGATGCTGAGAAAAAGCTTCTTGATAAGGTCACTTCCTGCGGTGAAACTTCATTCACAGTTGAAAACCCCGTTAAGTGGAATGCTGAAAAGCCTTATCTTTACGAAGTTATCTTTAGTTCAAAGGGTGAAGAAATCTCCCAGAAAGTTGGATTTGTAAAATACGAAATCGGAAAAGACTGTGAGTTTCTGGTAAACGGCACGGAAGTAAAACTCAAAGGTGTCAACCACCACGATACCCATCCTGAAAAGGGCTGGTGTATGACAATTGAGGATATCAGAAGAGATTTAGAGCTTATGAAAGAGCTTAACATCAATACTATAAGAACCTCTCATTATCCTCCGACTCCTGAGTTTTTAAACCTCTGTGACGAAATGGGATTTTATGTAATGCTTGAAACTGACCTTGAAATGCACGGCAACGCTTCAAGATTTATGTATCCCAACGATGACGGCTTTGACTTTGTTCAGCGCCCTGACGAATGGATTTGCGAAATTCCCGAGTGGAAGGACTCCTTTATTGAAAGAATGGTAAGAGCTTACCACCGCGACAAAAACCATACATCCATTTTCTCATGGTCAACAGGTAACGAAAGTGGTCACGGCGACAACCACCTTGCTATGATTGAGTTTATAAGAAGTGTTGATAAAAAACGCCTTATCCACTGCGAAGATGTTTCAAGAGCTGTTGACCTTACAGAAATGCAGAAATACAACAAGGATATGACCTATCTTTTAGAAAGAGTTGATATGTTCTCAAGAATGTACGAGGAAATTCCGTCTATTGAGAAAAAAGCACTTGACCCCGAGTTTAAAATGCCTTACTTTATGTGTGAATACTCCCATGCTATGGGTAACGGACCCGGTGATGTTGTGGACTACTGGGATTTAATCTACAAACACAAAAAGCTTATCGGTGGTTGTATCTGGGAATGGACTGACCATACGGTAGTGGTTGATGGTGTTCCCAAATACGGCGGTGACTTTGAGGGTGAATTAACTCACGACTTGAACTTCTGCGCTGATGGTATGGTGTTCCACGACAGGAGCCTCAAATCAGGTTCTTTGGAAGTAAGATATGCTTACCAGAATATGGATGTTACTTTAGATGATTGCGAAATCGAGGTTTTAAACCGTTTCGATTTCACAAATCTTAATGAATACGATTTTGTGTACGAAGTAACTCTTGACGGTAAGGTAGTTGATGGGGCAACCCTTACTTTGGATGTTGAGCCTAAAAAGACCACTAAAATTGGAATTTTAGTCCCTACAGAATGTGAGCTCGGTGCTTTTGTAAACTGTTATCTTTACGATAAAAAGGGCTTCTGTGTGGCACAAAAACAGCTTAAGCTCCCGACAAAAGTAGTAGAGAAATCTCTTTGTGATAAATACGCAGAGGTTTATGAAGATAACCATAATTTTATCTTCAGTGGTGAGAACTTTAAATATACTTTCTCAAAGGATATCGGTACTTTTGTAAGCCTTATAAAGAACGGGGAAGAGCAGATTTGTGAACCCTTAAAAATTACGGCGATGCGTGCTCCTACCGATAACGAAAGATATATTAAACCTCAACTTTACTGGCAGCGTTCTCATGGTGCTGAGAACTTTGACAGACAGTTTGAAAAGGTTTATTCTGCCTCACTTAAAGACAATGTTCTGACAGTTTCGGGCAGTGTTTCGGGTGTATCCAGAGAGCCGTATTTGAGATACGAATTAAACTACACCGTTTTCGCTGACGGCACTGTCAAAGCAGACCTTTCGGGTAAAATCAAAGAGCGTTGCATCTTCTTGCCAAGACTCGGATTTGAGTTTAAAATTCCGAAAGATAAGAGCGAATTTACATATTTCGGTATGGGTCCGTTTGAAAGCTACTGCGATATGCACCACGGCAGTATGGTTAACTTCTATACCTCCGATGCCGATTACGAGTATGTAAATTACATCGTACCTCAGGAGCACGGCAACCATACAAATACAAGAACGCTCGATATCAGAAATTCACTTTCTTTTGAAGCTGAAACTGAGATGGATATCAATGTTTCAAGATATTCTGCTCATAACTTAATGAAAGCTATGCATCAAAATGAACTTTGTGACGAAGAAAACATCACCGTAAGAATTGATTACAAAGTTTCGGGTATCGGTTCGGGCTCATGCGGTCCTGCACTTCTTAAAAAGTATCAGCTTAATGAAAAAGATATTAAATTCAGTTTTTATTTTAAATAATCTCAAAAAGGACAGAGAAATCTGTCCTTTTCTATTGTTTTTGAGATTTTTTTGTGGTATAATATTTATTTAGTAAAAATAAGAAAGAGATGAAGTATAATGCTTTGTAATTTACATACACATTCTACATTCTGTGACGGGAAAAACACCCCCGAGGAAGTCGTTTTATCAGCGATTGAACAGGGCTTTGACTCAATCGGTTTTTCGGGGCACGGATATACGCCGTTTGACTTAAGATACTGTATGAAAGATACCGAAGGGTACAGAAGGGAAGTAAACGAGTTAAAGGAAAAATATAAAAACGATATCCAGATTTACTTAGGTGTTGAGGAAGATGCTTTTAACCCTCTTAACCGCAGTGATTTTGATTACATAATTGGTTCTTCTCATTACTTTTGTATTGACGGGAAGTATCACCCGATTGACTCAAACTATGATTATTTTAAAAAGTGTCTTGAGGGGTTTGAGGGCGATATAGTTAAACTGACTCACCAGTATTACACTGCTTTTTGTGACTATATTTTAAGGAGAAAACCCGATGTTATCGGACATTTTGACCTTATAACAAAGTTTGACGAACTGGACGTGTCACTCTTTTTGGAAAACGAGGAATATCTCTCACTCGCTGATTATTACGTGGGGGTTGCGTTAAAGGCAGACTCGATATTTGAAGTCAACACAGGGGCTATTTCAAGGAATGTAAGGACTTCGCCTTACCCTCACGAAAGGCTTTTGCATATCATTAAAAAGAATGGTGGCAAGGTAATGCTCAGTGCTGACTCACATCAGGTTGAAACCTTGTGTTTCGGCTTTGAGGAAGCAAAGAAAATGCTCATTGATATAGGTTTTGAGCATATCTATACACTTCATAACGGAGAATTTAAAAAGGAACTTATCAAATGATGATTTTAGCGCAGATTGTAGGCATTTTAGCGGTAATACTGTTTCTTTTATGTTTTCAGTTTAAAAAGAGAAACACGATAATACTTGTAAATATTATCTCAAGGCTTTTATACGTTTTACAGTATATCCTCTTGGGAGCTTTGGAAGGTGCGGTGCTTGATATTTCGGGTACTGTATCAAGCTTTGTTGCAAAGCACAAGGATAGGCCGTTTTTAAGCCGTATGGGGAGAGCTTTGCCGATACTTTTTGCATTTATTTTAACGGGGGTAGGGCTTCTTACCTATAAAAATCTTTTCAGTATTTTTGCTATCTGCGGTCTGCTTTTGGAAACTACGGCACTCTGGATAACAAAAGAAAGCAAGATAAGACTTTTATCACTTGCTTCTGCGCCTTTCTGGATGACTTATAATATTTCGTGTCAGGCGTACGGCTCGGCGCTCGGTAACGCGCTTATGATTATTTCGGTAGTTTTGGCAATTTACAGATACGACATTAAGGGAGAAAAGAATGGATAATATTGCGTATATCATCGGACAGATTTTAGGAATTGGTGCTGTAATCGGAGGGTTTTTTTCCTATCAGATGAAGACCCCCGCAAAGCTTATTTTATGGCAGATTGTAATTGGGCTTTTTTTCGTAGCACATTATTATCTTATCGGTGCAGGAATGACTGCGGTAATCCTTAATTTTATCGCAACGATTGAATGTATTGCATTTTACATAAGAGATAAATACCAAAAGAAAGACTTTGTTATACCCACTATTTTCGTTATTGTTATGATTATAAGCAGTGTCCTTACCTGGGAAAACTGGTACACAGTTTTTATCATGATAGGGCTTTGTGTAAACACTATAAGCCTTGCGATACCCGACACCCAGAAAATTAGAAACCTTATGTTTATAAAATCTCCGCTTTGCCTTATTTACAATATAATCGTTTTGTCGGGCGGTGGAATTTTTTACGAGGGAACAGTACTTGTTTCTTCGATTATAGGAACAATGAGAAACTTTAAAGAAAAGAGGAAAGAGAAATGTATTTAAAAGATATTGAAACCCCTGCACTTATCGTTGATGTTAATATCTTTAACGAAAACAAAAAGGCTATGGACGAGGTTTTAAAGGGAAGTGACCTTAAACTCCGTCCTCACTACAAATCCCACAAATCGGCACAGATTGCCCGTATGCAGATTGAAAACGGCGCTAAAGGTATGACCTGTGCAAAAGTAAGTGAGGCACTTGACCTTGCTGATGCCGGAATTGAGGATATCCTTATCGCTAACCAGATTACCGACCCTAAAAAGATAAGCACGGTTTCTTATCTTGCGAAGGCTTGTCATCTGACAGTCTGCGTTGACGATATCGATAATGTCAAAGCTCTTGCAAAGGCTTGTGAAAACGCTGGCAGCACTCTTTACTGCCTTGTTGAATACGAAATCGGTATGGAGCGTTGCGGCGTTACCGAGTGGGATGAAGTTTTGTCCCTTGCCCGCGAGATTAAAAAATATAAAAACCTTAAGTTTGACGGCATTCAGGCTTATGCGGGACATATCTCCCACATGGTTGATTTCGAGGAGAGAAAATCCCTTACAGAGATTAACTTTGCAAGGATTAAAGGGCTTATTGCTTTCCTTAAAGAAAACGGAATTTCTGTAAACATTGTTTCTGGCGGAAGCACCGGTACCTGCGAAATCAAGGCGAAAGGAAGCCCATATAACGAGCTTCAGGCAGGCAGCTACCTCTTTATGGATGCTACCTATAAAGATCTTAATCTGCCATTTAAAAACTCACTATTCGTGCTTACTTCGGTTGTAAGTAAAAAAGATGGCTTAACTGTTGTAGACGCAGGTGTTAAGACCTGTGGCGTTGACCAGGGTATGCCCGATATTCTTTACAACAAGGCAGAAAGCATTGTTGCAAGTGAAGAGCATTTTCAGCTTCATAATCTCGAGACACCCCTTGAAATAGGGGACAGAGTTTTGCTAATTCCCGGTCATTGCTGTTCTACGATAAACTTACATGACAGAATTTATCTTGTTGACAACGGCAAGGTTGTTGACCGCCTTATGATTACCGCAAGAGGAATGGGGAAATAAAATGAGATACGTAGTCGATAACGATTTGCATATTCACTCCGGGCTTTCTTTGTGTTCGGATGACCCTTTACAGAATGCTGAAAGAATTTTACAATATGCCAAAGATAATAACCTAAAAACGGTTTGCGTTACTGACCATTTCTGGGATGAAACGGTTGACGGTGCTTCCAACTGGTACAAGATGCAGGATTATAGTCATATTGCCCAGATAAAACCGTTACCTCAAACTGACGGAATAAAGTTTTTATTCGGTTGCGAAACGGATCTTAACTGTAATCTTACCGCGGGTATATCAAAAGATAAATGCGCTGAATTTCAATTTATTATCATTCCGACCACTCATTTCCATATGAAAGGTTTTACTTTAAAAGAAGAAGAACTGCAAAGTGCAAACACCCGTGCAAAAGCGTGGGTAAATCGTCTTGATGCGGTTTTGAATATGGATTTGCCTTTTCACAAGGTGGGTATTGCTCATCTGACCTGCGGTCTTATCGCACCGACAAAAGAAGAATATCTCGATACACTCAGACTTATCCCAGAAAGTGATATGATAAGGCTTTTTAAAAAGGCTGCAAAACTTGGTGTTGGTATTGAAATCAACGCCTTCGATATGCTTTTTAAATATGGTGGGCAGGATATCGTTTTACGCCCGTACAAAATCGCAAAAGAATGCGGATGCAAGTTTTATCTTGGAAGTGATTCGCATCACCCTGATTTCTTTGATGATGCGCTCAGGGCTTTTAACAAAGCGATAGATTTATTGGGTCTTACCGAAGATGATAAATTTTTACCGGGAGAATAAAAATGACAAAAGTAATTCTTATAAGACACGGACACAGTATTGCAAATTTTCATAGGATTTTTGCAGGGCATCTTGACTACGATTTGCACGAATCGGGTATAGCTCAGGCAAAGGATACTGCAAAGTATATTTTTGAAAATTATAAAGTGGATAAAATTTATTCAAGTGACCTTAAAAGAGCTTATAACACTGCAAAGGAATTAAGCGTACTGACAGGTCTTCCCATCGAAACTGATAAGAATTTCAGGGAACTCTTTGTAGGTGACCTCGAGGGAAAACCCTTTAAGGAATTTGAAGAAGAGTACCCTGAAGATATCATTATATGGCGTAACGATATTGATAATATTGATTTCAAGACACGCTTTGGTGGTGAGCTTATTTCAGAGCTTCAGGACCGTTTTTATAACGCTGTAGAAAAGGTTTCAAAGGAAAATGACGGCAAAACTATCGCTATTGCTACCCATGCAACTGCAATAAGGACCTTTATTGCAAAGGTTATGGGGACATCGGTACAGGAATATCCCTGGCCGCTGAATGCATCCGTAACTGTTGCTGAGTATAAGAATGGCAAGTTTGAACTGAAACTTGTAAGCTATAATGAACATCTTGAAAATGCAAAAAAGCCTACTGCAGATGGGGTATAATTATGTTTTATGAAGTTGACAGGCTTTATGAAAAATACTTAAAAGTCTGGGAAGATGTATGTAACATCGAAAGTCCTACCGATTTTAAACAAGGCGTGGACAGGGTAGGGGACTACTTTGCCGATATGGGCAAAAGCCTTGGAATGAAAGTGGAACGCTTTGCTCAGAAGGTTTCGGGGGATGTTGTGGTGATCACATTAAACCCCGAGTCGGATAAAAAACCAATTTGTCTTTCTGGTCATATTGATACTGTTTTCCCTGTAGGCTCGTTTGGTCCTGTGCGCTTTGATGATGAAAAGATTTACGGACCCGGTGTCTGCGACTGCAAGGGTGGTGTCGTAGCAGGGTTTATGGCGATGGAAGCCCTTAAAAACTGTGGCTACACTGACAGACCTGTAATACTTTTGCTCCAGACAGATGAGGAAAAAAGAAGTAATCCGAGTAATAAGGCCACCATAAATTACATCTGTGAAAGAGCAAAGGACTCCGAATGCCTTATAAACCTTGAAGGGCACACAAAAGGTGAGGTCTGCGTTCAGCGAAAGGGGATTATCACCTACACCTTTGAGGTTAAGGGTATTGGCGCTCATTCGTCTAAGTCTGCAACTGAGGGTGCAAATGCTATCTTAGAAGCTTCACACAAGATTATTGAAATCGAAAAAATCAAAGACCCTGATGGCATTACATGCAGTACCAATATAATTTCTGCTGGTACTACCGTAAACACAGTTCCTGATACCTGTGTTTTTAAGGTAAATGTAAGGTTTCCTACAATGAAAGACCTTGATTACATTACAAAACGCATGCAGGAAATTGCCGATAGAGTTTTTGTAAAGGGGTGTAAGACAACCCTTACTTTTGACGGGCACAGACTTCCCATGGAGCTTTGTGAAAGAAACTTAGAATTTGTAAAAAAGATAAACGAGGCTCTCGTGAAATATGGTTTACCCACATTAACCCCCTCAAAGCGCACAGGTGGTTCGGATGCTGCTGATTTTACAGCTTATGGCATTACCTGTGTGGATTCGCTCGGTGCTGAGGGGTATCACATTCACACTACAAACGAGTATGCATATAAAAAATCGCTTTCAGAGTCGGCAAAAAGAATTGTTGCAATAACATTAAACATATAAAGGAGAATTAATATGAAGTACACTCAAGGGATTTATCCCGTAGTTTCTGTCAAAAAACTTAACGAAACTACTTATGACTTTGTTATCAAAGCCCCCGATATCGCAAAAAAAGCAACCTTCGGGCAGTTTGTTCAGGTTAAAGCTGACGGATTTTTCTTAAGACGCCCGATTTCTTTAGGCGGAATTACAGAAGATTCAATTAGAATTATCTTTGAAGTAAAAGGTGATGGTACCAAAGCTATCGCTAAAATGAGTGAAGGCGATATGATAGATGTTATGGGGCCTTTGGGTCACGGTTTCACAGTTTCAGACCAGAAAAAAGTGGTACTCATCGGTGGTGGTATCGGTACACCTCCTATGCTTCCTTTGGCTGAGCATTTTAAGGAAAACGCTACTGCAATCTTAGGTTTCAGGGGTAAGGAACAGGTTATTTTAAAAGAAGATTTTGAAAATACAGAGGCTGACACCATTATCTGCACTAATGACGGCTCTATGGGTGTAAAAGGCTTTGTAACAGATGCTTTGAAGGCACTCACATTCACTCCCGATATGATTTATGCGTGCGGACCTAATGTAATGCTTAAAGCAGTGGCTGATTACGCCAACGAAAATGGTATTCCCTGTGAAGTTTCATTGGAAGAAAGAATGGCTTGTGGGGTAGGGGCGTGCCTTGGTTGTGCCTGCAAGACAAAATCCCACGATGGTACATCTTCACATTCACATGTTTGTAAAAATGGTCCTGTATTTGACAGTAAAGAGGTGATTTTCTGATGGCTGATATGAGAGTAAACGTTGCAGGCGTTGAGTTTAAAAACCCAATTATTATGGCTTCAGGTTGCTTTGGCTTCGGCAAGGAATATGAGGAGTTTTTCCCGCTTTCAAGCCTTGGTGGTATATCTGTAAAGGGAATGACTTTACACCCAAAAGCAGGTAATCCTGCACCCAGAATTGCAGAAACTCCTATGGGTATGCTTAACTCTGTTGGTCTTGAAAATCCCGGTATTGATGCGTTTATTAAAAACGACCTTGATAATCTTGCCACAAAGAATACAGTAATTATTGCAAATGTTGCAGGAAGCACTGTTGAAGACTGTATCGAGATTGCAAAGAAGCTCGAAGGCACAAAGGTTGATATGATCGAACTTAATATCTCCTGTCCCAATGTAAAACAGGGTGGGGCGGCTTTCGGTACAAGCACTGCGGCGGCTTCCGAGGTTACAAGAGCTGTGAGAAAGAACACCACAAAACCTTTAATGGTCAAATTAAGCCCTAATGTTACAAGTATTACCGATATTGCAAAAGCTGTTGAAGCTGAGGGCGCAGATGCTGTGAGCCTTATCAACACTTTGCTCGGTATGAGAATTGATATAAACAATCGCCGTCCGATTTTAAGAAACAATGTTGGCGGTATGTCAGGTCCTGCAGTTTTCCCTGTGGCAGTACGAATGGTGTGGCAGGTTGCGAATGCTGTTAATATTCCTGTTGTCGGTATGGGTGGTATTGCAACTCCTGAGATGGCAATTGAGATGATGATGGCAGGTGCTTCTGCAATTCAGGTTGGCGCTGCAATTTTTGCTGACCCTTACGCACCTATAAAAATTGCTGACGGTATGAATAAATGGCTTGACGACAAGGGTATTAAGACTGTTTCCGAACTTACAAAGACTGTTGAGGTGTGGTAATGAAGATTATGGCAGTTGACTTCGGAGATGCGAGAACAGGGCTTGCTGTTTGCGACAGAACCGAGTTTTTAGCTTCACCGATTGGTGTTATTCACGACTATAACTTTGACAGTACTGTCAACAAGGTGGCAGTAGCTGTTACTGAGTACGATGTGAAAAAGGTTATTGTCGGACATCCTCTCAATATGAACGGAACAAGAGGGGAGAGAGCCGAAAAATGCGAGCTCTTTGCCGAGAAACTGAAAGCCTTGGTTGAAGTTCCCGTTATGCTCTGGGATGAGCGTTCAACTACAGTTTCAGCACATCAGATTCTTTCAGAAACCCAGACTTTCGGTAAAAAAAGAAAAGAGGTTGTGGACGCAGTTGCCGCAACACTCATTTTGGAAAGTTATCTTGAATACAGAAAAAACAACCCCGAAGATTAGGCGTTGTGTCCTTAGGAACGCAACGCCAACTCTATTCGCCTTCGGCGAGTTATATTACTTCGCAGTGATATTAGGCTTATGCCGAGTGATATTCGCTGTGCGAGTTTTATGGCGAATAGAATATCACTGAAGCCGTAAGGCTTCAATATCACTACGAGCAGGGCGAGTAATATCACGCTGTCGAAGACAGCATATCACTCAAAAACTATCAGGAAATGCGCACTTACTCACCACCAAAAGTGGT
>JAZLER010000022.1:0-18351 GCA_045615345.1 Fumia sp. | reverse complement strand
CTGTATACTTAACGAATGCTACGAAGTTACCTTCAGATTTAAATCTTCTGGATTCAAAGTTCGAGTATACAACGTAACCGGAAACACTGTTGAGTGTGGGATATACTTTACCCATTTCAACGAATTCGTTCCAGTTGTCTTTACCAACTTCGAACGTGTCGTTACCAATATAAGCAACACCGACTTTAACGCTGTCGGCAGAGTTTTTGCTGAGTGTCAATACATTGCTGTCAAATACGAGTTCGGGAGCTACGAATTCGTCAGCGGGCATCTCCAAATAGCCGTCAGCTGTTTCACCTGTATCTTCTGTATAAGCATAAAACTCATCGAAGAATGTCCAGTTTGTAACATTGGAGAATGTATATCTCAAACCGTTTACTGTCAACGGGATGTTATCTTTTGCGAGGAACACAAGAAATTCCTTGGAACCTGCGTTTTCACTGTTAATATTACCTTCAAAAAGTTTTGTCCATTCGCCACCGATAAAGCCTTCGATGTAAACTGTACCGGGGATACCGATACCGGATTTCTTATCGTTGAGAACACCAACCTGGAGTTCTTTAAATGTTTTGGGTTCAGCAAAGTTATCAAAAGTTATCTGAACAACGCCACCCACATGTTTAAGACCTACTGTATATTTAGTACCGGAGTTCCAGGATGTAGTTTTATTACCGTCAGTAAGTTTTGTACGGTTGGGGTCTTTATAGGAGCCGTGGAAGTTACTGTCAGGAATATTGGTTGTGTATTTTTCGCCAATCAATACGTTTACACTCTGAAGCGGAGTAATTGTAAGAGCACATACGGCACTTTCTACCGAGTCAGAATAACCATATTTTGTATTGGTAACAACTACCTTATAGTTACCGCTATCAGAAACCTTTGCAGAATCAATAACATAGGTATCGCTGTTTTTACCAACAGCTACGCCGTCTTTGTACCACTGATAAGAAAGTGTACCACCGTCTGTAATCTTAGCACCAACATACAGGAAAACAGTTTCTTTTGCAGTAGCGGACATTGTCTTAGGTAAGTTGGTTGTAATTTCGGGCAACTGCAAGTTAAGGACTGCAGGGAACACGATTACTTCACAAACAGAACTCTTAACAGTTTTTGTAAAACCATTAAGGGAGTTGGAAACTTCAACATAGTATACACCACTGTCAGAAATAGCAGCAGCGTCTACTTTGTATGTATCACTGTTTGTTCCAACTTTTTCGCCGTCTTTGTACCACTGGTAAGAAAGTACGCCACTGTATAACTTGTAAGCCTCAACTGAAAGCTCAAAATCTTCACCTTCATCAACATTTTTAAGAGCTTCAAGATCGGTTTCAATGTAAGGTGCAAATAGTTTAATAGGTGCATCAGCGTACGCATAGATCTCACCGATAAAGGACCAACCGCTTGCAGCAGGGATACCTACTCTTACAAACTGAGCCTCAACAGGTGTATCAAGCGGAATTTCAAAAATGTATGTCGAATTCAACGGAGCATCCTCGGGGATAGTGCCTCTGTACGCTTCGGTATAAGAAACACCATCTGTTGAATAAGAGAACACAAATTCACCATGAGGGTATCCGATACCACCCGAGCCTACTGAATTCAATGTGTAAACTGCAAACTTATCGATTTCAAAAACATCGTCAAGTTCTATGGTAATATCGGATGTACTGCCTGCAGAAATTCCTTTGAATGCAGACCAGCCAACATCATAAAAACTAAACCCGGGTTCCTTGCCATCGGTAAGTTCTCCTCCTGAATCGGAATAACTTGGGTGGGATGCAATAGATGTTGTGTACGCCATTCCTTCAAGCACATTTTTATAAATATCTTCTATTATTTCAAAATGAATATGTGCCTTCAAAAGTTCTTCGTTAGCGTAACCTATCGAAATTTTATTCCACTCTTCTTCGGTAGCGGTGTAATATACATCTGTCAATGAGTTGCAAGCATAGAAAGCAAATTCTCTTATATTTGTTACACTACCAGGGATTGTTATTTTGGTTAATGAGGTGCAAGCATAGAAAGTATGATTTTCTATACTTGTTACATCGTAAGGGATAGTTATTGAGGTTAATGAGTCGCACCAAGAGAAAGCGCTATTTCCTATACTTGTCACGCCATTTCCAATTGTAACATCAGTTAATAAGTCGCAAGCAGCGAAAGCATAAGATCCTATACTTGTTACACTGTCAGGAAGTGTTATTTTGGTTAATGAGTCGCAATATTCGAAAGCACGATATCCTATACTTGTCACGCCATTTCCAATTGTAACATCAGTTAATAAGTCGCAACCAGCGAAAGCGCTATTTCCTACACTTGTTACACCATCTTCAATAACCACGGATTTAACAGAACTTCTGTAATTACACCAAGGTGTTTCTGACGAAGAGGTATAATCCGCCATATCTCCACGGCCACCAACAGTCAGAAATCCATCGGAATCTAAAGCCCAGATAACATTATCTCCCTGAGCGCCACATTCCCCTGAAGCGATGATGTTGTTTACTTCTTCAGATTTGATAGTAACAACAACTTCCCTTGTGCTGAGTTCAGGGGTAATATCGTCGGGCATAAATGTTTCTTCGTTGAACAAGCCACCAACGTTCCAGTCATACATTTCAAAAATTTTGTCACCAAGTGCGGCGTCATCTTTAACTTTGAATGTAACATTAAGCAACACTGTACCTTCTGCAACTGTTGTATTAGCATCGAATGTGGGGTCGCAGTAAGAGAATGCAACGTTTGCATTGTTGTTACAACCGGACATACTTGGCTGCATATCTGCAAACGGAAGATTCTCGATAGCAGTAATTTCGAATGCTGTGTTATCAAAGTTAATTGTTGCACCCATATTGGATACTACCAATGTTTCGGGCATTGCAAGTGTCATTACAAACTCTTCGCCTGCCACAACTTCGGTTTTGCTGAATTCCCATGCATTCACTTCAGCCGATACAGTAACACCGCTGAAAATGGTTATTACCATTGTAAATGCGAGGAACAAACTCAAGATTTTTTTCATTTTGTTTTCCTCCTGAAATTTTAGTTACTGATAGTTTACTACATTAAACTCAAAAAGTCAATATAACTGAATTAATTTTATCTTTAAACTAATTCCCCACAAAAAGCCAAAGCCACCTGAAGGTGGCTTGTACTTTATTTAATCTCTTCAAAATCATTAACTCCGTGTTTACAAAGAGGACAGATAAAATCAGGTGGTAAGTTTTCTCCCTCATAGACATATCCACAGATTTTACAAACATAGCCTTTTTTCTTTTGAGTTTCGGGTTTAGGTTTGATATTTTTCTGATAATATGTGTAAGTTACCGCATTTTCATCGGATATAACTTCAGCTTCCGTTACTTCGCAGATAAAAAGTCCATGTGTCCCAATATCAACATAATCTGTTACCTTAAGCGAAATGAAAGCATTGATATCATCCCTTAAAACAGCAAGACCGTTTTCGGAAGTCCAGAAAACAAAATCTTTAAATTTGTTATTATCCTTACCACTCTGAAAGCCGAAATTTTTAAACAATTCAAAAGGTGCACTTTCAGTAAGGCAGTTTACATTCATTTTTTTGGTTTCTTTAATAACATCGTGCGAATAGTTAGCCTTGTTGATGCATACAGCCACGCGGTTCGGAGTATCGGTAACCTGCATCACAGTATTTACGATAAGTCCGTTATGTTTGTTACCGTCATTTGATGTTACAACGTAAAGACCATACGAAATTTTAAAAAGCGCCTGATTATTAATACCCATAAAATCACTCCTTTTTTATATTGTATCATAAATAAAGCGATTTAACAATATTTTTTAATCTTCAATTGCAGCTTTTCTCGAATTTATCTTTTTAAAGATTTCCATATCAAATTTCGGTTCGCGTTCGTAGGTATAAAGTCCGTTTTTTTCCTGCTCCACATCATAAAGCTGAGTATAACAAAAGCCGAACATATACTTATTATCTAAAAGCGGGTCGGTAACGCCTTTGTATCTTTCGATAAATTCTTCTTCCGATTCAGGCATAGTACCATAACCCCAGCTTGCCTTATGGTCATTAAGAGCATCCTTATCCCATTTGATACCGCCGTACTCGCTTACGAAAACAGGCTGACCCTTTTTGTGGGTATAACAATCCTTAAAGAATGGTGGTTCCATTCGCTCATATCCTGATAAATCAAACTCACCTTTTTCGCCGAATTCTTTATAGCGTTCCTTAATTGTTTCAGGGCCGCTGTAATCGTGGACATCGTAAATATCGGTAAGGATATGGTATCCGCCACTCGCATCGATGCAGGGGCGTGTGGTATCCATAGCTTTTGTGATTTTATAAACAGTCTGCAAGGTTTTTGTTCCCTGCGCTTTTTCGGAGTATCCCCAGGTTTCATTAAAAGGACACCAGCCAATAACTGACGGAGAGTTAAAATCTCTCTCAATAACTTCCATCCAGCCTGCATACAAATCACCCGTGGAAATATTGTTTATATAATCACTGAGTCCCCAGTTGGGATACTCATCCCAGACAAGATAACCCATCTTATCGGCGTGGTATAAAAATCTCTTTTCAAAGACCTTTTCGTGAAGTCTGGCACCGTTAAATCCTGCTGCCAGCGACAATTCAATATCTTTTTTAAGAGCTTCATCGGTCGGTGCGGTATAAATACCATCTTTATAAAATCCCTGATCAAGTACAAGTCGCTGAAACACAGATTTCCCGTTGATTAAGAACTTATAATTATCAAGCTTAATATCCCTGAGGCCGAAATAGCTTTTAACCTTATCTTCACAGAAAGTAAACTCCATATCGTAAAGTCCGCCCTTGCCTACTTCCCACAGGCGTTTTTTACTGAGCTTTACAGTGAGAGAAAAATTATTGTCCGCATAGGTTTTGCCGTTCCCTACCTCTTCCCCATCAAGAAAAATTTTAAGGAAGATTTCCCCTTTACCAACCGCCTGACCAACAACAGTAACTGACGGCTCTTCGGAACAGGAATAATACTTCACATCTGTAATATAGTTTTTTGGCACAAACTCAAGCCATACTGTCTGCCAGATACCTGTTGTACGGGTATAAGAGCAACCATAAGAATATGACTTTTGTGATTGTTTTCCTACACACTGTTTACCGCTTCTCAAATCGTCCTCAGCATAAACGAACAAAGAATTGACACCCTCATTCACAAATTCAGTGATATCAAAGGTAAATGGTGTGTATCCGCCTATGTGTTCACCAACTTCCTGCCCATTAATATAAACAGTAGTCTTGTAATCAACAGCCCCAAAATGCAGTAAAACCCTTCCGTTCAGGTTTTCCTTTGAAATCACGATATCGCGCCTGTAACATACAGCAGGAATAAAATCCTTGTAATTAATTCCCGAAAGCTCACTTTCAGGGCAAAAAGGTACTGTAATCTTTTTGCTTAAATGCTCAGATTTGAAAAGTTCTTTGTCAATTGCACTGTTTGAAAAATCAAAATCAAATTCCCATTCTCCGTTTAAATTCTGCCAGTTTTTACGCATAAACTGTGGATTTGGATGCTCGGGCCTTGGAATATTCATAATTATCACCTCAAAAAAAGTGTATCACTCACCAAAATATAAGTAAATGCATTTTACTACTGAAAATTGACTTTTTCTACTGTCTTTGATAAAATTAAAAAGAGGTGATTTTATGGAAATTTTAAAAATCAGGACTCTCTGGCCCGAAAAACAGGGCTTTCATTTAGAACGCAAAAATATAGGCAATGAATATATTTTTATTCACTTTCACACACCGGTCAATATCCTGACTGATAACGGATATATTAAGACTCACGGAAATTCCTTTATAATTCAGGATAAATTTTCTCACCAGAACTTTGACTCTATGGAATGTGATTTAATCCACGACTGGATGCATATCAAAGGAAATCTCGATAATATTATTAAAAAAGCAGAACTCAGCTATAACACAATATATGAAATCGCAGATGGTAAGTCGTTAACCAATCACTGGCGAGATATAGAGCTTGAAACTATACAGAAAAAGCCATTTTATGATATAGTAATTGACAAAAAGCTGGAGCTTTTATTTTTAACGGCAGGAAGAATTTCAAAAAGCTCCCATACAAATGCTGACTCAAGGCTTTACAAAAAACTTCTGGAAACCCGTTCAACCATACATAAAAATTACTACAAGGACTGGACGGTTGAAAAAATGGCTTCCCTTTTGCCGATAAGCCCGTCAAGATTTTATAATCTTTATAAAGAGTTTTTTGGAATTTCCCCCAAAAAAGATTTGCAGACTGTAAGAATAGAACACGCACTCCGACTTATAGAAAATCATAACCTGTCTGTTAAAGAAATTGCCGAGCAGATTGGTTACAAGAACGAATACTATTTTATAAGAAAATTCAAAGAAATCACGGGACAAACCCCGGGACATTACAAATAAATACAACCACCGAAAATCGGTGGTTGTATTTATTATTAATCAAAAATAATTATACCAAAACCATTGCTGTAAGAATTACCCGATTCAAGCCATTTAATAAAAGCTCTTTTTAAAGAAGTATCATCAGGTAATGTTGAAAAATCATCAGGCACTTCATCGAGATAAAAAAATCTCCAGACCACAACCTGGGTCGTTTCAGGAACAGTTTCTAAAATAGTATAATCTCTCATAAACTTCAGAATATTCGAAGTTTCAGGCAGTATTTGCTCGTTCTCAGGCGCAAGAAGCCATGAATTGCAACCAAAAATAATTTTATCAAGATTATATCGTTTCGAGAAAAATTCCGCTGCCCTTTTATAAGAAAGCTGACACTGATCATAATCAAGAGGTCCGGATGAAGGAATATGTACATCTACATACTTATCACCTTTTTTAAACTTGCGACCATCCAGGAGGTAATCATTCCGGAATTCACCAATATTAAACTGAAGCCTTCCTATTGCGAATCTTTCCAACCTGAAAAATCCAATCGACCACCAGCTGACACGCAATCCCCATATACCATGTCTGTCTTTACACTCTTTGATTTTCCATTTTAAATCACAAACGGAATCATCATAAATATCATCAGGAATATTTTCTCTGGCATATAACTCTCGCAGATGAGGGGTAAGAGAAATCATATACAGCATCTCAAGGGTATAACCGCTGATTTTGGTAACTTCGCTCAAGTTTACAATTTTCTGTGAAATCAGATTAAAATCAAAAGGAACATCATTTTCATACAAAGCTACACATTCACTAAAAACCTCAAATGCACCTTTATGCTTTTGCAGTGTATGGTAGGACTCCTCCAAAAAGGTAATAGCATCAGTAGGAAAGTCGTATTTTTGCATAAAATCTTTTATATAACTCATACCTTAAACCTTAATCTTAACAACAATTTTCTTTACCTTTTCTGCCTTATCGGAATATGCAAGCCCTGGAGCGTGTAAATCTTCGGGATACAAAATTGCAAAATCCCCATCTTTAAGCATTACAGGTGTCGGTTTATCATCGGTTTTGAAAAACTCTACATCAGTTACATATTCTTTAATTGAATATGCTTTTGAAATCTCAATAACATCAATTCTTTCCTTACCGCTTACAAGATATTGCAAATCAATATAATCTCTGTGAGCCTCAAATTCGCCGTTGTTTACAGGATTTGTTTCATATTCAGAAACAGGTGCAAAAACATCTTCCCCATCAATTACATATTTACCACAATCAAGATTCTCAGCAACAGCTTTTTTAATAAACTCAAAAGCTTTCCCGAAATTTTTGTGCAAAGCATAATATTTCTCTGCATTTTTAATATTATCAAATACCATATTTATCCTCTCCTTTTTCTTTATTATATCACAAACTTTTCATTTGTAAATAGAAAGCGTGGCTTATTTCAGCCACGCTTTAAAATTAAAGTTTCTTTTCTTCCTCTTCCTGAATTTCAGGGAATGCAGAAATCATAGGTTTGATGTCCTGACCTTTTTTGTGTCTTGCAATGTAGTTTTTGGTAATCTTCATAACAAGGCCTGAAAGTGCGATAACACCAATAAGGTTAGGTACCATCATAAGACCGTTGAATGTGTCGGAAATATCCCATGCAAGAGAAGATGTAAGCAAAGCACCACACATAATTGTTACAAGGTGGATAACTTTATAAACATATTTGGATTTTACGCCAAAGAGGTATTCCCAAGCTTTTCCGCCGTAGTGGTCCCAACCGAGAACAGTTGTGAAAGCAAAGAGCAAGATAGCAATAGCGATAAATCTTTCACCCCAGATACCAAAGATACCTGCAAATGCTTTAGCAACAAGTGTTGCGTCAGAAACACCTTCAAAGAGCAATGCGCCACTTTCAAGGTCGATAGCGCCTGATGTAAGAACAACAAGTGCTGTCATAGTACAAACAACCATTGTATCAGCAAATACTTCAAAGATACCCCAAAGACCCTGTTTTACAGGCTCAACAACATTGGAGTTGGAGTGTACCATAACAGAAGAACCAAGACCTGCTTCGTTGGAGAATACACCTCTCTTACAACCATATGTAACGATATCTTTAACAACGATACCTGTAACACCACCAAGTGCTGCAGGAACTGTAAATGCATATTTAAAGATAGAAGCAAATGCAGCACCAACTGTATTGAAGTTAACACCGATAATAATAAGGCTTCCAACAACAAAAAGTACAACCATAAAAGGTACTACTTTTTCAGCAAAGCTTGCAATTCTCTTAAGACCGCCGAGAATAATAAGAGCAGCAATAACGACAAGAACGATACCAATAACTACATGGTATACAGAAATACCTTCGTAAAGCACTTTAGAAGAAAGTGCAGGAATATCGAAAGCGGAAACCATATTCACAACGATTTTGTTGATCTGTCCCATAGCACCGATACCAAATGATGCAAGGATACAGAAGATGGAGAACAAAACAGCAAGAACTTTACCAACTACTTTGAAACCTTTTTTGGAGCCAAGGCCATCCTGAAGGAAGTACATAGCACCGCCTGACCATTCGCCGTCAGCATTTTTTCTACGGTAGTAGATACCCAAAACATTTTCAGAATAGTTTGTCATCATACCAAGGAAAGCTGCAACCCACATCCAGAAAACAGCACCGGGACCACCGCCTACGATAGCAGCAGCAACACCTGCGATGTTACCAACACCGATTGTAGCAGCAAGAGCTGTACAAAGAGCCTGGAACTGAGAAATAGATTTACCTTTTACATGACCTGATACGTCTTTCTGGAAGATTTTACCGATTGTTTCGGAAAACCAATGGCCTACGCGTGTTACCTGGAAAACACCGGTAAGCACTGTCATCAATACGCCTGTTGCAAGGAGAAGGTAAAGACCTTTGCCCCATACAAAGCTGTTGATGGCGTCATTGAAACTTGTGAGTGATGCTAAAAAGTTGTTCATAAGAACCCTCCTGATTTTTTTGCTAAGCAAAATAAAAAACGGAGTTTTTGCGCACAAAAACTCCGAGAAAAAACAAGCCTTTTAAAGACTTATATGTCTCCGTCCTTTTGCCTGAGAGATTAACCTGAATACAGGTTTTACACCTTCGGCATCCTTTTTAGGGACTTCTCCGGAGTGCTATCCGTCTGCAGTCTTTGCATAAAGCACCTGAGAGCGTTACTCCTTCGGCAAGGCAAATGCCTTTTTCCTGCATACTTCACTTAGCTAATATTAAGTTTATAACATTATAATACTATTTTCACAATTTGTCAACATATATTGAGTATTTTTCTCATAACAGGCAAGATTGTCTTTGCCATTTTATAAAAGCCAAGGTCGTTGGGATGTACTCTGTCAATTGTACAAAGTTCCCTGTCCTCATCGCCAAACAAGGTTTCCCCATCAATAAAATATACATTTTCATCCCCGTTGTTAAGAGCATTCAGATATGTAGTTTTCACCACTTCCCTGCGTTCTTTAGCATCAGGACTGTAATCGAAATTAGGTCTTGTCATAAACAGAACAGGAAGTGTAGGATTTAATTCCCTGATGCGTTTAAAGAACGGCTCGTGAGTGTTCTTAAGATGCTCAACATCAGGTGCATTATGGTCATAATCCATCACAAACACTTTCATATCGAGTTTGTTTATATAATCAGCAACCTCTGTTTCACCTTTTGCATTGCCAGAAAATCCTAAATCAATATAATCAAGGTCAAGCCAACGGGAAATCAGTGCTACATAGCTGTTAACAGGAAGCGTACTGCAACCGCCCTCGGTAATTGAAGACCCGTAATACACGGCCACTCCGTGCTTATAAGGTGTGGGTTCTGAAACAACAGCAGTATCCGGAACAAAAATTTCAATATTTTCAATTTCTTCATTACGCAAAAGCCATAAAGTAACATCTTCCATCACAGGGTCTTTGGTAAAGACTTTTTCGTATACCTTTGTTTCATAATCAGGTGGAAAAACAACCCCGGCATACTTTGATTTCTGTCTTTCACCAATCATTACAGAAATACCCTGAGCCGCAAAAAGGCTCATACCTATATCAACAGAAAGAGTTTTCAGAGTTACTTTAACTGTAAACTCACGAGCATCCGTTTTAAAACCGATACGGGCCCCTGCAGCCCTTTTTCCGAGCAAGGGATTTGGAAGCTTTTCTCTTTCGTATTCAGGAATCCTGTCAAAAGTTTTGGTTTCTTCAAAAAAAGGAATACCAAAAACTTTTATGGGTGCCTCAAAAGCTGAATACTTTTTCATAAATATCTCTCCTTCCAAGAATATTATACATCTATCTTGAAAAATTGCAACAAAAAAGCACTCAAAAATGAGTGCTTTTACACTATATTCTCGCTACTCCTGTTTCCTTTGCGGTTTTTACAACAGCCTCAGCCACAACTTTTGCTACTCGTTTATCAAGTGCGGGTGCGATAATATTATCTTCAGTAATTTCGTCATCAGGAATGAGAGATGCAAGAGCTATTGAAGTAGCAACTTTCATTTCTTCGCTTATGCAACTTGCTCTGCAGTCGAGTGCTCCCCTGAAGATACCGGGGAAAGCCAGAACATTGTTAATCTGGTTAGGAAAATCGGAACGGCCTGTGCCTACAACCCTTGCCCCTGCAGCTTTTGCAACATCAGGCATAATCTCGGGAGTGGGATTTGCCATCGGGAACAAGATGGGGTCTGATGCCATAGATTTTACCATTTCGGGAGTAACAAGATTTGGTGCAGAAACTCCGATAAAGACATCAGCACCACAAAGTGCATCAGCAAGACTTCCCTTTTTACCTTCAAGGTTTGTAACTTTTGCGATTTCTTCCTGAGCTTCGTTGTTGTTGCTGTCACCTTTACAGATAATGCCGAATCTGTCGCAGAATGTGAGGTTTTTAACCCCCATATTCATAAGATGCTTACCGATAGCAATTCCTGCAGAGCCTGCGCCATTTATTACAACCTTAACTGTACCAATTTCCTTTTTAACAAGCTTTAACGCATTAATTAAAGCTGCAGCAACAACTATAGCAGTACCATGCTGGTCATCATGGAAAATAGAAATATCGCAGATTTCCTTAAGTTTTCTTTCAATTTCGAAGCAACGGGGAGCCGAAATATCTTCAAGGTTTACTCCACCGAAAGAACCCGACAAAAGGTAAATAGTTCTTACGATTTCGTCTACATCCTTGCTCTTGATACAAAGAGGAAAAGCATCCACATCAGCAAATTCTTTGAAGAGTGCACATTTACCTTCCATAACCGGCATACCTGCCTCAGGTCCGATATCGCCAAGGCCCAGAACTGCAGTGCCGTCTGTAACAACTGCAACTAAGTTAGAGCGTCTTGTAAGCTCGTAGGATTTGTTTATGTCCTTCTGGATTTCAAGACAAGGTTCAGCAACTCCGGGAGTATATGCTAAGGACAAGTCTTCCCTTGAGTTTATGGGAGCTCTTGAAATAACTTCAATTTTCCCGTTCCATTCATAATGCTTTTTTAAAGATTCTTCTCTTATATTCATTTTAGTCCTCCCAGGGGAATTTATACTGTGTAAGACCTAATTCGTCACGAACTTCGCTGATTTCTTTCTGCACAGACTCATTAATCGGCACACCATCTTTTCTTGCAAGGCGTACAAGGTGTTCTTTCTCACCTGCAGAGTAAATGCGTTCAGCTCCGGGAGCTTTCTTGGAAGCACGCACTGAACGGATAATGTCCCCTGCTTTCTTTCTGCAGAGTTCTTCACCTAAGAAGTGGTCTGTATCAATAGCAATGAAGAAATGACCTAAGTGATAAGGTGATTTGTTTCCGTTTTCGTCCTTGCCGTCAAGCGCCTTACCATATGCGCCATCCTGCAAAACAGCAGACAAAAGCTCAACAGCCATAGCGTAGCCGTAGCCCTTGTAACCACCTAAAGCTTCACCGATACCACCTAAGGTTGTAAGTGCAGCAGTACCATTTCTTATCATTTTAAGGGCAACACCTGCATCACCTTCAACAGCTTCACCGTCAAGTCCTATAATAGTACCGGGATGAACATCTTCACCAATTCTCTCATAGTACTCAATCTTGCCGTTTTGTGTGATAGAAGAAGCACAGTCGATAAGGAAATCAAAATCTTCATCTGTGGGAATACCGATAGTCAAAGGATTAGTACCAAACATACCCTCAACACCAAAAGTAGGTGCAACCGAAGGTCTTGCGTTTGTACCGGTAAGACCGATACAACCTCTCTTACAAGCCATACTTGGGTAATATCCTGCAATACCATAGTGGCAGGAGTTACGCACAACTACCATACCCATACCGTATTCCTTAGCCTTATTTATAGCCATTTCCATAGCCTTGTAACCAATTACCTGACCCATACCATCGTGGCCGTCAACAACTGCGGTTGTAGGTGTTTCTTTGATAATCTCAAAGTTTGTAACAGGGTTCTGAATACCATCTCTGATTCTGTCAAGATAAACAGGTTTAAAACGGTTTACACCATGGGACTCGATACCTCTTTTGTCGGATTCCAAAAGTACATCTGCACAAATCTCAGCATCTTCTCTGGGAATTCCGTAACCCACAAAAGCATCGATAACAAAATTTGTAATAGTGTTCCAGTCAACAATTTTCTTAGCCATAAAATCTACTCCTTTTTCACAAAAAAAGAGTACACTTATCCTGTGAAAATAAGTGTACTCCAAATCTCAATAGGTATTATAAACCCAAAATCACTATTTGTCAACAGATTTTTTAAAAACAAATCCCGCAACCAACAAAGATGTAAAACCTGCAACGAGCTTTCCGACAAGTACAGGCAGGATATATTCGCTGTTGAAAGCCATTGTAAATGCCAGATGGCTTCCAAAAGTAAACGCACCCGAAACCGCAAAAGCAGAATTTAAAACTATTCCCTTTTTATTCATCTTATCCATCATACCAAAAGCTGTTGCACTTGTAGCAAGGGACGAGAAAACCCCTAAAACGGAATCATTATCAAGCCCTGTTTTGTTACCTATAACTCCGAGAGGTTTACTGAGCACTTTTGAAAGGATAAACATAAAAGGAAAAGTACCGGAAAGCACAATTGCTGCGTTAACACAAATCAAAGCACCTTCTTCAAATGTTGCAAGACCTTTAAAAACCTCTTTTCCTGTGAGAAAATTTATAATTCCCAATACAAGTCCTATTGTAATAAGAATTTTGATAATTACTCCGAACACTTTAAAAACCTTGACACATTTCCCGGGAAATAAAATAAGTCCGACTGCGATAACCCCTGAAAAAATAACTATCGGGATAAGGTTTACGATGAGTGCAATAAAAGAAATTTTCAATATTATACCCGACACTATAAGACCTATCGGAATTGTTACAATACCACAAAGAAGCCCCAATAAAAGCACCCCGTGATTTTCCTTTGAAACCATACCAAGAGCAAAAGGAATGGTAAAAGAAATTGTGCATCCAAGCATAGAAGATACAACCAAAGCATTGTAAAGCCCTATTTCACTGTTTATTGCCATTTCGGTTGCAAGTGGTGCTCCACCCATATCATTTGCAAAAAGTGAAGCTGGAATTATTGACGGGTCAATATGTAAAACATCAGAAATAAAATTGGATACAGGTACAAGCAAATCTGCAATCAATGGCGAAATCACTATCATACCTATCATTGAAAGCGCCATAACACCCAAAAGCATAAAGGCTTTTTCAAATTCCTTGCCAATACCGAAACGATTTCCTATAGCTCTGTCAATTCCACCAAGTACGGTAAAAATCAGAATAATCACAGTTAAATAATTCATTATTACTCCTTAAATTTCACAGGCTATAAAGCCGTTATCTGTGAGAATATATTTTTCTTTAAATCCCGAAGTAATCAAAAGCTCACGCGCTACATCAAAACCATAATCGAGATGTTCTTTACTATGAGCATCGCTTGTAATAATTGGCTTAAAACCAAGGCGTTTAATCTCTTTTAACAGAGTGGTATGAGGATATGGAACAGTCCTTAAGCCTCTTGACATAGCACCCGTATTAACCTCAAAATATGGGATTTTTCCCGAAAGTTTTTCTAAAGTTTCTATTGCCATATCAAGATATCCTTTTGAATTGATATCAATAAACGGATACTTCTCTGTATATTTTGTGATAAGGTCAAAATGTGCAAGAATATCCACATCTTTTATAACAGAAACCGTATCATAATACTTTTTGCATATTTAAGTCCGTCACCGTCAAAATAAGTATCAATAAATCTTTTCAAATTCTCTGTTGTGTAGTCCATAGGCAGAATTTCACCATTTATATCAAGCCAGTGCACTGCACCGATAACATAATCATACCCTGTTATATAGTTATTAAGAACTGTTTCCGACTCAAGACCGAGATAAATTTTTATTCTATCTTTGTACTTTTCGCGAAGGCGTAAAACTTCCGCCTTATATTCTTCAGTTGTATCACCATTTTTAAAGGTACGCGAATATTTATTGTAGCTGTGCTCGGAAAATCCTATAGAGTCAAACCCACGCAATATGGCTTCTTTTACTATTTCTTCAGGTGTATCCTTGCCATCGGCAAAGGTAGAATGAGTATGCAAATTCTGTTTCATTATTTCACCAGTTTCATAAGTGTTTCGCCGTCTTCGATATATTCATCGGCAATTTGTTTCATTTCATCCTGTCCGTAGTTAAAAGCATCGTAAATCGCAACTGTCTTAAATCCTGCCTTGTTCGCAGTTTTAACAGCAACACACGAATCCTCAAATACACAGGTTTCTTCGAGATTGGTACCGAGATGTTCTTTTGCAATTAAGAAAATATCAGGCTCTTCCTTTCCTTTTCCTATATCGCCACAGGAGAAAAGTTCCGAGAAATATTTTCCTAAATCAAGTTTTTCAATCGCTACCATTAAAAGATGTTTATCCGTTGCAGAAGCAAGGCACATTTTAACGCCTCTGGACTGAAGCTCATCCAAAAACTCAAAAACACCCTCTTTAGCTTCCACAACTTCACGATAAAACTTTTCAACAAATTCTTCCCAGAATCCCAATATTTCTTCTGCCGTATCAGCGATACCATACTTGTTGTGGAGAAGTTCTGACACATGTTTTGCAGTAAGTGTGCGTGCAGCCTTGTCATCCTCATCGGTAGGTCTGAAACCGTCTTTATTAAGAAATTTCTTACCCAAATCCTCCCAGAAGATATCCCAGCATATAAGAGAATTTATAAGAGTACCGTCCATATCAAAAATTGCACCTTTAATTTTATCAAGCATTATTAACACCCATTTCCTTCATTATTAGTTCAAACATTACTTTGTATCCCGTGTCATTCGGGTGAAGTCCGTCTGCAAGCAAAGAATCAACAGTGATACTGTTGTTTTTGCAATAATCAGAAAAGATATCATAAAGGCTCATAAAGGAAAAACCACATTCATTCTGCGCCTTATGATAAAGGTCGTTGATATCTATCATATCCAGAATATGCCAGAATATATCCCCGTCAGTTTCACGCGACTGAGAACACGGAATATTGGCAACAAAAACATAATATTTCCCCGATTTTTTAAGTTTCTCATTAAGTTTTAAAATATCGTTATAGACAGAGTTTTTAAAGTCCTCTCTGTCAGGTTTTTCTCCCCAGTCAAAGAACCAGTGTCTGTTGTTGGTACCGATAGTACAGATAATAATATCGTCTTTTTCATCAACAAGGGTATCAAAATGCTTTGTTATAAAGCTTATATTAACTCCACTGCAACCGTTGTTTGTAACAGAGCAGTTATAGTTTTCTTCCATATAGTCTTTAAAAAGCTTTGCCCAGCAATATCCGTCAGTATTTCTGTACCAGTTATGGTCATGGAGATTATCATAAACAATGAATTCGCCATTTTCCCGGTATCCTGTGCCACCCATTCCATGGGTTATGGAGTCACCAAGAAGCTTTATATTTAAGGTTTTATCATGGGATTTAATGATATTTATGATATTTTTCATTTCAAATCCTCCTCGTGTAATACAACACCATTTTCAACTAAAACTTTCTGCAACTCTTTTACATCAAGTTTTGAAAAATCATCTGTCATTGCAGCCGCAGTCCCTGCTGCCTCACCTGTTACAGCACAGCAAGGAATAACTCTCATAACATCCCACAAAGTTTCGTTGACTGATGTACATCTGCCGGCGCAGATAAGGTTTTTAACACTTTTACTGTAAAGTGTCCTGAAAGGCACCTCATAAACAGGACCACGCTTTTTCCAGTTGGAAACCATACCAATGGAATCTTCAAAATATGTATGCATTTCCTTATCGGAAAGCTCGTATTCACCAACTATTTTTCTTGTCATTCTTATCTGGGGCATTGTGGCGATGGTAACAGGTAAAACTGTTTCATCTTCTTTTCTTCTTTTAAGAAAATCGTTATATGTAGAATTATGAGAAAGTATAATCTGCTCGGAAAGTTCTTTGCCGTCAAGCCCTGAAAATCTTCTGTTTATAAGAGGTTTTTGCTCGTTTTCCTCGGTTTTCTCTTCATCAGGAATATCCGAAAAGCCAAGCATATTCAGATTGTATCCCCTTTTATCGATATAATAATACCAGGCAGCAAGAACATTTCCCTGCTTGAATGTATCGGTAGGAGCATCTGAGAATTTAGCAATATCACAGTCACCCGTTGCATCTACAACAGACTTAACTTCATACGCTTCCCTGCCTGATTTATTTTCGGTAATTAAGTATTTAATCTTATCCTTTTTAACCTTAACATCAACGACATAAGTACCGTACATAATCTCAACGCTATTGTCAATGAGAAGCTTTTCTGCAAGTATTGCAAAAAGTTGAGCATTGTATCTTACTTCAAAACGCTTATCTTTTTCTGTTCGGGTTCCGATATTATCAAGCCAGTTTTCCGGATACATATCCTCTGCCCCGTGTTTTATTGATAAACGAAACAGTTCTTCAGCGATACCAAAAGAAACCTGTCGTCCCATACCATCGCAAAGAGGAAGATAAATAGTAACAAGTCCCGCAGTACCAAGACCGCCAAGCATATACTGTTTTTCAAAAAGAATTACTTTTTTACCTTGTCTTGCCGCCGCCAAAGCTGCAGAAATACCGGCAAATCCGCCACCACAAACTGCAACATCATAAGAATATTTAACATTGGTTTTTAAGTTTTCTTTCACTATCAAATTATTCATCTCCATTTTTACTTAAAAAGAATACCGAAACTAAAATCAAAACTATTCCGATTGAAGAAATTATAGTTAATTTTTCATTTAAGAACGCCACACTTAAAACAGTAGCCGACATCGGCTCTATTATCCCGAGTGAAGACACTGTTCCCGCAGGCAGATACTTCATTGCAGAAGTATATAAAAAGTATGGAATAACACAAGTCACAACCCCGATACCGATAATCAGAGGTATCGCTTTTAAGGGATTTTCCATTGTTATTTTTGCAAAACTTACAGGCTCTGAGCAAATAAGTGATGTTATTCCCATAAATATAAAACTGTAAAGGCTTGCCGAAACAGGGTTCATATTAAAATTCATTTCATATTTTGCGAGAATGTTATATGTACTGTACATTACCCCGGCAAAAAGCCCCAGAAATACTCCACGAAGACTGAACATCATATCGCTTAATACACCCGATACAAATACAGCGCCTAAAATTATAAAGAATATGGAAACAAGCTTTATTAAACTCATTTTTTCTTTCAGGAAAATTACAGAAAATAAGGTTACAAAAATAGGTGCCGTGTACATAAGCACCACGGCAGTGGAAACAGTTGAAGCTTCAATTGCAGCAAAATAGCTCGCCGCCGTACCGAAAATAGAAACTCCGCTGAAAAAATAAAAAATCAGTTCCCTGAAAGTTATTTTAAAAAGATTTTTATTTG
>JAZLER010000021.1:0-52723 GCA_045615345.1 Fumia sp. | reverse complement strand
CGTTCGTCTTGAATTACTTTTCTTCATTTCTGAAGAGTTACTCTGATACTCTCTAAAGTATCAGGAATTTCAGGTTTGTTAATTCGTTACGATATTGTTTAATTTTCAAGCTCCTGTCTGTTCCCTTTTTCGGGACAGCTTAATTATTTTACCATCTCTAAAACCATTTGTCAATACTTTTTTTACGATTTGTCACTTTTTATTGTTTAATCTTATAAAACTGCAATGTTTTTATATGAAATGTATATAAAACATTAAAAACAAGGGAGTTTGTAACCCCCAACTCCCTTGTTTTTATCTTAATTTAATAAATTTACCAAGCACTTTTTTGGTAAGAAAAAGCATTGTTTCATCCTTGGTAACAAGCAATGTACCAAAATAAACACCCATACAAACAGGAACCACTATAATGCAATTAAGAATCATTCCGAGGTCAAACTGTTTTATAATGAAAGTTATCGGCACAAACAGTAAAGTGAGTGCTAAATACTTACAGTTTGTCTTTGTGAAAAACCTGAAATCAATTGAAAGATTCTTTCTTATAAAGCTGAACATCAGCATCATAACTACTATTTCAGCGAGCAAAGTTGTAATAATAGCAGTAACAGGCGTGTAAACATCAAGCAACATCAATGCACCATTAAGCACAACATTTAAAAGACCGCCAACCAGTAAAATGCGAACCAGGAACTTTTCCTGATTTTTTACATATAAAACCTGATTTGCACAGATTGTATAAACCGAACTTTCAATCGTACGGACAGCAAAAATAATAAGCACCGGGATGGATGCATTATATTTGCCACCGCCATAAATCCACATTATCTCAGGAGCAAGACAAGCTATTCCCAGGCAAGCAGGGAAAACTACAAGCATAAAACTCTTATAGCTTTGATTTAAAAGCTTCATATAATTGTCGGGTTGGTTGTTACTGTTATAATAAGCAAGTCTTGGCACTGCGACAAGCACAATAGAAGCAAGCAGATTACTTATCATATAAGTTATATCCTGGGGAGTTTTATAAATTGTAACCGAAACCTTGTCCACTACCTGTCCAAGCATCATTTTATCGAACTGGGTGTACAACAGATTGACATTTGAGATAACAAGAATACTCAAAAGCGGTACAATATGCTTTTTGATTTCTATTCCTTTAAATGTAAATGGAATTTTTCTGTTTACATAAACAAAGCTTACAAGGTTATTAAGGACATCGGTGGCAACTATAAGTACGCTGTACTTTATAACATCGTCAGGCTTATGGATAAGAGAGAATATACCTATTACATAAATAAGCCTTACAATGATAGTTTTAATGGTAATAAATTTATAGTTTTCAATTGCCTCGTTAAGCCATTCAACCATAAAAATATTGGCAAAAACCTTAAATCCCAGAACAAGGTATATAGCCCTGCTCATAGATTCCATCGAGAACCACACAACGCCTGTATAAGCAACAAGTACAATGGCGTTCGTGCAGACTCCAATAGAGAAAAGGCTTGAGTAAAGTCTTCTGGCTTTTTCTTTGTCATCTCTTATAGAGGCAATTTCGCGGATACCATAGGTGTAAATCCCGAAAACACCAAAAATCAGAGCAAAGTCGAGCCATGTAGTCGCATCATTAAACGCACCATAAAGTTCCTTGTCAAATAGTCTTTGGATATACGGACCTACAAGCACCGGAACAATAAGTCTGAAAACCTTAAGTATGAAGTTGTAAATTGAGTTGGTCGCAATTGACTTTGCCATTACAAAACCTCTTTTTCAGCAGGATGATATTCATCTTCAAAAGACAAATAATGCAATCTGTGGGTAGATTCTCTCGCATCCTCAGGTGGTGGAGTCATATAATCGCCATAACACGCCTTTAAAGTTTCGTGAGTATTCTCGGGGACAGGCATCTCTCTGCCGTCATATTCCACATACTGCGGTGTGCCAAGCCATTCTTTCTTAAAATCATACCGATGATTAAAAGTGAAAGAAATAATATCGCTGCACATTGTTTCATCTTTTTTGAGATTTGGGAAAACCTTTTTATACCAGAAATCAAATATCTTCCCGTTTTTGAAGATAAAATTCGTAACCGTATAAAGGTACTTGCCCGAATGAGGAGGCACATACCCCTTCTGTGCATTCACACCAAAAAGAGTTATCAGCTCGGTAGCACGGCGCCAGAAATTACTTTTAACATAATCATCAAGGATAAATATATCAACAAAGATACCATGATGCATATCAACATCTTTGTTTCTCATCTCGGCAAAAGCAGTATTATCTTTGCGTATTTTTGCAAATTTCATAGTATAACCCTTGTCGGTGTATTCATCCTGAAAAAAATATCCCGGAACAGGGTTTTCTGCCCAAAGTTTTTTGAAGCGTTCATATTCATCCCTGAACATCACAACATCAGCATCATTATCCCACGGGATAAATCCATGATGTCGCACAGCACCCAATTCCGAACCATAAAAAAGATAATACCTGACATCGTTTGCACGACAAAAATCATCGAGCACAAAGAGAATCTCATTTACTGTCTGCTGAACCTTTTTCAATGTAACGGCATCCATTTTTGCACCTTCTTATTTCTCTGACTTTTTCTTAAAAATCTTATCATAAACAACAGCAAGCAAAGGACGCGGTTTGCCTTCAAGCTCTCTGTCGATGAAATACATAATAAAGCTTAAATACATCCAGAAAATAACGCCTAAATAGTAGTGTCCGTAAACAATACCTGTATCAGTCATGGTACGGAGCACAATAACAAACAGGATACAAACAGAAGACAACACTATTCTGTCCTGTTTTTTATTCCTGAAACTCCATATCAGATACCTGATTACTCTTATAAGTACCAAAATACCAAAAAGGACAAAAATCAGAAGTCCCGCAAGACCTGATGCTGCGGCAATCTGGAAGAAAAGATTATGAAGACCGCCACTTACACCCGGCAGATAAACATCTGCACCAAAATCAGTAAAATATCTTGCCGCATAACGATATGCGTGTGTGGGAATATTATCACAACCTACACCAAAAACCGGATTATTTTTGATAATATTACTTCCGGACTGCCAGAGGAAATATCTTCCTCCGTATTTGGAACCGTAATCTTCGCGTTCAAGGCCCGCAGCACCTTCCATTTCGTCTCCTGCCACACCTGTATTGGGCAAGCTTTCAACAAGTTGCTGTGAAATTGTGGAATTTTCAATAACAAGTTTCGGCAAAACAGAAGTTGCAAGTTCATGTGCGCCTGTCACAGCAAGCGGAATAACAATGGCAAATGCGGCAATTTTTTTGATAATTGCTTTTTTATCGGCAGCACCGTTAAAAAGCGGAATTCCCATAATAACCGGCAATATAATCAGGTACACACAAAGTGCCAGTACGCTTCCCCTGGAGTTACACATAAACAAAATCATCATTTCGACAAACGCATTGGCAATGTAAAACCATTTGTATCTTTTAGGAGCATTACCTTTAAAAATAGCAAGGCAAACAACAGTGAGCATAATATTAAGTACTGCAAAAAAGCTTGCAGCATTGGGGTTTGTATAAAATCCCCAGATTCTTCCACTATAAACACCGTAGTAATAAACATCTTCGCCTATAAGGTAACTAAATTTCAAATTGAGGAAATAGGTAACAAAACTTATAAGTTGTCCTATAAATGAAACTATAAGAAAAACATGGTTAAAACGCAAAAGTTCTCTTTTAACCTGACCGGGAGCCTTATTGGGGTCATAAGAATAAAGCACCATCATATTAACAACCATATAAAACAGCATTGCAATATTTCGCGCTAAGTTTTCTTCACGGTTCACAAGGCAGGTCATCGCATACGAAATCAAAAACAGGTATAGTATTGCCCTGTATCTGTTTACAATAAAAAGTCTTTCGGTAAAAAGATCTTTGATAAGAATTAAGGCAGACCACGCGAGTGTGAATTTTACAAGCGGACCTACTACAGGGTTCAAAAACGCACAGGTCCTCAATACTACCATTATAAGCAAAACCGACCTGAAGGTATTATGGTCAAAAATCTTATTTATGACCGATGGCAAAAAACCTTTCTTTTCCATTTAGTTTCCTCCTGTTACTGAACGAAGATAGATATCTTCCATATCGCGAACACATTTATCTGCATCAAATCCGATTTTTATGAGCATTTCTTTTTGAGAAACACGCTCTGCATCCACAGAGTCCAGAATCATATCAGCCACACTGCCTTTATCAGCATTAAGTGAAATAAACCGAACAAGATCCGAAATCTTAACTTCTGCAGGAACTTTATCGGACACAAAACAACGAAGGCCCGAACAAACGCCCTCTACAACAGTTAAAGGAAATCCTTCAAAAAGCGAAGGGATTACAAGGCAGTCCATAGCAAAAAAATATTCTTCAGGGTTTCTTACATTTCCTGTGAAGATAATCTTGTCGAGAACACCGAACTCTTCTGCTTTGGATTTAATGTTTTCCTCCAACGGTCCGTCACCAACAATAATAAGACGGCTGTCAGAATTCTTTTTCAGGATTTCTGTAAAAAGCTCTATTGTATACGCGTGATTTTTTACAGGCACCAATCTGCCGACCTGACCTATTACAAAGTTTTCACCAAGATTTAATTCTTCACGGATTTTTTGGCGTGAATTTTCATTATAATCAAAACGAGCAGTATCAACTCCGTTGTTCATAACGGTAAAATCTGCATTTTTAAAGAAAAATTTTCCTGCCACTTTTGAACAGGCAAATTTTAATATGTCAAGTTTTTTGAGTTTTTCACGATTTATGATATGCAGCACTCTGGAATATAAAGATCCCTCAACCTTACTGCTGTGGCAATGAGCTATAACAACAGGAATTTTTGCACGCTTAGCTTCAAGGATGGGGCAGATATTGCTCGCAGTTGAAAGATGAATATGGCAAATATCAAAATCCTCTTCCATTATCCTTCTCATATCCTCACGGTGCTTTTTTGGATTCTGACTTCGCGGTGTAACAAACAAAATCCTGCCACCTGAGTTTTTTATATCATTTTCAAAATAGGGTTCTTTTGCAATAGAGATAAAAGCGCATTCAAACTTTTCCTTGTCAAGCTTTTTAAAAAGATTGACCATATACATTGAAAGTCCGCCATTACCTTTGCCGATAACCCCCATTAAGGCTTTAATTTTTTCCAAAATTACTCCTCCTTGGAGAGAAGGTCAGATTTTATCTTTGTTGTGGAAATTTCGGGAGTTCTCGGCAAATAAACCACTTCGCAGAGATCAGAAAGAAAATCAAACTTTCCTTCCCAGTCATCACCCATTACAAAAACATCAACCTTAAACTCCTTTACATCTTCCCTTTTCTGCTCCCAGCAGGTTTCGGGAATAACAAGGTCGACATAACGGATAGCCTCTAAAAGTGCTTTTCTTTTTTCATAAGGAAAATAGCATTCTTTTCCTTTTCCTCTGTTGAACTCATCGGTAGAAAGGGCAACAATAAGATAATCGCCCTGTTCCTTTGCCCTTTTGAGCAAATTAATATGTCCATAATGCAAAAGGTCAAATGTACCATATGTAATAACTTTTCTCATAATTAAACCTCTTTTCTAAGAAAGTTTTATTCCTGCGATTTCAATAACGCGTTCACAATCTTTACCATCGTGGTATTTATTTACTAAATTATTCACTCTCTCGCGTTCTGCTTTGAAAGTGTCATTTCCGTCAAGAAGGTCATTCACAAATTCTATAAATTCTTCCGGCGTATTTATAAAACTACCCGGCATAATTTCATAAGGATTATCGACAACAAAGCCACGGTTATTCATATATTCTTCTATATCATCAACAGTAAATCCTATCGGGCGATTTAAGAGGAGATAATCAAAATACACAGAAGAATAATCGGTAATAAGCGCATCTGCTTTTGACAAAAGCTCATAAAGATTGCAGTTTGTTTTCTGCATCTCGGCATTTGTAACAATCTTGATATTACTGAACCCTTCAGTGTCAATAAGGCTTAAATCCTGTGCAGGATGAATTTTTGCAATCATAAGGCAGTTATCTTTAACAAGGCGTTCGTTTACTTTTGCCATATCTTCTCTGTCCGAAAGAATAGGAAGTCCGGTTCCAGACAAGACTTTCGTGTCGTTGTTACCCAAAAATGCCGACTGTCTGAAGGTTGGGAGCCAAAGTATAACCTTTTTATATTCCCCGTCAAAGCCCAACTGACGGAGGGAATTATTTTCGGTGAACAGCGCATCATTTCTCGGATGTCCGCAGACCTTTACCTGACTTTCATCGCAGTTAAAAGACTTTTTCATAATAGGTGCAAAAAAATCGGATGCTGCCAGAATATAAGTGAAAAAGTTATAATCATTGTCATCAAGGTAGTTTCCTATCTTTTTAAGCGGAGAACCGTGCCATACATTGACAACAACCTGTTTTTTTGATGGTTTTACGGGATATTTACCAAAAGAATAGAAAAAGTATTTTGCGGTAAAAAAGTGCCACACCCCCGCTACATTACTTACAAACTTTATATTAGAAGGATAACCTTTAAAGTTTTTATAATCATTGACGGAACAGATTATCTTATAATCCGAACAGTTTTTTGAAACAAGATAGTCAAAAACTGCCCTCACATTATCGCGAAACCCCATATTACTGTAAAAAACAATCTTTTTGGGATTTTTAGGGACAAGCTTATTTACAGCAGACAAAAATCCGCTCATCGCAAGTATTATTTTCTTTTTCATAAACGCCTCAATTCTTTCTTAAGAACTTACGGTAAACAAAACTTCTGAGTTTATTTGGCATAAGGCTCACTGCAATATGCACGGCAGAAGAAACAGCATAGTCCGTAAAACTGTTAAGCCCCGTTTTGTGAATTTTTTTCTTAACGGCAAGAGCATTTTTAAGATACTCATATCCCCCACGGCGTCTGAACATATCGCCGCCCGTTCTGAAATAAAGGAGATATTCGTCAATGTTTTTAGCTTTTGCGCCGTTTACAAGCATTCTTGCCCAGAGGAAATAGTCTTCAAACCCCATTGCATGCTGATAATCCCCTGCATCCAGGACCGCCTGCTTTTTGTACATCACAGTAGGATGATTAAAAGGGTTTCTCTTTTTTGCATAACTATAAATTTCTTCGTGGGTTACAGGCACATTCTTCTTAGAGATAATATTAGTGGTTTCACCATCAAATTCGAGTGCATGAGTACCACACACAGCAAGATCAGGATCCTCCTCAAAAGCCTTCAACTGATATTCAAATCTTTTCGGAAAGGCAATGTCGTCCGTATCCATTCTCGCCACAAGCGGATAATCGCAAGCTTCAAGCCCGATACTCAGTGCCTTACCAAGCCCCACATTTTCCTTAAGCGGTACACTCTTGATTATATCTGTCCTTTTCTTATACTCTTCGATGGTAGCATAAAGTTCATCAGTAAGCGGACCGTCCTCAACTAAAACTATCTGGGTCGGCAAAACAGTCTGACCGAGCATGCTGTCAAGACACGCTTTTAAATACTCCGGTTTTTCCTTAATATAAACCGACATCAATACTGAAAATTCCATAATAAAATCCTCATAAAATAATAATGTACATACCTTGGTGTTATACATTATACCAAAAACTTTTAAAATAATCAACTATAAGAAAAAAAGAGTGCCGTCAGGCACTCTTTTCCCTCTTAAAAATTCTCTGCACTATTGCCGACAATATCGGCGCAAATGAAACATACAAAAGCACTGTCAGCAAATCGTTTCTGCTTAGTGCCACCGTTTTGAAAACAAATTGCGCCGGTGGCCAGTATATAGCTACAAATATTATTGCAGCTGATAAAAGCGCTGCTCCTATAAGCTTGAAGTTGTTGAAAAATGAAACTGTGAAAATACTTCTTTCTTCACTTTTGCATTCAAACACATGCAAAAGCTGTGTCAGAACCAAAGTAAGAAAAGCCCCACTTCTTGCTGTATTTATATCCCCGGTTGAAGTAAGCAGATGTGAAAAAATCCCAAGTGTCGTAAGACCTATAAGCGACCCTCTGAAAATAATTGTTCCCAGAAGTCCGTTTGAAAAAATACTTTCATTAGCTCTTCTCGGGCGTTTTTTCATACAATTCTTTTCACAGGGTTCAAGCCCCAGTGCAATTGCAGGCAATCCATCAGTAACAAGATTTACAAGCAAAATATGTATCGGTAAAAGCACAGTGGGCATTCCCATTATAATTCCCAAAAACATCGTAAGCACTTCCCCGATATTACAGGAAAGCAGATATCTTATGAATTTTCTTATATTTGCATAAATCGTTCTTCCTTCTTCAACTGCAGTCACCAGTGTTTTGAAGTTATCGTCAAGCAGTATCACATCGCTTGCTTCTTTTGTGACATCAGTTCCCGTAATTCCCATACTCACACCGATATCCGCTTCCTTTATCGCAGGAGCATCATTGACACCATCTCCCGTCATCGCAACAATATGTCCTCTTTTTTTGAACGCTTTTACGATTTTTAGTTTGTGATGCGGACTGACCCTTGCAAAAACAGTGACATCTTCAATTATCCGTTCGAGTTCATCGGGAGTTATAACTTCAAGTTCGTTGCCTGTTAAGATTTTATCTCCATTATGATAAATGCCGATTTTTTCAGCGATTGCACAAGCTGTATCCCTATGGTCACCCGTAATCATAACCGTTTTAATACCTGCTTTTTTACATTTTGATACCGCTTCTTTTGCTTCCTTTCTGGGCGGGTCAAGCATACCGATAAGTCCTGAGAAAACAAATGCCTCTTCCGAAAAGGTCTCACTTTCTTTATATCCTACAGCAATTACCCTGAGCCCTCTTTTAGCCATATCGGAAGCTTTTTGCTCAATTTCTTTTTTTATGGCATTGCTCATCGGTACAACTTTTTCCGAAAGCATTATTCCTGTGCACCGTGGCAACAACATCTCAACAGCGCCTTTTGTCGCCACAAATTTCTCGCCTTTTCGGTTTTCTGCCAGAACAGACATCATTTTTCTCTTGCTGTCAAAAGGCTTTTCATCTTTTTTTATAAATTCTTCCATGATATCTTTTTGCAAAACGCCTGCATTTTTCGCCATAATAAGCAAAGCGCCTTCGGTGGGCGAACCTATAAGCAATGTCCCTTTTTTCTCGGCACGGATAACTGCGTTATTACATATAACACTCGCTTTCAAAATGGTCCTTCCCGCCTCGGAATTTCTTATATTAACAAATTTATCCTCAATTTTAAACTCACCTTTCGGTGTCATTTTTATAACTTCGCCGGACAGATAAATTTCCTCGACCGTCATTTTGTTTTCTGTCAGAGTACCCGTTTTGTCCGAGCAAATTACATCGGCACAGCCCAAGCTCTCAACCGCATGGAGTTTTCTTATAAGAGATTTTCGTCTGACCATTCTGTTTACCGCAAGTGCAAGCGATATTGTAACAATCGCGGGCAAACCTTCGGGTACTGCCGCCACTGCAAGGCTTACTCCCGTTAAAAGCATATCAAAAAGTTTTTCACCGCGCAAAAATCCCGTAAGCGCCACTACAAAACAGATAAGCAGACAGCCGATAGCAATAATCTTCCCAAGTTCGTCAAGGCGTTTTTGCAATGGTGTAGGTTCTTCTTCGATTTCGTCCATCATCTTTGCAATTTCGCCCATACGGGTATCCATTCCGGTTTTTACAACCCTTACGACAGCCCTGCCGTTTATGACATTCGTCCCTGCAAACACTTCATCTTTTCCGTCCTTTTCAACCGGTACTGATTCCCCCGTAAGCATAGACTCATCAACCGACAATCTGTTTGATTTTATAAGTACAGCATCAGCGCTTATCCTGTCGCCTGCCTCTAAAACCATCACATCGTCTGTTACGATATTCTCGCTTTGCACCGTTACCAGTTTGTTATCCCTGTAAACTTTAGAAACAGGAGATGCCATTTTCTTTAACGCTTCAAGTGTTTTTTCAGTTTTTATTTCCTGAGCAAACCCCATTATCCCGTTCATTAAAACAATAATGCCTATTGTCAGTGCTTCGACATATTCGCCCATGAATACAGTAACTACGGTACTGCCCAGAAGTACAAGAGTTAAAAAATCCTTGAACTGACTAACAAAGGTCTTTAAAGGATTTTTCTTCTTTTCTTCTTTCAGAGCATTTTTCCCATTTCTGCGAAGTCTTGAATTCGCCTCAGCAGAAGTAAGTCCCAAATTTTCCACCTGTAAACCTCCTATATCTTTAAATAATACATACTATGCCGAGCCCCCCACTTGTATACTTATTTAAAATGATGTATAATATTGGCGGAGGGATAATATGAGTAAAACAGTTTTAATTACAGGTGCTTCAGGCGGAATAGGAGAAGCCATTGCTGTTGCTTTCTGGCAAAAAGGATATAAGGTTATAATGCATTATAACAAAAATGGCAAAGAAATCACAAAACTTTCTTCTGCTATGAATGATTCCCGTCCTTTCAGCGCAATGACAGTTTCCGCAGACCTTACAGACAACAGTCAGGTCATCGCTCTTTTTGAAGAAGTAAAATCAAGTTTCGGTGATATAGATATCCTCGTAAACAACGCAGGTATCTCAGAACAAAAACTTTTTACCGATATTACCGAAAGTGACTGGGACAGAATTTTTAACCTCAATGTAAAAGGTATGTTTTTCTGTTGCCAACAGGCTGTAAAAAGTATGATTTCAAAGAAAAAAGGTAAAATCATAAATATTTCTTCTATGTGGGGACAGGTTGGCGCTTCCTGTGAAGTACATTATTCGGCATCAAAGGGTGCTGTAATCGCTTTTACAAAAGCTTTAGCAAAAGAACTCGGTCCATCAGGCATTCAGGTGAACTGCGTTGCACCGGGTTTTATAGATACGCCAATGAACGGTCATCTTGAAAGGGATGCTGTCAACGCCCTTATCGAAGAAACCCCCTTAGGAGTTATCGGCACACCTCAGGATGTTGCCAAAAGTGTACTGTTCTTAGGTTCTTCGGATTCCGATTTTATAACAGGACAGGTAATCTCTCCTAACGGAGGACTTATAATTTAGGAGTAATGTTATGAAAAAATTTCTTATTATACTATTTTGCATAATTGCTTTTGTAGGTGTCGTTGCCGCATCATATTTTGTTATGGATTCCTTTTTCTCACCGATTGATTACGATACCACCGAGTTTTCAGAAGAAAGCACGGAACCTCCCGAACCAAAAGACCCGTTTTTGGGTGCGCCAATCCCCAAAAACGAAATCCCTCAGGGTGAAGAGTGGTTTAATGATGCCATTTTTATCGGCGACTCTCTTACAGTCGGATTGAGCGCTTACAAAATTTTAGATGAAAATCTTGTGTTTGCCTCTACCGGAATTAATCCACAAACAATACTCACAAAGGACTGCATCGAAAAAAATGGCGTTTCTCTCACAGTAGCCGATGCAATAAAAGACTTAACTCCGAAAAAAATTTATGTTATGCTTGGTTCAAATGGGGTAGCATTTCTGTCAAAAGATAAACTCATTGAGCTTTATGGTGAGTTTATTGACATCTTAAAAACAACTCACCCAGACAGTCAGATATATCTGCAGTCAATTATGCCTGTCACCGCATCAAAGGAAAAAGGCGATGACCGCTATGCAAACAGTAAAATCGATGAATACAACGAAGCGATCCTTGACCTTGCAACTGAAAAACAAGTTTACTTTGTCTATGTAGCGGAAGCTGTAAAAGATGAAAATGGTTGCCTGCCCGACTCAGCAAGCTCTGACGGAATGCATTTCGGACCTTCTGTATACAATCTTTGGCTTGACTACTTAAGAGAACATTATGTTCCTTTGCAAAATGAAATAACAGAATAAAAAAGACCCCGTTCATCATTTGATGAACGGGGTTTAAAAATATGAAGGGGTTTTATGAAAAAGAGATTTGTTAAATTTCAGTTTCCCAGATCAGTCTGCCGTTGTTTACATCAATAACAGCCACCGATGAAGGGCTTGTAACATAAAGGAGATTTCCTTTAATGTTTGCTTTCTGCTGATAGGTCTTTGCAGGATAACGATATTCAGCCTTCTTCACAACTGAATCTTCTTCTATGCTGTAAAGAACATAATATGAACCGGATTTATCGGCATCACCATATTTGTAATAACTGAAACCGATGAGGTTGCCTTTAACAAACAATTCATCATAGTTATCAAAGGCTTCGCAGTAAATATCGCCTTCGCTTACTGTCACAGTTTCAATTTCCCTTATGCGTTTAGAAGAAATCACATCATAAAGTGTAAGACTAAGACCATTATCATCAAGATTAATACCAACAGCACTTTCAGAACCTACACTTACCACCGAGTTCATAATGTCTGAAACCTCAGCATAAGTCTTTTCAACAGGGCTATATACATCGGAAAGGTCATAAACCTTTGTAGAACCATTTGTTGCAAAAAGGTACATTGTATCTTTTTCAAAGGATACATCTTTAAGTTTTGCGCCGTTTGTAATGTTGCAATTACTGCTGATTACATCAAGATTCATATCAAGAGTATGCAAGGTATATTCATCATTATGCATAGTTACAAGACGGATAACATCTTCATATTCATCCATTGATTTGGAGTCAAAGAGTCTGCCTGAAACTGAAGCAGAAGTAACGCCATCAAAGTTACCTTTACCGTAATCTATTCTTACAATACCGGTATAAGGCACAGAATCCACATAAACATTATCTGCAAGATAAATACCGCTTTCATCGATATAAAGCTCTGTGCTGTCGCCTAAAACAGCAACTGTATCGTAAAACTCATAAGGTTCTTTGATAAGCAGAGAGGAAGCTACGATGTAGCAGGGGCTCTGTGCAAATTCACTCAGATAAATATCGTCTGCTTTGAGGGATTCATACTTATGATTTGACATATTAAAAGGAATATATGTCTGTACATTATCTTCTGAAGGATTAAGAACCGACTTGCGTGTTACAACATAAGCAAATCCGCCTGAAATTCTGGAAGAAACCAAAGCACCGTCCTGATATGAATTAGCAAGGAGTACAGGCCTTTCAGGAGAAGTAATGTCATAAGTTGCTATTGCGGTAACATTTTCCATATTGCCATATGTTGCAGTGCCGAGTACAATAAGTCTTTGCTGGTCAACATAACAGCTTGTTACCGAAACATCCTCAAAATCATATTTTTTGTCGCGATTCATACCAAAATCAACAAAGATTTCGGACGCCACATAAAAATCATTTCCGTCTGCACGGCTGACAACAACAGTATTGTTGCCGGAAACAGTATAGATATAGCCATTATTGATCTGCACCGTGTCAAACTGACTTTCGCTGTCATTCTGATATGCAGAAATCATTGCAGAATTATTTCCGAAAACTGCAGAGAAATTAGATGCTCTCGAAACACCCTTTACCTGTGCAGGGTTTTTGCTGTCAAGTTCTCTTACCTTTCCGTAAAGAGCTTTATACTCTTCAGGAACTGAACTTGAAATGTCCTCGGAAACAATTTTCTGCGGTTCTTCTGCTGCAACACTTATCTCTGTTTCGGCACTGAATACTTCAGTACTTTCTTTCGAGGGTTCCAAAGCTACCACAGAAGGTTCTTCAATCAAGGAACTCTCCGAAACAGAAATTCCGGGAAAATCAGTATAAACGGGAGGTGTGGCAGGTGTTTTGTTCTGTGTTCCCACCACTACAACAGCAAAACAAGCTGCAGCAGCTGCGAGAACAGGAGAAAGAATTTTGATAAATGAAGGTTTCTCCCTGGAAGGAAGACGCTGTTTAAGAATATCAGGTTCCAAAGCCATAGGGATATTAATATCCTCAGCCTTGCTTCTGATAAGCTGCATTATCTCGATTTCTTCGCCCGACAGGTTAAAATCTTTCTCTATTTTATTGTCGATAAGCAACTATGCCTCCTCCTTTCCGTTTTTATCAGCAGTCAGAACTTCACGCATCTTAGCAAGCGCGCGACTATGTTTTGAACGCACTGTATTTCTGTTTAAATTGAGCATCTTTGCAATTTCCTGGCTGTCATATCCACCAAAAATCGTCAAGGATACTATCATTCTTTCCTCGTCAGTGAGTACACTGAGAGCTTGTTTTAACTCAACAGACTCCTCGGAGCCATCGACAGAAACCTCAACATCATCGATATCATCCTGATTTTTTCTGTCAACATAAGTCTTGAGTTTACGCTTACATTTAGCTGAAAGGATTTTAAACATCCAGCCCTTGAAAGCATCAGCATTTTTAAGCTTGGAAATGCCTGCATAAGCATCCATAACCGCATCACTGACCGCATCCTGAGCATCCTGCTCATCCTTTAAAGTATAGTAAGCGAATTTATACATGTCCTTGTAGATAAGCTGATAAAGGCTCGCAAAAGCTTCCTTATCGCCCGACTTTGCTGCAAGAACAAGGTTTTGGAGATCTGACATTTCCTCACCTCATTTCAAGCCCACACAAAGACCTGTTCATCTTAATAGTGTTCTTTGTGGGGTAATCTGTTGCATAATTTTTTAAAAAATTTTGATTTCTTTTACTGTAGCATTCCCTGAAATATCCGTTTTTCTGTAATTGAAAAGCAATGCTGTTTTTTTATCGCTTTTATCAATCGGATTAAAAGGAAACACCTCGATATGTGCCATTTTATAGACCTGTTTAGGGTTTAATCCCTTATATTCTTCCAGAAGGGTACCGCATTCAAGCTCTTTTGTATAAAACTCCAGCATCCTGTCGCGATATAATTCATTGAAATCCTCGTCTATATAGTCAGGGATTTTTTTCGCCTTTTCGTGGGAATAAAGGTCAAACTTTATAAGCCATCTGAACTTTTCCAAATCGCAACTCTGATATCCACTCACAAAGTTATAGAGAATATCATATTGTTCTATTTTAGAATGGGGTCTTAAATATTCTTTTTTCTTAAAATAAAACTCCATAAAGCTTTCGTAAAAATCAAAAGGAGTCCCGGCAAGTGATACTGCATATTCTATACTCTTTTTAAACCTTGAAGAATTATAATAAATTTCAACAAGTTCCTCAATTCCCTTGAGCCTCAGCACATCATCCGCAGGAAGCGCATCGGTAAAAAGCACTTCATAAGGGGCATTATCCCTTGCAACTATTCCGTACTTATGAGAATCCTTTTTAAGTCCCGAGCCTTTTAACAGTTTCAAGAAACCAAGCTGAAACTGATCAGGATTTAAAGAATATACATCATTAAAAGAGTTTTTAAAGCTTTTGTAATCTTCAAAAGGCAACCCCGCTATAAGGTCAAGATGAAGATGGATATTGTTTGCTTTTTGAAGCTTTAAAACCTTTTCGGTTATCACTTCAAAACTACTCTTTCTGTCGATGGCAGAAAGAGTTTTCTCATTTGTGGACTGAACCCCAATCTCAAACTGAAACAGTCCGGGACGGACATTTCTCAAAAATTCAATCATCTCATCGGTGATAAGATCCGCCGCCATTTCAAAATGAAAATTGGTAACACCATTATCGTTTTCGTGCAAAAATTTCCAGATTTCAAGCGCAAAGTTTTTGTTCGAATTGAATGTGCGGTCAACGAATTTGACTTGACTCACCTTATTTTGCAAAAATATCAGAAGTTCTTCCTTTACCTTATCAATTGGTTTAAACCTGACACCTTTATCGGTGGAAGAAAGGCAATACTGACAGTTAAACGGGCACCCTCTCTGAGCCTCATAATAAAGTATTCTATTTTCGAAGTCATCAAAAGATTTATAGGCAAAAGGTATTTTTGCCATATCAACAGGCTTATCTGCCTTAATAACATTTGAAACAGTCAAGCCTTTTTGCAACGATTGGCAAAGTTTTGCAAAAGTTTCTTCGCCCTCACCGCAAATTATAAAATCGGCACCCGTTTCCCTTAAAGCCTCTTCACCGTCAAAGCTCACCTCAGGACCACCGAGTATAATTTTACTTTCAGGCAAAAGTTTTTTGAGATTTCTGACAACACTTTTTATAAGCTCAAAATTCCATATATATGAAGAAAATGCGATTATATCAGGCTTTTTACGAAAAATCTCAGACAAAATCAAATCTTCCCTGTGATTTATCGTAAACTCCATAATTTCGCAGTCGATGTTATAATGCTCATTTGCATATTCCTTTAATGAATATACAGCAAGGCAGGAATGAATGAATTTTGCATTAATTCCGACTAAAAGTATCTTCATATTCTTCCTCCTTGCATTTTGCTCCAATTTATAGTATACCACAAAAAAAACTCCGCGTAAAGCGGAGTTTTTAAATTTAAAATTCAAGTCCGTCAGGCAAAAATCTATCGCCACCCTCGCCGTAGCAGGTTCTGCCGCCACCATAGCGCACAATTCTGATTTTTCTGTGCTGAAGGTCGATACTTACACAGTCAAATGCATTCTGAGTTGCAGTACCGGGGCGTCTTATAACCCTTGCATCGGAATATGTATCGGTAACACAGCCGTGCAATGACCAGATAAGCTGAATACCACAGGCAGTTTCATTGTTATCGGTGTGATGATGCCCCATAAAAAATGCAATAACAAAAGGTTTCTTTTCAAGGTTTGCGTATCTTGTGAAGTCAGCATTCACATCAAGATTATAAAAATCATTTTTCGCACATTCATACTTGATTGAAGTAGATTTTGCGTTGTTGAAAGCCTCACAAATACTTATGAGTTTTGTTCCTGCACTGCCAAAATCATTGCCTCTCGGGTCAATACGATGAGTGACAAAGATAACACCCCAGTCTTTTTCTTCCTTGTCATCAAAGTTAAGAGCATCATTTACAAGCCAGTTAAGCTGTTCGTTTGAAAAATGAACACAGTCATCAATTGCTATATGGCCATCTTCCTTTACGCCATCTCTGTAACTATCCTCGGAGTCAAGCGCTATAATACGCACTTTTTTGTTCTCAATATCTTTGTAATGCCAGATGGATTTCTGTCCGTTTTTCTTAAGCTGTCTTACAATGCCGTCTTTTTCTTCCGCAAAATCAAGGTAAATTTCACCGTAATCTTCGTCACGCAAAAGGTTTTCGGGCAGATTATCAACATGGTTCGGGTCATGGTTACCTCTGGCAAAGATAAAGGGTGCTTTACATTTTTTAACTCTGTCAGCAAGGCATTTGAATCTTTCCTTTGCAAGTTCCTTGGAAACCTCTCCAAAGAAAGTAATAGTATCCCCGCCATAAAGCACAGCATCGAAAGGTACGGGGAAATTATTTGCAAAATCAATAGTTCTTTCCACATTATCGCACGCCTCGGGAACGCACCAGGGCATATCAACATGGCTGTCTGTGAAAAATATAAGATTAAGTCTTTCATACTGGTCATTTGAAGACTTCTTCATACTTGGAGTTCCTACCGTGAGCGGCAAAAACCTCTTTTCGGTTTCATAAGCTTCCATCTCGCAAATTCTGTCGTACTTTGTCATAATATATACCTCCTAATATCCTAAGCCGTCAGGCAAAAATCTGTCGCCGCCAACGCCATAGCAATCAATCCCTGCACCATAGCGCACAATTCTTATCTTGCGTTCCAGTGTATCAACACTTATAAGGTCAAACGCATTCTGGGTAGCAGTACCGGGTATTCTTGCCATTGTCGCATCCCCGAATCTGTCAGTACAGGAAGCATTTGTGATGTTGATGATGTTTATCCCCTTGATACAGGTATACATATCTCTGTGGTGATGTCCTAAAAACCAGCAAATGGTATGCGGTCTTTTTTCAGAGTCAGCATACTTTGTAAAATCTGCAGAAACTGTAAAATTAAAAGCAGGGTCTTCCTCACACACAAAATCGCACTCATACTTCTCAGCATTATTCATCGCAACACAGCTATCGATAAGCTTATCGGTAGCTCTGCCATAATTCTCATCATCCTCGATAAGCTGGTGCATAACAAAAATTACGCCCCAGTCTTTTTCTTCCTTTTCGTCAAAATTAAGTGCGGTGTTAACAATCCAGTCAAACTGCTCCTGAGATATATGTCTTAATCTGCAGTTGTGATATTTAACCCTTCCCTGCTCATTGGGGATGGTTTTATCGGTATCCATAACATCAACAGCCACTATACGGATTTTTTTGTCTTCAACATCGTAATAGTGCCAGGTAGACATAGAGCCATTTTTCTTTTTCTGCCTTACAAGACCATATTTTTCTTCGGCAAAGTCGAGATACATCTTACTCCAGTCATCATCATTAAATGCCCTGTCTATTGTATTATCCCAGTCATTTGTATCGTGGTTACCTTTTGCAAAAACAAACGGTGTTTCGCACTTTTTAATTCTGTCGAAAAAAGGTCTGCAGCGGTGCATTGCCTGATCCTTATCAAGGATATTATAGAAAGTCACAAAATCTCCGCCGAACATAACTGCATCAAAAGGCACGGGAAAATTATCTGCAAAATCAACAGTGCGCTGAACATTATCAAAACATTCTTCTATATTGTACGCATCAATATGGCTGTCACTAAAGAATATGAAATTTGCTCTTTTATACTGCTGAAAAGACCTTGTAGCATCATCGGGAGCACCAACTGTAAGCGGTAAAAACCTTTCGCTTACCCTGATTGCCTCAAGCTCACATATACGATTATAATCAATATTTTTCATAGAAATCTCCTAATATTCAAGGCCGTCCGGCAAAAATCGGTCGCCGCCTGTACCTTTGCAGGTAATCCCTGCACCAAATCTGAAAACCCTTATCTTTCTGTGCAAGGTATCGATATTCACCACATCAAAACAATTCTGTGTAACCGTGTCCTTATATCGTGCTGTAAACGGGTCGCTCCAGAGCTGACTTCCCGAATGGTTTCTGGTCCATATCAGGTGAATACCATTTATACATTCATATCTGTCCTCATGCTCATGACCGATAAGACAACATATAATATCTGCCTTGTTATCCTTAAAATCAGCCTTGATATCAAGGTCGAAGTCCTTTTCAACGCACGCATTTTTATATTCAAAGGTTGTTCTTTCGTTGAATGCCTTACAGATATCAAGAAAAACCTTCGGACTATTTCCCTTGTCATTGGGAGTGTACTGATGCATTGCAAAAATTACACCCCATTCTTTTTCTTCCTTATCGTCAAAGTTAAGAGCTTTATTTATAATGAAGTCAAACTGTTTTGGCCCGATGTTCGAAATCGCCACTCCATGATACTTAACAAATCCATTTTCATCGCTGATGGTTTTATCAATATCGTGAACATCAACTGCCACCACGCGTATTTTTTTGTCTTCGATATCATAGTAATGCCAGGTGGAATTTTCGCGTCTAAGCGAATATTTTTCCTCTGCAAACTCCAGAAACATTTCTGAAAACTCTTCGTCTGTAACTACATTTTCGGGAATGTTTTTCCAGTCGTTTGTATCGTGATTACCCTTTACAAATAAAAAAGGTCTTTCGGATTTTTTGACTGTATCAAAAAACTTTTTATGGTATTCCTTTGCCTCTTCTTTGGGCACGATGCCATCTTTTGTGATAGTATCTCCGCCGTAAATCACAGCATCAATTTTATAGGGAGCATTATTTATGTATTCAACGGTTCTTTTTACATTTTCTTCGCACGCCTCACCGCATGGCAAATCCAGATGGCTGTCCGAAAAGAATAATATATTTACTCTGTCGTACTGGTCGTTTTCCGACAGTTTGTCAGATGGTGTACCGACAGTAAATGGTAAAATGCGTTTATCAAAGCTGTATTCGAGTGCTTCATTTATTATATCGTAATTCATAAAATCACTTCCTTAACTTAAATTATACCATACAAAAAAATTTTTTCAAATATTTTTTAAAAAAAGTGTTGACAAATCAAAAAGTGTATGATAATATAATATTGTAATCGTTACAAAAATTAAAATTGTTACAAAAAGGAGGCGACCATGGACGCGGTAACCTTGCTTAAAGAAAAAGGCATTCGTCCTTCTCTTATACGGATAATGGTGCTTGAATATCTTCTGTCGCACCGAACGCACCCGACTGTTGAAGAAGTGTATGAAGCACTTATTAAAAATGTACCTACCCTTTCAAAAACTTCGGTTTACAACACTCTGCACCTTTTGGCAGAAAAGGAAATCATTTTAGAAATTACCATTGACCCGACAAAGGTTCGCTACGATGCCGACACCTCGCTCCATGGTCACTTTAAATGCGATTCCTGTTTAAATGTATGGGATTTCGCAGTAGGTCAGGTTCAAACCTCTTTATCAAAAGAGTTTGATATAAAAACAAAAGAAATTTACTTCACAGGACTCTGTGAGAAATGCAAAAATTAATTTTAAAGGAGATTTTTATTATGAAAAAGTATGTATGCTCAGTTTGCGGTTATGTTCACGAAGGTGATACACCCCCCGAAAAATGCCCTGTTTGTAAAGTTCCTGCAGAAAAGTTCAAAGAAATGGCAGCAGATGCTAAACTTGCAGCAGAACACGAATACGGCGTTTATGCAAAAACAGTTAAAAACAACCCCGACATCAGTGAAGAAGATAAAAAATACATCTTCGAACAGCTTATGGCAAACTTCAACGGCGAATGTGCTGAAGTAGGTATGTACCTCTGCATGGCTCGTATCGCTCACCGCGAAGGTTACCCCGAAGTTGGTCTTTACTGGGAAAAAGCAGCTTACGAAGAAGCAGAACACGCTGCTAAATTTGCTGAACTTCTCGGCGAAGACTTAGAACCTAATATGAAAGCCTCCACAAAAGCAAACCTCGCTTGGCGTGTTGACTGTGAATACGGCGCTACACAGGGTAAATTTGACCTTGCTTCCTGCGCTAAGAAAAACGGCCTTGATGCTATCCATGATACAGTTCACGAAATGGCTCGTGACGAAGCTCGTCACGGTAAGGGTCTTGAAGGACTCCTCAAGAGATACTTCAAATAATCTGACAATACACCACCAAAAAAGGGTTGAGAAAATCTCAACCCTTTTTCATTATATTGACTTTTAAAGCTTTTTAATCTATAATCAAATTGGTAAATTTTATTTTAATAAGTTTTCAGAGGTTGTTTTTATGAGAAAATTTTTATCTGTTTTTTCAAAACTGTTGGCGTTTGCAGTAGCATTTTTAATACTTAACATAATCTGTTTTTTCTATTACAATATGCCTGTGCGCCAACAATCCGAAACAGGTTCGACAGACTACAAATGGGAAGAAAACAAAGTGTATTCGCTGGCGACTGAAGGCTTTGCCTTTGGTGTTACCGACAGTAACGGTTTTAATAACCTTGAAACCTTTGCCCCGGGTGAGATAGATGTTCTTGTGATGGGCTCTTCTCACGCTGAAGCTTTTAATGTTGCTCAGGATAAAAGTTTCGCTTCTCTCCTTAATAAAAAATCTGATGCTGACGGCAGTGGTATGAATGTCTATAATATCGGAGTTTCAGCACACACGCTCCCAAGATGTCTTAACAATCTCCCTGCTGCCGTTGATGAATTTAAACCCACAAAATATCTCATAATTGAAACTTCTTCTCTCGCCGATAACTCAGCCGCTATGAACGCCATCTTATCGGATGAAATAAAGCCCATAGCCACATACAATAACGGCATACTGGAAAAACTTCAGAAATTCCCCTTCTTGAGGCGCTTATACGCGCAGATTAAAAGCGTAGCAGCTGCAAAATCCACGGGTTCCAACACTACAGAGGAAACTCAGCCCGATTATCAGCCTCTTGATAAGGTACTGAAAAACTGTGTAGCCAAATGTGATGAAAACAACATAAAAATTATAATCTTATATAACTGTACTTTAACTGTTGACCGGAATGGAGATATCGAAGACCTTAAAAACACCGATGAAATCGAAATTTTCAAGGGTATCTGCGAGAAAAATGGTGCAATTTTTGTCAATATGTACGAACCATTCAAGGAAAACTACTACAAGACCTTCAACCTCCCCCACGGATTTTCCAATACCGAAGTGGGAACCGGTCACTTGAATGAAGAAGGTCACCGCGTTATCGCCGATGAAATATATAAATTAATATCCAGATAAGAATGAGGGATAATTAAAATGGTATTTTCAAGTATAACTTTTCTGATATTTTTCTGTATAGTCGCATTTTTTATGGCTGTTACAAATCTCAAATTTGTGAAAAACAGATTTCAGAGCTCAAAACTCAGATTTTTCAGGCACATTGTTTTACTCCTTTCAAGTTATGTTTTTTACGGCTGGTGGGACTGGCGATTTTGCTTTCTGATGATTCTGCTGACCTATATAGCATATATCAGCGCAAAAATGATTTCAGATGGAAAGTATGTAAGATTTTTTAAAATTACAGGAATTGTCTTTCCGCTTATAATCCTTGGAGTATTCAAATATTATAACTTCTTTGTCGGTTCTTTTTGTGACTTGTTCGAAATCCAGAGAAATTCAACAATCAACATAATTTTACCTGTTGGTATTTCCTTTTACACTTTCCAGTCGATGAGTTACACTATTGATGTCATAAGAAAAAGTGTCAAACCGTCAAAATTTATCGAAGTTGCACTTTACATAGCTTTCTTCCCTCAATTGGTTGCAGGGCCCATCGTCAAGGCTCAGGAATTTATTCCACAGCTCTCGGAAGACAGAAATATCAGTTTAAAAAACTTAGAAACAGGAATTCAGATTTTTTTGATAGGATTATTCAAAAAAATCGTAATCGCCGACAACCTCTCTTTGTTTGTTGACCAGGTTTTTGCAAAACCCGCAGCTTTTCATTCAATAACTGTAATTATGGCGATTATCGCTTACTCTATCCAGATTTATTTTGACTTTTCGGGTTATTCCGATATGGCGATAGGCAGTGCCAAATGTTTGGGATATGATTTTAATCGCAACTTCAACCTTCCATATATCGCTAAAAATGTCAGTGAATTCTGGAAAAGATGGCACATCAGCCTCTCAACATGGCTTCAGGAATACTTGTATATTCCTCTTGGAGGAAACCGCAAAGGCAAAGTCAGAACCTATATAAACCTGTTGACCACAATGGTTCTCGGCGGGCTCTGGCATGGTGCAAGCTGGAATTTTGTAATCTGGGGAGCACTTCACGGTACAGCATTATGTGTTCATAAACTTTTTGCTTCCCTGACTAAAAACTCACAGCGAAGATGGTGGAAAGATGCTGTAAGCATTCTTATTACCTATGTATTTGTATGCATTTGCTGGATTCCTTTCAGGTCAACCGACACTGCAATAACTTTCGAAATATTCAAGCGGATATTCATCTGGCACGATGGCATTCTACATATCTATTTATGGTTAATCGTTGCTGTTGTAACAGTTCTTGTATCAACAATTTTTGCAGTATATAAATCCAAAAAGCAGAACCAGAAAATCATCTCGGGTCATTATATGATACTTGACCTCAAAAAGACAGGTTCTCTTATCCTTGTGTTGAGCTTTATTGGTATAATTTTATGTTTTGCATACACTAAGAGTAATCCTTTTATATATTTCCAGTTTTAACAACTCCTATGAGGTGTAATAATGTTTGATGCATTGAGAATTAAAAATGAATGCGTTGCGTGGATACGCGACTTCTTTGAAAAAAACGGCAAAGGCTGTAACGCTGTTGTCGGTATTTCGGGTGGAAAGGACAGCTCCGTTGCTGCGGCACTTTGCGTGGAAGCTTTGGGTCGCGACAGGGTTATCGGTATTTTGATGCCACAGGGCGAGCAACACGATATCGATATGGCGTATCTCCTTGTAAACCACCTTGGAATAAAACACTATGTTGTCAATGTAAAGGATGCCGTTGACGGAGTTTTAAAAAATCTCCCCAAAGAGATTGAAATCACTCCCCAGACCCTTCAAAACATTCCGCCAAGAGTTCGTATGACGACTCTTTACGCCGTTTCACAGAGCGTAAACGGCAGAGTCTGCAACACCTGTAACCTCTCGGAGGACTGGGTCGGTTATTCCACCCGCTATGGTGATTCTGTCGGTGATTTTTCTCCGATGAGCCACCTTACCGTAACTGAAGTAAAACAAATCGGTCACATTCTGGGGCTTCCCGAAGAACTTGTTGAAAAAACTCCTATTGACGGGCTTTGCGGTAAAAGCGATGAAGAAAACTTAGGGTTCAGTTATGCGGAACTTGATGTATATATCCGCACAGGCAAAATAGAAGACCAAAGCAAGAAAGAACTTATCGACAAAAAACACAAAATGAATCTTTTCAAGCTTGAACTTATGCCAAGTTTTAAACCTGAGATATAAAAAAAATCCGATGCCGTCAGGCATCGGATTTTTTATTTGCAATTCTTTTTCTGACAAGAGCAGGAATAAGGACACCCTATACACTTTTTCCCCTTCTTCTTTGCCCTGTATATGTAAAGTCCTGCGAGTCCTATAATTATCACCACAACTGTAACAACAATGATATCTGTCATAATTTACGCCTTTCTGCTTCCTTTTATGCAAAGTATTGCAATAATCCCTGACATTAAAGCTACGGTTATAAGTCCCGGAACGAATGCAACACCAAAACTGCCTGTCACAACAAGAGTTCCCACCTGATAAACAAGGTATGAAATTATATATCCCACTGCAAACTGGAACGCTATACCGCCAAAGAGCCATTTTTTACTCTTCATTTCACTGTTCATAGCACCAATTGCCGCAAAACAAGGAGGTGTAAAGAGGTTAAACATAAGGTAAGCCAAAGCTGCAACCTTTGTAATCGCAAATACTGTAGCCACCTCAGCACCTGCGCCTTCCATCATCTGAAGTTCTTCAGTATTGATAAGATTTTCCATACCAAGACAAACAGCCAAAGTTCCTACAACATTTTCTTTTGCAATGAATCCGGTGATGGCTGCCGCCGCAAGTTGCCAGGAAATAACTCCAACTATTGGCAAAATAATATACGCAAACGGATTTGCGATAGCCGCTAAGATAGAAGCGTCTGCAGTTTCTGCAACATTAAAATTCCAATCAAACATCTGCATAATCTGAACCGCAGTATTACAAATCAGTATGATTGTTGCCGCTTTTACGATATATTCCCAGCCTCTGCTCACCATTGACCCAAAAGCTCTCGCGAAACTCGGCATCTTATATTCGGGAAGCTCAATAATAAAATAAGATTTTTTGGCATTATAGCCTGTAATTTTGTTGATAATCAGTGCGCCGAAAAAGATTATAACAATTCCTGCAAAATACATTAATGTTCCGACCCATGATGCATCGGAAAAAAATGCACCTGCAAAAAGTGCAATAACAGGAAGCTTTGCACCACACGGCATAAAAGGTGCAAGCATAGCGGTCGCTCTGCGCTCGCGCTCATTTCTGATGGTACGACAAGCCATGACACCGGGAACAGCGCAACCTGTACCAACAACAAACGGAATTACAGATTTACCCGAAAGCCCTACTTTTTTGAAGATAGGGTCAAGTACAACCGAAACTCTTGCCATATAACCACAGTCTTCCAAAAGAGCAATGAGAAAATACATTATCATAACAAGCGGCAAAAATCCGATAACAGCGATTACGCCGCCAATAACACCATCAACTAAAAGTGCTTTAGTAAGCGGGCTTGCGTTCACAAGGAGTGAGCGAAGATATTCCTGTCCCATTTCAAGTAAAGCCGTGAAATTATCAGCTATAAGAGGACCTGCCCACGCCTGGGAAATCTGGAACACTAAAAACATCACAGCAGCAAAAATCGAAATTCCAAGCCAACTGCTTGTAAGAACAGCATCAACTTTATCCTGTGAATTTCTGTCTTTTGTGAAAGCTTTTCTCTTTTCAGTGAGAGCCACAATTTTATTTATAAACTGAAATCTTTCACGGTCTGATATATAAGCTGCATCTTTGCTTGAAAGGTCATAATCCGTGGGTACAAAGGGAGCTTTTTGTTCGTTACCAACCAAAGAAATCGCCTTTTGAAGCACTTCTTTTACTCCCTCTGCCGATGTGGAAATAGTATCAACAACGGGACATAAAAGGTTTTCCGATAATAAATCTTTATCAATTCTGTTATTTTTTCTTTTATTGATATCTGCTTTGTTCAGAGCAACAACCACAGGAATACCAAGTTCTAAAAGTTCAGTTGTAAAGAACAAACTTCTGCCTAAGTTTGTTGCATCAACAATATTTATGATAACATCAGGATTTTCGGTTTTTATGTAATCTCTTGTAACCGATTCTTCGGATGTAAACGGTGACATCGAATATGCGCCTGGTAGATCAACCGCAACAATTTCCATACCATCACATAAACTTTTTTTAACAAAGCGTTCTTTCTTCTCAACGGTAACCCCTGCCCAGTTGCCAACTTTTTCGTTAGCACCGGTCAAAACATTATACATAGTTGTTTTACCGCTGTTTGGATTTCCCGCTAACGCAATTTTCATTATTCTTCCTCCCGAGTAATAATGCTTTCACCAAGCTTTTTATCTATACAGTATCTTCCTTCTTTTATCGAAACGATTACTCCACCCTTCAAGTGTGAAATCACAACTATTGGCTCTCCACTGTAACACCCAAGCGAAAGAAGAAAATTCAAAAGCTCTTCGTCGTCTATATTTATCTCTTTAATTATATATTCTTTGCCTTCTTTTGCAGAATTTAAATTCATATTTTTCTCCATTTCCAAGTTAGCCTCTGCTAACTCAAGGGTTCCAAAAACAGTTAGCTTACGCTAACTACAACTTATAATACCACCTTTGTTAATGTTTGTCAAGCTTTTTTGTAATTTTTTCCAAATTTTTATTGGGTTGCAAAAAAATACAGTTTATGTTAAAATACTATTAAAGGTGGTGTGTTTTTATGCGTCTGCAGGAATCTGCCGAGATGTATCTCGAAACGATATATGTTTTGTCAAAAAAAACGGGCTCTGTCAGAAGTATTGAAGTTGCAGAGCATATGGGATATTCCAAACCGAGTGTTTCAAGGGCAGTAAATCTTTTAAAACAAAACGGTTTCCTTGTTATGGAAAAAGACGGAAGTCTTACCCTTACGGAAGATGGCAAAAAAACAGCTGAAGGCATCTTTGAACGCCACACAGTCCTTACTGAGTTTTTGACTAAAATAGGCGTTGATAATCAGACCGCATCCACCGATGCCTGTAAAATTGAACATGTTATAAGTCACGAAACCCTCAGCGCAATTAAAAATTTCATAGAAAAATAGCAAAAGTTCCCAAACCATAAGGTTTGGGAACTTTTTATTCCAGCAGTTTTCCTCGTAATTGTAAAAGTAGTTTTTTCTCACGGCGTGAAACCTGAACCTGCGTCATATTCAGAATTTCTGCCGTTTTTGTCTGGGTTTTATTCTGGTAATATCGCAAAACTAACAGTGCACGGTCTTTTTCCTCAAGCTCTTTTAAAACCTCGCGCAAGGCAAGTTTATCCGATAAAAGTTCTTCGGGTGATTCCACTTTTATATCCGTCTGTCCCCCACCCTCATCATCAGGTTCTGTCAAAGAAACAGTCGGTAGCGAAACATTTATCGCCTCTGCTATCATCATAGAGTCAACCCCGAGTTTTTCCGACAACTCGGATACGGTAGGTTCTCTTCCTGAAGCGACAATAAAACTCTCCCGTTCTCTTGTAACCTTTAAAGAAAGTTCTTTGAGTGAACGACTCACCTTAACAGAACCCCCGTCCCTGAAAAGGCGTTTCATTTCACCCAGAATTACAGGAACAGCGTAGGTCGAAAACTTGAACCCTCTCGTTTCGTCAAAACCCTCCATAGCCTTTATAAGTCCCACGCAACCTGCCGAGTAAAGTTCCTCGTACTCAATTCCCCTGCCTTTTAATCTGTGAGCAAGCGAATGGACAAGCCCTAAATTGCTTAATGCAAAATCTTCACGCTCTTTAACGGAGTCAATCATTATCTTTCCCTTTACTCAATTTCTTTGTAAGAGTTACAGTGGTACCTTTTCCGACCACAGAATAAACTTTCACCTTATCCATAAAGCTTTGCATAACTGCAAATCCAAGTCCTGATCTCTCGCCGTTATTACAAGTTGTAAATAAAGGTTCCATTGCCTTTTCTACATCAGCAATTCCGCAACCATTATCTTTGATTTTTATGTAAATCCGGCTGTCAGGATATATTTTTGCATAAATCCGTATCTTACCGATAGTATTCTGATACCCGTGAACAATTGCATTTGTAACTGCCTCGCTTACAGCAGTTTTTATATCTGCAATTTCCTCTATTGTCGGGTCAAGCTGAACAAAAAACGCAGTAAGCGCTTGCCTTGCAAAGCTTTCATTTGCAGAACGACTTAAAAAAGTGAGAGTCATTTCATTTTGTGCTTTCATATTTTTTCTCCTTTATTTTATAATCGAAAGAAGCTCAAGCCCTGCAAGCTTCATAATCTTCCTTATATATGACGAAGTATTTATAACTTCAGTTTCGCCGTTTATTGACTTCATAAGCTTGTATCTTCCCATAACAAGGCCAATACCGCTACTGTCCATAAAAGAAATCTCTTTAAAATCAATAACAAGTTTCTGTGGCAGTGCGCTTTCAATTGCTCTGTCAATGTCCTGACGCATTACTGATGCCATATGATGGTCGATATCCCCTGAAAGAACCGCCGTGAGAATTCCATTTTCAAAAGTTGTTGTAACCGGCATTTTTATACCTCCTATTGCTGTTTTGCATAAAAAAATAATGCTGTATCCAAATATAGGATACAGCATTTTATTTAAATAATTTGTCGCAATATGACTTAGATTTGTGCCAAAGCCTGTTCAATATCAGCGATAATATCGTCAACATTTTCAAGGCCTACTGAAAATCTGATAAGACCGGGATTTATTCCTGCGGCAACAAGCTGTTCATCAGTGAGCTGACGATGAGTTTCACTTGCAGGATGAAGCACACAAGTACGGATATCCGCAACATGCACTTCGTTTGAAGCAAGTTTTAAACTATCCATAAATTTAACAGCTTTTTCGCGCCCGCCCTTAATTGTGAGCGAGAGAACACCACTACAACCATCAGGGAGATATTTTTTTGCTCTTTCGTAATATGGATCACTCTCAAGAGTGGGATAACTTACAACTTCCACCTTATCGGAAGCATCAAAGTATTTTGCCACTTTTTCCGCATTACGGCAATAGCGTTCCATTCTTACAGCAAGTGTTTCAAGGCCTAAGTTGAGGTAGAAAGCAGCAGTAGCGCCAGGATAAACACCAAAGTCACGCATAAGCTGAACACGAGCTTTTACTATATAAGCCGATTCTTTAAACGACTCAACATAACGAATTCCATGATAAGATTCATCAGGCTCAGTGAGTTCAGGATACTTACCGTTTGCCCAGTTGAATTTACCGCTGTCAACAATTACACCGCCTACCTGAATAGCATGACCATCCATATATTTTGTAGTTGAATGAGTTACGATATCTGCGCCAAACTCAAAAGGTCTGCAAAGAATAGGTGTTGCAAAAGTATTATCAATAATAAGCGGAACATTGTTTTTATGCGCAATGTTTGCGAATTTTTCAATATCAAACACACAAATAGCTGGGTTAGCGATGGTTTCGCCAAACACAAGGCGTGTGTTGGGTTTAAATGCTTTCTGGATTTCTTCCTCGGAAGCCTCAGGGTCAACGAAAATACATTCAATGCCAAGGCGTTTCAAGGTAACTGCAAAAAGATTGATAGTACCACCGTAAATTGTAGGAGCACTGATAATGCTGTCACCCGCAGAACAGATATTAAGTACTGCAAGTAAGTTTGCCGCCTGACCGGAAGTAGTACAAAGTGCACCCACACCACCCTCGAGTGCTGCAATTTTTTCCTCAACAGCAGCAACTGTGGGGTTAGAAATACGGGAATACATATGACCTTCTTTTGTAAGGTCAAAAAGTCCACCGATATCATCAGTACTGTCGTAGCGGTATGTCGTACTCTGGTAAATAGGCAAAGCACGAGGTTCACCATTTTTAGGAGTATATCCTGCATGCAGGCATTTTGTTTCCTGTTTCATAAATTAACCTCCTTAAATGTTTGCTAAAATTTTATCGCCCATTTCAGAGCAAGAAACTTTTATTTTGCCTTCGCTCATAATATCGCCTGTGCGATAACCGTCATCAAGTGCTTTATTTACAGCAGCTTCGATATCTTCGGATTCCTTATCCATATCAAAGGAATATTTGAGCATCATTGCAGCAGACAAAATTGTACCAATGGGGTTAGCTAAATTTTTACCTGCAATATCGGGAGCAGAACCATGAATAGGCTCATACATACCTCTTGTTCCTTCACCAAGACTTGAAGAAGGAATCATACCGATAGAACCTGTAATCATACTTGCTTCATCAGAAAGAATGTCACCAAAGAGGTTTTCTGTTACAACAACATCGAACTGCGAAGGGTCTTTTACAAGCTGCATTGCTGTATTGTCAACAAGCATATCGGTGCATTCAACATCGGGATACTGTTCAGCAACACGATGCACAACTTTTCTCCAGAGTCTTGAAGAGTCCAGAACATTTGCCTTGTCAACTGAAATTACACGACTTCCGCGTTTTCTTGCAGTAATAAAAGCAGTATGTGCAATTCTTTCGATTTCATGCTCACTGTAAGTCATAAGGTCGGTTGCAACGAGTTCGCCATTTTTTTCTTCGGTAATATGGTCACCGAAATATGCACCACCGATAAGCTCACGAACCATTAAAAGATCGATACCTTTTTCAACGATTTCAGGTTTTAAAGGAGAAGCATCAGCAAGCTGAGGAAAAAGCTTTGCAGGGCGCAAATTTGCATAAAGTCCCATAGCAGAACGAATTCCCAAAAGTGCCGCTTCGGGGCGGATACTTTTGTCAACGCCATCCCATTTGGGGCCTCCCACTGCACCAAGCAACACGCTGTCGCAGTCAAGACATTTTTTAAGGCTTTCTTCAGGAAGTGATGTTCCGAATTTATCAATCGCACATCCGCCTGCATCAATTTCCTGATAAGTAAAATTGTGTCCGTATTTTTCGGCGATTTTATCGAGTACACGCATAGCCTCGGTCACAATCTCAGGACCGATTCCATCGCCTTTTATAACGGTAATTGTCTTATTCATCAAAAGACTTCCTTTCTATTTTTTAATAGAGTTCAAAAGACCGCCCTTGTTTATAATATCCTTGATAAAATCAGGGAAGGGTTCAGCCTGATAGGTTTCATTTTTTGTGATATTTGTGATAATACCTGTATCGAAATCGATAGCAACTTCGTTGCCTGCCTCGATTTTTTCGCTTGCTTCGTCACATTCCAAGATAGCAAGGCCGATATTTATTGCATTTCTGTAAAAAATTCTTGCAAAAGTTTTTGCAATAACGCAGGATACTCCTGCAGCCTTTATAGCGATGGGTGCATGTTCACGGGATGAACCGCAACCAAAATTAAGACCTGCTACGATGATATCGGATTCTTTAACATTTTTTACAAAATCCTTGTCGATATCTTCCATACAGTGGGAAGCGAGTTCCTTGTGGTCAGCAGTGTTAAGGTAACGAGCCGGAATAATAACATCAGTATCAACATTATCGGCAAATTTATGAGCAAATCCTTGTGTATTCATATAGTTTTCCTCCTATTCCGGTTTTGCAATTTTACCTGCGATAGCAGAAGCTGCCGCAACTGCAGGGCTTGCAAGATATACTTCAGAATCGACATGTCCCATTCTTCCTACGAAGTTACGGTTTGTGGTAGCAACAGCGCGTTCACCTTCAGCTAAAATTCCCATATAACCGCCAAGACAAGGACCACAGGTAGGTGTAGAAACTACACAACCAGCCTCAATGAATGTCTTAAGGTATCCTGCCTTCATCGAATCCATATAAATCTGCTGTGTAGCAGGGATTACTATACAACGCACATTTTTGGCAATTTTCTTTCCCTTTAAGATTTTAGCGGCAGTTTCCATATCAGAAAGGCGGCCATTTGTGCAAGAACCGATTACAACCTGGTCAATTACCACATCACCGATTTCATCAAAAGTTTTTGTGTTTTCGGGCAAGTGTGGAAAAGAAACAGTAGGAGTAATCTTTGAAAGGTCGATATCATAAACCTCATCATACTCGGCATCGGGGTCAGCTTTATATGTGTTAAGAGGACGGTTTACTCTTCCCTTTACATATTTCAAAGTAACAGCATCAACCTCAAAAATACCGTTTTTAGCACCTGCTTCGATAGCCATATTAGCCATACAAAGGCGATCATCCATCGAGAGATTTTTAAGACCGTCACCCGTGAATTCCATCGATTTGTAAAGTGCACCATCAACACCAATCATACCGATAATATGCAAAATTACATCTTTACCGCTTACCCATTTCTGAAGCTTGCCTGTAAGATTGAATTTAATTGCAGAAGGCACTTTAAACCAGCCTTCGCCTGTTGCCATACCTGCCGCCATATCAGTAGAACCGACACCTGTGGAGAAAGCACCCAAAGCGCCATATGTACAAGTGTGAGAGTCAGCACCGATAATGAGTTCACCGGGGCCTACCAGTCCTTTTTCAGGCAGGAGAGCGTGTTCAATACCCATTTCGCCTACATCATAATAATTTTTAATGTTGAAGTTTTTTGCAAAAGTGCGGCACTGTTTGCACTGCTGAGCCGCTTTGATATCCTTGTTAGGCGCAAAATGGTCCATTACAAGGGAAATTTTATCAGTATGGAAAATTCCGTCAAATCCTGCTTTGTTGAACTCGTTGATAGCAACGGGAGAAGTAATATCATTGCCGAGCACCATATCAAGTTTTGCCTTGATAAGCTGGCCTGCCTTTACTTCGGGAAGCCCTGCATGAGCGGCAAGGATTTTCTGTGTCATTGTCATTGCCATAAATCTATTCCTCCAAAATTACTTTTTAATGCGGTTAACTGCACTGAAGAGTGCCTGCACAGATGCAGTAATAATATCATCATGAATACCTGCACCCCAGACAGTCTTGCCACCCTCAACATTGACACCAACATATGCAAGCGCCTGAGAATGAGAGCCTATTTCAAGTGCGTGTTCCTTATAAGTAAGGTTTTCAAAATGAACATCGAGGTTTTTCTTGATAGCATTGTTAACAGCGTTAAGATGTCCGTTACCTTTGCCGTGAATTGCTCTTTCCTCGCCATCAACCTTGATTGTTATATAAGCTGTTACAGTATCACTCTTTGTAAAGTGACATTCCACAAGCTCAATCGGAGCATTGATGTTAACATATTCCTCGTGGAAAATATTATAAACTTCATCGGGCATAAGTTCTTTATGCAAATGGTCCGAAACGCCTTTAACAATGTATCCGAAATCCTCGCGCATCTTAGGAGGCAAGTCATAACCATAATTCTGTTCCATAAGATATCCGATGCCACCTTTACCCGACTGGCTGTTGATACGGATAACATCACTTTCGTAAACTCTGCCGACATCTTTCGGGTCGATAGGCAGATAAGGCACTGTCCATTTATCGCAGTTTTTCTCTTCGCGCCATTTCATACCTTTTGCAATCGCATCCTGATGTGAACCGGAGAAAGCGGCAAATACAAGCTGACCGCTGTAAGGCTGACGCTCATAAACATGCATACGGGTAACCTTTTCGTAAAGCTCTGTAATAGCAGGAAGATTTGTAAAATCAAGCTCGGGGTCAACACCGTGAGTGAACATATTAAGTGCCAAGGTGATAATATCAACATTACCTGTTCTTTCACCGTTACCAAAAAGTGTACCTTCAATTCTGTCAGCACCTGCAAGCAGTCCGAGTTCGGAATCAGCAACAGCACAACCACGGTCATTATGCGGATGAAGTGAAACAAGTACATTTTCACGATATTTTAAGTTGTCACACATAAATTCAACCTGATTTGCATAAACATGAGGCATTGACATTGAAACAGTAACAGGTAAGTTGATAATAACTTTTCTGTCGGGAGTAGGTTTCCAGATATCAAGTACCTTGTTGCAGATTTCAAGTGCAAATTCCATCTCAGTTCCTGTAAAACTTTCGGGAGAATACTCAAATTTGAAATTTCCTTCAGTTTCAGCAGCATATTTATTGAGAAGTTCAGCCCCCATTACTGCAATATCGATAATCTCTTCTTTTGATTTTTTGAAAACCTGCTCGCGCTGTGCCACAGAAGTGGAGTTGTAAAGATGAACAACCGCACTCTTTGCACCTTTAAGCGCTTCAAATGTCTTTTTAATGATATGCTCTCTTGACTGGGTAAGAACCTGAATTGTAACATCATCAGGGATAAGGTTTTCTTCAATAAGAGTTCTTAAAAATGTGTATTCTGTTTCGGAAGCTGCAGGGAAACCTACTTCGATTTCCTTGAAGCCCACCTTAACGAGGAGTTTAAAAAATTCAATTTTCTCTTCCAGACTCATAGGAATAATCAAAGACTGGTTACCATCTCTTAAGTCAACACTGCACCAGACGGGTGCTTTGTCAACATAATCTTTCTTTGTCCACTTCATTTCGCAGGAGGGTGGGAGAAAATACCCTTTTGCATACTTTTCTACATTTTTCATATTAAGCCTTCCTTTCAAATGGAACGGTTCTTTCCTTACTAATAAAAAACGCCCTCGTTTCCTATTATCAAGAAACGAAAGCGACACTTCCGCGGTACCATTCTCATTGGCGTTTTACGCCCACTTTATCATATCAGCCTTGCGGCGAATACTGCTCCTCTGATAACGGCGGAGATCCCGTTCGTTCCTACTTGCTTTAAGTGTTCAGACGACTGCTCAAGGGTGAGTTTATATTATCCCGTGTACTGTCTTGCACCAACCGACAGCTCTCTGAAACTCCGAAGAAAATACTTTTTCCCTGTCAAAGCATTTATATATCATATTGATTATACGATTATTTTTTTTATTTGTCAAGAGTTTTTTAACAATTTAGCGTAATGAAATGCAAAAAATTACTCCCGTACACACAGTACGGGAGTTTTTGTTATTTTTTTGCTGCCACACTTATGCGGTTTATGGCACGGCGAAGTCTTACTTCTTCCAGATCGTGTTCTTTTTTTGACTGTTTTTGTCTGAGCATTTCGTTTGCTTTTTCTGCAGCACGCTCTGCCCTTCCGACATCGATTTCGTCCGCCCATTCGCAGGCAGGAGTCACAATTGTAACGGCATTGTTTCCGGTTTTCAAAAATCCACCGGCAACTGCCGCAAAACGCTCGCCGCTGTCATTCTTAATCTTAAGAGCACCGATTGTAAGAGGAGTTACATATCTTGCGTGATTTGCCATAATACCAATATCACCATCAATGCTTCTCACAGTGATAAAACTTGCTTCACCATCAAAAAACACACGGTCAGGTGTAACTACACGCAATTTGAAATTTGCCATTTCAAAAACTCCTTTTTTACTTAATTTTCACTGAGTGATTTTGCTTTTGCAACAGCTTCATCAATAGTACCGACAAACAAGAATGCAGATTCAGGTAAGTTATCGTGTTTTCCTTCGATAATCTCTTTAAATCCTCTGATGGTTTCGGATACAGGCACATATTTGCCTTCCATACCTGTAAACTGTTCAGCAACAGAGAAAGGCTGAGAAAGAAAACGCTGAATTTTTCTTGCACGGGAAACTGTGAGTCTGTCCTCGTCAGAAAGTTCATCCATACCAAGGATTGCAATAATATCCTGAAGTTCTTTATATCTTTGCAAAATAGACTGAACCTTTCTTGCAACCTCATAATGTTCGATACCTACAACCTCAGGTGTGAGAATTCTTGAGTTGGAGTCAAGAGGGTCAACCGCAGGATAAATACCCTGGGAAGCGATAGCTCTTGACAAAACGGTAGTAGCATCAAGATGCGCAAAGGTTGTTGCAGGAGCAGGGTCAGTAAGGTCATCGGCAGGCACATAAACCGCCTGAACAGAAGTAATAGACCCGTTTTTCGTGGAAGTAATTCTTTCCTGCAAAGCGCCCATCTCAGTAGCAAGAGTCGGCTGATAACCTACAGCAGACGGCATACGGCCAAGCAAAGCCGAAACTTCAGAACCTGCCTGAGTAAAACGATAAATGTTATCGATGAAGAGCAAAACATCCTGATGTTCTTCATCTCTGAAGTATTCAGCCATTGTAAGGCCTGAAAGACCAACCCTCATTCTTGCTCCGGGGGGCTCATTCATCTGTCCGTATACAAGCGCTGTTTTGTTGATAACGCCCGACTCAATCATTTCGTTGTAAAGGTCATTGCCTTCACGGGTACGCTCTCCTACACCGGTGAAAACCGAAATGCCGCCGTGCTGTTTTGCAACATTGTTGATAAGTTCCATAATAAGAACCGTTTTACCAACGCCGGCACCGCCGAAAAGTCCGATTTTACCGCCCTTTAAGTAAGGTGCAATAAGGTCAACAACCTTAATTCCTGTTTCTAAGATTTCACTTGATGCACGCTGTTCTTCAAAGCTCGGTGCAGGACGGTGAATGGAAAGACTTTTTTCTGTCTTGGGTGCCGGTTTGTTGTCGACCGGTTCGCCGAGAAGGTTGAAAATTCTTCCTAAGGTTTCTTTTCCAACAGGAACAGTAATAGGTGAGCCTGTATCCTTTGCATCCATTCCACGGGTAAGTCCGTCTGTGGAGCTCATTGCAATACAGCGCACCGTATCATCGCCGATATGCTGTGCAACTTCGGCAACTATAACTTTTCCATTATTTTCAATGTGTATAGCATTTAGCAGATTAGGTAGATTTTTTTCATCAAACCTGATATCGAGTACCGGTCCGATAATCTGTATAACCTTACCCATATTTTCAGCCATTTGCTTCCCTCCTATACAGTAGCATTAGCTCCTGCTACAATTTCAGTAAGCTCCTGAGTGATTGCAGACTGTCTTGCCCTGTTATAGGAAAGTGACAGTGTGTCAATCATCTCTTTTGCGTTTTTACTTGCAGATTCCATAGCGGTTCTTCTTGCACCCTGCTCGGATGCATAAGATTCAACCACACCGCCGTACACCATACCTGCTATATACTGAGGTATAATGCTGTCAAATACTGCTTTTGCAGACGGTTCGTAAAGAACTTCCTGACTTATTTTTTTAGGGTCACGAGCCTCTTTATGCAAATCAAGGGGCAGAATCTGAAGCTCACTTGCTATCTGACTTAACGCTGTAACAAACTGCGTAAAAGCAAGATGAACACTTCCGACTTTTCCTTCTTTAAAAAGGGAGTTTATCTTTTCTGTAATTTCAGAAACTGCACATTCATCGGGACCTTCTGCAATATCAGGATACTTACCTAAGACATTGCAATTTAATTTTTCGTAATGCTCAACACTTTTTTTGCCAATGGCAATCACAAAAGCATTGTCATTTTTAATCTTTTCGTCAACAAGTTTGAAAATATTCGAGTTATAACCACCTGCAAGACCTCGGTCACCGGCAATTACAACATACAAGGGCTTTCTTGTGCTGTCGTAGACAGTATAAATACTGTCGTCTTCATTCATCTCACAAGCAAGTTCCGAAATGGTTTCATAAAGAATATTGAAAAAGGGACGGGCATTCTCTGCGCGCTCTTTAGCTTTGCGGAGCTTGGAGGAAGAAACAAGTTCCATAGCTTTTGTTATCTGCATAGTACCTTCAACCGATTTTATACGGTCCTTGATATCCTTCATTGAAGCACCCACAAAACCCCTCCTTTACTGACGACTTAAAAATTTATCAACAAAAGTTTTAAGCACTTCGTTTAATCTTTCGATATTCTCTTTTGTAAGGTCACCTGATTTTTTGATACTTTCGGTTATCTCAGGATAAGCATCATTTATGAATTCGTAAAGCTCTGCCTCAAATTCAGAAATACGGTTTGCAGGAATTTTCTGCAAGAAGTTATTTATAACCGCATAAATAATGATAACCTGATTTTCAACCGAAACAGGTGAATTCTTGTTCTGTTTCAAAACTTCAACTATACGAGCACCCTGTTCAAGACGGTCTTTTGTGTCCTTATCAAGGTCAGACCCGAACTGTGCAAACGCCTGAAGTTCTCTGTACTGCGAATACGCGAGTTTTAATTGTCCTGAAACCTTTTTCATAGCTTTAATCTGTGCATTACCGCCAACACGCGATACCGAAATACCGGGGTTTACCGCAGGTCTTACACCGGCATTAAAAAGCTCGGTTTCAAGGAAAATCTGCCCGTCTGTAATCGAAATAACATTGGTGGGAATATACGCAGATACATCTCCCGCCTGAGTTTCGATGATCGGAAGCGCTGTAAGTGAACCGCCACCAAGTTCGGGAGCAAGGTTTGCAGCACGCTCTAAAAGTCTTGAATGGAGATAGAAAACATCGCCCGGATATGCTTCACGCCCGGGAGGGCGTTTCAAAAGCAAAGAAAGTGCACGGTAAGCCACCGCGTGTTTTGACAAATCGTCATAAACACAAAGTACATCTTTGCCCTTGTTCATAAAGTATTCACCCATTGCGCAACCTGCATAAGGCGCAATATACTGGATAGGTGCAAGTTCAGAAGCGGTAGCTGAAACAACAATAGTGTAGTCCAGAGCACCTGCTTTTGAAAGTGTATCTACAACATTGGCAACGGTTGAGCGTTTCTGACCGATTGCGACATAGATACAAATTACATCTTTGTCATTCTGGTTGATAATTGTATCAATAGCAATAGATGTTTTACCTGTCTGACGGTCACCGATGATAAGCTCACGCTGACCTCTGCCTATCGGAATCATAGAGTCGATAGCCTTGATACCTGTCTGCAACGGACGGTTAACACTCTCTCTTTCGATAATTCCGGGAGCATTTGTTTCGATAGGGCGTCTTTCTTCTGTAAGGACGGCACCCTTACCGTCAATAGGCTCACCGAGAGGGTTTACAACTCTTCCGAGCAATGCTTCACCTACGGGTACAGAAACAATCTTCTCTGTACGGCGTACTGTGTCGCCTTCCTTAATTTCCTCATCGGAACCTAAAAGTACCGCACCGACAAAATCCTGCTCTAAGTTAAGAGCCATTCCGTAAGTGCCGTTTTCAAACTGCAGAAGTTCGCCGGACATACAGCTTTCAAGGCCGTAAACACGCGCAATACCGTCACCTACTGTAACAACCTTTCCGACATCCTTCTGTTCGATTTTATCCTGATAATTTTTAATCTGGACTTTAATAAGATTTGTAATTTCTTCAGGGCGTAAAGCCATTTGGACCTTCCTTTCCCTATGCGATTACACTGCGGATAGTATTTCGCAGAGAATCAATTTTTTTCTGTACTGAACCATCGATTTCCTTGTTATCATAGCGCAAAATTATACCTCCGATAACAGATGGCTCGATTTGTGTTTTAAGCAAAATCTTTTTGCCTGTAAGTGCTGATAATTTTTCTCTGAGTTTTTCTTTCTGAGTATCACTTAAAGCTACAGCAGAAGCAACATTAACCTCTAAAAATCCGTGATGTTCACGATAAGAGTCAAAAAAGCTTTCGGAAATCTTTAAAAAAAGTGACATTCTTTTTTTGTCACAAAGAAGACAAATAAAATTATAAAGCAATTTTTCCGTCTTTCCTTCAAAGACATCTTTTAAAATCCGGGCTTTTTCCTCATTTTCAAAAGTAGGAGCATCCATCATACCAAAAAAATCGGTATTGTCCTTAAAAGCTTCGCAAAGGCCTTCGAGGTCCTCTTTCACAGCTTCAAGACAGTTTTCCTCAACAGCCGAAGAAAACAACGCATCGGCATAAATTTTTTCTGCTAATTCTGCCATGGCTCTTCTCCCATCTTATCAATAAACTCGTCAATAAGCTTATTATGGTCAGCCGTATTCATATCCTTCTCAAGAACGGTAGAAGCCGCCATCAAAGCAATATCCGTGATACCATCTTTGATTTCGTTGACAGCTTTTTTCTTTTCGGACTCAATCTGTTCCTGTGCTCTTGACATCATATTGGAAACTGTTTCTTTAGCATCATTTACAATAGACTCGGAGCGGAGCTGAGCGCGTTTTGTAGCAGAAGAAACTATTTCCTGTGCTTCTTCTTTTGCACTCAAAAGCTTCTTTTCATACTTATCCTTGAGTTCGTTTGCTTCTTTTTCAGCAGTAGCTGCTTTATCGTAAGTTTCAGTGACTTCCTTTTCTCTCATCTCAAAAATCTTTTTAACAGGTCCGTATAAGAACTTTTTAAAAGTCAGATAAATGAGCAAAAGGTTTATCAGCATAAACAGGATTTTCCACAAATCAATTGCAAAAACTTCACCTGTCTGCAAATCGTTCACCTCTTATCCTATAAGATTTACCAAGGGGTTGAAGAACAAGAGTGCCAAAGCAATAAACAAACCGTAAATACCGGTAGTTTCGGCAACACCACATCCTACGAGCAATGTTTTCAAAACAAGACCCTGCGCTTCAGGCTGACGACCTACTGCTTCAACAGCCTTACCCGCTGCATAACCCTGACCGATACCGGGGCCGATACCGGCAATAACTGCAAGGCCTGCACCGATTGCAGAAGCTGCAAGAATTAAAGTTTTCGCTGTTAAAATGTCCATATATTTCTTCCTTTCTTTTACCCAAAGGGTTTAAATACAAATTATTCTTCAGGAGCGTTATTGCTCACATAAACCATTGTCAGCATACAGAAAATACACGCCTGCATAAATCCGCTGAACAAATCAAAATAAAGTGAAAGTACTGCCGGTAAACCTACCTGTAAAATCGGTACGGGAAGTCTTAACATCGAACTGAAAGTTGCAAGACCCGTGTATAAAAGTGTCATAATAATCGAACCGCCGACTATGTTTCCGAAATGACGGAGTGCCATTCCGAGCGGCGTTGACACAATACCGATAAGGTTAATCGGGAGCAAAAACGGTATGGGCTCTGCAAAAGTTTTAAGATAGCCTTTAAATCCGCTTGACTTGAACCCCATATAATGAATGAAAAATGCCGTCATCAAGGACCATGCACCGGTGGTGTTGATGTCCATTGTAGTGGACCTTAAGCCGATAAGCGAAATAAGGCTACCAAAAAGTGACGATGCAAAAAGTGCCATAATATACGGTGAAAACGCCATACAGCTTTTCCCCATTGTGCTTTCAACAAGGTCGTCCACTACCATGACAAGCTTTTCTGCAATAATCTGAGTTTTTTTCCTCGGTATCTTCTCCATTTTATGAGTAAGAACAAGACAAAGAATAAAAATAGCAATTGTAATAAGAGAAGCATTGAGCATCGTTTCATCAAAATTTATTCCGCCAAAAATCGGAATAGTAAAAAGTATCTTTGGTCCTTCCACTTATTCACACCTCCTGCATTAAATATCTTTACCCGTAAATGCCATAAAATAATATCCGGCTTTCGGTGCCAGCATCGGAACAACCACCGCAAAGGGATTTAAATATAAAAACCCGATCACAAGGCATATTCCCGCTACCGCAAAGCGGATCATATAGCTTAATCCGTAAGAAAGCTTTACTCTCTTTTTTCCTGAAAGTCCTTGTACTGTATACCACAAAGCCATATGATTAAGTATAGCATAAATTGTGCCGATTATCAACCCCGAAATCGCTTTTAAGTCAAGTTTAAAAAACGCAAGCGATACCGCGACAAAAAGCACATCAAGTATCAGTGCCGCCACAGCTACAATTTTTACTTCTTTAAGGCATTCTTTCACTCAATATCGCCTCCTAAAGTCAGGATTTAGGCTCCTTTTTTATTCCGTCTGTAAAATCAACGGGAACTGTGAAGATAATACCGGTCTGAGGCTGTGACAAATCACCGATTACATCCTTGATTACTTTTCGGATTATGACGATATCCTCATCCCCGGCAACAAATAAAATAGTTTTGTTTGTTGTCTTTGAAGTATCTAAAAACGAACGGAGATATCCTATAAGCGGATCATCCTCCTTGGAATGTGTAAGCACTTGTGCCATACCGGAGGATTCTATCACGGTTGCACCGCGAATACCTGCTTCGGAAAGTTCGACCATCAATTCTTCAAGTTTATCTGTGTTGTTTAGTATGAAAATAAGTAACTTCATCTTTTCCTCCTGAAAAAATTATTAAAAAAGGCAGACACTTAAAATATCTGCCTTTCAATATTTAGATTATACCATAAACTTATAAAAAAGTAACTAAAAACCGCCTTTGTTAATAAAAAATTCACGAACCGCCAGTGCAGCAGTTGCAACAAAGGCGTTTGACCTGTCAAATGAGCTTTTTACAACGAATTTTTCCTGGTCCTTATTAAATGCGCCAAGTACCTTTTTAAGGATGTATTCATCGATAGCACTGCCCTTTTCTCTTTCGCCAAAAAGGATAACCACATCAGGGTCAAGAAAAACCTTTATATCGCTCATAAGCCGTAAATATACTTTGGCGATATCATCAAGCATTTCTACCAGAACCGAATCCTTGGGAATATAGTCACTTCTTTTTAAAAGCTCACATACATTCTGGAAACTTCCTCCGCTTTCTCCCCAGATTACAGGTGTACTTTCAGCAGAAAAAACCTCCATAAAACGAGGTTTTACTCCCTCCCACGAAAATATTTTCCTTATATAGTCATTTTTGCCCCAGAGTTCTACCTTGTATTCTGACAAATCCATACCTTTCCCCTGGGTTCCTTTATAGATTTTATCCTCAATACACACGGCACTGTCAAACCCACCGGTAAATCTTAAAGCGACTACATTGTTACTGTGCTTTGCATCATTGGGCGAATCAAGCCACGCAGTGACAATACCCTCCATCAACGACCCGAATATAAGCGGTTCTCTTATGAACACACTGAGTTTTTCCTCAATTTTTGAAAAATCGGGATTTACAATGTCTGTAATTCCGAACATAGGGTAATACTCGCGTGAAATGCTCACCCCTACTCCGACAACATATCCTTCTTTCAAGTCGTTTTTGTATACAATATCTTTATAAAGATTTTCTATCTTTGCTATTATTTTTTCAGCGTTATCTTCCTCATCTATCCTGATAATATGTTTTTCGACAATACCGCCGTTTAACGTGGAAAGTCCTAAATGAATAAATCCGCGGTCGATAACAAGACCTATCCCCATCCTGAATGTCGGATCGATATCAAGAAGTGTCTTTTTCCTGCCGCGGGAACTTTTTATCCCCTTAACAGGTCTTTCACCTTTCTCGAAAAGAATACCTTCTTCAAGCATTTCTTTTACAAGAATAGTAATAGCACCTTTTGTTATTCCTATTTTTTCGGCAAGGTCAACTCGCGAAGTTGCTCCTTCAGTCTGAAGAATACGCAAAAGCTGTTTTCGGTTTCGCCTTTTCAAATCTGATTTACTTATTCCGTTCATATTCTTTTACCTTTTAGCCTTTCTGTGTCGATTGTTGGGTTGGTTAGTGCTTATTTGTAAAATTTAGGTAATTTAATTGTAACAAATTTTTTAACAAAAATTATGACCTTTTTATGAATAAACAACGCTTGTTGTGTTAAATACTTTATTCTTTTAACAAAATAATAAAAAAAGAATGTGGGCTAAAGCCCACATTCTCAAGGTTTTATTCTACTTTTACTGTCCAGCCGAATGTATCAGGACATTTGCCCCACTGAATTCCGGTAAGTTCATCATAAAGTTTCTGGGAAAGTTCTCCAATCTTTCCGTCTGAAAGTTTCATATCGGTATCTTTGTATCTGAGAAGTCCTACGGGAGAGATTACAGCAGCTGTACCGCTACCAAACATTTCAATAAATTCCCCCTTATTGTATGCTTCGATAAGTTCGTCTATAGAAATTCTTCTTTCGTTTACATTGCATCCCCAGCTCCTGAGAAGTTCAATTACAGACTTTCTTGTAATACCCGGAAGAATACTGCCCTGTAAAGCAGGGGTTACAATTTCATCTTTAAGCACGAAGAAAACGTTCATAGCGCCTACTTCTTCGATGTATTTCCTCTCAACACCATCGAGCCATAAAACCTGTGAAAAACCTTCTTCTGCAGCCACATCCTGAGCCTTCAGGGATGCCGCATAGTTTCCACCTGTTTTTGCAAAACCTGTACCACCTCTTACAGCACGCACATATTCATTTTCAACAAAAATGTTAACAGGATTAAGGCCGGTTGCGTAGTATGCTCCTACGGGGCACATAATTATCATAAATTTATACTCCGAAGAGGAATGTGCTCCGAGAGAGGGCTCAGTTCCGATAACAAACGGACGGATATAAAGGGATGTTCCCTCTTTGTGAGGCACCCAGTCTCTGTCAATTTTCAAAAGCTCTGTAAGCGCTTTCAACGCAAATTCTTCATCAATGTGAGGAATACACAGACGGTCATTGGATGTATTGAGGCGTTTGAAGTTTTCCATTGGTCTGAAAAGATAGATTTCACCATCAGAATTTCTGTAAGCCTTCATACCTTCAAAAGTTTCCTGTCCATAATGAAGACAAGTACACGCGGGAGAAAGCTCAAGTGGTGCATAAGGAACGATTTTAGCATCATGCCAGCCTTTTTCCTTGTTCCAGTCCATCATAAACATGTGGTCAGTAAAATATTTACCGAAAACAAGAGTGTTTTCATCAGGTTTCTGCTTTAAATTTTCGCTTCTGATAATTTTGATTTCATTCATTTTTATTACCTCTATTCAGATTAAATTTTTCTTGTATCGCCAACAAAGAAGAGTGCAACAGTGCCGGGCCCTGCATGCGAACCGATCACAGGACCGATATCACTGATAAGAATATTCTTTATTCCAAACCGTTTGTTTACAAGATCCGAAACATATTCCGCATCCCCGGTTGCATCAGCATGTACGATATAAATTACATCATTTTTCTTATTGCCAATGCGTTCAGCCATCTTGTCAACAAGCCAGTTTAAAGACTGTTTTCTTCCTCTCACTTTACCTACATTTATAAGCCGTCCTTCATCGTCCACATGGAGTAAAGGTTTTATTCCAAGCGCTGTTCCCATAATAGCAGTCATTTTGGAAATTCGTCCACCACGGCTTAAAAAGTGCAGATCATCAACAGTAAAATTATGACAGAAATTAAGCTTTTCTTTTTCGATAATTTCTGCAACTTCGTCAATGGTTTTACCTTCGTTTTTCAAAGTAACCGCATAGTTAAGCATAAGCCCCTGCCCCATCGATGCAGCAAGGGAATCAACCACAATAATTTTCGCATCGGGATAACGCTCCATCACATCATCGGCTGCAATTTTGCAACTCTGATATGTTCCGCTCAACGCAGAAGAAAATGAAAGATGAAAAATATCATAACCCTCTTTTACAAGCTCTTCGAAAACTATCGTTGCGGCATCAGGGGAAACCTGAGCAGTCTTGGACTCAGCACCCTCTCTCAACATTTTATAAAAATCCCCGGAAGAAATTCCATCGTCCGATGCAGAATTATACTCCTTGCCGTTTACTGTATAAGTAAGTCCCAAACAGCAAATACCATTCTGAAAATAATACTCTTTTGGCATATCACAGGTTGTTTCAGTGGAAATAACATACTTTCTTGTGCCCATTGCGACACCTCTTTTCATACGAGTATATACTATAGCATATATTATACTGCAAAACCGGGTTTATCGCAACAAAATTTATAAAAAAATTAAAATTATATGCCTTTTTGCATAAAGCTCGGCGTTATATGCAAAAATTTTTATAACATCTTACAAAAAACAAAATATTAACAATTAAAACATTGCATTTTTGCAAAAAATGGAGTACAATATTATGTGTTAGCACTCGAGGGTTTAGAGTGCTAACAGGCCCGATAATTATTATTTCATATAAATCAAGGAGGAAATCTTATGAACATCAGACCTTTAGCTGACCGTGTTGTTATTAAAATGGTTGAAGCAGAAGAAACCACCAAAAGCGGAATCATCCTTGCAGGAGCTGCTAAAGAAAAACCCTCTGTTGCAGAAGTTGTTGCAGTTGGTAACGGTGGCATTATTGACGGCAAAGAAGTAAAAATGGAACTTAAAGTTGGCGATAAAGTACTTATCAGCAAATATGCCGGAACAGAAGTAAAACTCGATGGCGAAGAATATATCATTCTCAGTCAGAACGATGTCCTGGCAGTAGTGGAATAAAGGGAGGACTCAACCTATGGCAAAACAGATTATTTACGGCGAAGAAGCAAGAAAAGCTTTACAGACAGGTATCGACAAGCTTGCTGATACTGTTAAAATCACCTTGGGACCCAAGGGCAGAAATGTTGTTCTCGACAAAAAATTCGGTGCGCCTCTCATCACAAACGATGGTGTCACAATTGCAAAAGAAATTGAACTCGAAGATGCTTTTGAAAATATGGGTGCACAACTTGTAAAAGAAGTTGCAACCAAAACAAACGATGCAGCAGGCGATGGTACAACAACCGCAACCTTGCTCGCACAGGCTCTTGTCCGCGAGGGTATGAAAAATGTTGCGGCAGGTGCAAACCCTATGGTTTTAAAAAGAGGTATGCAGAAAGCTGTTGACGAAGCTGTAAAAACTATCGTTAAAAACTCCAAAAAAGTAAAAGGAAGCGAAGATATTGCCCGCGTTGCAACTGTTTCCGCTGACAATGAATTCGTAGGAAATCTTATTGCAGAGGCTATGGAAAAAGTTTCCGCTGACGGAGTTATCACTATCGAAGAATCCAAAACTGCTGAAACATACAGCGAAGTTGTTGAAGGTATGCAGTTTGACCGTGGTTACATCTCCCCTTATATGTGCACAGACACTGAAAAAATGGAAGCTGTAATGGACGATGCATTCATTCTTATCACAGACAAAAAAATCGCAAGTATTCAGGACCTTCTCCCCTTACTTGAGCAGATTGTTCAGAGTGGCAAAAAACTCGTTATCATCGCTGAAGATATTGAGGGTGAAGCTCTTACAACCCTTATCCTCAACAAACTCCGTGGCACATTCAACTGCGTTGCAGTAAAAGCTCCCGGTTTTGGCGACAGAAGAAAAGAAATGCTTCAGGATATCGCTATCCTCACAGGCGGTCAGGTTATCAGCGAGGAAATCGGTCTTGACCTCAAGGAAGCAACTCTTATGCAGCTCGGCCGTGCTCGTCAGGTTGTTGTGCAGAAAGAAAACACCATCATTGTTGACGGCGCAGGCAATAAAAATGAAATCAAAAACCGCGTAGCGCAGATCCGTTCTCAGATCGCTACAACAACTTCCGATTTCGACAGAGAAAAACTCCAGGAAAGACTCGCAAAACTTTCCGGTGGTGTTGCTGTTATCAAAGTTGGTGCGGCTACCGAAATCGAAATGAAAGAAAAGAAAATGCGTATTGAAGATGCGCTCTCTGCTACAAAAGCTGCTGTTGAAGAAGGTATTGTTGCAGGTGGCGGTGTTGCTCCCATTAACGCAATCCCTGCTGTTAAAAAACTCGTGAATTCACTTGAAGGTGACGAAAAAACAGGTGCGACAATTGTTTTGAAGGCTTTGGAAGAACCCATTCGCCAGATTGCATTAAACGGTGGTCTTGAAGGTTCCGTTATCATTGATAAAATTCTTGCAGCCAAGAAAGTTGGCTTCGGATTTGATGCATACAACGAAAAATATGGCGATATGCTCGAATTCGGTATTGTAGACCCCACAAAGGTTACAAGAAGCGCTTTGCAAAACGCTGCAAGTGTCGCTGCAATGGTGCTCACAACCGAATCTTTGGTTGCTGACATCAAGGAAGATGTTCCTGCAGCCCCCGCTATGCCTGCAGGCGGTATGTACTAATTTCATTAGACCTCCCGCTTGTTCTTAAACACACTAATGCAAAAAGCGAGAAGAAAAATCTTCTCGCTTTTTGCTATTTATATATATACTTCTGTACCTCTTTTTGCAGATATGCGGATGCCTTATCAAAATCAAACTGTCTGTCAGTGAAAACCGAAAATGCAAATATAGCCTGATTTATCAGCATCGAAAGTCCGTTTTCGGATTTAAGCCCTCGTTTTCTGCTTTCCTTTACAAGATTTGTTTCATAAGGTTTGTAAACTATATCGTAAACAAAAGCATCTGTATTATCAAGAAATGAAAAATCGGCAAAATCGTCAGCAATCCCTTCCATTCCCAAAGGGGTTGCATTTATTATTATATCGGAAATTTCAGCGACAGCCCTGAGATTTTCAGAATTCATCTCAAGTACTGTTACATTTTCTTCAGAAAACTTTGTGGTATCTCTGCAAAGAACTGTCACAAAGGCATCTACAGAAAGCATTTTACGGCAAATCGAAACAGCTGCACCACCTGCACCTATAATCATAACCCTTTTGCCCCCGGGGTCTGCTTTATTTTGCAACAACGAAAAATAAATTCCGTCCCCATCGGTATTGTAACCTTTCAAAACACCATCGGTAATCTTCACGGTATTTACAGCTCCGCACATTTTTGCATAATCATCACATTCTGTGATTTCGTCCATTATTGCTTTTTTATGCGGAATAGTTATGTTAAAACCATCAAAATTTTCTTTTTGGGCAAAGCCGACAAACCCATTGACATCTTCCACTTTATAGGGCAGATATTCACAGCTCACCCCTAAAAATTCTGCAAGCTTTGTATGAATAAACGGAGAAAGCGTATGCGAAATCGGATTTCCTATAACCCCTAAATGATAGTTTTTCTTTGTAATCGCCGAAACAACATTTTCAGCAACAAATTCAGGGCTTTTTACACTTTCTATTTTATACTCTGCGTATTTTTTATATAAATCTATACGCTTATTGTAAAGATTGTAAAGCCTTTCAGCACCATCTTTCAAGAGTGGTCTTCCCGACAAATCCTCGCCGAGCAAAGCACTCAAAGGTCTGTCCAGAAAAACCACTACACCATTTTCGGAAAGGGCTTTCATATTCTCTTCTCTTATGATAACGCCGCCACCTGTTGCAATGACCAGAGATTTCTTTTTTGCAACAGTTTCAGCACAGTGGGTTTCAGCATCCCTGAAAAATTTTTCACCTTTTTTTGCAAAAACATCAGAAATACTCTCACCAAGATAATTTTCGATTTCAGTATCAAGGTCGGCAAAATTCATATTCATCTTTTGGGCAAGAATTTTACCCACAGTACTTTTGCCCGACCCCGGCATACCGATAAGAACAATATTTTTATCCATTCTAAGACTCCTTAAAGAGCTTCCAGTATTGAAAGTGCAGCTGCACTTTCAATTACAACCGCAGCGCGTGACAGAATACACGGGTCATGTCTGCCGTGAATTTCTATTTCTGTTTCAGTCATATCAGAAACATCAACTGTATCTTGTTTTCGCGCAATAGACGGAGTCGGTTTTATAACTGTTTTGAAAACTATCGGCATACCGGTTGAAATACCACCAAGAATTCCACCATTGTTGTTGGTTTTTGTTTCAATTTTACCGTTATTTATGCAAAAAGCGTCATTAACTTCATGAGCATACGCATTTGCAAAGCCAAATCCCAGGCCAAACTCTATACCTTTAACAGCAGGAACCCTGAAAACATTTCTGGAGATAACGCCCTCAAGGTTATCCTTGTCAGGCGAACCCATCCCTGCAGGCATACCGATAACGGCACATTCAATAATGCCACCGACAGATGTCAGCTCTTCCCTTGCTTTTTGAATTAGCGACTTCATTTCTTCGCCTTTTTCATCGTTTATAACGGTGAAATCTTTTTTTGACAAAGTTCCAAAATATTCTGCTGACAGCATTTTTTCGTCAAATCCATCATCTTTTACATTACCGATCTGCAGAATATGGGCACCGACAAAAATACCCTTTTCTTTTAAAACCAGTTTTGCAACAGCACCTGCGAAAACAAGCGGAGCTGTGAGGCGGCCCGAGAAATGTCCCCCACCCCTGTAATCATTAAAACCATCGTAACGCACTAAGCCTGTATAGTCTGCGTGCGAAGGGCGAAGCAAGTCGTTGTTATAATCCTTTGAACGGGTATTGTCATTCCTTATAATAGCGCAAAGAGGCGTACCTGTGGTTTTCCCGTCAAAAACACCGCTTAAAATTTCGGGAATATCCGACTCGATACGAGGGGTTGTAAGTCCGCCTTTTTTCGCCTGTCGCCTTGTCATTTCACTTAAAATAAAATCATTATCTATTGAAATTCCTGACGGCAGATTTTCTATTACAACGCCTATTGCTTCCCCGTGGGATTCGCCAAAAATTGTATACTCTGTTTTCATCTGCCATCCTCCTTAATCTTTCCGCCAAGGGATTTATAATCTTCCCAGAAACCGGGATAAGATTTTTTAACACATTCTGCGCCGAGAAGTTTTACTTCCGATTTGCATACAGTTGCGGCAACTGCTGCCGCCATCGCAATTCTATGGTCATTATAGCAGTTTATAACTCCACCCGAAAGGGCTTCTTTGCCGATTACGGTAATACTGTCTTCGCCTTCAAAAATACCGCCGCCGAGGGATTTTATCATATCGCAGGTGGTTTTAATCCTGTCGCTTTCTTTCATTCTGAGCCTTGCACCGTTTACAAAATATGTCTTATTACCGTTTCTCAGAGAAGCGGCAACCGCCATAGTCGGCACTAAATCGGGGATATCACTCACATCTATGGTAATATCCTCATCTTTCTTGAAATCCGAAAGAATTTTGCAAATAGCCTTGTCGCCCTGTTTGGAATTCATATCAAGCCCAATAAGGCTGATATCACAGCCAAGAAAATTTGCAGTAAGGAAAAAGGCACCTTGTGAAAAATCCGCCTCCACCTTATTTTTGCATAATTTATACTGCTGATTACAAGGGATTATAAACTCCTTATAATCTTTGTTTTCAACCACAACACCCGATTTCTTGAGAGTATCAAGTGTCATATCCACATACCCTTTTGACTCTAAATTATCGGTAATCACTATCTTTGACGGGGTTTTCAAAAGCGGTAAAGCAAATAAAAGTCCTGTTATAAACTGAGAGCTTATCTTTCCGCTTAATTTATACTCTCCTCCTGAAAGTGCTCCTTTTACAGTGAGGTTTTCCAAATCAGCCTTATAGAAAATATTGTCTTTTTCAAAAATATCAAAATATGTAGTCAAAGGTCTTTCCATAAGCCTTTTGCTACCTTTGAAAACTATTTCTCTGTCGGGATACAAAGCAATGGCAAGCGGAATAAAAAACCTTAAAGTAGAACCTGACTCATTACAGTCAAGAAGGAGGTTTTCAGACTTTTTATCATTTTCAAAGCACACAGTATTGTCTTTTTTGCAAAAATCTATACCGAGCGCTTTGATACAGTTCAAAGTCGCATAAATATCCTCCGAAAAACTTATGTCGGTCACTTCTCCGCCACCAAGTGCCGCCGCAATTATATTTCTGTGTCCTGCACTTTTGGAAGAAGGTACTTTAACCTCGCCGTAAAGTTTCTGAGGAGTTATTAAAAGATCCACGAATTCACCTGCTTTAAATAATTTCTTCGGACAGTCCTGCTAATTCTTTCTTTGACATCTTTTTAAAGAATGACTCGCCCGGATTTTTGCAAAAAACTACGGTAATATCATCGCCGCTTCCTTTTTTATCGTAAGACAGAGTTTCAACAACATCTTTTGCCGATACATTATCAGGCTTTACGGGAAGTGAATACGAGTTTAAAAGATTTTCAAGCCTTTTTGCATTCCCTTTTTCTGTAAGCGACAGATTTTCTCCGATTTTAAGTATTGCAACCATACCGCAGGAAACCGCCTCGCCATGCATATACAAAGAATAATTACCGAGTTTTTCGAAAACATGTCCCAGAGTATGCCCGAAATTTAAAAGCATTCTCTCACCTGTATCAAACTCATCATGCTCGACAATTTCTCTTTTTATATCACAGCAAGTGTATATAATATCCTCCATAAAAGGAATAAGATTTTCTCTGGATTTTGCTTTTTCGATAACTTCAAAAAGCGCTTTATCCCTTATCATACCATATTTGATAACCTCCGCAAGGCCATCGGAGAAAATACGGTCGGAAAGTGTTTTTAAAGTGTCAGGGTCAACCAGTACAAGCTTTGGTTGATAGAATACCCCTGCTAAGTTTTTGCCTTGTTTTAAATCAACAGCAACCTTTCCGCCAACAGAACTGTCAACCTGCGAAAGTAATGTTGTAGGAATCTGCACAAATGGAATTCCGCGAAGCAATGTTGCCGCAACAAAGCCAGCCATATCCCCGGTTACACCGCCACCGAGCGCTATTATCAGGTCACTTCTTGTCACCGCAAAAGGAACAGGTTCCAAAAGCGCATCATAAAGGCTTATAACGGTATCCATATTTTTAGAAGGTTCACCCGCAGGGAAATTAATAACCTTTGTTTCAAAGCCTGATTTTTCAAGCGAAGCTACAAGCTTTTCGGCATAAAGGACTTTAACAGTCGAATCGGTAATTACAGCTATTCGTCTGCCAGTGTATACTTCTTTGATTTTTCCGCCTGCATCTTTTAAAAGACCGCTTTCAATTAAAATATCATAACTTCTTCCTTCACTTAAATTTACACGAAGTTTTTTCATAAATTTCTGCCTTTCTCTCATACGGATAAATCTACATTCTATTTTACATCTTTTTCCCCAATAATTCAACCGATAGATGAAATTTTTTGAAATAAAAAAGGAAACCTCTTTTGAGGTTTCCTTAATTTTGTTATTTAACAATCATTTGCATCTCTGCATAATAACTGCGGAAAAGTCCGTAGCAGAATATTATTCAACTGTTACAGTAACTTCTCTTGTGTTGAGATCAGGAGTGATATCTTCGGGCATAAATGTTTCTTCATTAAATGCGCCTGTTGCATTGAAGTCATAAACTTCGAATGTCTTATCACCCAAAACAGCATCATCTTTAACTC
>JAZLER010000020.1:0-125561 GCA_045615345.1 Fumia sp. | reverse complement strand
ATCTGTTACTGTTTGTACCTGTTTTTTCACCATCTTTATACCACTGGTAGGAAAGAACACCGTCATCTGTTTTTGATGCATTAACAGAAAGTGTAAAGGAATTACCTTCGTTAACTTCTTTCAAAACAGTGAGGTCAGTATCAATAATTGGCATCTGAGGTTTTACTGTAGCATCAGCATAGGCATAAATTTCACCAATGAAAGACCAACCATATTCAGCAGGAATACCTACTCTTATATACTGAGCCTCAACGGGTACATCGAGTGGGATTTCAAAAATATATGTTGTATTTTCAGGTGCATCTTCAGGAACAGAACCTCTATATGCTTCCTTGTAAGTCACACCATCCATAGAATAAGAGAATACAAACTCACCCTGAGGATATTTTATACCACCAGAGTTTACTGAGTTCAGCATATAAACTCCGAACTTGTCGATTTCATAAACATCGTCAAGTTCCAAGGTAATATCAGATGTACTACCTGCAGAAATACCTTTGAACGCAGACCAGCCACCATCGTAGAAGCTGTACCCGGGTTCATAACCATCGGTAAGCTCTCCACCTGAATCACGGTAGCTCGAATGTGCGGCAATAGATGTTGTGTACGCCATTCCTTCAAGCACATTTTTATATTCTGATACAGGTGCCGCACTCACGGTAACGCCGTTAAAGAGGCTCATTACCATAATGAGTGCTAAAACTAAGCTTAGGATTTTTTTCATAAAATATCCTCCTTAAAAATTCGGTTAACACCATTTTACTCCATTAAACAGAAAAAGTCAATAAAAACGCAATTAGTTTTATATTTAAACTAATTTTAGGTAAAACAAAAATGCTGTGTCATATGACACAGCATTAGCTTTTTAAAATTATTCGCAGTCGCAGTCTTCACAACCGCAGTCGCAGTCACCGATTTCGAGATCGAATTCAAGTGATTCACCGCAAGCGGGGCAAGTCATACCGCCTTCATCGAGCATATCTTCGTCTACGCAAAGAGTTTCGCCGCATGTAGGGCAGGTAACTTCGTACATTTCGTCATCGAAGTCATCTTCGTCACAGCAATCGCAGTCGCAATCGCAATCAAAAACTGCTTCTTCAACTTCACCGAGATCCTCATCAAGGATGTCAATGAGTTCGCACATTTCGTTTGTTTCGTCTTCGAGGTCAACAAGAGAAGCTGCAAGATCGTCAAGCACATCGATAATAGCTGTGATAAGACGAGTTTCCTTTTTATCTTCATCAAGGTCCATTCCGTTAAGCATACCTTTCAAATATGCAACTTTTTCGAGCAAATCCATTTTATATGCCTCCTTTTAAGTAGTGTATAAAGAGTTTACAATCAGTTAGCTCTGGACATATACTCGCCTGTACGAGTATCAACGTTAATCATTTCGCCCTCATCGATAAAGAGAGGAACTTTGATTTCTGCGCCTGTTTCCAAAGTAGCGGGTTTTGTAGCGTTAGTAGCAGTATTACCTTTGAAACCGGGGTCAGTTTTTGTAACCTGCAAAGTAACAAAGTTAGGAGCTTCAACGCCGAAAACATTGCCTTTGTAGGAAAGTACTTTAACTACCATATTTTCTTTTACGAATTTAAAGCTGTCATCAAGGTTCTTACCATCGATAGCTTCCTGTTCGTAAGTTTCGCTGTCCATAAAGTAATAAAGATTTTCGTCATTGTAAAGGTATTCCATTTCTCTGCGTTCTACGAATGCGGGAGGGAATTTTTCAGTGGGGTTGAAAGTTCTTTCAGTCACTGCACCTGTTACAACATTTCTGATTTTAGTACGAACGAAAGCCGCACCTTTACCGGGTTTTACATGCTGCAATTCTACAATCTGCATTACTTCCCCGTCCATATCAAAAGTTAAACCGTTTTTAAATTCGCCTGCTGATATCATTAGACAAACCTCCAATTAATTGAATATCCTTTGGGTTAAAACCCATACATATACATTTTACAGTAAAATCTATCATTTTGCAATAGAAAAATGAAAATTTTCTCAAATTTTAGATAAGTTTTGTAATTCCCTCGATTGCAAGGAGGTAACTGTACTTGCCAAAACCGCTTATCTGACCTGCACAGACAGGGGCAATAACCGACACTTTTCTGAATTCTTCCCTGCCGTGAACATTGGACATATGCACCTCAATACAAGGTTTTTTAACACTTGAAATAGCATCTCTTATAGCATAACTGTAATGAGTGTATGCCCCCATATTCGCAACAATGCCGTCATAATTATGTCTTTCAGCCTGAATTTTATCGATAATTTCGCCTTCGCAGTTGGACTGAAAAATTTCACAGGAAAGCCCCTTACTTTCTGCAAAAGTCATAATTTCACGGTTTACAGACTCAAAAGAATCGCTGCCGTAAACACCGGGTTCTCTTTCGCCGAGCAAATTTAAGTTAGGTCCGTGAATTACAAGAATATGTTTTTTCATATCCGTCACTCCTTATTTCAAAGATTCAAAATATTCTTTCATTGCCATGGCATCTTCAGCCTGAGTACCTGCAGATTCGCAGATAAATCGAGGAGTAAGTCCTTTTTTATATACAATCTCCATCAAAGGTTCAAACTGGGGACCATAAACATCATCCTCAAATGTCAGATGGCATTTTTCACCGCCATTATCGGTATACTGAATTTTAGAAAAATGAGAGTGAAAGACTTTGAGTCTGTCATTTCCAAGCTCGTTTTCAACGCTGTCAAGTATCGCCTCATAATCGGTTGCACCTTTAATTCCGCCCAGTGTACGGGCGTTAAGATGGCCAAAATCGATACAGGGGATAAGTCTTTCATCGAGCTTACAAAGCTCTAAAACTTCCTCTAAATTCCCAAGCTGATTAATCTTGCCCATCGTTTCAGGGCAGATTGTAATGTCGGAAAGCCCCATCTCATCAAGAGTTAAAAGCGCCCGTGTAACAGTATCTTTTGCAAGCTCCAGAGCATCACTTCGTGTAAGCTTGCCGCAAGAACCCGAATGCACAACTACTCTGTCAGCTCCCATAAGGCGTGCCGCCTTTGCACTGTCAACAATATAATTTATACTGTTATCGCGCTTTTCCTTCTCAACCGAAGAAAGCGAGATATAATAAGGCGAATGCAAAGAAAGGGCGATGTCATTTTCTTTTGCATCTGCGCCGAGTTTCTTTACAGATGCTTCATTCACCCTGACACCTCTGCCGCACTGATACTCAAACGCATTAAGATTAAAATGCTTTAAGTAATCGACAATGTCGGCAGTGTTTTTATATCCTAAAGTTTCAAAACTGTCGGATTTACCGGCAGTACCAAATCTAATTTTCATCATTAAACCTCTTTATTCTTTTAAGAATAGGTTTTTCAATTTTTCTTTTAAATTTCAGGAAAAATTTATCTTCAATTTCATAAGGCTCAACCAGAACTGTTAAAATTCCTTTAAGATTCCCTCCAATTATATCGGTAAAAATCTGGTCACCTATGAGCGCTATTTCATTCGTGCCGAGATTATGCTCCCTGCACGCCCTTGTAATACCGAAAGTAAGCGGTTTGCAGGCACGCGGAATATAACTGAGTCCGAGCCTTTTGGCAAAAGGTTTTACCCTTTCATCGCTGTTATTTGAAAGGATGACAGCGTTTATACCCTTTGATTTTATCTCTTCGAGCCAACTTTCAACACCCGTTGCCGGTACCGGATTATCGTGTGTTGTCAAAGTATTGTCAACATCCAGCAAAAGACATTTTATCCCTTTTTCCGTAAAGAATTCAGGGTTTATATCGGTTATGCGTTTAAACGCATAAGATGGTCTTAAAAGTGCCATAGTATCTCCTTTAAGGTAACAAAAAAGCGAGCATAACGCTCGCTTTTTACCTTTACGTAATTATTAATACTTACGTTTTCTTGCTGCTTCTGATTTCTTTTTGCGTTTTACAGAAGGTTTCTCATAATGTTCTCTTTTGCGTACTTCCGCAAGAACACCAGATTTAGCACAAGATCTTTTAAATCTCTTGAGAGCGTTGTCCAGAGATTCATTATCTTTTACTCTGATTTCAGACATCATATTCCCTCCCTTTGCCTCAGAGGCAGAGGTTATAAAAGCCGGTTCCGCCACTGGTATCTGCTTTGCAACGAGAACCTCTTTCCGCGTTCGCGGACTCTTACAAGGCAAACCCATTTGCAAACCAACAATTGTACAATCTATTATATCATAGCCCAACATATAATGTCAAGAGCTTTTTTTATTTTGCTACGATATTTACAAGTTTTCCTTTTACATAAATTTCTTTGATGATATTCTTGCCGTCAAGCTCTGCTTTGACTTTTTCGTCAGCCTTAGCCTGAGCAATAGCATCTTCGGAAGAAATTTCAGCATCAACATCAATTTTTGCTCTGATTTTGCCATTAACCTGCACTGCGATTTCAACGGTTGCTTCTTTGCATTTTGCTTCATCAAATGTGAGCCATTTCTGTTCGGAAACAGTTCCGCCAAAGCCCATTATTTCGAAAAGTTCTTCTGTAATATGGGGAGCAAAAGGATTGAGCATAATAAGTAAATCGCGGTACTCTGCACGGTTAATAGTACCCACTTTATCGATAGCATTTAAAAGTGCCATCATAGCTGCGATTGCAGTGTTGTATTTCAAAGTTTCGATATCCTCGGAAACTTTTTTGATTGTCTGGTGGAAAGGAGTTTCGAGTTCCTTGCGATAGCTGTCACCGTCAACTACATTATCCTGAAGTGACCAGATTCTGTCGAGGAAACGCTTACATCCTTTGATAGAGTTGTTGCTCCAGGGAGCAGTTTTTTCAAAGTCACCGATAAACATTTCGTAAAGACGCATTGTATCAGCGCCGTAATCCCTGATTACTTCGTCCGGGTTTACAACATTGCCTCTTGATTTACTCATCTTCTGGCCGTCTTCGCCTAAAACCATACCATGGCTTGTGCGTTTCTTGTAAGGTTCTTTGCAGGAAACAGCGCCGATATCGTAAAGGAACTTGTGCCAGAAACGGGAATAGAGCAGATGCAAAGTTGTATGTTCCATACCACCGTTATACCAGTCAACAGGCATCCAGTAATCAAGTGCTTCCTTGGAAGCCAAGAAATCCATATTATCGGGGTCACAGTAACGCAAAAAGTACCAGGAAGAACCTGCCCACTGAGGCATTGTGTCGGTTTCGCGTTTAGCAGGCTTGCCACATTTGGGGCAAGTTGTGTTGATAAAGCTTTCGATATTGGCAAGTGGTGACTGTCCGTCATCGGTAGGCTCATAACTTTCAACATCGGGAAGTTTCAAGGGGAGTTCCTCAACGGGAATAGAAACATATCCACAGTCATCACAATGAACAATCGGGATAGGCTCGCCCCAGTAACGCTGACGGGCAAATACCCAGTCACGGAGTTTATAGTTTACCTTGGGAACGCCTTTGCCGTTCGCTTCAAGCCATTCCTTGATTTTTTCTTTTGCATCTTCAACAGAAAGTCCGTCAAGGAAACCTGAATTCACCATAACACCTGTTTCGCAGTCGGTGAATGCCTCTTTCTCAATATCTCCACCTTTTACAACTTCAATAATGGGAAGATTGAATGCTTTTGCAAATTCATAGTCGCGTGTATCGTGAGCAGGAACAGCCATAATGGCACCTGTTCCGTAACTTACCAATACATAGTCGGAAATAAAAATCGGAATTTCTGTACCGTTTACGGGGTTGATACCCATAACACCTTTGAGCATAACGCCTGTTTTATCCTTGTTAAGCTCGGTGCGTTCGAAGTCGGATTTACGCGCAGCTTCCTGCTGATATGCGCGTACTTCGTCAATATTTTCAAGCTTGTCAGCCCATTTTTCAACGCAGGGATGTTCGGGTGCAATAACCATATAAGTTGCACCAAAAAGTGTATCGGGACGAGTTGTGTAAACTTTAAGTACATCGCCTGCTGTTGTAGCAAAATCAACTTCTGCACCTGTGGAACGACCTATCCAGTTTACCTGAGTAGCCTTGATACGGTCGAAATAATCAACTTCATTGAGGTCATCGAGCAAGCGCTGTGCATATTCTGTGATTTTGAGCATCCACTGGCTTTTTACCTTATGGACAACTTCGCCGCCACAACGCTCACAAACACCGCCTACAACTTCTTCGTTAGCCAGAACTACTTTACAGGAAGTACACCAGTTTACATTCATTTCACTCTTATAAGCAAGACCTGCTTCGAAAAGTTTGATGAAAATCCACTGTGTCCATTTATAGTAGTTGGGATCTGTTGTATTGATTTCTCTGTCCCAGTCAAAGGAAAGGCCTAAGGATTTAAGCTGTGCTTTAAATCTTTCAACATTCTGCTTTGTTACAATTTCAGGATGGATTTTGTTCTTGATAGCATAGTTTTCGGTAGGAAGACCAAACGCATCCCAACCCATTGTATAAAGTACATTATAGCCTTCCAGACGGCGTTTTCTTGCAACAATGTCAAGTGCTGTATAAGGGCGGGGATGTCCTACATGGAGACCCTGACCGGAAGGATAAGGGAACTCAACCAAGGGATAAAACTTAGGCTTTGAGTAGTCGTTTACTGCCTTGAAAGTTTTATTTTCATCCCAGTATTTCTGCCATTTTTTCTCAATATTCTGAAAATCGTATCTGCTTTTGCTCATCTTAAAATTAACCCCTTTTTATTCTGTCAGTAAGTGTGAAATATCTGTCTGTTCGCCGTCTGCCCAAAGGCGTTCCAAACCGTAAAACTCTCTTGTTTCGGAATGGAAGATGTGAACAATAACATCAGTATAGTCCAAAACTATCCAGTTTTCGGAACGGTATCCCTCAATTTTATGAGGTTCTATTCCCTCAAGTCCAAGCTGATAGTCAACTTCATCGGTAAGCATTTTTACCTGTGTTGAGCTTGTACCTGTTGCGATTACAAAATAATCAGCAAGTATTGTAAGGTCTGAAACCTTGATAACTTTGATATCATCTGCTTTTTTACTGTCTAAAACAGTAACAATTTTTTCCATTAATGTTTTGGAATCCATTAAATATCCTCCTGTTATTCACCTAAAATATCATCAATGGTGGTAGTGTTATCGTCATAATGACTTATTGTGTTTCTCACTTCTCTTATATTGAGTTTGCTCGCCGGAACAGGATCAGAGAACGGACGGAAGTTTTCATTCAATGTTTTTGCTAAAACTTCCTTATGCACTGTCCATACAGAATATCCGTTGATGTAAGCGCTCTCACCTGCCGCCATATGGAACTTGATATTAGCCATATCGAGCTTTCTTGCTTTTTCTGCAAATGTAAGGATAGTCTTTACATTCATATCGGTTGTGACATTTTTCATAAGTGTCGGAGCTAAAGAAGTAATCTCCTTAACCGAAAGTGATTTAAGCTTTTTAATAAGAGCCGCCATAAACTCACGCTGACCATTGATGCGTCCGATGTCACCACCACGGCTGTAACGCTCACGCACGAATTTTTCAGCCTTGAGTCCGTTAAGCACCTGAACACCCGGTTTAAATGTAACACCCTCAAGTGTGAATGATTCCTTTACATCAACTTCGACACCGCCGATAGCATCAACCAAATTTACAAATCCATCCATATTGATAGTAACATAATGGTCAATAGGTAAACGGAAACGGTCGTAAATAACCCTTGCTAAGTTTTCTACGCCACCTTTATTTTTGTTGCCGTAAACTGCATTGATTTTACCTGTCGGGTACTCAGTACCGATGTAGGTATCACGCGGAATCTGCAAAACATTGATAGCACCGTTTTCCATATTGAAACTCACCACCATAATAACATCGGTAAGCTTACCTCTTCCCGTACCCTCGGCATAGTCAATACCTGTGATGAGGAAGTTTGTGGCTTTCTTTTTGATATTGGCGCTGTTCTGAATATCAGAGTCAATGGTTGCAGCGTTTCCGTATTCGTCAAGTTCTGTAAGCGGTTTCCAGTTCATAATCCCGAGATAACCGATAGAACAAATTGAAGCTATAATCAATATAACCGATATTATCATCATAATTCTGTCTGCAAAAGACAGTTTTTTCTTTTTAGTTTTCATTATTTTTCAACTCCTCACAGACGAGCTCATTGTAGCAATCCACAGTATCCTGATGCAACATTTTTCCCTTTTCAAGCAAGCTTCTGATAAGATAGTCGGTGCAGTAAATCATACCTTTATTTAAACCCTGTTCCGAAAGATGCCTTGTGTACGGGGCATCAGGATAATCACGATCAAGTGATGTAAAATCGGCAAGGTAAATAACTTTTTCAAGCACTGACATATTTGCTCTTCCCGTGGTATGGTAGCGTATCGCGTTAAGGATGTCCTCATCCTCTATTTTAAGAACATCGCGGACATATAAAAAACCTGCGATTGCGTGCCACAAAGGAGGCGCATTTTTTTCAGCAACTGATAGAATTATAGCAGAATTTTCGATAAATTGCAACTGTGATATTTTATCAGTGTCCTTCATAATATCGTGAAGCAGTCCCGCAAGACGAGCTTTTTCGATATCAGCACCGTAAAGGGAGGCTAAAAATTCTGCTCTTTCCATAACTGCAAGAGAATGTTCATAACGCTTTTTTGATAGTTTTTCTTTAAGTATTTTGTGATATTCCTGCCATAAAATCATCTGTATAACCCCTCTTGATTTATATAGCGCAAAACCTTTTCAGGGACAAGATGTGATACATCTTCCCCTCTTTTTATCATATTTCTTACCTCGGTTGAAGAAACAGGAAAAGGTTTAATTTCAACGACCGTAATACGATTTTTGTCAAGTTCACAGGCTTTTTTTATGAGAAGTTCTGTTTCATTCTCATTTCTTGAAGAAGCTAAAATATTTGTATATTTTAAAATCTCACGCCATTTTTTCCACTGGTCAAAAGTCAAAAGCATATCGGAGCCTATTATAAAATAAAGCTCAGAATTCGGAAAAATCTGTTTTAACTTCTTGACTGTATCGATTGTATAGCTTTTGCCCTTCTTGTTAAGCTCGATATCACAAACTCCACACTTTTCCATATCCTCAAAAGCAAAGGAAAGCATCTTCATACGAGCTTTACCGGATGCTAACTCCACAGCCTCCTTATGAGGTGGCAAAAAAGAAGGGATAAGCAAAATTTCATCAAAGCAAAACTTTTCATCAATACCTTTTAAAAGATTTATATGTCCGTTATGTACGGGATTGAATGTTCCGCCGAAAATAGCTATTTTTTTCATATTATTCGTCTAAATTAATCTGAGGTTCTTTGGGATGCCTTTTGTAAAAAGTAATACGACTTCCCATAACCTGAACCACTTCGCAGTTTACTGCTTCGGCAATCTCAACCGCTGCTTCCTTTGCAGTATAAATACTGTTTTCAAGCACTCTTACCTTTATGAGCTCTCTTGCTAAAAGTGCATCTTCTACCTGTTTTAAGATATTTTCGTTAATTCCGCCTTTGCCAATCTGCATAATCGTTTCAACCTTGTTTGCCATTGAGCGCAGGCGTGCTCTCTGTTTACTGTTAAGCATAAATTTCTCCTTTGATAAAATCGTAAAGCATTCTGTTGGCTTTACCTCTGTGGCTTATAGCATCTTTTTCGTCACCCGAAAGCTCGGAAAAGCTCTTTTCCCCGACCATAAAAAGCGGATCGTATCCAAAGCCATTTTCACCTTGTTCGCAAAAACCTAAAACACCTTCACAAACGCCTTTGAAAGTATGCTCATCGCCATTATGGTCAATATAGGCAATAGCACAGACAAAACGCGCAGTTCTTGTATCAGCGTTCTCCATATTTTTTAAAAGAAGCATATTTCTGCCGTGGTCGTCAAGTCCCTCACCACCATAGCGTGCAGAATAAATCCCGGGTTCACCGTTTAAATAATCAACGCAGATACCCGAATCATCAGCAATAACAGGAACTTTGACAATATCGTAAATCGTCTTTGCCTTTATCATCGCATTTTCTTCAAAGGTAACACCATTTTCTTCGATTTCAACCGAAATCCCCTTGTCCTTTAACGAAAAAACATTAAATCCTAAAGGAGTTAAAATCCTTTTGAATTCCTTAACCTTATGTGCGTTGTTGGTAGCAATAATAATATCCATAAGTCACCTACTCAAATAAAGCATCTGCAAAACTCTGTGGGTCAAAAGGCTGTAAATCGTCAATTCCCTCGCCCACACCGATAAATCTTACAGGAAGACCTAACTTATTTTTAAGCGAAATCACGATACCGCCTTTTGCAGTACCGTCAAGCTTTGTTAAAACAATGCCAGTGATATTAGCAGCCTCTTTAAAAAGCTCTGCCTGGCTTACTGCATTCTGGCCTGTTGTGGAGTCGAGCACCAAAAGCACTTCGACATCGCACCCCTCAGCCTTGGTACTTACTATCTTAAACATCTTATGAAGCTCGTCCATAAGGTTTTTCTTGTTGTGAAGTCGTCCTGCAGTGTCTATAAGCAGGATATCGGTACCCCTTGCCTTTGCGGCTTCGATTGAGTCGTAAACCACAGCAGCAGGGTCAGCACCCTCTTTATGCTTTACAATATCAACACCACTTCTTTGTGTCCACACTTCAAGCTGGTCAATAGCGGCAGCCCTGAAAGTATCAGCAGCAGCAACAAGCACTTTTTTGCCCTTTGCCTTAAAGTTTGCAGACATTTTGCCGATAGTAGTTGTTTTTCCTGCACCGTTAACTCCGATTACAAAGACGATTGACGGCTTTGTATCCATATGGAGCGGTTCATCTTCGCTTAACATCTCAGAGATAATCTCTTTAAGCAAAGATTTAACCTCGGACGGGTCGGTAGTACCCGTTTCCTTGATTTTCATACGGAGCTTTTCACATATATCGGCCGCGGTGGAAACTCCCACATCGGACATAATGAGGATTTCTTCAAGTTCTTCCATAAAGTCTTCGTCAATTCTGGTGAAAGAGTTAAGCACCATATCGACTTTGCTCATCATGGAATCTCTTGTTTTCTTCAGTCCTTCTTTTATCTTGTTAAAAAATCCCATTTACACTCACTTTTCCTTATTTAGTCATACCGAGTTTACCCTCAATTTCCGAAACTTTCAGGTCTAAAAGCTTGGATACGCCTTCTTCCTGCATTGTTACGCCATAAAGCATATCAGCTTCTTCCATAGTACCTCGGCGGTGGGTAATCATAATAAACTGTGTTTTATCGCTGAGCATTCTCAAATAGCTTGCATATTTTGTTACATTTACATCGTCAAGTGCTGCTTCAATTTCGTCAAGCACACAGAAAGGTGACGGGCGGACTTTTAAAATAGCAAAGTAAATTGCAATCGCAACAAATGACTGCTCGCCACCCGAAAGGGATGCTAAGTTTTTGATAATCTTTCCGGGAGGCTGAACATTGATATCAATGCCTGACTCTAAGATATCTTCAGGGTCGCTGAGCGAAAGGCTCGCTCTTCCTCCGCCAAAAAGTTCCACGAAAATTCTTCCGAAATGGTCATTGATTTTCGCAAAACTTTCTGTAAAGATTGCTTCCATTTCTTTTGTAAGTGCTGAAATCAAGCGTGTAAGCTCATCTTTTGAACGGGAAGCATCGCTTACCTGTTCTTTTAAGAATGCATAACGCTCGGAAACTTCCTTATATTCCTCAATAGCAGAGAGGTTTACAGTTCCTAAAGACTTAATCTTGTTCTTAACAGAATTAAGTTCCTTTTGTGCGGCATTTGTATCCTCAATTTCAACAGCAATTTCTGAAGCTTCACTTCTTGTAAGTTCGTAATCTTCCCAGAGTCTTGAGATAATGTTGTCATAATCTTTCTGTGCGGAAAGTTTCTGTTCTTCAAGTCGTGCAAGCTCACCTGCTGCCGCTTCTTTTTTAGCGGAAACTTCTTTTTCCTCAGCACGGAGTTTTGTGGTTTCGCCCTCAATTTGAGTGCGTTTTTCCAAAACATCTTTTATCTTCTGCTCGTATTCTTCAATCTGTGCTGTAAAGGTTACACCCTCAGCCTCTTTTTCTGAAACTTCGGCTTTAAGGCTTTCAATAGTGTCAAGATAACCTTTTTTCTGCGCTTCGAGTGAAGCCTTTTCCTCATCGGATTTAAGCTTTCTACCCGAAAGCTCTGTAATCATAAGCAAAAGATTTTCGGTATCTTTATGAAGTTCTATTTCACGGAGTCCGAGCTGACTTAAAATTTCGGAAAGCTCTTCGCGTTCTTTGGTAAGGTCGCCCTGACTTCCTGCAAACTCACTGAGTTCTTCTTTGAGTTCGTTCTGTCTTATGGTAAGTTTTTCGGTATTTTCCTTAGCATCAACAATATCACTTTCTGCTTTTGTGATTTTCTTTTCGCTTTCTTCAAGCTGTCCTTCAAGCAGAATATTTCGTGCAAAAAGCTGAGAAAGGTTCTGATTATGATGCTGTAAATCACCTGAAAAACGCAAATAATCTTCGTTTGCAACTATCATTTCGGAATTTGCGCCCTCACGGGTTGCCTGCAACGATTTAATCTGCTCTGCAAGTTCGTTAAGTTTAAACTCCTGAATAGCTTTTTCTTCTTCCAAGCGTTTTGCTTCTTCTTTTAACTGTTCGGCTTCGTTTTTACGGCTTAAGATACCCTGATTTTTAGTTGCAGAACCACCGGTAAAGCTACCACCGGCATTAACCTGCTGACCATCAAGGGTCACGATTTTAAACTTGTAGCCGTACTTTTTGGAAATAGCAATAGCAGTATCGAGGTCATCAACCACCACAATGCGCCCCAGAAGGAAACGCACAATATTTTCATACTTGTCATCGTATTTTACAAGCTCGGAAGCCAAAGCCACATAACCTGCATAGTTGTCAAGCCCCGCTACATCCAGAATATTTCCTTTTACCGAAGTAAGGGGTAAAAATGTAGCTCGCCCTGCTTTTTTCTCGGAAAGCAAACGGATAGAAGCTTTAGCTACTGCTTCATCGTTTACAACAACTTCCTGTAAAGCACCACCCAAAGCAGTTTCAACCGCAACGGAGTACTCTTTTTTAACATCAATAAGCTGTGCAACTGTTCCGTGTACACCTCTTAAAACACCATCTTTTGCGGCTTTCATAACAGTTTTTACACTGAACGCAAAACCTTCAAGGTTTTCTTCAAGGTCAGTAAGCAGCTTTGCTTTCTGGAGTTTTTCTTTAACAGAAAGGTCGATTTTTTCAAAGGAAGCTTTACTTTCTTCGTATTTGCTCTGACGGGCATCAAGTTTTAAGGTAATACCTGAAATTGTGTTGTTTATTGATTCTTTTTTGTCTTCAATTTCCGCAATAAGGCCCTTGAGTTCCTCGATTGTTTCTTTTTCGGATTCAACCTGTGATGCAAGCGACATCATTTCTTCTTTAACCGCCTGCATACGGGAAAGCTCATCAGCTTTGAAGTTTTCAAGATTCAATACTGTCATTGAAAAACGGGACAAATCAAGGACAATCCTGTTGCCCTCGTCATTTAAAGCCTGTAAACGAGTATCAAAATCATCGCCTTTTTTGGTAAGGGAAGTAAGTTCCTGCTGGCGTTTTTCTCTGTCTTCAGTGAGGGTTTTAAGTTCTTCCTTAATACTTTCAACTCGGGCTTTTTTCTCATTGATTTCAGTTTCCGCCTGCTCGTCTGATTCTTTCTGGCGTCTTAATTCCTCTTCAACACGGGCAATATTTTCCTCGTTATGCTCAATATCGTTTTGCTTTACCGCAATTTCGGATTTAAGCTCAGCAATTCTGTTTTGAAGATTTGTCTTGATATTCTGATACTCTTCGCTTTTGATAAGACAGTCTTTCATTTCCTCATAAGCGTTTGTTATCTTTTCTTCGATAGCTTCGATTTCAAGAACAAGGCGTTCTTCATCGCCTTTTGCAATAAGATATTTATTCTCTCTTGCCTTCAAAGCATCTTTATATTTATCAAGTGTTTTAAGCCATAATGACACTTCAAGGGATTTTCTTCTGTCGGCAAGCTCGATAAACTGAGCCGCTTTTTCTGACTGGATACGCAAAGGTTCAACTCGTCCTTCGAGTTCGCCTAAAATATCGTAAAGTCTTAATAAATTTTCCTGTGCCTGAGCAAGTTTTCTTTCAGCTTCAGCTTTGCGGTAACGATATTTGGAAATACCTGCAGCCTCTTCAAAAATCTCACGGCGTTCTTTACTTTTAGCGCCGACAATTTCTGCGATTTTACCCTGACCTATCATTGAATAACCGTCTTTACCAAGACCTGTATCCATAAACAGTTCATTTACATCTTTTAAGCGCACCTGTTCGCCGTTTATAAGGTATTCGCTGTCGCCTGAACGGTAATATTTTCTTGTAACTGTAACCTCGTCATTTTCGACTGAAAGTTCTCTTCCCCTGTTGTCAAAGGTAAGGGAAACAGTAGCAGCACCCTGAGGTTTTCTTGCAGCTGTACCTGCAAAAATTACGTCTTCCATCTTTCCGCCACGCAAGGTTTTGGTGGACTGTTCACCCATAACCCAACGCATAGCGTCACTAATATTACTTTTACCACTTCCGTTAGGGCCGACAACAGCTGTCATACCTTGATTGAAGTTTATCTTTGTTTTATCGGGGAAAGATTTAAATCCTTGTATCTCAAGTGACCTTAAACGCATTCTTTTGTCTTTCCTTTCTATTTATTTATGGGCTTTACTATGAGCTTGTACCCAAGCTTCTCAGCCCAGATTATATTGCTTTTCTTATGTCCGACTGTCACGGAAACCTCGTTTTGCGGTACATATACTGTAACTTCGGAGCCTTTTTCGTATTTTTCAAATTCTTTTAAAAGGTAATCTCTTTTTATAATACTTTCGCAAATTTCCCTGAATGCAGGGTGATAAGCACCACCTGTGATTTTCTCTTCAAGTGTTTCTGAGGCGTGGAGTCCCACCCTTATAACCCTGATACCGTTTTTCTCAAACTTCTTTATAAGATTAGCGCAGATTTGAGCGGAAGGTTCAACAGAAATCGGTGAAAAAATCCCTTTCAGTCTTAAAGTATCAAGATAAGTACCTTTGATTACAACAGTTGGATATATCCTTACAGTATCGGGCTTTATAAGGATTACCCCTCTTGCTGATTTATACAGACTTTCTTTACGATCTCCATAAAGACCTGTCATAAGCTGAAGCCCTAAAGAAAATCCATATTCTTTTATAAGTATCGATGCCCGTCTTACATCCTCACCGGTATGACCTCTGCGGTTTAAACGCAAAACATCATCGTCTAAACTCTGCGCACCGAGTTCAATCGCGGTAACACCATAGTATTTTAAAATTTCAAGCACATCACGGGTAATACCATCGGGTCTTGTCGAAATTCTGATACCTTTTGCTTTACCTTCCTTTACATACGGATATGCCACTTTTAAAAACGCCATCATTTCTTCTGTCGGAAGGCAGGTAAAACTACCGCCGAAAAAGGCAATTTCAGTATCTTTACTGTCTAAATTATGAGTAAAAGCTTCCTTTAATATCTCGCTCACATCTTCAGGCGTAACCTTTTTTACCTCGCCCGAGATAGTTTTCTGGTCACAAAAACTACAATTATTGGGACACCCTAAGTGGGGAATGAAAATTGCAATGTTGCTGTGACTCATAAAACTCCTCCTAAAAATCGTACCCCATAAGCTTTAAAGCTTCTCTTGCGGCATTCTGTTCCGCCTGTTTTTTGCTGCTTCCCTCGCCTTTACCTATCACATTCGAGTTAAGCATAACTTCAAAAGTAAAAATTTTAGCGTGGTCAGGACCTTTTTCCGAAACCATCACATACTCGATTTTTTCTTCACGGTTTTGCTGAATTATTTCCTGAAGTGCCGTTTTATAATCAGCAAGCTTGTTTGTACTTTTCACATCAAGTTCTTTGGGAATAAAGCTTAAAACAAACCTTTCAGCTTCTTCAAATCCACCGTCAAGATAAATTGCGGCAATCACCGCTTCAAAAGCATCGGAAAGAATTGACGGGCGTTTTCTTCCTCCTGTCATTTCCTCACCTTTACCGAGTAAAAGATAACTTCCAAGGTCGATTTTTTTCGCAAATTCATCAAGCGCTCTTTCGCATACAAGGTTTGCCCTGAGTTTTGTAAGCTCACCTTCAGGAATATCTTTATATCTTAAAAACAAGTGCTTTGCAACTACAAGTGACAACACCGAATCACCTAAAAACTCAAGGCGTTCGTTGTTTTTGCCGTTTTTCTTGCCTTCATTTGCATAAGAAGAATGTGTAATTGCCCGTTCAAGCAGTTTCTTATCCTGAAATTGATATCCGATTTTTTCTTCAAGTTTCAAGAAATTACCTTCCTTCTATTCTTCATCTGTCTGCTTTAACTTTGACATAGTCGCTTCAATTTCTTCAATAAGCCCCTGGTTTGCAAATTTAATTGCCTGACCGATAGCATTCTTGAATGCCTTGGGATTGGAGCTTCCGTGCGCTTTGATAACAGGTTTTCTCACACCGAGCAAAGGTGCACCACCCTGTTCTGTATAGTCCATGGATTTTTTAAAGTTTCTGAGTTTTTTAGCCATCATAACTGCCGAAACTCTTCCGGTTAAGCCGTCTAAAAACATACCTTTAATTTTCTTTGCAAACATAGAAGCAAGACCTTCTGTAAGTTTTAAGATAACATTACCTGTAAATCCGTCAGCAACTGCTACATCAACAATACCTGCAGGGATATCCCTTGCTTCAATATTTCCGACAAAGTTTACAGGTGCTTCTTTCAGAAGTGCAAACGCGCCCTGCTGAAGTTCGCCACCTTTTGTATCCTCTGTACCCACATTCACAAGTCCGACTTTGGGAGATTCAATACCCATAACTTTCTGCATATAAATGCTGCCCATAATACCAAAACTTGTAAGAGTTTCAGGCTTGCAGTCAAGGTTTGCGCCCGAGTCCATCAGCATATAATAGCCGTTTATTGCAGGAACAACGGTTGCAAGCGCTGCGCGTTTTACTCCCTTGATTCTTTTAACCATAAAATTGGCACCGATAACAATAGCGCCTGTACTTCCAGCACTTACAAAAGCATCGCCTTCGCCTTCTTTAAGTAAAGTGAAAGCCTTTGCCATTGAACATTCGGATTTTTCCTTTAAGATAGTAAAAGGATCATCCTCCATAGTAATTATATCAGGAGCGTGAACAATCGTAATATTGTCGAGTGAAATATCATTTTCAGCAGCTGTAGTTTTAAGTTTTTCCTCATCGCCTGTGATAACAAGCTCAACTCCATACTCTTTTACAGCCATTTCAGAACCTTTAAGTACCGCTAACGGAGCATTATCTCCGCCAAAGCCGTCTACGATAATTTTCATAGTCGTCACCATACCCTTTATTGTTTAAAACCCAATTTCTGTTAAAACTTTTTTAAGCTCATCAACACCACGATTTGCAAGCACACTGTATCTTTCTTTTTTATCTTTTATGCATTCAGCTAACGGAGGTAAAACTCCCATATTGCTGCCCATCGGCTGAAAATCCGTTTTGGTAACATCGCTTATATGGTCACTTAAAGCACCAAGCATTGTTTCCTTCGGAAGAACGATAAGCTTTAATCCTTTTATATTTCTCGCAAGATTATGTCCTGCGATAAGTCCGCTTGCCGCAGACTCCATATACCCTTCAACGCCTGTAATTTGCCCTGCAAACCAGACTGACGGGTTTTTTATCATCTGAAAATATCTGTTAAGACATCTCGGTGAATCTAAAAATGTATTACGGTGCATAACACCATAACGCACAAACTCAGCATTTTCAAGTGACGGAATCATTGAAAAAACGCGTTTTTGTTCACCAAATTTTAAGTTTGTCTGAAAACCTACTATGTTATAAAGAGTGCCGTCACTGTTTTCTTTCCTGAGCTGTACAACAGCCCATGGGCGGTGCCCTGTTCTCGGGTCCCTGAGGCCTACCGGTTTCAAGGGACCGAATCTTATGGTATCGGAACCTCTTTTTGCCATAACCTCAATCGGCATACAGCCTTCATAAACTTTAAAATGTTCTTTTTCAAACTCTTTTAAAGGTACGCTTTCGGCAGATGTCAAAGCTTCAAGGAAAGTTTCATACTCTTCCTTGTTCATAGGGCAATTGATATAATCGTCATCACCTCTGTCGTATCTTGAAGCTGCAAAGGCGATATTCATATCAATACTCTCTGCTGTTATAATAGGCGCTGCCGCATCGTAAAAGCTTAAGTGCTCACTTCCCGTAAGCGATAAGATTTCTTCGGCAAGTGCATCCGAAGTCAGCGGACCCGTTGCAATAATCACGGGAGAGTCAAAATCAATTTTATCAACTCTTTTTCCTATAACATTTATAAGCGGATTTTCTTTTATCTTTTTTGTGACCAAGTCAGAAAACTTTTCACGGTCAACGGCCAAAGCACCGCCTGCCGCAACCGAAGTTTTCTCCGCACATTCTAATATAAGGGACCCAAGCATCCTCATTTCTTCCTTGAGCATACCCGATGCTGACTCAAGGCGTGATGCCTTAAGTGAATTCGAGCATACAAGCTCGGAAAATCCTTCATACTTGTGCGCAGGAGAATAATACTGCGGTTTTTGTTCGTAAAGGTCAACATTTATTCCATAAGATGCAAGTACATTTGCCGCCTCACAGCCTGCAAGACCTGCACCGATAACGGTTGCTTTCATAAAACTCCTTTATTTCTTGCGTTCATAACTGCAATCGGGATTTGAGCAATAAATTTTAGCGCCTCTACCCTCTTTTTTAAGAAGGCTCTTATTACATTCAGGACATTTTTCATCTGTCGGCATATCCCAGGAAAGGAAAGAACATTTTGGATTATGTTCACAGCCAAAGAACTTTTTGCCCTTCTTTGATTTTTTCTCTAAAATTTTGCCACCACACAAGGGACATTCACCTTTGGTTTCAACAACAATTTTCTTGGTGTTACGACATTCGGGAAATCCCGGACAAGCGAGGAATTTACCAAATCTTCCGCTTTTGATAACCATATTTCTGCCACATTTTTCGCAAACTACATCAGTTTCCTCATCGGGAACTTTCATATGTGTACCCTGCATATTTTCTTCGGCAGTTTTCAAAGTTTTTGCAAAATCATCGTAAAACTCACTGATTACAGAAACCCAGGGTTTCTTGCCTTCCTCAATAAGGTCAAGATTATTTTCCATTTGTGCTGTGAATTTTTCGTCAACAACAGATGCAAACTGCTCTTTCATAAGCTGAGTTGTAATTTCGCCAAGACTTGTAGGTTTTAACTGTTTACCCTCTCGCTCGATATAGTTGCGCGCAAGAATTGTTGTAATAGTGGGTGAATAGGTAGAAGGACGGCCAATTCCGTTTTCTTCTAAAATTTTAATGAGTGATGCTTCGGTAAAACGCGCAGGAGGTTCAGTAAAATGCTGTTTTCCTTCAAGGGATTTTACCTTCAGAGAATCTCCTTTTGCAAGTTTCGGCAAAGCAGAAGCCTTTTCTTCCTCTTCATCCTTGCCTTCGATGTAAAGAGCGGTAAAACCATCAAATTTCACGGTAAATCCTGAGGATTTGAAGGTATAACCGTTTGCATCGATATCAGCAGAAACTGTATCATACTCAGCGTTTGCCATCTGGCTTGCAATGAAGCGTTCCCAGACAAGTTTATAAAGCTTATACTGGTCAGAAGTAAGAGACTCTTTAACCTGCAAAGGAGTAAGCGAGGGCATAGTAGGACGGATAGCCTCGTGAGCATCCTGTGCATTATTTTTGGATTTGTAATATCTCGGACTTTCGGGGAGGTAATCCTTACCATATTTTTCCGATATAAACTGAGTAGCCGCATCTCTTGCTTCGTTTGAAATTCTCAAAGAGTCGGTTCTCATATAAGTGATAAGACCGACCGCACCGAGTTTCGGGATTTCAACACCTTCGTAAAGCTCCTGTGCTGCTTTCATAGTTCTTCTTGACTGGAACCCTAATTTTCTTGAAGCTTCCTGCTGCATAGTAGAAGTGGTAAAAGGAGGTGCAGGGGATTTTTTGCGCACGCCTTTTTTGATATCAGCTACCTTAAATTCAGCACCATCTATTGCTGACAGAATTTTATCGGTTTCTTCTTTTGTTTTAAGATTTATTTTCTTATCGCCTTTTCCGTAAAACTTGGAGGAAAAAGCTTTCTTTGATGACTCGGCAACAAGGGAAGCATCTATGCTCCAGTATTCTTCGGGGATAAAGTTTCTTATCTCATTTTCTCTGTCTACAATAATACGCACAGCAACAGACTGCACGCGTCCCGCACTGAGCCCGGGAGCGATTTTTTTCCAGAGGAACGGACTTAACTTATAACCCACGATACGGTCTAAAACCCTGCGCGCCTGCTGTGCATCAAAAAGACTTAAATCAATCTTTCTGGGGTTTGCCATACCTTCTTTGACACCTGATTTTGTAATCTCGTTAAAAGTTATGCGGTTTTTATCCGAAACATCAAGTTTTAAAAGAGTTGCAAGATGCCATGAAATAGCTTCGCCTTCCCTATCAGGGTCAGTTGCGAGATAAACTTTATCGCAACCTTTTGCAGCTTCTTTAAGCTTTTTGATAGTCGCTGACTGTGTACGGATATTTGTATATTTAGGGGCAAAATCATTTTCTACATCAACACCCAAAGTACTTTTGGGGAGATCTCTGACATGTCCCATTGAAGCAATTACATCGTAATTTTTGCCGAGGTATTTTTTTATCGTTTTAGCCTTTGCAGGTGACTCTACGATTACGAGTTTCGACATCAGACCATACCTTTCTTTAATTTATCGAATATCTTCTTCCTGAATGAGCCTTTATGGCACCAATGAGTTCAAGCTCTGTAAGCACCGAGAGCACTTCAAAACAAGCCATTCCTGATTTCTGTGTAACTTCGTCCACATGGACAGGCTCTTCACTAAGAAGAGTGTAAACTTTCATTTGTCTGTCTGTAAGACCTTCCGGAGTTTCTTTAATAGAGTTCTTTTTCGCTACGGGTAAAGGTTCGTTTTCGGTGAGAAAATCCTTGGTTTCCTCCACAAAAGAAAAACTCTCCGCTCTTTTTATATCAATCTTACCTTCATATCTTACAGCATAATCTTCAAGAATATCCATCGCCGTAAATACTGCTTTGGCACCATCCCTTAGAAGTGGAGCAACGCCCATAACAGCCTTATCAAAAACATTACAGGGAGGCACGCAAAATATATCTCTGTTCATTTCACCGGCATATCGCGCCGTAATAAGTGAACCACTTCTCACAGGTGCTTCTGTAACAATCACACCATCGGAAAGTCCTGCTATAATTCTGTTTCTTGTAGGAAAATAGCTACCTGACATTCTTACATTGGGAGGAATTTCACTTATAAGAGCGCCACCGCACATGAGCATTCCTTTTCTGACCTGTGCAGTTTTCGAAGGATAATTGATATTATGACCACAACCAAGCACCCCAACGGTTTTCGCCCTTGCTTTAACAGCACCACGATGAGCAAATTCGTCAATACCCTCAGCGCAGCCACTTACTATAACCGACCCTGCAAGGCTCAAGACATAACTTAAATTACCGGTAACTTTTTTGCCGTAATCGGTACATTTTCTTGTACCTACCATTGCAATAGCAAGTGAATCATTAAGATAAGAAATGTCACCCTGAATATAAAGCACTATCGGTGCCGAATAAATATGTTTTAACTTTTTGGGATATTCGTCATCGTTATAAGTAACAACCCTTACATCGTGCTTTAAGGTACTTTTATAAATACTCTCCGCCTTTTCAATAGAAGTTTTACGCAAATTAGTTTTATCTTTATCGGTAAGATATTCAACTGAGCTGCAGATTTCTTCCCTGTTGTTATAAATGTACACAGGATCATATTCTTCCACAAGTTGCTGAGGCTTACCGCTTCCGATACTGAAACAGATTGAAAGCCATATCCAGTAAATAACTTTGTCCATCATATATTCCTATATTTCATACTCGAGCATATCAGCTGTCCAGTTTTCGAGCACTTTTGCCATATCAAGTGCATACTCTCTGGCTTTTTCAAGATTATGCTCAAGGTAATTTCCACATTCAATTCTGCTGACTCCGGGAATTTCTCCCTCGTAGTCTTTTATAAAAATCATAGCTCTTTTCACAAGGTCAACAGCTTCCTTGTGAGTCACCTTATCTCTTACGATAAAGTAAAATCCTGTACGGCAACCCATAGGTCCCGAATAAATAACATTTTCTGCATACTCGGAATTTCTGACATAAGTTGCAAAAAGATGCTCAAATGTATGAATTCCCGCGTTGTCAAGGTATATACCGCCATTAGGTATCGTCATACGGATATCGTATGTCACAGCATCGCCGTCAACTCTTGACAGATACATTCCTTTTTTAAGTTTATCGTGATTTACGCAAAAGCTTTTGATTTTTTCCATTTTCTTTCTCCCTTAAGAGTTCTTTGCCATTTCCCATATAAGGATAGTAGCCGCCATAGCAGCATTCAAAGATTCAGCACTACCCTTCATCGGAATAGTAATTCTCTCATCGCAGGCTGCCACCTGCTCCGGACTTAATCCGTTTCCTTCGTTTCCGATAACAACAACGCTGTTGTTTTCAAATTTAATATCACTCAGTTTCTTAGCATCACTGTCAACAACAGCAGCGTATGATGTAAGCTTTTTTGAATCTAAAAAATCGCTCATATCAGTAACAAGAAAAGGCATTCTGAAAAGCGAGCCCATAGCGGAACGGATAGTCTTCATATTATAGACATCGCAACAATTATTACTTAAAATAACGCCCGAAAGCCCCATGGCATCGGCAACTCTGAAAATTGTACCGACATTCCCGGGGTCCTGTAAATTCCAAAGGGCAACAAAGCACCCATTATTCTCTATTTTATCAAGCTTTAGCGGTTTGTCAAGTTTTTTGCATATGGCATATATTCCCTGAGGGGTCAGAGAAGATGCAATTTTTTTCTCCAGAGCTTCCGAAATCTGATAAACTTCAAGCCCCTCTTCAAAAAACTCTTCCCCATAACGGCAAAGGAATTTTTCAGTGACAAAAACCTGCAGAACCTGAACCGAACTTCTCTTAGCTTCCTCAAAGAGTTTTACCCCTTCGATTACAAACAAATTAAGCTCGTCCCTATACTTTTTAGAGTTTAAAATTTTTGCATATCGCTTGATTTTTTCGTTATCTTTAGCGGTAATCTTTTCCATCTGATACCCTTTCAAAAATGAGCAAACGCCCGAGCCCTAAAAGGCTCAGGCGTAAAACTTTTTAAATTAAAGTGCAGCTTTTGCTTTTTCAACCAATGCTGTGAAAGCAGCAGCATCGTGGATAGCAATTTCAGAAAGCATCTTACGGTTCAAAGTAATGTTTGCTTTTTTGAGACCGTTCATGAACTGAGAATAGTTGATTCCGTTCATTTTGCATGCAGCAGAAATTCTTGTGATCCAGAGTTTTCTGAAGTCACGTTTTTTGAGTCTGCGGCCAATATATGCATACTGTCCTGATTTCATTACTGCTTCTTTAGCAGTTTTAAAGAGTTTGTGTTTTCCGCCCCAATAGCCTTTTGCAAGCTTCAAGGTTTTATTTCTTCTCTTACGAGTTGCCATAGCGCCTTTAACACGTGCCATAGTTTTTTACCTCCAAATTCGGTTTAATTAGTTTTCCTTATTTATAAGGAATCATTGTTCTGATTGTAGCCTGAACTGTCTTGTCAGCATAAGCGCCTTTACGCAAAGCTCTTTTACGCTTTGTAGTTTTCTTTGTCAAGATGTGGCGTTTACCCATCTGTCCGCGTTTTACCAAACCGTTTTTGGTAACGCTGAAACGCTTTTTAGAACCGCTGTGAGATTTGATTTTAGGCATATCTTAGGTCCTCCTATCAATTTGTGGTTTCTCTTCGGTTTGTGAAGATATTTATTTAGCTCCTTTGGGAGAAATAAACATTGCAAGGCTTCGGCCTTCCATTTTAGCAGGCTTATCAACTGCGCCGAACTCAGCGCACGCCTCTTTGAATTTATCGAGCAAATCTTTTCCAAGCTCGGTATGAGCCATTTCTCTTCCGCGAAAACGAACAGAAACTTTAACCTTGTCACCGCTCTTTAAGAACTTATTTGCCTGATTAACCTTGGTCATAAAATCGTGAGTGTCAATGTTCATAGACATTCTGACTTCTTTTGTGTCAACCGTTTTCTGGTTTTTCCTGTTTTCCTTTTCGCGTTTGGCCTGCTCATAACGGTATTTACCGTAATCCATAATGCGACATACATTAGGTGTCGCCTGCGGCGCGATGTTAACAAGGTCTAAACCTCTTTCGATTGCAAGGCTCATTGCCTCCTTGGAAGACATAATTCCAAGCTGTGTTCCGTCAGCATCAATAACCCTGATTTCTTTCTCACGGATTTCTTCATTGATAAGCAAATCGTTTTTGCTAATGGTAAGCACCTCCACTACCGTAAAATAAAAAATGCACGAACTCAAAACGTCCGCGCTCCATTACACAAAAAGACTCCGTCTTTTTTAATGTATTGACCCATCTGACACAAAAGCGAAGGGTGAGAACGGATTGTTCTGCTTTATTGTTCTTAAAGATTATATCACACAAATTTTGATATGTCAACTGTTTATTTTGTAAAATATTAAAAATCAAATCTTGGACAAATTGTTACTTTTTCCCTTTTTTATTGACTAACACCCCTTAAAAGTGATATAATAAACTAAAACCTATCCCTTTAAAGAGGATGTATTTTATGAAAAAATTTTTAAAAGCTTTTATATCCTGTACCTTAGCTTTTTTAGTCACTTTTTCTACATCCACACAAGCTTCGGCAGGTTGGGTTAAAACCTTAAACAGAACATGGAGTTATACAGACTCCACGGGTAAAAAGGCAACATCCTGGCTGAAACTTAATTCTGTCTGGTATTATTTTGACAGCTCTGGCGTTATGCAGACGGGCTGGAAAAAAATAAACTGTCACTGGTTCTATTTTGACCGCAATGGTGCTATGCAGACAGGCTGGAAAAAAGTAGATAACAAATGGTACTATCTTAATTCAACCGGTCAGATGCAGACCGGTTGGAAACTGATTGATAACGCGTGGTATTATCTTAATTCCGATGGCACGATGAAAACAGGCTGGTTTTCATCAGGTAATAACTGGTACTACTTCTCGCCCAATGGTCCTATGAAAACCGGTTGGATAAAAGACGGAAATGACTGGTACTATATGAGCAAGGACGGAATTATGCAAAAAGGCTGGCTTTCACTTTACGGCAAGGACTATTATCTCCTTCCCGGCGGAAAGATGGCAACAGGATTTCAGACTATTGACTCTGTCCCCTATTATTTTGATGAAAATGGTGTTCTTTCGATGAATGATATCGCAAAGAAAACCGAATACGAGCAGAAAGTAATAGCTTTGGTAAACGAAATCCGTATAAAAGAAAATTTAAATCCTTTGACTTACACCGTTGCACTTTCAAGAGCGGCATCAATCCGCGCTGAAGAAATTTCCCTCAAATTTGACCACACAAGACCGGATGGTTCCGACTGGTATACGGTTTTTGAGGAAATAAACCAGGAGATTGACGGCACAGGTGAAAACATTGCCCGAAACCTTAAAACCCCTGAGGATGTAGTTTCCGGCTGGATGGATTCTGTCACCCATAAGGAAAATATTTTAAATCCGAAATTCCGTTACATCGGAGTAGCTTACCTTGAAAAAGGTTCGGGCGCAAGTTACTGGACTCAGCTCTTTTCCGAAATGATATATTAAATATTAATGGTGCGGTAAAAATTACCGCACCATATTTTATACTCTGTAAAGCAAATCGGTGTATGTGGGAACAGGCCATGCTTTTGAGGAAACAAGCTGTTCTGCCCTGTCAACCGATACACGGAGTTTTGCCATAAGCTTACGGACACTATCGCGATGGAATTCGGCGTTTTCAACATAATCCGAAATTTTGCCGCACTGTTCGAGTTCTCTTTCAAGCTCGGTGGTAAGATTATCTATCTCGGCAACAAGCTCCGAAAGTTCCTTTGCAATCGCCTTAATCTGAGGATTTGTGATTTCAAGGTTTGCAAGTTTCTGATAGTTGTCTGCCATTTCACCTGCAAAAGCGATAATTGACGGGATAAACTCCCTGCGACACATCTGCGCCATTGTATTTCCTTCAATTGAAACCACCTTGCAGTAGTTATCAAGCATAATCTCATGGCGTGAATAGCATTCAGCTTCGTTCATAACATGGTGGCGTTCCATCAAAGCGATATTTTTTGGTTCAACCATCGCACCGATTGCATCAACTGTATTGGAAAGATTGGGAAGTCCTCTCTTTTGAGCTTCTTCAACCCATTCATCGGTGTAGTTGTTACCATTAAATATAACTCTGCCGTGAGTTTTAACAGCTTCGCATACAATCTTATGAATTTCTCCATCGAAATCGGAACAGTTTTCAAGCCTTTCTGCGATATCGCAAAGGCTGTCGGCAACTATTGTGTTAAGAACATAGTTTGCAACAGAAATTGAAGAGGAAGAGCCAACCATACGAAACTCAAACTTATTTCCTGTAAAAGCAAAAGGAGAAGTACGGTTTCTGTCGCTGTCGTCTTTGGGGAGTTTCGGCAAAGTAGCAACGCCCGTTTCCATAACGCAGGAAGGGGCTTTATCAGGGCTTACACCGGTTGCAATATCGAAAAGCACCTTTGTAAGCTGTTCACCAAGAAAGATAGAGATAATTGCAGGAGGTGCCTCATGACCGCCAAGACGGAAATCATTGCCGGGATTTGCCGCAGACATTCTCAAAAGGTCGGCATACTTGTCCACACCGATAATGACAGCGGACAAGAATACCAAAAACTGTAAGTTTTCGTAAGGAGTTTTACCGGGGTCTAAAAGATTCTGACCATCATTTGTAGAAAGCGACCAGTTGTTGTGCTTACCCGAGCCGTTTACACCGGCAAAAGGTTTTTCGTGCAAAAGACAAGCAAGAGAATGTTTCTTTGCAACCTCACGCATAACTTCCATTGTAAGCTGGTTATGGTCGCAGGCAATATTTACAGATTCAAAAATCGGAGCAAGCTCGTGCTGTGCGGGAGCTGCCTCGTTATGCTCGGTTTTGGAAGTAACACCAAGTGCCCAGAGTTCCTCATCGAGCTCTTTCATAAAGTTTGCAACCCTTATGCGGATGCGTCCGCAGTAATGGTCTTCCATCTCCTGACCTTTGGGAGGTTTTGCTCCGATAAGAGTATGTCCGCAAAGTTTTAAGTCAAGGCGTTTTTCATATTTTTCGCGGTCGATAAGGAAGTATTCCTGTTCAGCACCAACTGTAGGAATAACTCTTGTAGCAGATTTGTTACCAAACGCACGGAGCACTCTCAAAGCCTGAACATTAATAGCCTCCATTGAACGCAGAAGCGGAGTTTTTGTATCGAGTGCTTCACCTGTATAAGAATAGAAAGCAGTAGGAATATAAAGGGTATTGTCCCTTACAAAAGCAGGGGAAGTGCAGTCCCACGATGTATATCCCCTCGCCTCAAATGTATTTCTGAGTCCCCCGTTAGGGAAAGATGAAGCATCAGGCTCGCCTACAATAAGTTCCTTACCCTTGAACTCAACTATAACCTCGCCGTTCTTTTTAAGCGAAATAAAGCTGTCGTGCTTACCTGCAGTAAAGCTTGTCATTGGCTGAAACCAGTGAGTAAAATGGGTAGCACCAAGGGAAATCGCCCAGTCTTTCATAGCAGATGCAACTTCATCCGCAACCTGAGGGTCAAGGGAAAGCCCTAAATCTATTGATTTTTTTAAAGACTTATAGGTGTTTTCAGAAAGTTTTTCCGCCATCACCTTATCGTTAAACACATTGCAACCAAACTTTGAAAAATCAAAACTCATAAATATGCTCCATTCTTTAAGAATACATTTTTAATATTACCACGAATTGTCATTTTTTGCAATATTTTATAGTATTTAAAAGCAGAAAAAAACAGAGAGAAAATCCCTCTGTTTTTAGTATATTTGACTTAAATCAAACCTTTTTCGTACATTGACTGAACAGCAAGCATAACCCCTGTTTTACCCGTATTGTAGGTAAGTCCGCCCTGAAGCCATACGGCATAAGGCTCACGCAGAGGTCCGTCAGCAGAAAGTTCGATAGAAGAACCCATTGTAAAAGCGCCTGCAGCCATAATGACCTCGGACTCGTATCCGGGCATTGCCCATGGTTCGGGAGAAACATAAGCATCAATGGGTGAACCTTTCTGAATCCCCTGACAGAAAGCTACCATTTTCTCAGCATTTCCGAGAGAGATTGCCGCAATAATATCGGTGCGGTATTCATCATAACGGGGGTAAACATCAAACCCAAGCTCAGAAAGAAGTGCTGTTGCAAATATTGAAACTTTAACTGCATTGGCAACAACTGAAGGAGCATAGAAAAATCCCATATAAAGGCTTCTGTTCTGATTAAGGCTGCAGCCTGCTTCCCTGCCGATACCGGGGGAAGTGAGTCTGTATGCGCACTGCTCAATAAGATGGCTTTTTCCTGCAATGTAGCCGCCTGTTTCGGCAATCCCTCCACCCGGATTTTTTATAAGCGAACCTACAATGAGGTCGGCACCGACTTCAGTAGGTTCTTTTTTCTCAACAAATTCGCCGTAGCAGTTATCGACAAAGACAATTGTATCAGGGCTTACATTCTTGATTACATCAACAATTTCACCGATTTCATCAACTGTCAGTGAGGGGCGGAAAGAATATCCTCTGGAACGCTGGATATGTGCTACCTTTGCTCCCACAACCGAAGCTTTGATACCCTCAAGGTCGGGTTTTCCGTTTTCGAGTAAATCCACCTGACGGTAATTTATTCCGTAATCCTTAAGCGAACCGTTGCCCTCGCCCCTGATACCGATAACTTCTTCCAGAGTATCATAAGGTGCACCTGTCACAGCAACAAGGGTGTCCCCCGTTCTGAGCACACCAAAAAGAGCAACAGTGAGCGCGTGCGTACCCGACACAAAACTATGTCGCACCAGTGCATCCTCAGCGCCAAAGCTTTGTGCAAAAACCTTGTCGAGGGTGTCCCTACCCATATCGTCATAGCCGTAACCCGTTGTCCCCATAAGATGGGAAGCTGAAATTCTATTATCGGCAAAAGCTTTTAAAACCTTATTTTCATTAAAGGCACAAACCTCGTCAATTCTTTCAAAGGCTTCTTTGCATTTTTCCTCGCTTTTCTTTGCAAGGGATTTTATCTTTTCGTCAATATCAAAAAAGTTGTTCATTTTTATTCTCCAATTTCTTTTAAAAGCTCTGTGGTAAGCATTTTCACAGCCTCGACATCGCATTTTTTCACAACACAGTAAGGCGAATGAATATATCTGCAAGGTACCGAAACAGCAATGGTTTTTACGCCACTTCCCGACTTGTGAATTGCACCTGCATCGTTGCCGCCCGAAACCTTGGTTTTGGTCTGGACAGGGATATTTTTCTCTCTGCCGATTTTATGACAAAGCTCATATAAATCGCGGGGATAGATTGTGGCACAGTCCATAAAACCTACCACCGCACCATCGCCCAGAGTACATACTTTATCGTCACCGCTTACCCCCGGTAAGTCGGCAGCAGTAGTAGCCTCAAGCACTACCGCCACATCGGGGTCAACTGAAAAAGCGGCTACCTTTGAACCACGGCAACCTATCTCTTCCTGAACGCAGAAAGCAAAATATGTGTCGTATAAAAGCTCTTGCTTAATCAAATCAATCATAATGGCGCAACCCATTCTGTCATCAATGGCTTTGCCTTTGAAATATCCGTCACCGAAAGACGAAAACTTACCGTCAAAGCAGACCTGCTCGCCACGGTTTACAATATCCTCAGCTTCAGTTTTGTCCTTACAACCGATATCGATATAAAGCTTATCGTAAGGCACTACTGTTTTCCTCTCATCGGCAGACTGCAAATGTACAGCCTTTGTACCGATAACACCGGGGATTTTTTTATCCCCGACAAACACCCTGCGACCTATAATCACGCGGTCATCGATTCCGCCGACTTTTGCAAAAGTAAGGTTACCGTCCGATGTATATCCCGTAACAATAAAACCCACTTCGTCCATATGAGCTGCCACCATAATCTTCTTTGAAGGAGTTTTTTTGCCTTTTTTGAAAGCGATTATGTTTCCGAGATTATCAATGCTGTATTCGCAAAAACCTTTGATTTCATCAATAATTATATCTGCAATATGGGTTTCCGCGCCTGAAATACCATTTTCATTGCAAAGTTTCTCTAAAATTCTATACACGAAAGCTCCCCCTTACTTGCTTAAAATATACTCAGCAATCAGTCTGCCGACAGCTTCAATATCCGAAATCTGGGCCACTTCAATCGGAGTATGCATATATTTTATCGGAAGTGAAATCATAGCAGTGCGGACACCACATCTTGTGGTAGTTATTTCATCGGCGTTTGTACCGGTTTTACCTTCCATAATTTCAAGCTGATAAGGATATTCTTTTTCTTTTGAAATTGAAATGAGTTTATCGGTCATCTTACGGTTTAAAATGGGGGCAACACCAATCATGGGACCTTCACCCATCTTACCACACTTTCTTTCCTCAGCATCAGAGGTATAAGCAAAGCTTACATCGACAACAAGTGCTTCATCGGGGTTTATCTTGTATGCCGCAACGGTGGCACCTGTCCCGCCTGCTTCTTCCTGCGAAGAAAGCAAAACCGAAAGAGAAACATTAAGTTTTTTGCCCTTTAAAATCTCCAGTGCATAAAGAATTGCGGCAACACAAGCCCTGTCATCCAAAGATTTTACCGAAACACGGTTGTTTTTAAGGATGGTAAACTCGCTGTTTATGCTGACTTTGTCACCGGGAGAAACAATTTCTGAGACCTGCTCTTTGCTGTAACCCGTGTCGATATATATTTTATCAATATCGGGGACTTTTTTCCTGTCCTCCTCATCGGTAAGATGGGGCGGTTTTGTACCGATAACCCCTTTTATATCTTTTTTACCGTGAATTACAACTTCCTGTGCGAGCAGAAGTCTTTTATCAACCCCGCCACAGGGAGCTACCTTCAGAAAACCTTCATCGGTTATACAGGTAACAACAAATCCTATCTCGTCAATATGAGCATCGATGAGGATTTTTGTGGCATTTTCACCTGCATCGTAAATTTTGGCAATAACATTGTCAAAATCATCAATTTCAACTGTTTCTGAGTAACTTTCAAGCAGTTCTTTCGCAAATAAAGAAGCATTTTTTTCTTCTCCGCTAACGCCTGTCACTTCACAAAGTTTTCTTAAAATTTCTGTGATATTCATAACATTCTCCTTATCAGAATTAATGCTGTAATCCATAAAATAATTATAACCGGTACACCGATTTTAAATTTATTTTTTCTTGTCTTATGCCTGAAAGTGTACATACCGGCATAAAATCCTGCTCCGCCACCCATAAGGCAAAGCGTTATAAGAAACTTTTCGGAAATTCTGTACATATCATTTTTTGAAAAATATTTATCAAATCCGCATACCGCAAAAGCCAAAATATTGATAATTAAAAAATATGCAACAATAAAATTCGTCATTAAATCAAACTTTCTTTAAAAATTTGCAATCAAAACTTGTTTTTTTGCTTCACTAATAGTATAATTATATATTAGAGAAAAATTTACCCGAAAGGAATTGCTTAAATTATGTCAGATTCCGTAAAAATAAAAGATTTTATTCCCGTACTGCTCGGCAGTGATGTAAATGTATATGGTATGGCAAGGTCTTTCCACGAAGCGTATGGTATCACCTCTGTCGCTATCGGTAAGGGCAGACTCGGTGCTACCTCAAACAGTAAAATCGTTTCGGTTGAAGTTATTGAACCAAACCTTGAAGATGATGAGGTTTTCTGCAAAACCCTTATTGACTTTGCTGCTCGCTATCCCAAGGAACAGACTTTACTTTTAGTACCCTGCGGAGATAATTATATCAAACTTTTGGTCCGTAATCAAGATGCACTTCGCCCTTTTTACAGATTCGAGTGTATTGACGAAGAACTTCTTATGCGTCTTTCCATCAAGGAAAGCTTTTATGAAGTATGCACCGAGCATGGTTTTGCTTTTCCGAAAACCACTACCTGTTCTTTTGAAAACTATAAGGAAGTTGCTCTTCCCTTTGATTTTCCCGTGATTATCAAACCTTCAAACAGTGTGGCTTACTGGAACTGCAAATTCCCTCACAAGAAAAAAGTATTTATCGCAGAAACCCGTGAAGAATTTGATGCAATTTTAGATGCAATTTATTCTTCTTCATATAAGGACCACCTTATTTTGCAGGAATATATTCCCGGTGATGACTCAAATATGAGAGTTATGAACTGTTTTTGCGGTAAGGATAAGAAAGTTAAACTTATCTCTCTCGGCAACGCCCTTTTGGAAGAACACTCCCCCGAAGGGATTGGAAGCTATGCCGCTATTATCAACAGTGTTGACTTAAAACTTTCCGAAAGAATTAAAAACTTCCTTGAAGGCATCGGATATGTAGGATTTATCAACATCGATATGAAATATGATAACCGCGATGGCGAGTACAAGCTTTTTGAGATGAACTTACGCCAGGGCCGTTCAAGCTTTTTTGTAACTGCTGCAGGATATAACCTTGCAGAGTTTCTTGTAAACGATGTAATCTACGGAAAAGATACCGAATGCGTAATTGCTGATAAAAAAGTGCTCTGGACAATTATCCCCAAAAAGGTAATTTTCAAATATGTAGCAGATGAAAATATTAAAAAAGAAGCTAAAAAACTCATAAAGGAAGGAAAATTCTGCCAGTCGCTTTTCTATAAAAAGGACAAAAACTTAAAACGCAGAATTTACTTTCTTAAAAATCAGTTAAGCTACCACCAGAAATATCGTAAATATTTTGGAAATAAAGGATTACACGAATGAAAAATTTAGGTGTTATCGGCGGACTCGGGCCAATGGCTACTGCTTATCTCCTCGAACTTATCGTTAAGATGACAGATGTAAAAAAAGATCAGGATCATCTCCCTGTCACCCTTTTAAGCCGTCCCGACATTCCCGACAGGACTGCTTATATCTTAGGTGAGAGTGACAAAAGCCCCCTTCCTGATATCATAGATTATGCAAAAACTTTAGAGTCTTTAAATGCTTCCTGCATCGTAATTCCCTGTATCACATCGCATTATTTTTACTCTGAATTTGCAAAATCGGTAAAAATTCCCGTTATAAATATTGTTTCCGAAACTGCCGCTTACCTTAAAAGTATGGGTATAAAAAAAGCGGGAATTATGGCAACCTCGGGAACTGTAAAAACAGGCCTTTTTCAGAACGCGTTAAAAAAAGAAGGGGTTGAATTTGTAACTCCTTCCGAAGATGGACAGAAAAAAGTTATGCACCTGATTTATGATAATGTAAAAGCTGGGCTTCCCGTTGAAACAAAGCTTTTTGAAGAGGTTACCAATGAGCTTAAAGAAAAAGGTTCCGAATGTATAATTTTAGGTTGCACCGAGCTTTCGCTCATAAAACGCGACTACAATATAGGAAAAGGCTATCTTGATGCACTGGAAGTGCTTGCTATGGCATCTGTACTCTGCTGTGATATGCCACTCAAAGAAGAATATAAAAATCTTTTATAAAGAAGGAATTTAAACTATGTGCGGTTTTGCAGGATATATCATAAACGGTCTTATGGACGATAACAAAAAAGTTATCAAAGCTATGGCTGACCGTATTATCCACAGAGGTCCCGACCAGGACGACTACTATGTTGACAACGATATAGCGCTCGGTTTCAGGCGCCTTTCGATTATCGACCTTGAAGGTGGAAGTCAGCCCATTTTAAATGAAGACAACACAATGGTTCTCACCTTTAATGGTGAAATCTATAATTTTATGGAATTAAGAGAAGACCTTATCAGAAAAGGCCATATCTTTAAAACCCATACCGATTCCGAGGTTTTGCTCCACGGATACGAGGAATATGGTGCCGAGCTTTTACAGAAGCTTCGCGGAATGTACGCTTTTGTAATCTGGGACAGCAAGACAAAGAAACTTTTCGGTGCAAGGGATATTTTCGGTATCAAACCTTTCTACTATTACAAAAAGGACGGAGAGTTTCTTTTCGGTTCCGAGATCAAATCCTTTTTAGAACACCCGAAATTCGAAAAAGAACTTTTTGAAGAACATATTCCAGACTATCTTTGCTATGAATATATTCCCTGCGAAGAAACTCTTTTCAAAAATGTTTACAAGCTTTTAAGCGGACATTATTTTGAATATCAGAATGGTGAACTTTCAATTCATCAGTACTATGATGTTAAGTTTGATGTTGACAACTCAAAATCCTTGGAAGAATGGGAAAAGCTTATCACCGATGAATTCACAAAATCGGTTGAAGCTCATAAAATAAGCGATGTTGAAGTCGGTTGTTTCCTGTCAAGCGGTGTTGACTCAAGCTATGTTGTAAAAGAAGTTTCAAAGGCAATGAAGGAAGTCAAAACTTTTTCTGTCGGTTACGAGGAAGAAAAGTACAGTGAGCTTCCCTATGCCCAGGATTTTTCAAAAGTAATCGGCGTGCAGAATATTGCTAACAAAGTTTCTGCCGATGATTTTTTTGGTATGGCAGGAAAAATTCAGTATTTTATGGACGAGCCTTTGCCGAACCCATCGGAGGTACCTTTATACTTCCTTGCTGAAAATGCTGCAAAATATGTAAAGGTTGTGCTCTCAGGCGAAGGTGCAGACGAGCTTTTCGGCGGATATCCAATGTATCTTGAGGGCGAACATTTTATGAATTACTCAAAAATCCCGGGATTTTTAAGAAAAACTGCGGCAGGTATTGCAAAACGCCTTCCTGATTTCAAAGGTAAAAAGTTTATAATTCGTGGTGCAATGAAACCGTATGAACGCTTTATGAGAAGCAATTATGTTTACACTGCGGCAGAGAGAAACAAATATCTCAAAAACCCTATCCCTGCTAAAGACCCCACAGAATATGCAAAGCCTTATTTTGAGAAGGTTTCCCATCTGGATGAGCCTACACAGCTTCAGTATGTTGATATCTACACATGGATGCTTTATGATATTTTACAGAAAGCTGACCGTATGAGTATGGCAAACTCCCTGGAACTCAGAGTACCTTTCCTTGACAAAAAGATGCTTGAGCTCGCAGTGAGAATTCCACAGAAATACAGAGCACATAAAAATGTAACAAAGATAGCACTGAGGAGTGCCGCTATAAAACAAATCCCCGAACGCACCGCCAACAAGAAAAAACTGGGCTTCCCTGTACCGCTTAATGACTGGCTCAGGGAAGATAAATATTATAATATGGTTAAGGAAAAGTTCGAAGGCGAAATTGCTGACCGTTACTTTAATCGTGATGCCATTATGGAGCTTTTGAACAACCACAAGGAAGGCAAAGCACTGAATATGAAGAAAATCTGGTCGATTTACAGTTTCATTTTGTGGTATGAGCAGTTTTTTGTGCTTAACTAATTATAAAATTTATGTTAACTTTTTAAAAAAGTCTTTTATTTTACAAAAATAAGTGGTATAAAGGATATAATGCAAAGAAAGGAATTATCAAAATGAAAAAATCTATTATTTCTATTCTGGCTGTGGTTATGGCAGTCAGCACATTTATGGCAGGATGTGGCAAATCACAGTTTGTTTATGAAAACGAATATGTAAAGCTCAGCAAATACAAAGGTCTTACAACCTGCTCAACAACATTTACCGATATAGATGAAAAAATCGGAATTGCTGTTTCAACAACAATGATGAACCAGGGTATAACCCCCGTTGCTGTCGAAGACCGTGACACAGTAGAAAAAGGTGATGTTTTAAACATCGACTATGAGGGCAAAATCAAAGATGTTGCTTTCGAGGGCGGTACAGCTCAAGGTGCAACACTCATTATCGGTTCCGGAATGTTTATCCCCGGATTTGAAGATCAGCTCATCGGCAAAAAGCTTGGCGAAACCACAGACATTAAAGTTACATTCCCAAAAAACTACCAGAGCACTAACTTAGCAGGTCAGAATGCTGTTTTCACAGTTACAATCAATTCCATCAACACATACCCTGAACTTACCGATGAACAGGCAAGCACATTCTCTTATGGTCAGGCGCAGAATGTTGCCGACTACAAATCAATGCTTGCAGAACAGCTTGTTTACGAAGCAACTTCCAACAGACAGAATTACCTCTGGCTCCAGATTCTTGACAATTCTGAAATCATCAAATACCCTGATGGTGAAATTGACAAACAGGTAAACGAAATGATGGCATATTATGAGCAGATGGCATCTTCCAATGAAATGACACTTGAAGAATACTTAAGCGGATATAATATGACCGTTGAATCTTTTACTGCTGAAATGAAAACCCGTTGTGAAGAAACAGTTAAACAGCAGATTATCAAAGATGCTCTTGCTGAAGCTGAAAAAATCACCCTTTCCGATGAAGAATACAAAGCAGGGGTTGAACAATACGCTGCAGATTACGGCTTTGATGTTGTAACCTTTGAAGAACAGTTTGGCGTTGATACCATAAAAGATTCCCTGATAGCAGAGAAGATTATGGCAATGCTTGAAGAAAACTGCAAAGAAGTAGAAGGTTTCGAATACATTTCTCCCAACTAATACTTAAAGGCAAGGATTTTTTCCTTGCCTTTTTTAAAATTCTTCTTGAAATTATTTTTAAAATAATGTAGTATAATAGTAGAGAGATATTACGAAGCCCAAGGAGGTACACGATGTTACTGAGAGAGATTAACCGCGTGAATTTCAAACCATTTGGTGAACCTGCTTCCAATTCATCAGGATATAAAAAGTGGCAGAGAACTAATTATGAAGAAAAAAATAACGCTACTTCTTATCTCTGGCACTTTGATAAAGAAGCTGTCATTGCCCCTATACGCGGTGTAGGGATTATCTATATCCGTACTTCCGGAAGTATTACCCAGAAATTTTTACTCGACCAGCCTGTACTGATTAATCCGCTTGTTCAGTTCGCAGTGCTCCCCTATGATGACAGTTCATTTGAATATTGCATTTACAGTCAAAGCCCCAAAATCATTTCCACTACTTCATCAACCCTTACGGGCACGGGCTTTGTTCCCAATGTAAATGTAAAAACTATGTACACTGTTCTTTATCAGGAAAAAAGCAAGGAGTTCTCCTTTGCGGGTGAAAAACATGTTTTCTGGGAATTCACCTATGTCAACAAAGGCAGTATGATATGTACTGTTGATAGCATTGATTACCAGTTAAACCAGGGGCAGATGATGTTCTTTGCACCTCACCAGTTCCACGAACAACGCTCAAACGGAAAAACACCGTTAAGCTTTCTCACTGTAACTTTTTCGGGCGATATCATACACCCTGAAAATATCTCAAACCGTGTTTTGACCGCTAACACCAACTGTACCAAAATAGTCCAGAGTATTATAAGTGAAGAACGCGAAAACTGTATTTACAGTGACGATATGATAGCCTGCGATATGGGAAAACTTATAATTATGGTTGTAAGGGATATCTTCCTTTCTTCCACAAAGGCTAAAACACCGACTACATTGAAGCTCTCGGTTGATAACAAATATGTCGATGCCTGCGTAAAAATCATCGAAGAAAACATCACAACTACAATAACTCTCCCCTGGCTTGCACAACAATTAAGTTTAAGTCCATCTTATCTTTCAAGTCTTTTCAAATCAAAGGTAGGAAGAAGCATTTCTGAATATATCCGCTTTGTGCGTCTTGAAAAGGTAAAGGAAATGATAAGGGAAAGCCACTATACTATCGCACAGATTTCCGATCTTATGGGATACTGCTCGCCGACATATCTCTCGACTGAATTCAAGCGTGAATATGATATGTCACCAAAAGAATATGCCAAAATGATCGAATAAAAATCAAGGCGTTTTTTATCAAGGAGTCATTTGTAATGAAAAAACTTTTGTTGATTTTAAATCCCATCTCAGGTACTAAAAAAGCCTCTAAAAACCTTACTGAAATTATTTCAATTTTCAACAGAAAAGGCTTTGATACGAGAGTTTTTGTAACAGAAAAACAAGGAGACGCCACTGCTGCTGTTAAAAAGCTGTCAAAAGGTGTTAATCTTATCGTATGTTCAGGTGGTGACGGCACTTTAAATGAAACTGTCACAGGACTTATGGAGGCAAACCTCGATATTCCTGTTGGATATATTCCATCAGGCACTACAAATGATTTTGCAAATTCCTTAAAACTTCCCATCAATGTTTTAAAAGCTGCCACACATATTGCTGAAGGTGAGCCTCATTCTTATGATATAGGGAAATTCAAAGACAGATATTTTTGTTATGTGGCTTCTTTTGGAGCTTTTACCAGAACAAGCTACACAACACCACAAAACATCAAAAACGCTTTAGGTCATATTTCCTATGTTCTTGAGGGTATTCAGGAGCTTTCCACAATACGCAAAGAGCATATCCGCATGGAGGCCGATGGTGAAATTATCGAAGATGACTTTCTTTTTGGCGCTATCTGTAACTCAATGACTGTCGGTGGTGTTTTAACACTCAGTCCCGATGTAGTTGATATGGCGGACAACAAATTTGAAATACTTCTCATAAGAGCACCAAAAGATATTCAGGAACTCGGCGAATGTATAATTTCCATAAAAAACCAAAAATATGACTGTAATATGATAACATTCCGCAGTGCCACAAATATCAAAGTTTATGCAAATCCCGATATGCCATGGTCTTTAGACGGCGAAAAAACTGACGGTGACGAATGTATCACAATCGAAAACCTTCACAAAAAAATAACTTTTTTACATTAACAAAGGGGATGAAGGGCAATTCTTAAAATACGAAAAATTTTAATGATAATTCTGGTATGCATATTCATTTTCTCAGCTTTTCATATAATAAAAATCACTTATGGGTATAAACAGGCAAACAAAATCAACACTGAACTTCAGACACAGTTTGTAACCAAATCCGATACTCAGATACCAATAAGCATTGATTTTGATACACTGAAAGAGAGAAATTCGGATATTACAGGATGGATATACTGCCCCGATACACCTATAAATTACCCAATAGTTCAGGGCAATAATAACAATCAGTATCTACGCACAGATCTTAATGGTAAATATTCTGTATCGGGAACAATCTTTGCTGACTACCGTAACAAAGATTTATCCGATCCCAATTATATAATTTACGGGCATAATATGGATGATTTATCTATGTTCGGTACATTTAAAAAATATAAAAAAGATGGATACTTTGATGCACACCCGATAATTTTCCTTCTGACTCCCGAAGGAAATTATATTATTGAACTTTTCGCAGGGGCTTTGGTAAAAAAGGATTCAGAAATCTACAAAACCGATCCCCCGAAAGATGTGATAAACGATATCCGCAACCGCTCAACCTTTGAATGTAATATCGAAGTGGCAGACAATGATACCATAGTCACGCTGTCAACTTGTTCATATGAATTCAATGATGCAAGATACATATTACTTGGAAAACTTACAAAAATATAAAACCTCTCTGCAATATATAGCAGAGAGGTTTTTAGTTGCAAAAAACGATAAGATACTCAAAAGCATGTATATTCTTTATAAAAAGTGTCAAAGCCGCATCTTCTTTTACAAGCGACTCAGCATCCGCATGTTTTTCGTAACGAAGTGAAGTCACTTTATATTGGTAGCGGTTACCCTCCGTATTGGTAAAGAAAACTTCATCTCCGACAGAAATTTCACGATAAAAATCGTACTGACCTTTCTGCGATGTAGCACCAACCTTCAAAGTACCATCATAAATACTCCCGTTAAGGATACAAGGGTGTTTTGTAATCATCCCCCAATCTGCACAAACGGGAAGCAAAGAAGTAAAGCGTGGCATCTCAATCACACCCGAAAAGTCTGTACCGCCGATTGGAAGTACAGGCATTTCATTATTCTGTCTTTCTTGTGCAACGCTATCTATGGGATCAGGTATCAACGAAAGAATGGTATCAGCATAAAACACAGACTTTTTCTGCGCTGAACTTATGCTCAATTGCCAACAAACAAGCACCATTAAAGCTGCAACAAGCAAAACAGTACCTGTCAGTACACAAACAAAACGTTTATTTTTCATCTTGATTTCTCTTTCCTGTAATTCCTGAAATAATAAGAAGAATTCCCGAAATATTCATCAGAATTATATAGAATAAAATATTTGAAGTATCACCCGTCTGCGGAGCATCGGAAGGAAGTTGCGAAGGAGTACTGCTTTCAGTTACAGAAACTTCACCGGTGTCAGATGAAGGCGTTGAAACATCGGGAACATACTCACTTACAGGGTCAGTTATTACCGGAACATCGGGATTATATTCGTTTGTTATCACAAAGGAATTGGTACGCTTTTCGACAGTCATAACATATCCTGAAGGAATATTTTTTTCTATAATACTCCAGTTTGCACCATACTTCTTAGCATTCCAACTGTATGACCAGTGATTTTTTTCTGAAAGTGTAACTGTCTTGTAGCTTGTTCCGTTTCGGTATATTTCCACTTCAATATTCTCAGGACGGCTGTTATTATTATCACCTTTCCAGAGTTTTAAAATCTTGAGTTCTGTAATTTCATCAGAGCCTGCAGGTGGTATAACCTCCGATTTAGGTTTGACCGAAAGTTCATACTGCCACAATCCGTTATGTTCAAGTTCGGGCAACGAAACCAGTACAGAATCAAAAGTACAGTTCAACTGCTGAGATGGCGAAGCGATAACAGCGATATACAAACCAGGTGACAGATGATTAAAAGAAACCTGGCCCAACTGATTTGTAGCAGATGTATTGCATACATCTACACTATCTGCAAAAATGTAAGCTTCCAGAGTAGAACGGATAATATTCCATTCACTACTTGCCTGTACACCGTTAAGAACTATTCCTGACGAGGAAAAATCAGGAGTAAGTGTATACAGAAGGTCAGTTGAAACATCGGCAACTTTATATAAATTCACCACAACATCCGAAAAACAAGTTTCATAATAAGAATAGGTTATAGTCAGGGCACAATCTTTTTCAAAAGAGATTGGTTCCACAGCTTTATCGGTAGATGCTGCCTTTGCACAATATGGCATAAGAAAAAATCCAAGGCTGAGCAGAAAAGCAATTATCCGAATTCTTCTTTGAGCCATTCATCTTCCTCCTTTGAAATCAGGGGTTTACTTCCCTTGTCACGGTATTTTACCATAAGAATTATCAACAATATAAACAAAATCGGAGCGGCAACAACCGGGGTTGCCACAAGAGAATCAATTCGATAAGCATTGGAAGTAACATACAATATTGGTGCTGCGTTTTCGATACGAGTTCCACGCACTAAAAGTCTGTGAGAATTGATTCCGTATGGGGTGCAGGTAAGCAAAGTACAAAAATCCTCACCGTCAACAAGCTGAATATCTTCAGCTTCTTCGGGGCGGACTACCTTGATCTGGTCAACCTGATAGGTAACCATTCTGTCGAGAACGGTTATTGTAAAAGTATCGCCAAGTTGCATTTTATCAAGATCAGTAAAAAGCTTTGCGTGAGGCAAACCACGATGCGCAGAAAGCACACTGTGGTTACCTGCTCCACCGATTGGAAAAGAGGTTCCCTCCAGATGCCCGCATGCGACATTTAATACCTCAGGTGAAATTCCGTGATACAACGGAATCTCGACACTGAGTTTCGGAATAGAAACATATCCCATAATCCCTGTTCCGCTTATATCAAGAATTTCGTAATATCCCTTAAGCTTACGATAATCGGTCAAAGGAAAACTCAGCTTACTCAGTTCATCGTTATATTTTTCAGCCTCAGCAAAAAAAGACTCATAATCTTCGGGCGCAAGTGACTCTAAAATTTCACGATAGTTTTCAACTGCTCTTGTCTGAGTTTTTGCGTTCCAGTACTGACTCACTGATGGATAAAGCAGCCCACAGACACCTACGAACAGCATCAGAACCAAAAATGTACCTATTTTACTTGGTTTCATAAGCATCTCTCCACTGCTTTAATTTGTCGGTTGCTAATTTAAGAATGGGCGGATGTCGGGTAGACCATCCGCCCCGATTCTTATACTTTTAAATACTCTTAAAAATTAGTCTTCGTAAACAGACATCTTCTTGCGTGTGATCATAAATACTGCTGCCAACATAGCAACCATTGTACCACCGAAGATGAACCACATTGTACCTGCAGCACCTGTTTCGGGAAGAATTGTACCTGTGTTGTTGACGATATCTTCTTCGATTATACCTGTTGCAACATCACCTGTACCCATTCTGCCACCATCGAGGGAGATGAGAACGGGGTTATCGTCTTCTGCACTATGCTGAGCTGTGATGGAGAAGAGCACATCGGGCATTTCATTATAACCATCAGGAACTGTTGTTTCTTCGAGTTTGTAATCGCCATCGTCAAGACCTTTCCAGTCAAATGTTGTCATACCGTCGCCTTTGAGTTCAGCACCGATAGCTGTGTATGTACCATCAACATTTTTCTTGTAGAGTGTGAAGCCTGCGCCTTCGAGTGCATGACCGTGAGGATCGATTTTGTTAACTACAACCTGATATGTAAATACTGTAACCTTGTCGATTTCAGTTTCACCTGTACCTGTGCCGTAGGGGTTGTTGGAGAATTCGAGGTAAACTTCGTTGGGGTTACCAGCAGCGCCGATAACAGCGTCTGTATCAAGAGTAGCTTCGTAGTAAACAACGAATGCTGTATCTTTTGTTACTCCTTCGATAGCGAGTACGTTGCCGCAACCTACTTCGAATGTGCAATCGTCTGCGATACCTTCTGTTTTTGTAACGAAGTTAGCTGTAACATCTTTTGCATAGTCGTTAAGGTCTGTATCAACATCAGCTTTGTACTTTGTATCGTACATATAAACTTTAATGCTTGCGGGGTTGAGTGTAAGACCATCAGCCATTGTATCGTGGAAAACGATTGTGTATGTTTTGTAGTTCTGTGCATTGCTGGGCAAAGTAGCAGTCAATTTGAAAGGAACTGTGTCACCGAAATCGTGGTCAGCAGAATCGTACCAGTTGTTGTCAGTGATTGTTGCATCTTCGGAGTCTTCGATATCCTTCACTTTTTTCTCTACTGTAGGAAGTGCAGTTTTGGGAGTGATAGTAAGAGCATCCTGACCTTTTGTATCTACCATAACAAGGGAGTTAGCTGCGTTACCATCGAGTTCTGTTTCGTCTGCGAACATCCAGTAACCCTGTTCGATGTTGTCGTTGTTACCTGTGAGGTTTTCTACATCAGCATCGATACCTGCTGCGATGATTGAACGGTAAAGACGGTCTGCAACCTGACGCATTGTGTGGAATGTGTCACCATTGTCACTTGTCTGGTTGGAGAGGTATTTCATAATCTGAGCATCTGTAATACCTGTAGCAGCATCGGGTTTTGCTGTTTCTTCCCAGAGGTAGTTACCACCGTTTGCAAAAACTTCTTCCTGGAAGATTGCACGGTATTTGGGATTTACTGTGTAAGCGTAGTTGTAGCAATCACTTACATGATCACCATCGTGTGCAACGTGGTGTCCGTCAGCCTTAAGGCTTGTTGTGAGCTCAAGCAACTGATAACCGGCATAAGTTCTGCCGTCAGCGTTGTTGATTGTAAGTGTTGTGTTTTCTGCCGCAAAAGCGGGGAGTGCCATAGCCAAGACCATAGCGAGTGCCATGAAAATAGAAACAAACTTTTTCATAACTTTTTTCCTTTCTTTTTTTTAATTTTTTCGATTCATATCCGGCGCTTATGAGAAAATTGGAGCTTACCCAACACCCCTCCTTTCCCTTTTGCGCTTAATGATGAATATATATACAAGTGGTACAACGATAAATGTTATACTCACGAGTATCAATGGATAAATACCGGGTCCACCGGTTGAGGGAAGATTATATTCAATAAGATTATTTGTAGCGTGGACTTTGCCAAGCTGTTCAAATGGAATTCTGCTTGCTTCCTTATCGGCAAGTAAGATTTCACATTCTTCACAATGACCACCTGCATCGTCACAGAAACAGAACCAGTACTTTCTGTCATCGAGCTGATATCCCGGCGGAGCCTCAAGCTCCTGCATATAGTAAAGAATATGTTCTCTTAAGATAATACCCTCGATGATATTGGTTTCAAAAAGGAGTTCTCCGTTTTCGTTAGTCGCTCCGGATGTGATAAGACCGCCCTGTTCATTGTAAAGTCCGAAAGTCGCACCACCTAAAGGCTCATTTGTCAAAGCACAGGTTTTAAACATTTCAACCTTGTAGTTTTTGGCAGCGATGTTGATATCGGCATAGACCTTTTCAACGGTTGTATCGGTAATATCTTCACCCCAGAGGGTAATGGAAGCTGAGTTTGTGTACTTGATACCCTCGGTTACCTTGTCAGGCATAATGAGGGTAGCGTCATAGTCAAGGATATACTTGACGGGCTGAGGATGCAGAATAACAATATCGAGAATATGCGCCTCATTGCCCGCAGCGTCAACATGGTTTCCCGTTCCGTCATAGGTGACGGTGAAATCAGTACCTTGTTTTAAAACAGAGGTTTCCCCGTTTGCGTCTTCGGTGGTAATCACAAGCGAACCACTGATAAACGCCAGAGTATTTGTCATAACGTCGTGGATAGTAAGCGGTGAGCCATCGGTCAGGACAAGTTTTGATTCGTTGACCGTAACGTTATAGTGTGCCGTGTATCCGTCGAAGTCATGGGTTAATGATTTCTTGAAAAGCTCGGGTACGGGTACTGTCGCCTGAGAGTTTGTGACAAGTGAACCTTCACCACCGCTGTTTGGTTTGTAGTAGAGTTCGGCAACATTCATTACGCTGTATCCGAGTCCGCCGTAGCCTTGAATCATTGATAAATCTTCGGTTTTATATATAAAGGTAAATATTACGTTCTGTGTCGGGGTCCAGCATTGACAGAAGCCGTTGGTTGCCCAGGTTCCGTCATATTTCTGGTACCAGTATTCTTCACAGCCCGTATTCCAGAACTGACAGTTATCGGCATTACATTGACATCGGCAGAGGAGATTTAACTCCTGACCGTAGTTTACGCCGTTATTGACCGCAGTCCATGCATTATCCCACGCGAACATATCAGCATCGGTAGCATCCTTGATATTAGGAACCTGAACGGTAGTGCCGTTAAAGGTTGCCGTAACTCTCGGATGGTGTGCATCATTTTCAACGGGTCCTGCAATAGCGTTTTCAGGGTTAAGAAGGTACATATAGTCCATAACGTACCAATGGTAGTCGGATTTTTTGCCTTCGGCACGACCCGGGATTGTTACCTGGAATTCCCAGAGGAAAGCTCCACCATCGGCATCGGTTACAAACGAACCGTATTTCTGCACATCACCCAGTACTTCACCGTGGCTGAAACTTGCGCCACCGTCGGCATACTGATTATCGACAGATACTCGGTTCATATAGTATAAAGTACCCGGGGTACTTGTGGTATATGGAGTTGACGAGTAGTCAACATAGTAAATCCAGCCTTCGTTGCCAAGGGTTACCTCGCCACACCAGCACCTGATTTTTTCAGGAATCTTATACGACCAGCCTGATTCTGTCCAGGTAAGGTTCGGGTCACCCGGGTAAACCGTCCATGCGTGCCAGTTCCAGTCAGGATCCGATACGCCAAATCTCAAGCCTTCAGCCATATCTTCTTGGGTATATCCCTGTTCGCCAATCCATTCACCGTGTACAACCTTATCAGTCATAATACTTCCGGGAATGTTTGAGTCCTTGTTACCGACAATGTTTACATTCCAGTAAATTCTGTCGGCATCGGTTTTACCCGACAAGTCGGCACTACCCTGAACACCCCATTTTGTCACTTTGGTGGCTACTGATTCAGCGGGAGGTTTTTGTACTGTAACAGAAACTTTTCCGTCAAAATCAATCGGGTCTTCCTGTTCGGGGAAGTGGATTCCAAGGGTTGCACTGATGGTGATATCGGTACGGCTGTTAATTTTATCGTTAAAGTCAAGGGTGATAAGTCCCTCATCGGTTACTGTCCAGCTACCGACATTCGTACCATCTTTTAATACAAAGCTTCCTTCACCGCCATCGACTAAGAGTCCGCTGGGCACCTGATACTGGTATACACCCGGCGCAAAGCCTTCGGGGCTTGTGAAACTGATTGCAAGTTTATATCCTGTATCCGAAATTACGATGTAGTTACCGTTTTCGTCTTTCGTAAGTTCCTGGTTGTTTTTATCAATAAGGGTAAAGAAGTAGGTACCGCCGTTTACTTCAAGGTAGGGGAGCAAATCGGTAACCGCCCTTGACATTCGCAGAGAAAACATCTGCATCACGGGTTCTTCGGAAACACCACCCTCAAAGATGAAAACTGCAGGGCCGTTTGTAATATCGTGAATATCTGCTTCCTTTTCTTCTTCGGACACTTCTTCAGGTGGTGTATCGGTTAATTCCTCCTGATTTTCAGGTTCTTCGGATTCCACAGATTCTTCACTCTTTTTATCGGGATCGTAGTGAAGGTAATCTTCAAGGTAACCTTCAAGGTCATAGTCTGAGTATGTGTAATCGGGTTCACCGTTTACAATACCCCATCCGACAACCGTGCGGTCATTTATTGGGAAAACATCGGAGCAGACGGTATCGTCAACGTCACCACAGATAATGTACATCGAAGCACGTTGCACATCGGTAACAATTCCCACCGTGTTGTCTTTAAAGAAAACAAGGTCGCCGATTTCGGGTTCATACTGACCTGCGGGGATGTATCTTCCGCGTTTCTGCCATTGTTTAGCCATAGAAAAGGCTCCGGTATTACCGGGATATTCTTCAGGATCGGCATAAGCATAGTTAAGACAGAAGGATACAAAGGTAGCTGACCAGTCGCTGTACGGAATTCCGTACCAATCGGCATATCGTGTATATCCACGGCGTTCACCGTTTCTGTTAATCTCAAAATTAAGCATACTTTCGGAATATCCTACCTGAGTTTTAGCGATCCCCGCTAAATCCTCACCAAGATTTCCTGTGTACGGATAATCTCCGAACATCTTTTGCCAGTCCAGAAGTGTTTCGACATCGGCAGTTTCATCAGAATAACAATAAATTGTATGTATATGTTCTTCAAAGGGACATTCACTTTCACTGTAACACAAGTCATCGTGTATATGTCCTGAAGTTTCAATATGATAGCATAAATCATCGTGCTCGTGTTCGTCATAAGGACACGGCATCTCTTCGTCAAAGCAAAACTCATCGTGGATATGTTCGCGAAGGTCACATATAAGTTCTTCCTCGTAAACTAACTCTTCTTCCTCCAGAGGACAGATAAGTTCAATACTCTGACACATCTCATCGTGAGTATGTTCTATAATACCGCAGTCGGCATCACCCGCAAGGGTCAACCCCGGCTGTCGCAATGACCAGAAAACATTTGCAGAAACTAAAAGGGAGAGTATCAGCAAAATTGAGGCCATACGCATTTTCCTGATTCTTATCCATTTAATTCTTTTAAGGATTTCTCCCAGGATATCATGCACGCCTCTCCCCTCCTTTCAAACGCCTTAAAGGGTTCTAATAAACAAATCCTATTTCAGAAAGCGGCCATACCCTTATGAATACTTTTCCTATGATGTCGTCACGGGAAATTGCCCCGATGACCGAGTTTCGACTGTCTACCGAATTGGAACGCTTATCCCCCATTACAAAGTAACTCGTTCCCGGTACTCTGTAAGGGAATTCAAGGTCACAATCCCCGAGCCCTTTATCTGTAACATAAGGCTCTTCAAGTATTTCACCGTTTACATACACGTTTCCGTCAACGTCAACAACTACCTCGTCCTCAGGAAGCGCTATAACTCGTTTAAGCAAAATCTTCCCCTGATAATAAAAACCTATCAGGTTACCTCGCTCGAACTTTTTGGTTTTCATAAGCACAACAATTTCATCATGCTCCAGAGTCGGAGACATACTGTCCCCTGAAATTTGCAAAATTGGCAAAAACAAGGTCGTTATCAAAACAGCAACCGCCGCAACTACAAGAAGTACCGAAACCGTACCACGGAAAGCCTGACGATAATAGGTGCCTCTTCTTATGCGTTTGCGTTCACTTTGTATTTCCTTCAAAGTAGGAACCTGAACTTGCTTTTCCTGTTCGTTAATCATTTTTATAACCTCTCAAGATTATTGTTTTCTCATCTGTTCAAGATGCTCTATCTCCTGGTGAAGCTGCTTACATTTTTCGTATTCTACCTGATAATAAGCTTTTAATTCATTGAATTGTTTCTCGGCGTTTGCTATAATTTGTTCTGCTTCTTCTTTAGCTTCTTCAACCTTCCTTGCACATTCTTTTTCTGCATCCTCTTTCATGCTGAGAATTTCCTGCAGATAAATTTCTGCCGCATCCTGTGCGGCAGAGAATACATTTGTAACAGCCAATGCCGCATCAGCAATGGAACCTGATTCAGATATCCTGATTCGTCTGTCTTCAATAGACTCTTTGAGAGAGGCAATTTCGTCTTGCATTTCCTGCTCGTTTTTTTTCATCTGGTAAATAATATCTACAAGTTCGCGTCTGCTTAATCGCTTCAGTTCCTTGGTTATCATATATAAAACTCCTCCCACAGTATTTTAATGAATCTCTTGATATATTGTTTGATCGGGTGAAACTGATAATATTTTAAAAAATTAATATGTATTTTTGAATGACAATGTAATATCAGATGTCAAAATTGCGTTTTTGGTCATAACTCGACACTTTATTGTACCACTGTTAACCCAAAATTACAATGGTTCTCACCGAATTTTGTCATATTATACAAATTAATAGGAATTTATCTCATAAAAAAAGATGCTCCGAACGGCGCCTTCATTTAGGGATAATTCGCCCAAATCATTACTTTATTTGCGAACTAATATGTTAAAAGCCTATGGTATGCGTCAGCATTACCATAGGCTTTTGCCTTTTATTTCATCAAAAAAGTTAATGATTTGGGTGCTTTACAGTTTTGTAATGGTGATAGAATGTCGAAATATTATAATTATTTCGACAAGCCGATAATATCGGCTTTGCACAATTTGATAATTTAACAAATTGTGCTTCATCCCATTGCAATGAGTATCGACAAATTTTTGAAATTTGTTTAAAATCTTTGATTTTATAAAGAAATAGTGAAGTCTTTCACTATTTCTTTTTTCGATACTCATTATAACGAATATATTTGTTTTGCCTTGAAGTCACAAAAACGCAGTAATACTTGATGTCTTACAAGGTTTTGTGACAATAAGGCGGAGCAAATATTCGTGAAAAACCGATTTCTCCCTAATTGAAGGCGCCGAAGGTGGCTTTTTAATTATTTTACCCAAACGCCGTTTGCATCTACTTTGTATCCGTCAATTACGGTGTTTTTATCAAGTTTTGCATAATTGTTAAAATGATAGGTCTTGCCGTCAATCTTGTTCCATCCGATTACACAATAACCATTTGACGACTGCATATAGTAGGTAGCACCATCAATTGTGTTCCATCCTGTCGCCATCGTACCATCGTCTTTGAGATAGCACCAGGTCTTGCCATCGGAAGTTTTGATCCAGTAATTTTTCTTCATATAACCGTCGTTATCAAAATAGTACCATTTATCCCCTACCTGAGTCCAGCGCACGGCCATACCGCCGTCAGCCTTAAGGTAAAGTTTTGTGGATTTATCGTGTGAGTCAACCCACATATCTGATACCATTGTTCCGTCTGCATTGAAATAGTACCAAGTGTTTCTGTCGAGGCACCATTTTACAGCCATACCGCCCCAGCTCTGCAGATAATACCAACTACCGTTTTCCTCATGCCAACCGGTTTTCATAACAGCAGTAGCAGGATCCATATAGTACCAGGCGGTATCGTATTTAACCCAACCTGTGAGTCTTCTACCACTGGAATGGAAGTAATAATAGTTACCGTTCAAGTTAAGCCAGCCGGTTTTCATAAGTCCGGTTGCAGAGTCAAAATAGTAAACCTGACCATCTATTTTGTTAAAGCCCAGTGCTTTTGTGCCGTCATTTTTAAGGAAATAATAACTTCCGTTTTCGAGCATCCATTTTCCGCTCGGAGTTTCGATGTTGGCATCGGAGGGACTTTCGGGAGTCACAGGTTCGGAAGATTCTTCAGAAGGCTCCGATGATTCTTCGGAAGATTCAGGGGGAACCTCTCCGTCTTCGGACCATCTGCCGTTTGAGTCAAAGACATAATCCACACCGCCGATGGTGTGTTTGCCTGTCGCAAAGGTACCTTTATCATCCAAGAGGTAGTAGTAATAATCTCCCTCTTTCTGCCAGCCTTTAAGATACTGAGGGATAACGCTTACACTGTTCAGTTCATCAATGTCTTCGATTTTTTCCTGCTGGTCTGCATTATTTAAATCGATAAGGTTATAGGCAAGCCCTATAACACAGTCTTTAACGCCGGGGAAATATTTGAGGTCTGTAATCTTGTTATTATCAAGATACAATGTTTTAAGTTTTGTAAGTTTTTCGAGGTCGTCAACATTATTAAGCTGATTATTGCTCACATCGAGGTAGACAAGGCGTCTCAAATTTTCAATTCCGCCTAAGTTCTGCAAAGAGTTATTGCTGATACTGAGATATGTTATTGAGGTAGGAAGAGTGCCTATTCTCGCAATATAGTTGTTGTCAATTACAAGACTTTCGAGAGATACAAGGTCTTCAAGCTCGTAAGTAAAGCTTATCTCGTTATAACTTAAGTCAAGGTAAGTAAGATCAGGCATATTTTCAAGCACTGTTATATCTTCAATACTGTTGTGACTCAGATTAAGTTCAACGATTTTGCTCATATCCTCGAGGTCATCAATATATGCTATTTCATTATTGGAAAGGTCGAGGTATTCGAGTTTCTTCAGGCTGTAAATATCGTTGATGTTTCGTATAGAGTTATATGATGCATCAAGATAGGTAAGTCTTTTAAGATAAGAAAGGCCTTTCAAAGAAGTAAGGTCCTTGTTGCTCAAATCGATACGGGTAATACCATTAAGCTCATCCTGCGAGAGCTCACCATCACCGTTTAAATCTGCCATTTTTACGAGAATATCGTAAATTTTCGAGTCAAATTTTGACGAAGCAATTACAGTATCACTTGCCGCAAAAGCCGTGATATATGTAGCCGACATCAACATCGCCACAGTAACAAAGAAAGCTATTATTTTTCTCATTTTCATTCTTATCACCTTTCTTTTTTTAAAATACGCCCATCAGGTTAACTATATTATATCATACTTTTTCAATTTGGTAAAGAAAAACCGCAAATTTCCATATAAATTGTCAAAAATTAAGAAATTCCTTGACTTATTTTAATATTTTATTTAAAATAGAAAAGAACAGTAAAATTTTTCGGAGGTAATTGTAAATGCTTAAGAATAGCGAAAAAACCATGGCACAAATCGTAAATCTCTGTAAAGGCAGAGGTTTTGTCTACCCCGGTAGTGAAATCTACGGCGGTCTTTCCAATACATGGGACTACGGCCCTTTGGGTGTCGAATTCAAAAACAATGTAAAACGCGCATGGTGGAAGAAATTTATCCAGCAGTCCCCCTACAATGTAGGTATCGATGCTGCACTTCTTATGAACCCTCAGGTTTGGGTTGCATCCGGTCATGTAGGCGGATTTTCTGACCCCTTGATGGACTGTAAAGAATGTAAAACCCGTCACCGTGCTGACCATCTTATCGAAGAACAGGCAGGCGTTGTTCCCAACGGCTGGTCCAACGAACAGATGATGCAGTTTATTGAAGAAAATGACATCAAATGTCCCGACTGTGGCAAGAAAAACTTCACTGAAATCCGCAAGTTCAACCTTATGTTCAAAACTTTCCAGGGTGTTACAGAAGATGCTAAAAACGAAATTTATCTTCGTCCTGAAACTGCTCAGGGTATCTTTGTAAACTTCACAAGCGTTCAGCGTACAACACGCAAAAAAATTCCTTTCGGCATCGGTCAGGTTGGTAAATCTTTCCGTAACGAAATCACTCCCGGCAACTTCACATTCCGTACCCGTGAGTTTGAACAGATGGAACTTGAATTCTTCTGCAAACCCGGTACCGACCTTGAATGGTTCGCTTACTGGAAAGATTTCTGCAAAAACTGGCTCTTGTCTTTGGGCATCAAGGAAGAAAACATCAAGCTCCGTGACCACGAACAGGAAGAACTTTCCCATTATTCCAACGCTACAACCGATATCGAGTTTATGTTCCCGTTTGGCTGGGGAGAACTCTGGGGTATCGCTGACAGAACTGACTTCGATCTTACACAGCATCAGAATCATTCCACAAAATCTATGGAATATTTCGACCAGGAAACAGGCGAAAAATATATCCCTTATGTTGTTGAGCCCTCTCTTGGTGCAGACCGTGTAGCACTTGCTTTCCTCTGTGAAGCTTTCGACATCGAACAGCTTGAAGACGGCACCGAAAGAACTGTTATGCATCTCCATCCTGCACTCGCTCCTTTCAAGGTTGCAGTGTTGCCTCTCTCCAAAAAGCTTTCCGAAGAAGCTACCAAAGTTTACGAGCTTCTCGCTGACAAGTTTATGGTTGACTTTGACGATGCAGGTGCTATCGGTAAACGCTACCGCCGTCAGGACGAAATCGGTACTCCTTTCTGCGTTACTTTTGACTTTGAGTCTTTGGAAGACAACGCAGTTACCATAAGAGATCGTGATACAATGGAACAGATAAGACTTCCCATTTCCGAACTCGTTTCCTACATCGAAGAAAAAATTCATTTCTAAAATCAAACCCTCTTGTTTCCAAGAGGGTTTTTGTTGACTTTTATCTGATTTAGTGGTAAAATATAATAACCTATTAAATTCAGGAGGTAAAATTATGAAAAAAATTCTCACAAGTTTAATTGCTTTTTGTATGTTGTTCTCTATGATGCAGACAACAGCGTTTGCAGCTACCGATGCATTTGTTATCAGTAAAGATAAAGTTGCAACAGGAGAAACATTCAATGTATCTTTCACACTTACAGGTGATGTAAGGGCTTCTTCAGTTGGTGTGAATTTCACTTTTGACAATGATGCTTTCGAAATAGTAAAAATTCACGAAGCTAAGTATGCCGATATGCAGCCGAGTCTTGAAGGCTGTAATGCCGCAGGTAATGTTGCTATCGCATGGGTTGACCCCACATTCGATGCCAATACCGATATCCCGAACGGTACTTTGCTTTTGTCTGTTGACTTCAAGGTTAAAAGCTCCGCTGTAAAAGGCGATAAAGTATTTGAAGTTATCGATTATTGCGTAACAGGTAAATTCAACGATGCTACTTTGATGCCTGCAATAATCACTCCCGATCCCGGAAATGTAAAAAAAGTTGTAAAAGTTTCTTCAGGAAATACTTCTTCCAACAATACTTCTTCCGGTAGCACTTCTTCCGGTAATACTTCCTCAGCACCCGAAAAAGAAGAAGTTAAACCCGTAGCTTCTTCAGGCTGGACAAAGAGCGGTAACTCCTGGTACTATTACGCAAATGGTACAGCTAAAAAAGGCTGGTTCAAAGATGGCATTTTGTGGTATTACCTCGATGCAAACACAGGTGCTATGAAAACTGGCTGGGTTAAAGATGGTAATTCCTGGTACTTTATGAAATCTTCCGGTGCTATGGCAACAGGCTGGGTTAAAGACGGTAATTCCTGGTACTTTATGAAATCTTCCGGTACTATGGCAACAGGCTGGGTTAAAGATGGCAACACCTGGTACTTTATGAAACCCTCCGGCGCTATGGCAACAGGCTGGATTGTTGACGGTGGCAACTGGTACTACTTGAATGCATCAGGTGCTATGGTAACAAACACAGTAGTTGACGGATACACAATCAACGCTTCGGGCGTTTGGGTGAAATAAGAAATTAAAAGAGGTTCCTTTTGGAACCTCTTTTTTAATGAAATCCGCCTATGGCGGGTGAAATCCACTTTGTGTATGAAATTACTTCGTAATGAAATATTTTCCTTTGCAAAATGTTATGGTGTTCGGCTATTCCGAACGGATTTTAAAATGTGCCTTCGGCAAAGTTATGAGTTGCTTCGCAACGAGATGACTACCCTTCAGTCAGCGTTCGCTGACAGCTTCCCTGACAAGGGAAGCCTTGCCTCCTCCTGACGGGGGAGGTGGATTTTGCGGAGCAAAAGACGGAGGGAGAGAATGTGATGAGGTGTTACCAAAATATAAAAAATAATCCTTTTGTTGACTTTTGTGATTTGTAGGAGTAAAATTAAATGTGGTGAATTAAAATAACTTTTGGAGGAAAAAATTATGAAAAAAATCCTGAGTTTGGTTTTAGCACTTACGATGGTAATCACTATTTTTAGTAATATTTCTGCACATGCTGAGACATATCACACACATTATACTTGTGGAAATATTTGTGATCACGACACAGCACACGACCAATTTACTATGTCGGTTTTTACAACTTATTCGTCATCGGGTAGATGTTATCTTAATAGCAATGTAACAATGCATAGAGATTTGGTAATCGATGATGATATGACTTTATGCTTAAATGGAAATACTCTTAAATTTACAGAAGACCATGGAATAGTAGTATCAGAAGGTGCTACTTTTGAAATTTGTGATTGTGTAGTTGGTGGCGAAATATGGCAAGCACTAAATACAAATTCTAAGGTTTGTGATATAATATCAAATATGGGTGAAATGTATATCTATGGTGGCAATATTGCCACAAGAGGAGAGCGTGGTATTGCTCGTATATATAATGTTGGAATTATGGAGATATACGGAGGAAAATTTGGGGCTGATATTTATAACGATGGTGCCATGAAAATTTATAGCGGAAATATAATTGGCAATGCTAATTATGGAGCTGCGTTGAATAATGAATATGATGGCGAAATGTATATCTATGATAGTATAATTAAATCTGATTATGCTGTATCAAATTTCGGCACAATGAAAATATATGATACAATTTTAGAAACTGACCTTGAAAATGAGATAAATTCACACGAAGCAATACTTAATTGCAGATCACTATATTTAAAAGGAGTTCATGTGAAAACAAGTTTAAATGTGGCTATAGCTTGCTGTACAACAAGTGATCCTATGTCTGGAAGAATCATAACGCCTTGGCTTAATATTTTTGACAGTGTTGTGGAAACCGACGCAAGTGAGAATGGTATAGCAATCGATAATTCAGGTGGTGAAATGAATGTTTATACATCTACCATTTCAGGAAAATATATAGGTATACGAAGTAGCAGTAGTATATACGGAGCTAAATGTACAATCAGAGAAGGAACAGTCATCAATGGCGGCGCTTACGGAATTTACAATGACACAACTGAATATGCTGCCGCAAATACGTGTTTTTCAAAGTTAGCTGTTAATGATGGAAATATAGTTAATTCCATATATATAAATTTCCCGGAAACATTGTGGTATTATAATACCAGCTCTACTACCGATATTTATATAGATGAAACAAACTTTGAAACAGGAATTTTTGGATATGGTTCAAGCGTTTCGTGCTTAGAATTAAAAAATCAGGATTATTATTTGTATGAACTAGGTGGAACAATATATATCGATTTACCAATAATAGGTGCAAATGGTGATGATGTTAAGTGGAGATTATCAAGAGATGGTATTTTAACAATTTATGGCAACGGCCAAATGAAAGATTTTTATTCTACACTAGATAGACCCTGGCACGACACAAAATTAGGAATTGATATTAAAGAAGCCATAATTGAAGATGGAATTACGCATATTGGTATGTCGGCTTTTGAATATTTAAACATAACAAAAGTTGCAATTCCAAATAGTGTTAAAACAATTGGTAACTACGCCTTTATGAATTGCCAAAGTCTTGAAGAAGTAATTATTCCAAGTGGAATTACTGAAATACCAAGAAGTGCATTTAACCAATGTGTTTTATTGAATAAAATTACAATTCCTGAGACTATTACCAGCATTGATGATAACGCCTTTTTTAACTGCAGTACCTTAACCGATGTATATTACAGTGGTACAAAGAAAGAGTGGGATAAGATTTCAATTGGAAATTCTAACGGCTATATCACAAATGCCAATATCCATTTTACTGGAATCTATTCCGGTGCTTGCGGTGATAATCTTACATGGACATATTCCGATGAACTTCTTACTATCAGCGGAGAAGGTGATATGTATGATTATACTTCCTCAGATTTCCCGTGGTGTGATTATAAGGACAGCATAAAATCTGTAGTTATCGAAGAAGGAGTTACCTCAATAGGCAGTTATGCTTTCTATACCTGTGAATCACTTGTTTCGGTTGATATTCCCGATACCATCACAAGTATCGGAGCTTCGGCTTTCAGAGGATGTACATCTGTTTTATCAATAGAAATTCCCGATGCTGTTACAAATATCGGCGACTATGCTTTCAGAAGTTGCAAAGCAATTGAAACTATCAAAATTCCTGACGGTGTGGTGAATATAGGTTTTTCTGCTTTCAGCTGGTGTGAGGCTCTCACTGATATTGATATCCCTGATACTGTTAAAAGTATAGGCGAAGACGCTTTCAGAGGTTGCATTTCCCTTATTGCAATTGAAATCCCTGATAGCGTAACAAGTATCGGTAATAACGCTTTTCGTGGTTGCAGTTTGCTTCATTCAATCAAAATTCCCGATACCATTACAGACATAGGCACCTATGCTTTTAGCGGTTGTAATAATCTCATTTATGTGTATTATGGCAATAGTGGAGAAAAATGGAATGATATTACAATAGGAAAAGGAAACGATTCACTTTTAAATGCCAATATTTATTTTACTATAATACTCTTTAAGGTTTCTGGATCTTTTAAGGCTTTTGGTAATGATACAAAAACCACTTTAATTGAACTTCTAAATGATGGCGAAGTGGTTGACACTAAAATTGTTACTGGAAACAGTGGTACGTATACCTTTGAAGATGTTCAAGAAGGAACTTACACTATAAGGGTTTCCAAGACAAAACACGCTACAAGAGATTATGAAATCGCAGTGGCGGGTGAGGATGCAACGCAGGACGTTGAAATCTGGACTTACGGTGATGTCACCGGAGACGGATTTTTGAACGGTATCGATACGTTACATATCAACAGAAAAATTGCACATCTTTCTTCATTGTTTGATAAAGGAACAGAAGAACTTAAAGCATACAGATTTAAAGTCGCAAATGTTACCGGCGCTGTTGGTACAGATAAAGTAATTAACAGTTCAGATGTTTTGCAGATAAACAGAAAGATAGCTTATCTTTCTTCAGCATTTGACAGAATAGCATAACAAAAACCCGTCCACATCAAGTGGACGTGTTTTTGAGTGAAGAGAGAATAGTGAAAAGTGAAGAGAAATGGTGTTCGGCGTTGCCGAACGGATTTGAATGGACAATCCCTCCGGTTTCGCTTCGCTCAACCACCTCCCTTTACAAGGGAGGCTTGAGAGGTGTTCGCGTGGCGAACGATTTTAAGGCGGGCGAACACGCAGGTTCGCCCCTACGATACATATTGGAGATTTGCGGTAAATTGCAGGAGAAGGCTTTTTATATATACACCGGCTGGAGTTGTTTGCCTTTTAAGGCTTCCTCCAATGTTTTCGGGATAGCTTCAAAATCGGCAACGACAGAGGTTGGTTTTTCAAAGGGATTATCCTGTTTCATCGGGACGAAATAATAGTTTTTCATATTCATCAAAGCTCCGATATTTTTGGCACTTCCGCCGAGCGCATCGTTTGTGGAAACCGCCACCACAGTGGGATTACCGTTTCTTAAGTGGCTTTTTACCGCCATTGTAACGGGGGTATCAACAATTGAATTTGCAAGTTTTGCTAAAGTATTCCCTGTACAGGGAGCTACAAGCATAATATCGGTAAGGTTTTTTGGACCTATCGGTTCAGCCCCTTTTATATCGCGTATTATTTTTTTGCCGCAGATATCCTCAATCTGCCAGATAAAGTCATCAGCTTTTCCGAAACGGGTGTCGGTGGAAGATGCATTAAAGGACATTATCGGAAGTATATCGTATCCCATATTTTTGCATTCTTCCATAACCTTTAAAACTTTTGAAAAGGTGCAGAAAGAACCGCAAAGCGAAAATCCTAATTTGATTTTATTCAACAAGTTCACCTCTTTCATACTCCCGCACACAATTTAAAAGCGTTTTCTGAAGTGCCGAAGCTGCCGTCACGGGAGCAGTTTTTCCCGGCAGGGACAACGCCCATATAACCTTTAACCCAAGCTCCTCGGCCGCCATAAAGTCAACACCGCCGGGAGTTGAGGCAAGGTCTATGATAAGGCAGTCTTTTTTGAGTGTTTTCAGTAAATCCTCCCCTAAAATCATAGAAGGAACAGTATTTATAACAACATCGTATTCTGCTGATTTTTCGGATAGTTTTTCGAGCAAAACCGTATCAGCGCCATAGATTTCCGCCCAGACTAAGTCTTTATATTTTCTGGCAGTGACGGTGACGACTGCATCAAGGGCTGTGAAATATTTAAGGAGCACTTTTGAAATTCTTCCGAAACCTGTTATCAGAACTTTTCTTCCCATCAGAACAAAGGGAAGTTCATTTAACACTATTGAAAGGGCTCCTTCAGCTGTGGGGACAGCGTTCATTATGGCAAACTCTTCCCTGTTTATATAATCAACAAAATTAAGTTTTCTTATTTTAAGTTCCTTTATAAGTTCACTGTCTATTTTACCGCCGAACACCAGAGTGTTACGGTGACATAAATCAAAAATATAATTAAGCCTGATTTCTTCATCGCAAAGCGGAGTGTATAATGTAATACCGTCTTTTGTGACAGGCATCGGCAACACAACGCAGTCGGGCTGTTCTTTCATCTCACTTATAGTCTTAAGGTAAGTTACCCCTTTTGGAATTTCATTTTTCTCGTCAAAGCCTAAAAGATATACTTTCCCTTTTTGGGACAAAAGTTCAGAAAGTTTTAAAAACCTCGTATCTCCGCCTGCAACAAGGTATATTTTCTCTGTATTCATAGAAAAATCCCCCTATTCAGATTACTTTATATTATGAGAAAAATCAGTGTTATGTGAATAAAAAAACAGTGGTCAAACGACCACTGTTTTTTTAAAGATTCTCAAGTTTTTCCTTGATTTTTTCTGTAAATGATTTTTTCTTGTGATTTTGTTTATCGGTTAACGATTTTTCAAAATCTTCAAGTTTTTCGCGTTGCGTTTTGGTAAGGTTTTTGGGTACTTCAACAGTAACCGTTACAAACTGGTCACCACGACCTCTGCCGTTCAAGCGCTGAACACCTTTACCACGGAGCCTGAAAGTAGTTCCGGGTTGTGTACCCTCGGGCAAATCATAACTTACATTACCATCAATTGTCGGAACTGTAAGCTCATCGCCTGTTACCGCCTGATAATAGCTTATCGGCATTTCGCAGTAGATATCATATCCCTTGCGTTTGAAAACAGGGTCGGGGCGTACTGCAATAAGTACCAGCAAATCGCCGTTTGGTCCACCATTTACACCCGCATTTCCCTGACCGCGAACCGAGAGTGTCTGCCCGTCATCAATACCTGCAGGAACCTGTATTTCAACTTTTTTACTTTTATTGACAAAGCCTCTGCCGTTACATTTGGTGCAGGCTTTTTCGATAATCTTACCTTTGCCCTGACATCTGTCACAAGCACGCTGACTGCTGATAACGCCGAAAGGAGTTCTCTGCTGATAACGCACCTGACCTGTACCGCCACATTCGGGGCAGGTTTTCTGGGCTGTACCGTTTTCGGCTCCTGTTCCGTGACAACTGCCACAGCTCTCGGAACGATTTACCTCAACGGTTTTTGTAACACCCTTGCAAGCCTCATAAAAGGAAATTGCAACCTGAATGCGTATATCGGCCCCTCGTCTTGGAGCATTGGGGTTGCTTCTTCTGGAAGAACCTCCGAATCCACCACCAAAGAAACCTTCGAAGATGTCGCCGATATCTCCCATATCGAACCCGAAACCGCCCGAGCCGTAAGCTCCGCCGGCTCCTCCGCCGAATGACGGGTCAACGCCTGCATGACCAAACTGGTCATAACGGGAGCGTTTCTGCGGGTCTGAAAGTATCTCGTAAGCTTCATTGGCTTCCTTGAATTTCGCCTCTGCTTCCTTGTCATCGGGATGCAGGTCAGGGTGATACTGTTTTGCCATCTTACGGTATGCTTTTTTCAGTTCGTCTTCGGAACAACCTTTTTGCACACCGAGGACATCATAATAATCTCTTTTGTCAGCCAATGGCTATACCTCCCATGTTAGTACTGTCAGGCGAGCTTTAAGCCCACCACTTAATTAAACTTCTTTAAAATCAGCATCTACAACATTGGGGTCATCATTAGCAGCGCCCATATCGGGGTTAGCACCCTGAGCTGCCTGTGCAGCCTCAGCCTGAGCTTTGTAAAGTTTTTCGGAAACTGCATAGAATACTTTCTGCAAATCTTCCTGTTTTGCTTTTACATCTTCGATATCTGTGCCCTTCAAAGCTTCTTTAAGAGCATCGATTTTAGCCTGCAATTCAGTCTTTTCAGACTCGTCAATCTTGTCACCGATTTCAGCAAGTGTCTTTTCGGACTGGAATACCATCTGGTCAGCAGCATTTCTTGTATCAACATCTTCGCGTGCTTTCTTATCTTCAGCAGCAAAAGCTTCAGCTTCTTTTACAGCCTTGTCGATATCTTCCTTGCTCATATTTGTGGAAGATGTGATTGTGATGTTCTGTTCTTTGCCTGTTCCCAAATCTTTTGCAGAAACATGAACGATACCGTTGGCATCGATGTCAAATGTTACTTCAATCTGGGGCACGCCACGGGGAGCAGCAGGAATGCCGTCAAGGTGGAACATACCAAGAGATTTATTGTCTTTTGCAAATTCTCTTTCACCCTGCAAAACATGGATTTCTACAGAAGTCTGACCGTCTGCAGCAGTAGAGAAAATCTGAGATTTCTTTGTGGGGATAGTTGTATTTCTTTCGATGATTTTTGTAAATACGCCACCCAATGTTTCAAGACCCAAAGACAAGGGAGTAACATCCAAAAGCAAAAGTCCTTTAACCTCGCCACCGAGTACACCACCCTGGATTGCAGCACCTGTTGCTACACATTCATCAGGGTTTAAGTTCTTGGAAGGTTCTTTGCCTGTTGCCTTTGCAACTGCTTCCTGAACAGCGATAATTCTTGTAGAACCACCTACGAGAAGTACCTTGTTAAGGTCAGAAGCGGAAAGACCTGCATCGGAAAGTGCCTGTCTTACGGGGCCCATTGTAGCTTCAACGAGGTCTGCTGTGAGTTCGTTGAATTTAGCACGGCTTAATGTCATATCAAGGTGTTTGGGGCCTGTTGCATCTGCAGTGATAAAGGGAAGGTTAATCTGAGAAGTTGTAACGCCGGAAAGCTCGATTTTAGCTTTTTCAGCAGCTTCTTTAAGGCGCTGCATAGCCATCTTGTCGTTTCTCAAATCAACGCCCTGGTCTTTTTTGAATTCGTCAGCCATCCAGGCGATGATGCGCTGGTCAAAGTCGTCACCGCCAAGACGGTTGTTACCTGCAGTAGCAAGTACTTCCTGAACGCCTTCACCCATTTCGATGATGGATACATCAAATGTACCACCGCCGAGGTCGTAAACCATAACTTTCTGGTCGCCTTCTTTATCCATACCGTAAGCGAGCGCTGCAGCTGTAGGCTCGTTGATGATACGCTTTACTTCAAGACCTGCAATTTTACCAGCATCTTTTGTAGCCTGACGCTGTGCGTCTGTGAAGTATGCGGGAACAGTGATAACAGCTTCTGTTACCTTTTCGCCGAGGTAAGCTTCAGCATCTGTTTTGAGTTTCTGCAAAATCATTGCAGAAATTTCCTGAGGTGTGTAAGCTTTGCCGTCAACATTTACTTTGTAATCTGTACCCATATGTCGTTTGATGGAGCTGATTGTGCGGTCAGGGTTTGTGATAGCCTGACGCTTTGCAACCTGTCCTACCATTCTTTCGTTGTCTTTGAAAGCTACAACGGAAGGAGTTGTTCTTGCACCTTCGTGGTTTGCGATAACAACAGCTTCGCCGCCTTCCATAACTGCTACACAAGAGTTAGTTGTACCCAAGTCAATACCAATAATTTTTCCCATAATAATTTCCTCCTGAAATAATTTACTAAGAATTGGCAACGGCTACCATTGCATGGCGGATAACTTTATCGCCTAATTTGTAGCCTTTTTGCATAACGTTTGCCACTACGTTTTTACCTAAGTTTTCGTCCTCGATTATGCTCACAGCATAATGAAGTTCGGGGTCAAAGGGTTCACCCTCTGCCTTGATTTCCTCAACTCCCATTTTCTTAAGAGTATCCATAAGGGAGTTAAAAATCATCTCTACACCTTTTTTGAAATCAGCATCTTTCGATTCGGTGTTAAGTGCTCTTTCAAAGTTATCAAGCACCGGCAACAAATCTGAAATGCATTTGATTTTTGAAACAACGCCGATTTCCTCTTTTTCTTTAAGAGTTCTCTTCCTGAAGTTATCGAACTCAGCCATCTGTCTTAAAAGTTTATCCTCAAGGTCTTTATTCTGTTCCTTTAAGGTATCAATTTCTTCATTTGGTGCAGTGGTTTCTTCTATAACTTCTTCTTTGACTTCCTCAGCTGCTTTCTTTTCTTTCTTGCTCGCCACTTTTATTAATCCTTCCTTTCGTCTGTACCTATTACAATATCACGCCTTTGTCCACGGCTTGGTATGTCACGGTCTGCTTCAAAAGCCTCTGTCATAAGTCTTGTTACAGTATCGGAAAGATATTCCACATAAGGAATAACTTTTCTGTAATCAAGTCTTAATGGTCCCAGAACACCAAACGAACCTGCAAGCCTGTTTCCCTGATTGTAGGAACTCAGGATAAGGCTTGAGTTTGAGATTGCAAACCCGTCACCGTCATCACCAAAAACGACATGAATTCTGTCAAAGGCTTTATCCAGCACTGCTTCGAGGTCTTCTTTACAGCTTAAAAGCTTGGCTGCATCGTGATTTTTGAAGTCCCGTCTTGCTAAAAGACTTGATTCATTTTTAATCTCAACAGTCTTTTTACGAAGCTTGTTTGTTATATCGTAAACTCCGTAAAGCAAAGGGGCAAGCCCTACCATATAACTTCCGAGTGCTACGCCGAGTTCCAAAACCATCTCGTTTGTAAGGTCTTCAACGCGAAGTCCCGTGATGTTTGCTTTCATAAAGTTCACAAAATAATCAATCTGTTCGGGATTTAAGTCGTATTCAAGTCGGCAGACCCTGTTTTCAACAGCTCCGTTTGAAGTGAGCATTAAAAGTACATAAAGTCGTCTGCCTGCAGGAATTACCTCGACCCTCGTGATAACAGAGAAACTCATCTGCTCGGAACGGCTTATCACAGCGCATCCCGTCATCTCAGCTAAAAGCTCCATTGCGTTACTGATAACAGTTTTGGGATTCAAGTCACCTTTTACAAGTTTATTATCAATAACCTGTTTTTCTTCCTCCAAAAGCGGAATTTTCTGCATAAGGTGTGAAATGTAAAACCGGTATCCTCTGCAGGACGGCACCCTGCCCGCCGAAGTATGTGGCTGTTCAAGGTAACCCAATTTCTCTAAAAGTGCCATATCGTTTCTTATGGTAGCGGGAGAAACAGAGAACTCCAGTTCCTCACAAAGCACCTTGGAACCCACCGGCTCACCGGTTTTTATATACCGTTCAACAACTGCTTTAAGTATCTGAAATTTTCGTTCATTCAGTCGACTCACGGTATCACCTCTTTCATTTTTAGCACTCTAACTGTTTGAGTGCTAAAAATAATTTACCATACTTTTACGGATTTGTCAATAGCCTTTTTGAAAATTTTTATAAGATTTTTTAAAAATGCAATTTTACACTTCACATCCTGCAAAAAAAATGGTATACTTATTTTAATTGAGAGGAGAATGCATATGGATATCCTTAAACAAATTTCAGAAAAGAAACGACTTTTTTCTAAAGGTCAGAAAAAAATCGCAGAATATATAGAAAGCCATTCCGACAAAGCAGCATTTATGACAGCCGCAAAACTCGGCGCTACTGTCGGTGTCAGCGAGTCCACCGTTGTGCGTTTTGCCTGTGAGCTTGGATTTAACGGTTTCCCCGAAATGTCACGCGCACTGCAACAAACAGTAAAAACAAAACTTACTTCGGTTCAGCGCATCGCTGTTACCAAAGAGCGCATCGGTGACGATGATATTTTAAACAAAGTGCTCGTATCGGATATGGAGAAAATTAAGAAAACCCTTGAGGAAACTTCAAAGGAAGATTTCAATACAGCTGCAAAAGCTATCGCAAACGCGAGAAACATCTATATAATCGGTGATCGAAGCGCTTCTGCCCTTGCAAGATTTATGGCTTATTATTTCAATTTAATGTTTGACAATGTACGGATGATTCATACAGCAAGCGTTGGTGAACTTTACGAACAGGTTATCCGTCTTGACAAAAACGATGTGCTCATCGGTATAAGTTTCCCGAGATATTCAAACCTCACTGTAAAAGCGTTTGAGTTTGCTTCAAAAACAGGTGCGCCCGTTGTTGCGATTACAGACGGAGTTACCTCTCCGCTCGCAAAAGATGCTACCGTCTTGCTCACCGCAAGAAGCGATATGACATCATTTGTTGACTCACTCGTAGCACCCTTAAGCCTTATAAACGCGCTCATCGCCGCAGTTGGACTTATAAAACAGGACGAAGTTACAAAAACTTTTGACCATCTCGAAAACATCTGGGCGGAGTACGGAATTTACAAAAATTCAGAGTCCGAGGAATAAATATGAACTACGATTTGATTGTTGTGGGTGGTGGCGCATCGGGGTTGATGGCGGCAGTGCTTGCAAAAAAGCTTTATTATAAATCTGTACTGCTTATTGAAAAAAACGAGCGCCTCGGCAGAAAACTCCTGATTACAGGTAAAGGCAGATGCAATGTCACAAACAACTGTGATATAAATACCCTTATTTTGAATATTCCCAAAAACCCGAGGTTTTTATACTCGGCTTTCAACAGTTTTTCATCACAGGACACTATGGATTTCTTTGAAGAACTGGGTGTCAGGCTCAAAACTGAGCGCGGAAACCGTGTTTTCCCCGAGTCCAATAAAGCGATTGACATTGTAAACGCTCTGGAAAAAGAAATACGCCGTCTGAATATAGATGTGCGCACCGAAACAGTTTATGATGTACTTACAGAAAACGGAGCCGCTTCGGGTGTTATCTGCGAAAGCGGAAAGGAATATTCTGCTTCCTCCGTCCTGATTGCAACAGGCGGAAAATCCTATCCGCTGACAGGTTCAACGGGTGACGGATATGCAATTGCCAAAAAGCACGGGCATAACATTATCCCCCCTGCCCCTTCCCTTATTCCCATTCTTACCGCAGAAAAATGTGTCAAAGATATGCAGGGGCTTTCTTTAAAAAATGTCACTCTGTCGGTAACCGAAAACGGCAAGGAGATTTTTGAGGAGCTTGGCGAGATGCTTTTCACCCACTTCGGAGTGAGCGGTCCGCTTGTTTTATCAGCATCTGCGCATATGCGCGATATTAAAAATAAGGAATATAAGCTTTTTATCGACTTAAAACCGGGACTTTCCGAAGAAATGCTCGACAAACGCATTTTAAGGGATTTTCAGGGTGCATTAAACCGCGATATTATAAACAGCCTCGGCGCATTGCTACCGCGTAAAATGATTCCCGTTGTTTTAAACCGCGCCGGCATTCCTTTTGAAACAAAAGTAAACGCCGTTACAAAAGAACAGCGTCAATCCCTTTTAAATATGATTAAGGCGTTTCCCTTAACCGCTACCGGTTTCCGCCCCATTGAAGAAGCGATTATCACAACGGGCGGTATCGATACAAAGGAGATAAACCCCAAAACTATGGAGTCAAAGCTCTTACCCGGACTTTACTTCGCAGGCGAAGTTATTGATGTTGATGGTTATACAGGAGGATTTAACCTCCAAATCGCCTTCTCCACAGCAAACTTAGTCGCAATGAATGGATAATTTACAATAAAAGGAACGACCTGTGTGTCGTTCCTTTTATATTTACAAACGGCGTGTCGAGTCGCCACGCCCTACGATTTCACCACAAATCCACAATCTACCCTGTAGGGGCGAACGCAGTTCGCCCGTCTTCAAATCCGTTTCGGTTTGTCGACAAGCGCCAAACCCTACAAGCCTTCCCTCACTACCGAGCCGTGGCCCGAGTCGCAACGAGGGAAGGTGGGTTTTGCGGAACGCAAAACTCGGATGAGGTGTCCATCAAAAATGCCTTCCCTGTGTAAGGGAAGGTGGCAGGCGAACGCCTGACGGAAGGGTTGTCTTCGCAAAATTATGACAACCCCTCAGTCAAACCATTGGGTTTGACAGCTCCCCTTACACAGTGGAGCCTTTTTTATTCCGTTTCGCCACGTGAACACCAACGGACAGATATGGAATCTGTCCCTACAATTCCATTACAAATCCACAATCTACCCTGTAGGGGCGAACTGCGTTCGCCCTTCTTCAAATCCGTTCGGCATCGCCTGACACCATAACATTTTGCAAAGCAAAATATTTCATTACGAAGTAATTTCATCTACAAAGTGGATTTCATCCGCCACAGGCGGATTTCATTGAAAAAGGGCTCCCTCACGGAAGCCCTTTTTCCTATGCTATTTTGTCAAATATTGAACTAAGGTATGCGATTCTTCTGTTGATATGCAGTATATCTGTACTGTTAACTACCATATCCGTACCAACAGCACCGGTGACATTTGCGACTTTAAATCTGTATTCTTTATCGCTCTCTGCTCCTGTACTGAACAAAGAAGAAAGATTTACGGTCTTCCTGCTGATATGTAATATATCGATACTGTTCATAAGTCCTTCGCCTGTAACATCACCATAAAGCCAGATTTCAACATTCTGCGCAATATCAGCATCAGCAACTGTAACTTCATACTCGCGTGTCGCGTGTTTTGTTTTGGAAACTCTTATTACATAATCGCCCACCTTAACTTTTTCGAATGTATATGTTCCGCTGTTTCCTATGACAGTCTTGGTATCAACCACTTCGTCACCGCTCATAAGTTCAATAGTAACATCTTTTGAAGTATTGCCGAATGCTTTAACAGAACCTGAAATTGCTACACCACTTACAGGCATTGAATAATTAAAATGAATATTGGCATCTGTAAGACAGGTATTTCCATAAGAACCTATATTAATCTTGTTCCACTGTGCCTCTGTACCGGTATAATATACATCGGTTAATGAATTGCAACTATAGAAAGCATAATCTCCTATACTTGTTACACTGTTTCCGATTACAACATCGGTTAATGAGGTGCAATAAGAGAAAGCCCTATCTCCTATACTTTCTACACTGTCAGGAATTGTTATCGAAGTTAATGAATCGCAACTAAAGAAAGCCCAATCTCCTATACTTTCTACACTATCAGGGATTGTTATCGAAGTTAATGAGGTGCAATCTGAGAAAGCATAATCTCCCATACTTGTGACACTATCTGGGATTGTTATCGAAGTTAATGAGGTGCAATCTGAGAAAGCATAATCTCCCATACTTGTGACACTATCTGGAATTGTTATCGAAGTTAATGAGGTGCAATCAGAGAAAGCAAAACTTCCTATATTTGTTACACCATTTCCAATTACAACATCGGTTAATGAGGTGCAATAAGAGAAAGCCCTATCTCCTATACTTTCTACACTGTCAGGAATTGTTATCGAAGTTAATAAGGTACAATCACAGAAAGCATAATCTCCTATACTTGTTACACCATTTCCAATTACAACATCGGTTAATGAGGTGCAATAATAGAAAGTATAATCTCCTATACTTGTGATACTGTCAGGAATTGTTATCGAAGTTAATGAATCACAACCATAGAAAGCCCAATCTCCTATACTTGTGACACTGTCAGAGATTGTTATCGAAGTTAATGAATCGCAACCATAGAAAGCATTATCTCCTATACTTGTTACATAGTCGGGAATTATACTGTTTTTAAAACCGACTACCAGTGTATCAGTATCAGTTTCAATAATACAATTACCTTTACTGTGGTATTTTCTATTTTCTCCATCAACTGTTATTTTTTCAAGAGAATCACAACCAGAGAAAGCATAATTTCCTATACTCGTTACACCATTTCCAATTACAACATCGGTTAATGAAGAGCAACTATAGAAAGTACGATATCCTATACTTGTTACACTATCAGGGATTGTTATCGAAGTTAATGAGGGGTAATGAGAGAAAGCTTCATTTCCTATACTTGTAACACCATCTTTGATGACAACTGATTTAACGGATTCTCTGTAACTGTACCAGGGAGAGGAACCATAGGAATAATTCGTCATATCTCCAGCACCGGAAATAGTCAGAAGTCCGTCAGAATCAATTTTCCAGGTAAGATTTTCACCATAGGTGCCAGAAGCAATTACACTTGCTGCGCTGACAGACAAAGTTAGCCCGTTAAAAATACTTATTGTCATAATAAATACTAAAATTAAACTCAAAGTCTTTTTCATCATTTTTCCTCCAAAAATTATTTTAATTCACTACATTATATTTTACCCCTATAAACTATAAAAGTCAACAAAGTCAAATTAAGTTTTATATTTTAACTTATGGCATTTTTTGATTTTTTTGGTACTTCTGTCGTTTTTGGAGAAATAAGTACAAAATAACGGGGTTAAATTTGTTAAAATTAACAATTAACATTATCGTTTTAATGTGATAAAATAGTACTTGTAATTGTTTCGACAAAAACAATACTTAAACAAAAAAGAAATGAGGAAAAAACTTATGAAATCAATGTTCAAAAAAGTGCTCGCTGTTGCTTGTGCAGTTGCAACAACATTGAGCCTCGCAGCTTGTGGTGCAGAAAGTCTCACAGCTAACAACACAGAATACGTTATCGGCGTTTCCGGTCCTCTTACCGGTGCTGCTGCAGTTTACGGCGTAGCTGTAAACAACTCCGCTAAAATGGCTGTTGATGAAATCAACGCTGCAGGCGGTCTTAATGGCGTAAACTTCAAACTCATCGCTACTGATGACGTTCACGATGCAACAAAAGTTGCTGCTAACTATGCTTCTATGCTCGAAAGCGGTATGCAGGTTTCTCTCGGTACTGTAACAACAGGCCCCGGCCTTGAATACGCTAACCTTTCTGCTGAAGACAACGTATTCTTCCTTACACCTTCCGCTTCCGGTGACGACATCCCCAAAAACCCCAACGGATATCAGATGTGCTTTGCTGATGGTAACCAGGGTGCTGTAGCTGCTGACTATGTTAACTCCTTGGGTCTTACTGAAATCGGCGTATTCTACAAATCCGATGATGCTTACTCCAAAGGTATCTACGATCAGTTCAAAGCTGCTCTTAACAGTGACATCGCTGTTGTAGAACAGGTTTTCACAGCTGCTAACGAAACTGACTTCTCTACACAGATTTCTACTCTTAAAGATTGCAAATTCATCTTTATGCCCATCTACTACCAGCCCGCAGCTATCTTTATGACACAGGCTAAAGATGTAATCGCTGCTGATGCTGTATACTACGGCTGTGACGGTTTCGATGGCCTTGCAGGTCAGATGGACCTCAACACAATCACTCAGGAAGTTTCCATGCTTTCTCACTTCAACTCCAACGCTACTGAAGGCGCTGCTGCAGACTTCATCAAGAAATATACAGAAGCTTACGGCGCTGATACACTCAACCAGTTCGGTGCTTCCGCTTACGACTGTGTATACGCTATCTACAACGCAATGAAAGCAGCTGGCGACAAAGTTAATGTTAACATCTCCGCTTCCGACCTCTGCGAAATCCTTAAAGAACAGTTCAACAGTGGCTTCAGCTACTCCGGCGTAACAGGTGACAACATCACTTGGGAATCCAACGGCTACGTTAAAAAAGGCGCTGTTAAATACGTTCTTAAAGAAATGACAAAATAAGTTCTGAAGTAATTTTATATTGTTGATGCTTTGCCGGTGTGGTTTTCCGCTCCGGCAAATTGTCAGTTTAAAGGTTAGGATATTCTTATGAAAATTATTGAAATTTTACTTAATGGCTTGTCCTCGGGCGGTACTTATGCCATGATAGCTCTCGGCTACACAATGGTTTACGGTATTGCAAAGATGCTTAACTTTGCCCACGGCGATATCATTATGGTAGGCGGATATATGATTTTTGTCACTATGACAGCAACAGGAAATCCGCTTATCGGACTTTTGGCTGCTGCACTTTTCTGTGTAGTTCTGGGTATCACTATCGAAAAAGTAGCGTACAAGCCACTGCGTGGAGCTTCGCCACTTGCTGTACTTATTACCGCGATCGGCGTGAGCTACTTACTCCAGTCAACCGCTCAGATGATTTTCGGTTCGGCTCCCAAGATGGTAATAGTTGCTGAACTTGGAAACTTGCAAATCGGAGCTCTTAAAGTATCGGTAGACACTATGGTTTCACTCGTTTGCTCATTTGTAATTATGATTATTTTGAGTCTTTTCGTAAAATATACGAAAATCGGACGCGCTATGATAGCTGTTTCCGAAGATAAAGGTGCCGCACAGCTTATGGGTATCAATGTTAATATGATTATTACAATTACCTTTGCTATCGGCTCACTTCTTGCAGCTTTCGCAGGATTCTTTATGCTTATGAAATCTCCCAGCCTTTCAAATACACTCGGCGCTATGCCCGGTATCAAGGCATTTACTGCTGCGGTTATCGGTGGTATCGGTTCTATCCCCGGTGCTATGCTCGGTGGTATTTTAATGGGTGTGGTTGAATCAATTTCCTATACTATTCCCGTTATCGCTCCGTATACAGACGCTATCGAATTTTTAATCCTGATTGTTATCCTTCTGGTAAGACCTTCAGGCATACTCGGTAAGAAGAGGAGGGAAAAAGTATAATGGCAAAGTCTTTAAAGAAAATCAAATGGAAACACTATGCAAACTATGTTGTTATTGCCGTTCTTACTTTAATCTTCGGCATAATGTCGCTCACAGGCGGTCTTTCCACTTCTACCATCTATCTTCTTGAAAAAATTGCAATAGCTGTTATGCTTGCAGTTTCCCTTTCAATGGTTGTTGGTTTTTTGGGCGAACTTTCGCTCGGACATGCAGGTTTTATGTGCGTAGGTGCTTACCTTGGCGGTAAAACCGCACTTATACTTGAAAATGTTATTCCTAACAAATTTCTTGTTCTGGTGATTTCAGTTATCGTTGGCGGTATTGTAGCTGCACTTTTCGGTATCATAATCGGACTTCCCGCACTCAGACTCCGCGGTGACTACCTTGCAATTGTTACCCTCGCTTTTGGTGAAATTGTAAAGAGTGTGTTTATGAACACCTCCTCCGAATCTTTCGGTGGTGCGTTAGGTCTTTCCACCCCCAGATACGATAAATCAACACTTTTTATTATTGCACTTGTTTTAGTGCTTGTTTGTCTTGCCGTTACACAGAACCTTATCCGTTCTTCCCACGGCAGAGCGATTACTTCTATCCGTGATAACGAAATTGCCGCAAGAGCAACAGGTATTAATGTTACCAAATACAAACTTTTGGTATTTACTGTTTCCTCTTTCTTTGCAGGAATCGCAGGCGTACTTTATTCTTACTCGAACTTTACTGTTCAGTCCACAAAATTCTCTTACAACTATTCTATCGAAATTCTTGTTATGGTTGTTCTTGGCGGTATGGGTAGTGTTAATGGTTCTATCATTGCTGCAACTCTTATCACTTTCCTTGACAATATGCTCCAGACCAAACTCACAGGCGACCTTGCAGTTTTGCAGGACCTCTTCTACGCATTGATTCTTATCGCTCTGGTAATTTATAACAATGCTCCTGGTCTTAAAGGTTTCCGTGAAACATACAACCTTAAGAATTTGCTCAGAAAATTCAAAGCGAACAAAGCTCACGACCCGTCAAAAGTTTTTGATGACGAGGCTAAATGGGACAGAGTACCTACCAAAATCAAGATGGACGAAGTTTTGTCTGTTGATTTGCAGGTAAGTTCTCCTTACACCCCCGACAAGCCCGATAAGGAGGGAAAATAATGGGAGAAACAGTTTTAAAAATTGAAAATCTCGGTATTTCCTTCGGCGGTCTTAAAGCGGTAGATTCTCTTAATGTTGAGATTAAAAAGGGTCAGCTTTATGGTCTTGTAGGCCCTAACGGTGCAGGAAAAACCACAGTATTCAATATGATTACGGGTGTTTACAGACCCACTACAGGTAAATTTTTCCTATGTGGTGAAAACCTTACAGGAAAAGGTCAGGAAACCATAAACCATAAAGGTATCGCAAGAACTTTCCAGAATATCCGTCTTTTCAACAATATGACGGTTATCAGAAATGTACTCGTAGGTCTTCACAATCAGCCTGAGTTCAAATGCGGTATTTTCTCAAGTATTTTCCGTATGCCGAAGTTCTTCCGCACAGAAAAAGCTATGAGAAACAAGGCAAAGGAAATTCTCCGTATCGTAGGTCTTGAGGAAGAAAGAAACAGCCTTTCCTGTAACCTTCCCTACGGTAAGCAGAGAAAACTTGAAATTGCGCGTGCGCTCGCAACAAACCCCAAGCTTCTTTGTCTTGACGAGCCTGCTGCAGGTATGAACCCTAACGAAACTGCTGACCTTATGGATATCATAAGACGCATCCGCGATGAGTTCGATGTAACAATCTTACTTATCGAACACGATATGAAATTCGTTTCGGGACTTTGTGACGAAATTACCGTACTTAACTTCGGTACAGTTTTAGCACAGGGTACTCCCGCAGTTGCACTCAATGACCCCGAAGTTATTAAAGCTTATATAGGAGGATAACGCTATGGCATTACTTGAAGTAAAAGATTTAGAAGTGTATTACGGCGTTATCAAAGCTCTTAAAGGCATCAGCTTTGAGGTTAACGAGGGCGAAATCGTTACTCTTATCGGTGCAAACGGTGCAGGCAAAACCACTACTATGCAGTCTGTTATCGGTTTGATTCCGTCAAGAGCAGGTACTGTAATATACGATGGCGTTGATATTACCAAGATGCCCTGCCACAAGATAGTTCATCACGGTATGAGTCAGGTTCCCGAAGGAAGACGAGTTTTCCAGGAACTTACCGTTTATGAGAACCTTCTGATGGGCGGATATTCGCTTGGCAAAAACGCCAATTTCAAAGAAGATATTGACCGCATCTACGAGCGTTTCCCCAGACTTGCTGAAAGAAGAAACCAGATTGCAGGTACTCTTTCAGGTGGTGAACAGCAGATGCTCGCAATGGGCAGAGCTCTTATGAGCCACCCGAAACTTCTGATGCTTGACGAACCTTCAATGGGTCTTTCCCCTATCCTTGTTGACCAGGTTTTTGAAATTATCAAGGACATCAACAAAGACGGAACTACCATCTTACTCGTTGAGCAGAACGCAGGTAAATCCCTCGCTATTTCCGACAGAGCTTATGTACTCGAAACAGGAAGCATTGTCCTTTCGGGAACAGGTGCTGAGCTTGCAGCGAGTGACCAGGTTAAAAAAGCCTACCTCGGCGGTTAAATCAGGCACAGTAAAATACAAAAAATGCCGTATGCTTTTGCATACGGCATTTACTTTTTAAAACTCAATTCTTTCAAAAATCCCGTTCATATAGGCTATCGCCATACCGAAATTTGTAATGGGAACGCCAAAACTTTCGGCATCGGAGATTTTTGAAAGCATATTCTTGCGGTTTAACATACAGCCACCGCAATGTAAAATAAGCTTATAGTCACTTATATTTGTCGGGAAACCCTGACCTGCAAAGAAATCGATGTTAAGCTCCCCACCGACATACTTTTGCAAAAGTTTAGGTAATTTTCCCCTTGCGATATCATCGGGGAGTGAATGATGGGTACAGGACTCCATAATGAGCACTTTGTCCCCTGCTTTAAGGGTGGAAAGGGTTTTAGCACCTTCCTTGAAAACATCAATATTCCCTTTATTTCCTGACATCAGTACCGAAAAGGAAGTAAGTGGGATTTCTTTTGGCAAAACTTCGTTAACCTGTTTAAAAACCTGGGAGTCAACTATCACAAGTGACGGAGGTCCTTTGAGCATTTCCAAAGTTTGTTTCAGGTCATCAGGCTTTACAACCATCGTTTTGCAATCGTTATCAAGCAAATCCCTTATCGTCTGCACCTGAGGGAGAATAAGTCTTCCCTTGGGCGCCTCAATATCCTGAGGAGCCACTAAAATAACAAGGTCGCCTTTTTTCACAAGATGTCCTGTCAGTGACGGAACCTCAAAATCGGAAGGAGCATTTTCGATGATGAATTTTTTGAGTTTTGCCATCTCTTCTTCCCGTTTGCCGTCAATTACAAGAGTCGGTAAATCAAAGGGCAAATCCTTTTCTTTATCAAAAACATTTAAAAGCAAAACAGTTCTTACTTTATTTTCTTCAAGAAGTTTTATATATTTTTCTTCTTCTGAAAACTCAGTCTGATTTGAAGCGATTACCAAAACTGCAAGGTCGGTTTTCTTTATGGCATCGTATGTTTTCTCCATACGCTTCTTACCCAATGCTGTATCGTCCGAAAATCCTGCGGTGTCAATAAGCACCACCGGGCCTATCGGTAAAAGCTCCATAGCCTTGTAAACGGGGTCAGTGGTAGTACCCTTTTTGTCAGACACTATAGAAACTTCCTGACCTGCCAGATTATTTACAATGGTGGATTTTCCGCTGTTTGTCCTGCCTAAAAATGTTATGTGAAGCCTATTTGCACGGGGTGTTTCATACATACAATTCCCTCCCGTTTAAAATCTAAAATCACGGCGGTTGGAGTTTTTGATATCCTCGATATTTTTTCTTGCAATCTCGCGCACTTTTTCTTTGGGGATTTTGTTAAGCTCTTTTTCGATAAGTTCAAAGCCCACTTTTTTGGTTTTTTCGGTTGCGTAGTCCACCAGAAATTCAGTGAGAGTCATAAGTGCATTGGGGTGGCAGCAGTTTAAAATCTGTCCTGTTTTGCAAAGGCTCATAAATCTGTCACCTGTTCTGCCTTCACGATAGCAAGCGGTACAGAAAGACGGAATATGTCCGTTTTCCATAAGCCAGCAAACAACTTCGTCAAGAGTACGCTGGTCGGAAACATCAAACTGCTCGGTGTCGTGGGGGCGCTCTTCCTCGGTGTAACCACCAACAGAAGTACGCGATGCACCACTTATCTGTGAAATACCGCAGTTTAAGGCTCTGCCACGAACTTTTTCGGACTCGCGTGTGGAGATAATCATACCTGTGTAAGGAACGGCAAGACGGATACAAGCAATGATTTTTTCAAAAGTTTCATCTGGGATTGAGTTATCAAAAACATCAGGGTCAATGTCATCAGCGCGTTTAATTCTCGGAACACTGATAGTATGGGGACCGACACCATGAACTGCCTCTAAATGTTCAGCGTGCATCATAAGTCCTGCAAACTCGTATTTGTAAAGCTCAAGCCCGAACAAAACGCCCAGTCCCACATCGTCAATTCCACCTTCCATAGCGCGGTCCATAGCCTCTGTATGGTAGTCATAATCGTGCTTCGGACCTGTGGGGTGAAGTTTTAAATAACTTTCTTTGTGATATGTTTCCTGGAAAAGGATATATGTACCGATTCCTGCGTCTTTAAGCTTTCTGTAGTTTTCAACGGTAGTCGCCGCAATATTTACATTAACACGGCGGATAGCACCATTTTTGTGGTTAACACTGTAAATTGTTTTGATACATTCTAAAATATACTCAATAGGGTTGTTTACAGGGTCTTCGCCAGCCTCGATAGCAAGGCGCTTGTGTCCCATATCCTGAAGTGCAATAACTTCCTTTTTAACCTCTTCCTGATTGAGTTTTTTACGGCAGATGTGCTTGTTCTTAACATGGTAAGGACAGTAAACACAGCCATTTACACAGTAGTTTGAAAGGTACAAAGGCGCAAACATAACTATGCGGTTGCCGTAAAAAGCAAGTTTGATTTCCTCAGCAATTTTGAAGATTTTTTCTACTGTTTCGGGGTCATCACAAGCAAGTAAAACAGATGCCTCCCTGTGAGAAAGTCCTGCACAGGTGTATCCAGTTTCAGTTTTATGAGGTCTTGCTTTATCTAAAATTTCGTTAATAAGAGCCATATTATTTTTGTTTTCTTCGGCATATTTCAAAGTTTCTAAAATCTCTTCGTGGTTTATAAACTCTTCTGCCTTTAATGATTTGGGATTGTAAATTGCCATTTTAATCTTCCTTTCTAAAGTCCCGTGCGACCAATTTTTTTAAGATTTTCTTTTAAGTCATCAAGCTGTATTTTAAAATCCACAGCACGACTTTCGCGCCCGGGGTATATATCATATAAATCCCTTAAATTATCGGGAGTTACTTTTTGCATAATTACATTTGCGCCACAGTTTAAGGCATCTTTCAGTCCGCCTTTTATGTTGAGCGCCGTAGTTGACGGCAAATTAACATCTTTTAAGACAATTCGTGCCACCGCAAGTGCTTTTAAAGTCATAAACGCATCGCCATCGGGGTTGCCTTTTAACGCTGTCTTATCGTGGCAGATGTAAGGTCCTATCCCTGCCATTTTCACCTTTAAATCCTGAAGGTGGAGAATGTCCTCGGCAAGAGTTTCGGCAGTCTGCCCCGGTAAGCCCACCATAAACCCACTGCCAAGCTCATACCCTAAGTCATAGAGGTTTTTCTGACATTCAAGACGGTTTTCAAAACTTGAAGAATGGTATTTGTTATAAAGAAGTTTGTCCGCTGTTTCGTGTTTTATGAGATAACGGTCAGCACCGCATTCTTTCCAGTACTCGTAGTGGTCAATGGGTCGTTCCCCGACACTCAAAGTAATTTTAAGAGAAGTTTTTTCCTTTATCTTCCTGACGATGTCCCCAATCATCTCCTTGGTATACCAAAGGTCCTCGCCGCTTTGCAAAACTATGGTTTTGTACCCTGCCTTATCGGTTTCAATAGCGGTTTTAACGATTTCGTCAGGGAGCATTCTGTACCTTTTAAGCTCCTTATTCCCTGCAAAAAGCCCACAGTAAGCACAGTTACATCTGCAGTAGTTCGAAAACTCTAAAATCGCTCTTATATGTACCGTATCGCCGCAATATTGTTTTCTGACCTCATCGGCAAGGTAAAAAAGTTCATCGGCATTTTGTAGTTCGAGCAAGGATATTATATCTTTTTTTGAAAGCTTTTCCATATTCTATCCCTTCGCGATAGCAGATTTGACCGAAACACCTTTAATTTTACCGAGTTTGCCTGTCATCGCACTTATCATGTCCATATTACCGTCAACGATAATCGAAATCACCGAAACTCCTCTTTCCTTATAAGGAAGTCCCATTCGTCCCGCTATAATATCGCTGTATTGATGCAAAAGGTTATTGATTTCGTTAACAACGCTGTTGTCCTCAACCACTATTCCTACAACACCAAGTCTTTTTTCCATTTTGTCACCTCAAATAAAAAACTCTCTTCTGCCCGTGACAAAAGAGAGTTATAGCCATATAAAATGACACCTCACCTCTTGCCCGGACAACTCCAGACAATCAGATTGAAATCGTATTTTCTGCCGACAAATGAATAAATCCACCTGTCCGCATTTATATTATACCATATTAAACCAAAAAATCAAGTCTTTTTATACTAAAAAAGTCTATTTATTTTTCTGTATTCACCCGGAGTCATTTTATGTTTGTTTTTAAAGTAAACCATAAAATTTGAAAAATCATTAAAACCACATTCAGCGCTTATCTCAACCACTGACATATCAGAATGCTTTAAAAGTTTTTCTGCAAGTGAAAAACGCAAATCCAGTATGTACTGTTTGAAGGTTACCCCTGTGTACAATTTAAATTTATTACCGAAATAATTGGATGAATAATTAGCAATCTTTGCTGCTTTGTTAAGGGGAATATTTTCCCTGAAATTATTCTGTATATACAAAACGGCTTGTTGCATCTGGTTATCAGAAAAGGACAAAGTGGAGTTAATCCCAAGATTTTGAATCTTTCCAAGTACACTGTTTAAAAGAGCATTCTGGTGCTTTTTATTTTCAGTTGATAACATTTCCTCGGCGATAGTTTCCACAAAGCGTATATCATTGTCCGTGAGATTAAGGGTAATATGAGGTGATTCCCTGAAAATATTGCAGAGAAAGTCCGATTCGCATCCATCAAGTGTAAACATAAAATTTATAAGTCTGGTATCTTTTTTAAAGTCTATAAAATGAAAACTACTGGGGCTCATAGCAAAAAGAGCTCCTTTTTTTATCTCGTAATCTATTCCGTCTATATTATAAACTCCCACCCCCTCAAGAATCAGTTCAATTTCATAAAATTCGTGCCAGTGTGCCCTTACCACTCCTGAAATATTTTTCACAGATACATCAAGAGAATTTTTCTTTATCCAATGGGAAGTTTTATGGCGTGATGCATACATATCAGTCACCTGCTTTCTGTAATTTTATTGTAATATTTTTTCCTTTAAAACGCAATCTTTTTAAAAAATATGTAAAAATACAATATTATAATTTATTTTTGCAATAGCTTTTTTAATGAGTTTTGATAAAATGAAAGCGAGGTGATACGATGAACAAAAAATATATTGCGCCTTCCCTTATATGTATGGATTTGCTGAACATCAGACAAGAAGTTAAAACACTTGAAAGCTTAGGTATTGAAATGCTCCATGTGGACATAATAGATGGGATTTTCAGCCCCGATATGCCACTTGGAATCAACACGGTTAAAGCTCTTAAAGAAAACAGCAATTTAATTTTTGACGTGCATCTTATGTCGGTAAATAATGCACCTTTTATTGATATGCTTGCAGAATGCAAGGTTGAAAGAATTTGCTTTCATACCGAGTATGAACCAAGACCCGCGGTACTTATCAGGAAAATAAAAGCCGCAGGAATAAAAGTAGGTATTGCAATAAGTCCTGAAACTACAATCGAATCCTTAAAATATCTTCTGCCATTATGCGATTTTGCTCTTATAATGAGAATAGATGCAGGCTATGCACATCTTTCGGGGCAGCAGGTTTATCCCTGTAGCGAAGAAAAGATTTTAAAAATCAGAGAATACAACCCTTCAATTGAAATAGAAGCAGACGGCAGAGTAGGATTTGAAGAAACAAAATCCCTTTTAAAATGTGGTGTTGACATTTTCGTAAGCGGAACAAAGGGAATTTTCTCACGGGATAACTCAATTGAAGAAAATTATAAAAAACTGAAAAGTATTTTGAAGGAGAACGAAAATGTATAAAAAAACCGTAGATACTGTACTTAACGAGCTTAACGAAATCCTTCTGGCAGTAGACGAAGAAAGCACAAAATTACTTATAGAAGAAATATTAAAAGCCGACAAAGTGTTTTTTGTAGGTGTTGGCAGAGTTTTGCTTTCGCTCAAAGCTGTTGCAAAAAGATTGGCGCATTTAGGCATTGACACCCATATAGTCGGAGAAATAACGGAACCTGCAATAAAAAAAGGGGATCTTTTAATTGCGGCTTCAGGAAGTGGCGAATCAATTTTCCCTAAAGAAATTGCAAAAAAGGCAAAGCTTTTAGGTGCCAAAGTCATAATGATAGGTTCAAGCCGTGAAAGCACTCTGGCACAAACCGCGGATTATATGGTACGAGTTCCCACCAATACCAAAATGAACTGTCCAGACGAAATTAAATCATCGCAGATTATGACAAGTTTGTTTGAACAGTTTTTATTGATATATGGTGACATTATTGCTAAAATGATTGTAGACTGTAAAAATATAGATATTTCTTCTCTCTGGAAATATCATGCGAATTTAGAGTAGGTGATTATATGTTGTTCAAGGCAGATAAAGGTCAGATAAAAGATGGTTGTATGATTTATAATAACGGCATTTTTTATCTTTTTAGTATGTACCACAAAGAAAACTCCGACAAATTCAATAACATTCATCTTGCCACCTCAGAAGACGGTGTTCACTTTGAAGACCGCGAATGTGTTGTTGAGGATTTTCCCTGCTTTATATGGGCTATGAAGGTATATCGCGGTGAGGATGCCTTTTATATGAACAGCGGTAGTTTTAACAAAGACGGAAAACAGTCAGTTTTGAAATTCTGGAAATCTTATGACCTTTTAAACTGGGAATATATGTCCCACCTTGATATAGAATCCCCTGAGGTTTTGAATGCACAGACCCGTCTTGACTGTATGAATGTTGTAAAAAAAGACAACAAATATTACGGCTACGCCACCGGACAATACGGATTTTTAGTTTCTGATGACGGAGAACGCTGGAATTTACACCCATCAAATATAGACTACTCCCCTTTTCCTGAATATAATAACGCTTTAGGTGGGTTTGAACTGGCTGATGCACTTTTTATTAATGGGAAATTTTATATTTTCTGCGGAGGGTTCGGCCATCTCGGAACAAATGGGTACGGAGTTTATATTTACGAAAGCGAAAACCCCGAAGGTCCGTTCCGACCTTCTCTTCCGAATTATCGCATTAACGGCACAAGTAAACGTTGGGTAAATATGTGGGAAAGGGTTTTTGAATATAATGGTGAATATCTTGCTCACAACTACTCATACGACGGATATTCTTATGAAAACGGTGATGTTTATCTGCCACCTATTAAAAAACTGAAAAAAGAAAATGACAAACTTTTTCTTGCATGGTGGGAAAATAACGATAAATTATATGGAGGACTTTTAAAAGAAAAAGAAAATCTTTTTGCAAAAGCTGAAAATATAAGTGTTTTTGATGACGACACAAAATGTGAATTGTCAGAGAAAATTGATATCCCCGATAAGTGCATTATTGAGTTTAATCTTACTCTTTCAAAAAACACCTTTACTGAATATTCAAAAGGCGGAATTTACTTAGGCGAGGATGAAAATACGGGTACTGCTTTACTTTTTGACACCTATGGAAAATTTGAAATTTCATATGTGAAAAACAAAGAAATTGTTTTCACAGACGATACAGTAGGTTTTGGCAGTACAGCACCGTACTATCTTGCAAGTGGTAAAACCTATTCTGTGAAAATTTTACACAACAATGGTTTATTCGAAATTTATGTAGATAATTTATATCTGCAGACATTTAACAATGCTCATTTCAAAGGAGACAGATCCAGAGCCTTCAATTTTATTTCTGCTGCTGCCTCCAGAAAAGAATGCAGCATTGCAGATATAAAAATATATGGTATGACAATATGAAAGTACTATCTTTTGGAGAAATACTCTGGGACATATTTGAAGATAAAAAGCACATAGGTGGAGCACCTTTGAATTTTGCAGCATTTATTTCACTGCTTGGCGGAGAAGGATATATTGCTTCCGCCGTAGGTGATGATAAGCTTTCAGAAGACACTCTTAATGAAATTGAAAGCCTTATGATAAAGAAAGATTTTATATCAGTTATATCCAACAAGCCTACAGGAACTTGTTTCGTTACATTCGATGAAAAAGGTGTCCCACAATATAAAATTTCCGAAAACGTTGCCTATGACTATATAAAAATTCCAGAAATCAAATCAAAATTCGATGCACTTGCCTTCGGGACTATGGCTTTGCGAAGTGAAAACAACAAAAATGTTCTTAAAAAAATTTTAAAAGATTTTTCTTTTGAAGAAATTTTTGTGGATGTGAATATAAGAGCTCCTTTTTATGGGGAAGAAAGTATCATTTTTTGTCTTTCAAATGCTACGATTTTAAAAATAAGCGAAGAAGAACTCCCGATTGTATCAAAAACAGTTTTAAAACAAACGATGGATGTAAATAATTCGGCAATTGAGTTTGCAAAAGCCTTCAAAAACCTAAGACTCATAATCGTAACCAGAGGTGATAAGGGGGCTTTCTGTTATAACACCATAAATCAAAAGAGCTATGAATGTGACGCCAGGAAAGTAAAAGTTTTATCAACAGTCGGTGCGGGTGACAGCTTTGGAGCATCATTCCTTTTAAATTATCACAAAACAAAAGACATCGAAAAATCACTTAGCTTTGCAACTGAAATAAGTGCCGAAGTATGTACCTTTACCGAGGCAATTCCAAGAGGATGAAGGTCTTTTCATAATCCAGTCATTTGCAGTATACATATATTTCCTCCGTAGATTACATATGTTGAATTAAAATTTTATTTTTCACAACAGATTTTTCAAAATCAAGGGTTTCGTTTGCAAAGGAAAAATTCTTTTCAAGAACTGACATCCTTAAACCTCCATCAGGCTTTTTATATTTTCTTCCGAATACTCGATTTCGGAGGAAAATGCCCTTGCGATTTCTGAAATTTCTGATTTGGTTTTATCGCAGGACTCTTCCTTTTTAAAAAGTATATTCTTCCCCTGATTTAAGCGAAACTTCATAAATTTTCCCTTCAAAAGGTAATTTAAGTTTAAATGAAGTATCTCTCGAAGCTGTAAGTGTTCCGTGGCACTTCTTTTTATTAAGGTTCCATTTTATATCGGCAACGCCGTCAAAGAAATAAAGCTTCATTTCACCCTCATTAAATTCCTCAGGGCAGGCGGGTAAAATCTTCACAAAATCTTTTGAAGTGTAGATAAGCATTTCCTGCACTGCATTTACAGAGCCCATCAGCGCATCAAGCTGAACCGAAGAATGGAATTCATCTGAATATCCAAAACCTGCTATTCCCATATCCCTATAATCATGTCCTGTAGTGAAAAAATTATCAAGGAGACACGATTTTGCGAAAGCATTTATGCAATAAAGTGATTTTTTATCATCGCAAAAACGCGAATATAAAGCAGACATATTGGGAAGCGACCAACCGCAACAAGACCTGATATCACGCAAATCAGTCGCACATTTGAAGTATGGCAACAGATGACCGCATTGAACATCGTTGACTTCTCTTCCCGGGAAAACGGGATAAAGATGCGAAAAGTGGCGATGGTCATAAGCATCACTATGCACTTTTGGTATCCATTCCGCTATCGCGCCATCGTCGTTTATCCTGTATGAAGGAATAATATCAAGCATTTTCCGCCAACGTTCAGCTTTTTCCGAAAGTTCTTTTCTTACTTTTGAAACCTCAATAAGATTTGTAAGTAATTCTTTTAAAATTGCAATTTCGATTGTAGGATTTTTCGCAACAACCATACTAAATCCCTGAGTTCTGTCCCAATATTCATTGGGGGAATTTTCAGGAGAAACCGCAGGATAAAGAACCAGTTTTCCGTCCTCGTCAGTATAGTAATAATCCTCATAAAACTCTGCTGTTTCGAGCATAAAAGGAAGAATTTTTTCTTCGAAAACTTTCTCATTTTTAGTATGCAGGTAGTAGTTGTAAAAATGTTGGGATATCCAGCCTGCTGCTCCGAGGAAATGCAGAATAACAGGAAGATACCACGCAACCGCAGAATTTTCAGGTGTTGTGTAAGTACCGACAAATATACCACGGCAATTATAAAGGTTACGGGCATTTTCACGGAAAGTGTCCATTTTATTTACATAATAATCAATCAGTGCTTCGTTCAAAACAGAAAGTCCACCCAGTTCGGTATGCCAGTAAATACTCTGTGCATTTTCGTTGGCAACATTATGGGTAAACTCACAGTTATACCCACCTACCCATAGTCCGTAAAGAGCAAAAGGAAGAGCATTTTCCCTTGTACCGCTTATGAAAAGATATCTGCCAAAACGCCAGAGCCTTTCCATTAATTCGGGAGTTACACTCTTGTCCTTTGCAGTAGAAATCAATTCTTCATTAGAATGAATTTCTCCGTTATAAAGTTTAACATTCGCAGTGTTAAAAAGTTTCTGATAAAATGGTAAGTTTTCCTTGTAAAGCTCGTCATAGTTTTCGGGGCAATCGAGCAAAGCTTTTACTGCCTTATCTTCCGCTTCATCGCGATTTTCTTCTTTCGAAAAAGCCTTAATAAGCACTAAGGATTTTTTACTGTTTTTAACGTGAGTGCAGTTTTCAAGTTCGCCATCGGTAATAATGCGACAAGCAATACCGAAATATTTCCCCTCATTTTTGGAGGAATAAATATAAACTCCATTTTCGTTTCGGTATTTTTCATTTAATTTATCATTTTCACGGACGATATCTTCTTTGCCGCCCTCATTACTTCTGAAAAATCCGCTTGTAACAATAAAATCTGTTTCTGCTTCGGTGTTTATCAGAACAGCTATTATATCCCTTTTTCTTAATGCAAGATATTTTCTCAAAACCTTAAAATCATCAATTTTGCAACTGACTTCAGCTTCCGCGGTATCAAGATGAATAACCCTTCTGTAATCCGAATATACGCCCGCTGTAGAAAAGTCAATCAGAACCTCACCCAGAGTTCGCATATCACCAAGCTCTGTATCATAATTGTTCTCGATAAGTGCATTATACATTATGTCCTTTGCCTTGAGATATTCTCCCTGTTTTTCAAGCTCTCTCATCTCATTAAGAGTATGAGAAACTGAGGGTACCTTTTCATCTTTGCACCCATACCACAAATCGTTTCGGTTGATAATTATATGTTCTTTGGATATGGCACCATAAAACATCGCACCGGTAACACCTGTACCTATCGGTGTACTGTCACGCCATCTATGGCAATAGGTGGATGCAGGTCTTTTCATAATCCAGTCATTTGCAGTATACATCTCTATTCCTCCATGAATGTTTTTAAGTTACTCTCAGAATACTCGATTTCGGAGGAAAATGCCCTTGCAATTTCGGGGAGCTCTTCGTTTGTTTTCTCACAGAGAGCACCGATTAACAAAACACTTAAAACAGTGAATTTCAAAGCGTTTTCAAAGTTATCTTCTCTCATATGCCTGAAAACAAAATAACAAGAAAGCTGTTCGAAAGGAATAGGATATTTTTCAAAAATATCGGGATTAAACTTGTAATCTTTTATACTTTCAAGAAGTTCTGTCCAGGTGTCATCCAGTCTTTCGAGGGGGAAAAAGGTTTCATAAAGCGGTATTTTAAAAACCTCGGGTGAAAGCGACAAAAGCCTTTCGATAATGTTTTTTTCTCTGTTTTGCAAGGTGTCAAAAATCTCTTGTCGCTTGATAAAAAAGTCATTTAAAAGAGGAGTTTTGATGGTGAATTTTTCTTCCTCCGAAAGGATAATACTTGCCGCTTCCTCGCAGGCAAGACCCAAGCCCATTTCGAGAAAATCATCGTACTCGTTGCAAAATCTCGGGTGCATATAACAGATGTCGCAAAGGGCTTCCTCACCATAATTACTTATAATTTCGCAAAGATTTTTATCATTCAAAAACGGGCATCTCTCCCCTTTTAAAATAAAATGAGGGGGATTTCCTTCGATTTTTTCAAGAAAATCGTTACCCAAAGTGTCATAAAAGTCCATTGTATCACTGTCGATGTCAATCTCCCAGCCGATACAACAACTGTGCTTACATTTATCTGCAATACATCTGAATTTTTGATAATAATCAGGTACAAACTTTTCCATAAAAATTATTTCCTTGTAAATTCAAAACCTTCTCCCTCAAAAATAACTTCGAGTGTTTCAGGAACTTCTGCCGTATAGATTTTTCTCTCACCGTCACGCTCAAAACGCACCTTCACACTGCCCTGAGGTACGGGAATTTTAAGCTCCATAAAATCAATATCATCTTCGATAGTTGGCTTGATAAAAAGCTTATTATCACGAAGTCCGTAAAGCTTCACCCCCATAATACGGGATGTGATAAAGTATATTGGAGAGCTTGCCCACGGATGGCACCAGCTTGTATTCCATTTCTGTTCAGCACCCCAGACCTCCATACAGGTTGTAGCACCTTCACGCAACATATTTTTCCAGGAGTATATACTGTCATTTGTAATCAGTTTATAGGCTTCCTTATGGTATCCTGCCCTGTAAAGCCCCTCGATAACATAATATGCAAAATAAACGCCACAATTAAGACCTCTTTTCATAATGAGGTCTTTTATTGTTTCATAGCCGTCAGGGGCTTCAAGGCCAAAGAAAAGCTGAAGCACATTGGTATGCATAGCAGAGTGGTCAGAGTCCTCGGTGTCTTTATAGAGTTTTATTTTATTATCATAAAGTTTATCCTGTATACCCTTTTCCATTTTGAGATACAATTCTTTGTACTCTTCTGCCTTTTTACTGTCACCCACTATGTTATAAAGCTCTGACACTTCTTTGAGCATTCCGTAAAAGAAAAGGTTTACCGGTGTGCAAACACCTACCTTTGCCTTTTCGATATCGTATCCGTCACGGAAATTCTGTGGCCAGTCTACAAGCAAAGGGGACATTTCGGGAGGCACTTTTTCCATATGACCTATTTTTTCAAGCAGACCGTCATCGTTTAAAAACTTGGAATAAAATTCCCACACGCCGTCAACTGTCGGGAGAGTTTCACGCAGAAACTCCATATCACCCGTATAGTCATAATACTCTTTGAGGAAAAGGGGTACGAGTGCAGAATAGTCAGCTAAAATATTGATATCATAACTGGGGACATGGCACATAATGGCAGGACAGTACCTTGAAGAATACGCCATATCCATAATGTATTTTTTGTATATTCTCGTATCGCCTGTGAGGATAAGGTGCGACAACCCCGTAATCAGGGCATCACCTATAAAGCCACCTTTTTCACGGGTAGGGCAATCGTAATATGTATCCTGAGTTCCGATTTTGACACTTTCAACGCATATTCTCCAGATGTCATTAAGATCCTTTGAAGAGGATTTAAAATATGCCAGATCCTCACAAAACGGATAATGTCTTACAATGGCATAAACCTCAGACGGGTCAAAGCCTTTTCCAATTATCTCAGCATATCTGAAACCCCTGTAATCAAAATACTCGAGTAAATCATCTTCTCCCGACAAGGTCATTGTATCGGAATAAACGCAGTTTGCTCTTAATTCAAAACGCGCCCTGCCGTTACCTGTAAGTTCTTCACCGAAACGAATTTCAACTGTTTCACCTTTTTTACCCTTGAACTGTGTTTCGAGAATTCCAGTAATTTCTTTACCGAAATCGAAAAAGTATCCGTTTTCGATTTCTTTGATCTCTTTGGGGTAAACCTTTTTATAACTTACGGGAGGTGTAATCTGCGGAACAAGGTTATATTCAGGCAGGAAAGGTTTTGCCGTAACAAGAGCATCGCTCCAATCCTCAGTATTATATCCGTTTTCTTTCCAGCCCTTTTTGAGTTTTGACATATCTATATCTTCGGAAAAGAGAGTCTGATGTCCAAGTATTTTTGAGCCCATATAAGCATCACACTCTGTATATTTCCAGCTTCTGTCAGTTACGATAAGCTCTTTTTCGCCGTCTTGATACTCTATCTCAAGCTCAGCTATCATACCCGAAAGGTTGTCGGCACTTACCATATAAATATTGAAAAGCCCCTGATAATAAACGTGAACTGCAATGGTGTTTTCGCCATTCTTTAAAAGGTCAGTTATATCGTAGCAGTTATAGTTATATGCATGGGGATAGGACTGCGCAGGACCTTCGCCTACTATATCGCCGTTTATGTAAAGCTTATAGAGGTCGTCAGCAGTGATAAAAAGCTTTGCCCTGCGTACTTTTTTATCTACAGATATTTCCTTGCGATAGAAAGTATGGATATTCTTTGTTTCGGAACAAAACTCAGAGTAGCTATCGTGTCCATACTGACGGCACGCAGGCAGATGATAAAACCTGTGTGAAGTAATAAAATATCCTTTCCAGTCTGTCTTTTCACCCACGATAGCACGGGGGGAGTAATTATCGTAATAACTTTTCATACTAAAACCTCTTCTTCTGTTTTTTATTTATTATATCACAAATAGGTGAAAAAGCAATATAGTAATTTACATCTGCGGTAAAATGTGGTATGATGGTTTTAATACAATTCAGGAGTGATTTAAGTGAAACCTACTATCACCTACAACCCCAAAGATATGACGGGGAAAGAATGGATAGATTTTGCATATGATAATGGATTTTTAACTATGGAAATTGCATACACAATGTTACCCGAAAGCGATGAGGAAAAAGATGAGCTTATCAATTATGCAAAATCAAAAGGATTTTCACTCAGTATTCATTCCCCTTACGGCAGAAATAACATAACCGACACTGATACCCTAAACCGTGAAAAATCTATAAGTCAGGCAAAAGCCTCTATCGACTTCGCCGCAAAGCACAGTTTAAGTTCTGTGACTTTTCACCCCGGCAGGCTCTCTGCTGAAGATGAAGTACCCGAAGAAAAATGGGAGCTTTTGCTCAATGTAGTCAGGGAATTATCCTTGTATGCGAAAGAGAAAAAAGTGTATGTCGGTCTTGAAAATATGGAGCTTCGCCCGTTTGAACTCGTTTACACAATTGATGACTTAAACCGTTTTGCGGATTTTGGAAAGGATAATCCCTATTTTGGAGTGACCTTAGACTTTGCCCATTTTTCATCACATGGCATTTTAAAGCCCGATTTGTCAAAGTTAAAGCTTCCTGTTCACAATGTGCACTTAAGTCAGGGTAAGGACGGCAAAATGCATTTCCCCTTAACAACAGAAAACGGAATGGTCGACTTAAAATCTGTCTGCGAGGTTTTAAAAGAATATGACTATGACAAATTTGTGGTATTTGAAACGAGAACGCAATACCCCGAAAGCCGTGATGTTTTCGTAGAGGCTATGAATAAAATTTAAGAGAAGTGATTTTTCACTTCTCTTTTTTGTATATATCACAGTTTTCGCGTTAAAATAAAAATATGAAAAAAATGTATTTTTATTTGCTCGGTGCTTTCGCCGGGATTTTAAACGGACTTTTCGGTTCGGGTGGCGGAACGGTTGTGGTGCCTATGCTCCGAAAGGCAGGAATTGAAAACAAAAAATGTCATGCAACATCAATTGCAATTATATTCCCTTTAAGTTTTGTTACCACCCTGATACTGAAAAATAAAGTGGAAGTAAGCTTTTCAGATGCTTTAAAATATATTCCTTTGGGGATAGTGGGCGCTTTGCTTGGCTCGTTTCTTCTGAAAAAAATACCGAATAATTTACTGAAAAGAATTTTCGGGGGAATAATTATATTTTCGGCTGTAAGGCTTTTGCTGAGGTGATTTATGAGCTTGATTATAACGGGTATAGTTTCACTCCTTTCGGGCGTTACGGCATCTATGGGCCTTGGTGGTGGCTTTGTACTGCTTATTTATCTTACTGCCTTTGCCGATATGCCACAGATGGATGCACAGTTTATAAATCTTATCTTCTTTTTGCCGATAGCAGCAATATCGCTTTACTGTCATTTTAGGAATAGCCTTATCAAAAAAGAGGTTATATTGCCGTCAGTCATAACGGGGGTTCTGGGAGTTTTGCTCGGAGTTACTCTGGCAAACTATTTCGGAAACGAAATTTTGAGGAAAATTTTTGCTGTATTTTTACTGTTTATAGGTGTCAGAGAGCTGTTTTTTGGCGGAAAAGAAAAAAATTGAAAAAATTTTAATAAAAAGCAAAAAAAAGCTTGCATTTTTTGAAATGGTGTGGTATAATACAATACGTTGTCTGGGTGTGGCGCAGATTGGTAGCGCGCTACCTTGGGGTGGTAGAGGCCGCAAGTTCAAATCTTGTCACTCAGACCAAGGGTGAGTAGAGATACTCACCTTTTTTTAATGGGGTGTCGCCAAGTGGTAAGGCATCAGATTCTGGCTCTGACATTCCGAGGGTTCAAATCCTTCCACCCCAGCCAAAAAAGAAAGCATCACGAAAGTGGTGCTTTTCTTTTTTGTTTTGAATTGAGGGATTTGAACCCTTAGGAAGGCTCGAAGCGTGAAAAAAACCTCCCGGTGGGAGGTTTTTAGCGGAGAGGCCCTTGTGCTTTAGCGCAAGGGAAATGTTTTGCGAAGCAAAATGTCAATCCTTCCACCCCAGCCAAAAAAGAAAGCATCACGAAAGTGGTGCTTTTCTTTTTTGTTTTGAATTGAGGGATTTGAACCCTTGGACGACAAAAAAGAGAAGTGATAAATCACTTCTCAATTAAATCTTTTACAACCTTTGAAGCTAATATATAGCCTGCAACTGGGGGACAGAACGAAATGCTTCCGGGGGCGTTTCTGCCGTCATCGGAAATAACACATTTTTTTGCAGGTTCAGTGGAATAAAGAACCATCTGGCTTGTTATCCCGCGGTCTTTTAATTCCTTGCGCATAACCCGTGCCAGTCCGCAGCCTGTACCCGTTTTTGCAGTTTCAGAAATATCGCCAAGCTTAAATGATGTCGGGTCAAGACGGTTGCCCGTACCAAGGCACATTAAAAGCGGAATGTTCTTCTCCTTGCACGCCATAGCAAGATGAAGTTTTGCTGAAACAGTGTCGATACAGTCAACGATATAATCAGGGTTTAAGTCAAAAACCTCATTTGCGGTTTCCTCGTTATAAAAAATCGGCAATGTGATAACATCGCAGTCAGGGTTTATATCCAGAAGTCTTTCGGCACACGCTTTGACTTTGCTCATACCGACAGTGCTTCTGAGTGCTATAATCTGACGATTTATGTTACTCACAGAAACAGTATCGTGGTCAATTAAAATAATCCTTCCGACCCCTGCCCTGCAAAGCGCTTCGGCACAGGCGCCACCGACACCGCCGACACCCACAACCATAACGGTACTGCCGTTTAATTTCAAAACTGCATCTTTACCTATAAGCAATTCTTCGCGCGAAAGCCAGTTTTCCATACAAATTCTCCTGAAAAAAATCCCCTCGCAAAAAACGAGGGGACCTGATTTTTAATACTCCACCTTGCCGTCGCACAGCAACATAAACCCGCTTTTCAGCAGGTGGGTACATGCCCTGACGCTTCGCGCTCCCTTCGTCCGAAAAATCGGGAGGTCTGCAATCCACGCCCGGAGACAAAATTCCCTTAATATAAGTGTTGGATTTATAAAATGCTGTAACATACTCGAACAAGGCAGAAAAATAAACCTTAATTATTCTTCCTCTTCTTCAAACATCGAATTAAGACGATCTAAAAACATATTGCCGATACGGTCGTATTCGTCATCATCGTCAATGGAAGCGAGCATTTCTTCATCATTAACCATTTCGGAAGTGAGGATAACAATCTCGCCATCAGCTTCAACCTGCTCCTGAGGGTCATCATAAATGGGGATCAAAGCGAAATAACGCTTGCCGTCAACTTCCATAGCATCGAGCATTTCAAAAGTCTGCTCAACGCCTTCTTCGTCTACTAAAGTATAGAGATTTGCTTCATCATAATATTCTGCCATAATAAGCCTCCGCTATCAATAAATATTTTGCACTACCTTTTTATTTTAACCTTTTTAAAAGATAAAGTCAAGCATATTTTGTAAACATTAAAAAAACATTCTTTTTATTAGTTAAATATAAATTTTTTCAACTTTTTTAAAAAAACTATTGACAATGCATAAAAGTTATGCTATACTGTAGCCATAGAAGATAATCAACATTCAAAAAGCAAGAAGGTGATTCCGATGAAAAGTGAAGAATGTTGTTTCATCAGAGTCAATGGTGAAAGAACGTAAATCAAAACAAGATTAGAATATTTTGAATTATTGCGATTTTAGACCTCTCGTAAATTAAAGAAATTCATTATTCAGGTAACGGCACTTAGCCGATAAGATTTTTGATTAACGATAAAACCATTGATTATTTTCTATTTGATGTATATTTAAAAAACATCATTGATTTTGATGAACAACCGAAAATGGTTTGATAAAAATATTTAAGAAATGGTGAGTCCAATGTACTAAGATGATAATACCCGAAAATTTAATATGAGGTGTTACCAATGTTTTAGTTATCTCACAAAGATTATCTATCTTTGAAAGAAAAGAGATGTGAAAATTCAAGTAGTCAATTAAAAAGAATCAGGCCGGTGTCCGAAGGAGACACCGGCTTTTGTGTTTTTCTTTTAAAGTAAATATCCTCCAAGGATGCCAAGTACCGCCGAAATGCAGATAACGATTATCGGATGTACTTTTTTGAAAATCATTATAACAGAAGCTATAAAAATTAAAAGAGAAAGATATAATTCTGCGCTACTAAAAATCTCAGAAGAAAAGCCATCCGGAATAAATACAGTTTTTACGATTGATAATATAGCCGAGCCGATAAGCCCAACAACTGCGGGTTTGAGTCCTGTCATACAACCCTTTACCGCTTTACTTTCCTTGAATTTTTCAAAGAATTTTGCAACAAGCAAAATTACAATGAAAGAGGGCAGCACAACACCCAAAGTAGCACAGGCAGAGCCAAATATTCCACCCATCACAGAGCCAACATAGGTTGCCATATTAATAGCAAAGGGGCCGGGAGTACTTTCACTCACTGCAACAAAGTTTATGAGCAGTGACTCTTCCATCCAGCCTTTTGTAAGGACAGCTTCCTGAATAAGAGGAAGCATCGCATAACCGCCGCCAAAGGTAAAAGCGCCTATTTTAAAGAAGGTAAGAAAAAGTTCAAGATAAATCATTTATTACTTCTCCTTTCGGCATAAAAGGAAGAAACCAGTCCGATAAGTGCGCAGAGTATCAGGACATAGATTACATTGATTTTCAAAAATGCCACGAGCACAAAGGAAAGCGCCATGACGATATAGGAAACTACACCCTTGGGTGCTTTTTTATACATTGACCACAAAGCTTTTATCAGAAGTGCAAGCACACCTGCACGAATGCCGTTAAAAGCAAACTGCACAGCTTTCATATCCTGAAATTCCCTGAGGACATAAGAAATTATCAAGATAATGGTGAATGACGGCAACACCATTCCGAGTGTTGCAAAAAATGCTCCCCAGAATCCCGCTACACGGTAGCCTACAAAGGTGGAGGAATTTATCGCAATCGGTCCGGGGGTCGACTCAGCAATCGCAATGATATCGAGAATATCGTCATCGGTTACCCATTTTTTATTTTCCACTGTTTCTTTCTGGATAAGCGGTATCATAGCGTAACCGCCACCAAAGGTAAACGCGCCTATTTTAAAAAAAGTCACAAAAAGTTGCCATAAAATCTTCATAGTTACTCCTCAACAAAAAAGGACGGAAAATTCCGTCCTTTTATTTTTTCAGTCAGCAAGATAAGTTCTTACCATAGCCTGCAATAGCTCATCACGGTCAATTTTTCTGATTAAGCTTCTTGCATTATTATGAGTGGTGATATAAGTCGGATCCTCCGATAAAATATACCCTACAATCTGGCTGATAGGATTATAACCTTTCTGTTTCAATGCATCATACACTTCAGTAAGTACTCGGTGCATCTCCAATTCCTTATCATCCGGAACTTTAAAGGTCATAGTTTTGTCGTACATAATCTCACCTCACAAGTTTTAAACAGAAAAATTTTCCGTCTATAGACTTATTATACCTCATTCAGAAAGATTTTACAAGAGTTTTATTGTCTTAAATTAACATTTATTTTTGAAAGCTCTTTGAAAATCTTATTCATAGCATTATCGCACTCCTCAACAGTGAGTGTACGGTCAGAAGCACGCAGCACAATTGAATAAGATACACTCTTCTTGCCTTCAGGCACCTGAGCTCCCTCGTAAACATCAAAGAGTTTAACTTCTTCAAGGATATTCGGGATAACGCGTCTTATAGCCTTTTCAATTTCAATGATAGGCAATGTCTTATCAGCAAGGAGTGAAAGGTCCCTTGTAGATGCAGGGAACTTAGGCAAGGGCTTATAAGTTTTAACGCTGTCAGCAAGTGTGAACATCTTTTTAAGGTCAAATTTTGCCACATAAGCTTTGGTGCCGATGTCATAGTTTTCTGCAACTGCAGGATGCACTTCACCGAAGATACCGAGTTCTTCCTCACCTTTTAAGATTTTAGCAGTGCGTCCGGGGTGGAAAGTGGGGTCGTCTGTAACAGGAACGATGTCCCAGTCCTTGATATCGCCTGCATCGAGCATACCTTCAACGATACCCTTGAGAGAATAGAAGTCCTCTTTCTCGCCGTAAAGACCGATTACAACCTGAGGATTCTCATCGGGAAGTGTTGTGGGAGAAGTGGGAATATACTCGTTGCCGATTTCATAGAAGGCACCTTCCGCGTTACGGTTATTATAGTTTGTTTTGATAACGCCGAGCATTGAAGGCAATACAGAAGTACGCATAACACTTGTATCTTCGCCTAAGGGATTTAAGATTTTAACCGACTCACGGCGTTTATCATCTGCATCAAGGTTCATTCTGTCATACTCTTTGGGGCTTACAAAGGAGAAAGTCATTACTTCATAACAGCCCATAGCGAGCATTGCATTTTCTATTGTGCGCTGATATTTCTGAGTAGCGGAAAGGCTTCCTTCACTGCTTCCGCGAAGCTGAGAAACGGGGATTTTATCGTAGCCGTAAATTCTTGCAACTTCTTCAGCGATATCTGCTTTGTTGTGGATATCAATACGATAGCTCGGGGAAACGATTTCGTTGCCGTCAAAAACAAATCCTAAAGTATCAAGGATTTCTCTCATTCTGCTTTCAGGGATATCAGTGCCTAAAAATCTGTTAATTCCATCGGGGTCAAAAGGTACACGGGGAGCAGGAATGATATTTCCTCTTTCGTCAATCACGCCGTCAACCACTTTACCACAGCCTAAGATTTCAATAAGCTCACATGCACGAAGCAATGCAACCATTGTTCCCTCGGGGTCAAGACCTTTTTCAAAACGGGCAGAAGACTCGGTTCTGAGGCCCAGAGCCTTTGCTGTACGGCGCACATTAGCACCGTTAAAGCAAGCAGATTCAAACACCACAGTGTTTGTATCATCATTAATTCCACTGTATTCGCCACCCATAACACCTGCAACGGCAGAGGGTTTTTCAGCATCAGCAATAACAAGCATACTTTCATTGAGAGGTCTTTCAACTTCATCAAGAGTAGTGATACTTTCGCCGGGTTTTGCATTTCTTACGACAATTTTGCCGTCTTTAACATATTTAAGGTCAAACGCATGCATAGGCTGACCATATTCGAGCATTACATAGTTTGTAATATCAACAAGGTTGTTGATAGGTCTTACACCGCTTGCGCGGAGGCGTTCACGCATCCATCTGGGTGAAGCTTCAATCTTTACATTTTTAACAACCTTAGCACTGTAACGGTAACAAAGGTCTTTGTTTTCAACCGAAACAGAAAGGTAGTTATTGATATCATCGCCACTGCCCTTTACAACGGGAGCTTTGATGTCAGCAGGAATACCGAATGTTGCAGAAGCTTCCCTTGCAAGACCGATAACAGAAAGACAGTCGGGACGGTTTGAAGTAATTTCAAACTCAACGCAGGTATCGTTAAGTCCGATTACTTCGCAAACATCGTCACCGGGTTTGCAGTCTTCTTCGATAAGGAAAATACCATCTTCAATAGCGTAAGGAAAATCATTAAGGGTAAGGTTAAGCTCACCGAGAGAGCACATCATACCCTGGCTCAACACGCCACGGAGTTTTCCTTTTTTGATTTTAATGCCATTTGGCAATGTTGCGCCATCAAGTGCACAGGGAACCAGAGCACCGGGAACTACATTATCAGCACCTGTAACGATCTGGATATTTTCACCGGTACCGATATCTATCTGACAAACTACGAGTTTATCTGCATCGGGGTGTTTTTCAACGCTTAAAACTTTTCCGACTTTAACATTTGTAATTTCATCGTTTTCTTTTTCAAAGCCTTCGACCTTTGAACCGCTCATAGTCATAGCGTCTGCAAATTCTTTTGCGGTTCCTTTATAATCAACATAGTCTTTAAGCCATCTCATTGACAAATCCATATTATTTTACCTCCTTCGACTAAAACTGATTCAAGAAACGCAAATCGTTTTCGTAAAGCAAACGCAAATCATCAATAGCATACTGGCGCATTACAATTCTTTCAAGACCTAAGCCGAACGCAAAACCGCTGTAAACTTCGGGGTCAATTCCGCAACCACTGAGTACATCGGGGTGCACCATACCGCAACCTAAAATTTCAATCCAACCTTCGCCTTTACAAAGTCTGCATCCTTCGCCGTGACAGGCAAAGCACATAATATCAACCTCGGCAGAGGGTTCTGTGAAAGGGAAATGGTGAGGCCTAAAACGGAGTTTTGCTTCCTCGCCATAAAGTTTTTTAAGGAAAGTTTCCAAAGTTCCTTTAAGGTCAGCCATAGTAACGCCTTTGTCGATTACCATACCTTCAATCTGGTGGAACAAGGGTGAATGTGTAGCGTCAACAGCATCAGAACGATAAACTCTACCCGGGGAAATCATACGGATAGGGGGTTTCTGATTTTCCATAACACGAATCTGTACGGGTGAAGTCTGTGTACGCAAAACAATATTATCGGAAATATAGAATGTATCCTGAGTATCCCTTGCAGGATGGTCTTTGGGGATATTCAAAGCCTCAAAGTTATAGTGGTCATACTCAACTTCAGGTCCTTCAGCAACGAAAAATCCCATACCGAGGAAAATTTCCTTAATCTGGTTCATTACAATGGTGTTGGGGTGAGCCTTGCCAACAGGTCGAGCCTTACCGGGCATTGTAACATCAATGGTTTCGTTTGAAAGTCTTGCATTGAGTTCCTTCTGTGCCATATTCTTCTGGTTTTCAGAAAGCGCTTCTTCCAAAGCCGCACGAACTTCGTTTGCAACCTGTCCGATGATGGGGCGTTCTTCAGGAGAAAGCGAGCCCATCTGTTTTAAGATAGCGGTAAGTTCACCTTTTTTACCAAGGAATTTAACCCTGATATCGTCTAATTCTTTTGCGCTCTGACAGTTTTCCATTTCCTTTAATGCTGTCAGTTTAATCTGTTCTAACTGTTCACGCATATTTTTACCTCCAAATAAAAATAAAGCTTCCGTCCCAATGGGACGAAAGCATAATGTTTCCGTGGTACCACCCAAATTTCCGCAAATGCGGACACTTTTAAATCCTTTAACGGAGATTATACCGTTATCCCCTACTGAAAATTTCAAGGATACCGCTCACGGGCGAAACTTCACAATTTTCTTGACTTAAACGGACTTTCAGCCAAATGGTCCGTTCTCTCTGAAAGGGAAAATTGCTACAAATCCCGGTCAATGCGTTTTAACTTATTTATTATACCACTGTTTTTTTTAAAATGCAAGTATTTTATTCGACTTCTGAATTTTCTGCCGGTTCCTCAATACTTTCCTCAAAAGAAATCTCCTCTAAGCTTTCTTCGGAAGAAGTTTGGGCATCCACATAGTTGACAGAATAAATATTATAAGTTCCCTTTGAGATTTCTTTTAATGTATATATCATAACCTTTTCGGGCTCGGGTTCGTACTTGTTGCCTGTGATATCGCCCTGCCACGAAACTCCGGGAGGAATATATGAAACTTCCAAAATTCTGTCCGTACCCGACCTTTTTACAGACTCAACCCTTGGAGTATATGGAAGCACATGTGGAACTGCAGGGAAAATGTAACTCTTTGCCTCCGAGTTATAGGTTATCATAAGCTGAGTGTCGCCTACTGTTTCGTGAGTGTAGCTGACATCTCCGAAAAGACTCTTAATCTGAACTTCGATGTCACTCTGGGGAACAGTTATAAAATTAAACTCATCAACGGGGTATTTTGAAGTATCCTGAGTCATAATAAAACGCCAGACACCTGCGGTGATAATAGTTGTGTTTGTAGCTTTATCGGGATTTTCAAAAGGCGGCGGGTCCTGCATAACGATTGGGGTTATAAACCACGCCATCTCCTCTTTTGTTCTTGAGCCTTTCACTACATCTTCAAGCTTGTTGAAGCTAAAACTCAATGTTGCAATAATTCCGATTGTGGCAAAAACAAGCACTATTGCACCGAAAATCAGTCTTTTATTTGCTTTCATTATTTCACTCCTATCTTATCTGTCCGTTGCCGATTATTTTATATTTAACAGATGTCAGAGCCTCAAGTCCCATCGGGCCTCTGGCGTGAAGTTTCTGAGTTGATATACCGATTTCAGCACCCATACCAAACTCTCCGCCATCGGTAAATCTACTTGAAGCGTTTAAGTAAACTGCCGCCGCATCGACATTATTTAAAAACATTTCTGCTTTTTTTACATCGTTTGTAACAATTACTTCGGAATGCCCTGTACCAAATCTGTCGATATGGGAAATGGCATCTTCGACACCTTCCACCACTCTGACAGAAATTGCGTAATCAAGAAACTCGGTATCATACTCTGTGTCAGTAGCTTTCATAGCATCGGGAACTGATTTTAAAGTTTTCTCACAGCCGTACCATTTTACATTATACTTGTCAAGGCGAATTTTGGCAAGAGGCAAAAACTTATCTGCAATGCTCTCATCAACAAGCAAAGACTCCGCGGCATTACATACAGAAACCCTGCTTGTTTTTGCGTTTTCTAAAATATCAAGCGCCATCTCAAAATCAGCAGAACTTTCAACATAGATGTGGCAGTTTCCGACACCTGTTTCGATTACAGGCACTGTCGCATTTTCTACAACCGATTTTATAAGCCCTGCCCCGCCTCTCGGGATAAGTACATCAAGGTAGCCGTTAAGTTTCATAAGTTCAGTCGCGGTTTCTCTATTGGTATCCTCGACAAGGGAGATTATGTCTTCCGGAAGCGACAGCTTTTTAAGTGCTTTTTTCATAACAAAAACCAAAGCCTTGTTTGAGTTTATCGCTTCTTTACCGCCCCTTAAAATCACGGCATTACCTGATTTAAGGCACAAAGTGGCTCCGTCAACCGTAACATTAGGGCGACTTTCATAGATAATTCCAACAACGCCCAAAGGCACTCTTGTTTTTAAGATATTAAGTCCGTTTGGTCTTATAACACCGCTCTCGGTAACACCGACAGGGTCGTCTAAAGATATAAGCTTTCTCACCGCACCGCAAATTCCCTTAATACGCTCAGGGGTTAAGGTAAGCCTGTCGATAAGCCCTTCGCTCATACCATTCTTTTGTCCGTTTTCGATGTCAAGACGATTATTCTCAAGAATATATTCCTGATTTTCTTCAAGTGCTTTTGCAATTTCTTCAAGACAAAGGTTTTTAAGCTTGGTATCAGCGTTACCGATGACCCTTTTCGCCTTTTTTGCATTCGCACCGAGAGTTTCAATATATGTCATTATTTTCTTCCTCCGATAAAAGTACCCACTATTTTGTCTTCAAACAAATCGTAAAGCTTTTCGGGATTTTGTCCATTCATTATAACTGTCGGGAACCCTGCCTCAAGCCCGATTTCAGCAGCAGTAATCTTTGTTATCATACCGCCTGTGCCAAGGTGAGAACCTTCCCCACCTGCCAGAGCCTTTACGCTGTCGTCAATTTTTTCAATCTCATTTATAAGCTTTGCATCGCTGTGAACACGGGGGTTTTTATCGTAAACGCCGTCAATATCTGTTAAAATTATAAGCAAATCGGTATTTGTAAGGCAACCTACAATTGCAGAAAGGGTATCGTTGTCGCCAAACTCAATTTCCTCAGTGGAAACGGTATCGTTTTCGTTTACAACGGGGATAATGCCAAAGTTTAAAAGGTTCATAAATGTGTTTACAACATGCTGTTCGCGTTCTTTGTGGTCGATGATATCGCGTGTCATAAGCACCTGAGCCACTGTGTGATTGTACTCCGAAAAATACTTGTCATAGCAGTACATCAGCTCGCACTGACCGATTGCGGCACAAGCCTGTCTTACAGGGATTTCACGGGGGCGTTCTTTAAGTCCTATTTTACCTGCGCCAACCCCTATTGCACCCGAAGAAACAAGGATAACCTCCTTGCCTGCATTTTTAAGGTCAGAAAGCACTTTTACAAGTTTTTCCATTCTCTGGATGTTCAAAAGTCCTGTTTTATGTGCTAATGTGGAAGTACCTACTTTTATTACAACCCTCTTGGCATCCGATACTTTGCTTATCATTTTGTTGCTCCTTTATTGTCAGTTTTCTCGCATAAAAAGCGAGTGCCATATTTTTATAAAGATAAATTACCGGTAAGAATATTACAAATGAAAGATATACAAAAAAGAGATTTTTTCTTTTTTGTGACATATACATCACAGATTTTCTGACAGCGTTTTTCACCGACATTTCGCCGATAAGATATTCCGAAAGAAAATATCGTGCCGATAAAAGAATAAAAATCCATATCGCGCATATTGTAAGCACCACAAAAACAAACGCGAGAATTATCTGCGAAAGAAGTGATTCCTCGGAAGAATAGTTTCTCATATAAAGTATTTCGAGAATTATAAGCGCTGACGGTAAAAAAAGCACTGTTGCCAAAATAATTTTTTTAAAATATATCGTTAACTTCAAGGCTATGCATTTTAAAAATCTTTTCCATTGGAAAAAGAAAAAAAGCTGTGAAGTTTCAGGGTTTTCTCCGCACGCCGTTTTATAAAACCATCTTTTCACACCTGTTTTTAAGGGAGTTACTATCAGAAAAGCCGTTATAAAAAACAAAACCGCGAATATAAAAAACTCTTTTGTTATTTTTTTGTCTGTGGTCAAAAGGTCGATTGCCATAATGGTCGGCAAAAAATATCTCAAAGCAAAAAGCAAGGCCGAAATAACTGTCACCATTATGAAAATCAAAGCTGCCTTTCCTTTAATTTCAAAAAGCCTTCTCAATGCCTTTTTACACAGATAGTAAGGCAATTATTCACTTTCCTCCAGATCGAAAATCTCATATCCCATATCATCATTAAAATCATCGTTATACGGAAGCGGGTCAAAAACTTCAAACACCTTGTCCCTCTGCCAGAGCTGTGTGGTGAGAAGTGCTGTGTACCCATGACCGCTTTCAACGGTCCAGTAAAGGGGTTCGCGTTTAGGGTATCCGTACATTGAAAGAAGATTGGTTATAACACCGCCGTGGGTGATAACCGAGGCTGTGTGGACTTTATTTCTCATCATATCGTCTATGACTTCTTCAAGTCCCGCTTCACAGCGTTTTATAAAGGAAGACATATCCTCAGCACCCTCGGGCACCGATTTCATACCGCTCTGCGCCCATTTTTTGAAAGCTTCGCTGTCTTTAAGTTCATCGAGGGATTTGCCTTCAAAAGCGCCGAAATTGTATTCCCTTAAATCCTTTACTATATGAATAAGTCTGTCGGGGTACAGAATTTCAGCAGTGTCAAGACATCTCTGTAAAGGCGATGTATAAACTTTCTGCACATCAGGATATTCAAAAGCTTCTTTTAATTCAATAAGCTCTTTTTCGCCTTCTTTCGAAAGCGGCAAATCAGTAGAGCCTATGTATCTGCCTTCTTCATTCCCTTCAGTAAGTCCGTGACGAATAAAATATATCTTATAAGTAATCACAGCTATACCTCCTGTAATTTTAAGTTACTTCTTATATTATACTATAAAATATGTCAAAAACACAACGGGTTTCACAAATTTTTAACTAATTTAATATCAATTTCACCAAAAATTTTAATTTTGCAAAAAAACTCTTTACATCGCGTAACTTTTGTTATATAATTTACTGTGCGTTATCTCCTGTCGAAGATTGTGAGATTTACGCAAATACAGACGACAAACTTTTAACCGCGTCAATTAAAAATTTAATATGGAGGTTTGGTTATGAATTCAGAATTTCCGAGAATTCTTACCTTACTGAGAAAAGAACGCGGTATCAGCCAGAAAAAAGCCGCTTCTGAACTCAGTATTTCTCAGGCGCTTTTATCACATTACGAAAAGGGTATCCGCGAATGTGGTCTTGATTTCGTTGTGAAGGCTGCTGACTATTATAATGTTTCCTGTGACTTTTTGCTGGGTCGTTCGCCTGAACGCACAGGTAAAACCCTTTCGGTTGAAGATATTCCCGAAGCAGACGGTAATGTCAGCAACAGATTACAGGGAAGCATTCTTCCGTCACTCAACAAAAAGCTTATTTTTAACTCTTTAAATATTTTATTCGATTTTCTGCAGAAAATCAACTGTAAAGAGCTCACTACAAAAATTTCCGACTTCCTGATGATTTCTGTTTACAGAATGTTCAGGACAGTTTTCTCACTTAATTCCAAAAATGAACAGGGACTTTTTATGATTTCAAAACATCTCTATTCTGCAAAGTCCTTGGCTACTATGGCTGAGCTTGAAGCTGAAGTTAATCTTCTTGCTTCCGGCAAAGGAAACAAAAAGCTTATCTCCCAGGAAACAAGAGAATCCGTTAACATTACAACAGAAAACCTTTCCTCTGCGTATCCTACCGAAGCTTCTTCTATTTTAAATCTTATCCAGAACAGCGAAAATAAAATTAAATAATTGTCAAATGCTTCCTATGTAATTTAAGGAAGCATTTTTGTTAGAGAAATTTCGGGACATACTAATTGCGTGCCGAAAATGGCGCAAAAAGGAGTGTAATTTAAGTGAAAAGCATTAAAATTTTATCTGTTTGCCTTGTAGCTGCCCTGATGCTTGTCGGTTGCGGAAACAAGGACAAAAACAATTCGGGCATCGGTAGTGATGTAAACTCTGCCGTTTCCGATGTGGAATCAAAAGTAAGCTCAGGAATTTCCGATGTGGAATCAGGTATCGAGTCTATGATGCCCGATGAGAGCCGTCTTAATTCAGAAGAAGCACCAAGTAAAGGTGCTTCCTCTGAAATAGTTAAAGAAGTGCAGATCACTCCCGCCAATATCGACCTTTCAAAGCTTGATAACACCAAGCAAGGCTGGGGTCAGGGTGTTCAGGTTGATAATAAAAACCGCCCCGTTTCTTCTGTAAAATATCAGGAAAAGTATGGAAAATATGATGCGTACTTTATCGGAAGCGGTGAAAAGAATATCTATCTCACCTTCGATGAAGGGTATGAAAACGGATACACCGCGACTATTCTTGATACATTAAAAGAAAAGGGCGTAAACGCTGTTTTCTTTGTGACAATGGATTATGCAAAAAAACAGCCCGAACTTATTAAAAGAATGATTTCAGAAGGTCATATTGTAGGCAACCACAGCGACAAGCACATCTCCTACCCCACTGCCGACATTGCCCGTTGCGAAGCAGAAACTATGAACCTTCACAACTATATCTCAGAAAACTTCGGATATGAAATGACACTTTTCCGCCCTCCGATGGGTGAATTTTCCGAACGGGTTTTAGCCCAGGTGCAGTCTTTGGGGTATAAAACCCTGCTCTGGAGCTTTGCTTACAAGGACTGGGAAGTGGATAATCAGCCTGATGAGGCGGCATCTTTGCAGAAATTAAACGGTGCATTGCACGATGGTGCGCTCTATCTTCTCCATGCTGTCGGCAGTACCAACAACAATATACTGGGTGACTTTATTGATTATGCCCATTCTCAGGGCTATAATTTCAAAATATTGCAGTAAAACACAGTAAAATGCCGAAAAAAGACTATCTTTTTTGATAAAAATGACAAATTTTAAAAATTTTCCATTTTTTTGTTGATTTTTTAAGAATAATGTGTTAAAATGATAATCACTTCCTCTTGGAAGTACAAAATATCGTCTTTTATCGTCTTCGCAACAGTGGGGGCGATATTTTATTTACAAAAATTACCCAAGTGTTATACACTTGGGTAATTTTTTATCTTGGTTTTAACTGTCTTACATCGTTGCCGATAAAATGAAGGTAGGTAAAAAGTGAAATAAGTCTTGAAACAAGGCGTTTTGAATAGCGCTCTTCAAGCTCTGAAATATCAAGGTTTGAACTTATAATCGTAGCTTTTTCCCTGTTGCAACGGGCATCTATAATATTGTAAACCATAGAAAGATTAAACGGAGAATTAAACTCAGCGCCTAAATCGTCAAGGATAAGCAAGTCAGCATCTAAAACTGAGCCCAATGTATCCTTGTTTTCAGTTCTGCCGAAATTCTCGTCCTCAATTTTTCTTAAAAGGTCATAAGCCGCGCCATATACAACGGTATATCCTTTTTCAATAACGCGGTTTGCAATTGCAAGCGACAGATGAGTTTTTCCAAGTCCCGTATGGCCTTTCATAAAGATACCTTTTGAACGGGGGGTAAAGTTTTCAGCGTAGTTTTTGCAATAAGTTAAGATTTTTGACATCTGCTCAAACGGAACTGCACCTGTATTTTCATCATTTTCCCTGCTGTAAAAACCAAGGTCAAAATCCGAAAAACTTGAAAGTTTCAACGCAGAAAGACGGTTTACCTCGTCAAAATTTATCTTTTTCATAAGTGCATTAAGACATTCACAACGCTCGCCGTCAACAAACCCTTTGTCGTTGCATTTTTTGCAGAAATAGGAAACTTCAAGATAGTCAGACGGAAATCCGCCCTTTACAAGGAGGTCTTTTTCCATCTGCTGAAGCGAAAGGTTTGCGGTTTTAATCTCTTCTATTCCCTTTGTGATGTCCTTTTCCTTTGAAAGAATAAGCTTTGAAAGCCTTATCGATGTCAGGGCGAGTTCTTTTCTTATATCTGTAACCTGAGGGATTTTAAGATTAATTTCATCGACTCTAGCATTACACTCCACCTCAGCACGCAGACGGCGTTGCTCAAGTATTTTTAAAGCTTTGTCAAGAATTTCATTTCTCATAACATAACACCTTTATTTTAAAATTCAGGCACATTCCATGCAGTTTTTTCAAATGCCTCAAGGTCATATGAGGCATCGCTTTTTTTGACCTTTTTCTTAGGAGTCGGAGCATCCTTCAAAAGCAAATCCTTTTCGGTGAAAATACACTTTTCCTTCCAGGACTGCAATATCTTATTGATATACGGGAACGAAAGATTACCCGTACGGTCCACTGCCCTTTCGTAGGCAATTTTTATCATATCAATGTCAAACCCGTCATCAAACCACGAATTTATATACTTTTTCTGGGATGTGGTCAGAGCGTGGTCGCTTATACCGAACGCCACACGGACTTTCCCCTCACGGCTTTTTCTTTCGGTAAGCTTTTTAATCTCAGCCTCTGCACGGGTATGGGTTATAATCTCGTCATCAACCCAGCCTGCGCAAAGCTTCTGGATATAATTGAAATGTCCCTTTCCCTCCGAAATGCAGTACTGGACAGCCATTATAATGACATCAGCAGGAAGCCCCATAACTTCGTTTATGTAAACCAAACCCTTTTGCTCGGTTGAGGTAAGCGGTCTGCCGTAAAGACTTTCCGCAGTGCAAAGCAAAAACTTTATCTCCATATTGTCGCGCACTTGCTCCGAAACCCTTTCGGATGTGATATCGGAGGGTTTTACTGCATCGGTACGCGTTTTGCGTTCAGGAAGATTATCGGTATTTTCATTTAAAACTCCCACCGATTTCCAGTATCCCAGAGCTTCTTTTACATCGCTTTCGGGAAGCGATAAAAATTCTGATATTTTCAAAACATCAGCTGAGTTTCCTCTCACTGCCGCCAAAAGCACCCTGATATAACTTCCGCTGACAACCGGAAGATACTTATCAAGTACAGAAGCAGGCAGAGTTACAAACTCACCACCTACGGATATTCCCACTTACTCACCCCCTGTCAAATATGAAGGATTTTGCCACAGCAAGCCCTTCTCTTATATAAAATGATGGCACTAAAAGCCAATGGGTCTTAGCACCAAAGGTCGTGACATTTTGGTACCCCAACCTTTTTGCAATCATCTTTGCCCTGAAACAATGATAATCGCTGCTTATAATTTTAACATTTACATCGCTTAAATCGCGCCCTATAAGTTCCTTTGCATTCAAAAGATTTTCCTTTGTATTGGTGGATTTATCTTCCACAACAATATCGGTCACACCTTTTTCACGCAGATATTTTTCCATAGCAACCGCTTCGGGGACAGTTTCGTCAAACCCCTGACCGCCTGTCACAATAACAGTTTCTCCCTGATTGCAATAAAGAAATGCATCAAGGCGGTTTCTTAATGTAAGACTCGGTTTATCCTTTTTAAGAGCGGCACCTAAGATTATTGTATAATCGGGTTTACTCCTGTCCTTTTCGGCAGCACCCGAAACAACAAACGCTTCAAGCACCACAAAAACGAAAAGCATTACTATCATACCAAAAATAAAAACTTTTTTCAATGTAAAAATCAAAGGAATTTCCCCGAATTTCATATCAACATAACCCAGAACTGCCAGAACCACTGAAAACAGGATAAGAAAAAGATTAAAATTAACCTTTCCAAGGCAAAGAGTAACTATAACACAATAAAAAGCTATAACCGATGACACGCAAAACAATACTTTATGAAGCACAGTTACTCTCCTTTCAAATGTAGTAACTATTAGTATACCACAAAATTTCAAAATAAAAAAGACTTTTTGACAAAAAAATCGACATACCTTACGGTATGCCGATTTGCTATGTACTTTTAAATTATACAAGGCCCTGAGCCATCATTGCATCTGCAACCTTTACAAAGCCTGCAAGGTTAGCACCTGCAACGAGGTTGTAACCCATTCCGTATTCTTCAGCAGCATCTGCGGAAGCTTTATGGATATTTTTCATAATTGTAACGAGTTTAGAGTCAACTTCTTCAGCGCTCCAAGCAAGTCTTTCGGAGTTCTGGCTCATTTCAAGGCCGGAAACTGCAACACCGCCTGCGTTAACAGCTTTAGAAGGAGCAACTACAATGCCTTCGTCCATCATATAGAAGAGAGCTTCGTTTGTTGTGGGCATATTTGCAACTTCTATGTAATATTTTACGCCGTTTGCAAGAATCTGTTTAGCTTCGTCCATACCGATTTCGTTCTGGTAAGCACAGGGCATACAGATGTCAGCTTTCTGACCCCAGGGTTTTTTTCCGGGGAAGAACTCAACGCCGAATTTATCAGCATAATCCTGAACTCTGTTTCTGCCGGAGCTTCGCATTTCGAGTAAGTACTCGATTTTTTCAGGTGTAACAACACCATCGGGGTCGTAGATATATCCGTCAGGACCTGCAAGAGTAACTACTTTAGCACCGAGCTGAGCTGCTTTTTTACAAACACCCCAGGAAACATTACCGAAACCTGAAATTGCGATTGTTTTACCTTTGATAGTATCTTTGAAGTGGTCAAGCACTTCGCAGAGATAGTAAACTGCACCATATCCTGTTGCCTCGGGACGGATAAGGCTTCCGCCGTAGGACAAACCTTTACCTGTAAGTACGCCGTTTTCGTAAGCGCCACGGATGCGTTTGTACTGTCCGAAGAGGTAACCGATTTCACGGCCGCCAACACCGATATCGCCTGCAGGAACGTCAACATTAGGACCGATATGACGGTAAAGTTCTGTCATAAATGCCTGGCAGAAACGCATAATTTCTGCATCGCTCTTACCGTTGGGGTCAAAGTCGGAACCACCTTTACCACCGCCCATGGGAAGTGAAGTAAGGCTGTTTTTGAAGGTCTGTTCGAAAGCTAAGAACTTCATAACAGAAAGGTTTACATGAGAAGCAAAACGAAGGCCGCCTTTGTAAGGACCGATAGCGCTGTTAAACTGTACACGGTAACCGCGGTTTACATGAACTTTGCCTGCATCGTCAGTCCAGGTTACTCTGAACTCGATAACGCGTTCGGGTTCTGTAAGTCTTTCAAACAAAGACTGTGCTTCATATTCGGGATGCTGATCAGCGATAGGTTCCAGAGATTTCAAAACCTCTTCAACTGTCTGCAAAAATTCGGGTTCATTTGCATTTCTTTTTGTTACATCTTCCATTACTCTGGAAAGATAAGCATTTGTAAAAGCCATAATAAATTCCTCCTGATACATTGTATAAAAACAAGTTAAGAATTATTATACACCATCAGAAATTTACATTCAATAGTTTTTGCAATATTTTTTTAAAAAATTGCATATTTTAACATTTTTCACATATTTTTCCACATTTTTAGTCCAAATAATTACTTTTTTGCAAGTTTTTATAACTTTGTTGCAATTGTTTTGTCGGGTTAAAACTTTAAAACAAAAAATGCACCTTAATCAGAAGGTGCATTTTTAATGTTATTCAACTGTCAAAACAACCTTGCCGACACTCTGACCTTTATAAAGAAGGTCGTGGCCTTTTTCGGCCTCGGTTATGGGAAGCACTTTATAAATCGTGGGCTTTATTTCACCCGATTCAACTTTCGGGAAAACATTTTTCACAAGTTCCGATAAAATCTGCGCTTTGACTTCAGGAGTTCTTGAACGGAGAGTACTTCCGATAATACGAACATTTCTCACATAGATGTTTTTAAGGTCGATTTCGGTTTTTGTACCAGCTAAAGCCGCAATCATAATCCATCTTGCGCCGTGCTTAAGGTAATGGATACACTTGCCCATAATCTCACCGCCAAGGCAGTCGATAGCAACATCAACAGGGTGGCCGTTTTGGAGCTCTTCTTTAAGTACTTCAGCAATATCCTCTTTAGTGGTTACAACCACTCTGTCCGCTTTCAGGTGACTTATGTTCTTAGCAATTTCGTCAGTAAGAACAGTGGTGATTACACGAATACCAAAAGCCTTCGCCATAGGAATAATAACGGAAGCAAGGCCACTTGCACCTGCGTTCATCAAAAGGGTGTCGCCCTCCTTTATATTACCTTCAATAAACAAATTAAGATACGCTGTCGCAAACGCTTCGGGGATAGCCGCAGCCTCAACCATTGTGCAATTTCCGGGAACGGGCATCAACATATCGTATTTGACATTCACATACTCGGCATAACCGCCACCGCCAAGGAGGGCACAAACCTTGTCGCCCACTTTCCAGCCTTTTGCTTTTTCGCCGACCTTAACAATGGTACCCGCTATTTCAAGTCCCATCCACTCGGGGCAACCGGGAGGGGGCGGATAGTCGCCTTCACGCTGCATTAAATCAGCCCTGTTAATCGCTGCAGCCTCGATTTTTACAAGACAGTCCTCCTCACCGCAAACGGGGTCAGGCACATTATCCCATCTTAAGGATTTATCATCGTTTACCAAAATCGCTTTCATTTTAAATTATCCTTTCTGTCTTAAGAGAAATATCATGGCAGGTGTGCACATTATATTTTCCATCACTGTATTTTCTGACAAATTCAAGGGATTTTTCCTTGTTAAAATACGAACCCGTGCAGATTTTATCTTTGATATTGACATTGGTGTAGCACTCATCGCCTGCAAGGATATGCAAAGCATCTGCTTTTATCTCAACAATTGCAGAACCTTCGGAATGCCCGCCACATTTTATAATTTTTATGTTGCCCAGTTCGTATTCCTCATCAAAAACATTCAGCTTCATATCGTTTGGAATATAGCTTTTGCTGTTTTCGTACTCCTTTTTGGTTATATGCAAAATGGCATTTTCAAAATGTTTTACGGCTTCAATATGGTCGTGATGCGAGTGAGTAATCACAACATCGGTGATGTCATCGGGCAATAAATCCATTTTTCTCAAAATAAAAGCAGGGGAATAATATTTTTTCATCTCAAATCCGGGCATAGTATCACACCCTGCATCGACTAAAATATTCCTGTCGCCGTCTTTTATAAGATAAATCACAAATGCAATCGGTATCGCCTTTTCAGAGCTTCCCCCATCGAAAACACAGCTTTCCGGGAGGTACGATTCAGCATATTTAAGGCAATAAACTTCCATATTATTTACCGCAACATTTCAAAAGTATTTTATAAAGCTCAAGCTCATAATCGGGAGTATAAGGGTTTTGCTTTTCGCCCATTACATATTCTCCGAAACAACGCATCATATAGTCATAGCGGTCAAAGGGTTCGCTTGTCTGCGTTTTGCCTGCATTTTGCCATGAAATATCATCTCTGACGGTTTTTGTTGTAGTGAGTAAATTGGCAACAGACCATTCCAGAGGCTTTAATTCCACGGTACCTTTTGAGCCGTTCACAACAAGTTGCCTTCGTGAGAAACCACCATGTTCCACGGCAGTAGTCTTTGCAAAGGAAACTCCGTTTTTGTATTCAAAAACTACAAACCCGAAGTCATCTGAAGTAACGCCGTCAACCCCTGAGGACTTATTTAAAGGGATTATCCTTTCGGGCATACCCTGAATTCTCAAAATCAAATCAACAAGATGGCAACCAAGATAAAACATCATACCACCCGGTAACGCCTCAAGCCACTGACGCATTTCTTTCGGATGGGTGCAGTTCATCTGTGCTTCGACACTGATAATCTCACCAAGCTCACCTTTTTCAATTGCCTCCATCAATTCCATAATGTAAGGATTGTAACGGTACATATAGCCCGTATGGAAAACTTTACCTGTTTTTTTCATAATACCGATAAGCTCTTCAAAATCAGCAAGGCTTACACCACCGGGTTTCTCCATATGGATATGCTTGCCTGCTTTTGCGGCCATTAAAGCATATTTTGTAAGATAAACTTCATCGGTTTCGATAGTTACAGCCTCGATTTCAGGGTTATTTAAAACCTCGTCAAGGGTAAGTTCGGGGTAACCATCGTTATTGAACCACTCAAGTTTTTTGGGCAGGCGTTCTCGTTCGTTTTCGGGAAAAACATATCCCACCACTTCAAAGATATCCGACTGTTTACAGATACTTCCGAAAACCTCGTTTGAATGGCTATAGGCGTTAATACCTATCTGGGCAATTTTAATTTTCCTCATCAAACTCTCTCCAATCAAATTGTACTAACGGGAAAGTTTTATCGTTGACAAGTCTGTTATATACCTCTTCTGCCTCGTATGGAGAATGGGTTTCGTCAATGAAACCCGAAAGGTTGATTCTTCCCATTTCAGTAAGTTTTTTAAGGGCAGACATATCATCTTGCTGTGTCCACCAACCATTTGAAGATTCGTAATCAGGTCTTGCCTGAGTATGGGCACCTATAAGTGAAATACCGGGGCCGTGAACTTTTCTGTAATAGTCTATTGTAAAATCACTGTTTCTTGTACAGCCGAGCAAAGCCACTCTGCCTTTTGGTGCCATACAATCAAGTATTCCGTCAAGCCCTGCACCAATCCCCGTAACCTCAATTCCCACATTTGCGCCGCCGTTTGTAAGACTTTTCGCAGTTTCTGCAAAGTCAGGAGCGTACGGGTCAAGAGCATAATCGGCACCGCAACTGAGGGCTTTTTCTCTCTTGTCAGGGTCAGGGTCAACTGCAATAACAGGTACTGCACCTGCTGCTTTTAAAAGCGTTACTGCAACAACACCCAAAATCCCCATTCCCATAACAATTGCGCTTTCGCCGATTTCAAGACGGCATTTTCTTATTGCCGCCAACGGAAATGTCGCGATATGGAAAAATGCCGCATTTTCAAAGGAAACATCGTCAATATGACAAGCGTTATTCTCTCCAATGGTCACATACTGATTATGGGTACTCCACCATAAAGCTACCCTGTCGCCTTCTTTGAACTTGGTTACGCCTTCACCGATTTGCTCAACAACGCCGGAAGAACTGTATCCTCCACGTCTTGGGAAAACAGCCTCTTTGGCTTCGGGCAACGCCCAAGAAACTGTCTTGCTTCCTGTAAGATTTGCCCTTTCGGTGCCACTACTTATAGTCGAAACGCAAAGTTTCACAAGGATTTCCCCATTTTGTGGCATACGGACTTCTTCGGTTATAAGTTTTGCAATATTTTTGTCAACAAAAACTATGTTTTTTGAATTCACAATAAATCACCTCATTTTCAGTATACATCATTGTAAAACACAAAAAAATATGTTATTCTATAAAATATAAGGTAAAATTATCTAAAATTTAAGGGGGATACAATATGAATAAGTCAAATTTCTTTAAAAGTTTTCATTTTAGTATATACAGTTTTCAAAAATACCATCTCACCGACAGAACTAAAACTCCGAATTCCTGTCATTTCTTCGCCTGTCTTATAAAAGGAAACGGAAAAATCAAAACAAAAGACACGGAACTCAATTTAGCCCCGGGGGAAATTTTCTTCATTCCCAAAGGGCTTAGATATCAGTCACAGTGGTTCAGGGAAGATGGAAAAGAGGTAAAATTCTTTTCTTTCGGTTTTGAGTTTTCGCCATCGGCAAAATCATTTGATTTGCAGAAAGTCCCTTGTACCGACAAAGCAAAAGAGATTTTCAAAGAGCTTTGTGAAGAAATTCCTACTACCGAAAAAGGCATCGGCAAGCTATATTGCTTTTTCGCCGAGGTTTCCGAAAATATGAAAGAAACCAAAAGCCCTCACATAAACCCGATAGTCCGTAAAGCACTGGAATATATAGCAGAAAATCCCACTATCAGGAATTCCGAAATAGCAAAGCTTTGTAGTATAAGCGAGTCAGGGCTTTACCTGATCTTCAAAAAACACACAGGGAAAACCCCGAACGAAATCCGCCTTGAAGTCCTTTGTGAAAAAGCGATTTTGTGGCTTACAACCACCAACAAGTCGGTTCAGGAAATAAGTGATACACTAAACTTCAGCTCAACTTCCTATTTCAGGAAAGTTTTAAAGAAATTCACTGGCAAAACGCCCCGTGAGATACGCAAAAATTCCTTTTCGATATGATTACATTTTCTTACGGCATCCGTCTATCTGGATGTTCTGTCCCGAAATATATCCTGCCTTATCACTTGCTAAAAACATGATAAGGTCTGCATTCTCTCTTGTACTTCCTGTTCTTCCTGCAAAGGAAAGTGTGCTTTCCTGGGTGTAGTCTATATCTTTTTCTTCGGCAGGGCTAACACTACCGGGAGAAACCGCGTTTACTGTTATCCCTTTGCCGGACACCTCTTTGGCGAGGGCTTTCGTCATAGAAATCACCGCACCCTTTGTTGCAGAATACGGAACCATCATAGCGTTTCCGTAAACCCCTGCAACCGAGGCTACATTTATAATTCTGCCGTAGTTGTTTTCAATCATTTTGTCGATAACGGCTTTTGTGAAATAAACTGTCCCCATAATGTTTATATTGATGAATTTTTCCCAGACATCAAAATCGGTTTCATTAAATGCTGAAAACTCTCTCCAGAGGGCTGCATTATTTACAAGGATATCAATTTTACCAAAACGGGCAATTGATTTCTTTGTTACCTCCAGAACCGCAGAATTATCCGAAACATCACAGACAAAGGTTACGAGATTGTCTGTGATTTCTTTTATCTCTTTTTCGGTTTCAGCGAGTGTTTCCGGGTTGTAGTCTACAAGCACAAGGTTGGCGCCGTTTTCGGCAAACTGCAAAGCACAGGCTCTGCCGATACCGACTGCAGCACCTGTTATAAGTACTGTTTTTCCTGAAAATTCCATATTTATTACTCCTTAAAAATCAATGCTGTCCCTGATTGTTTTCATTGTACTTAAAAGAGGTTGGGCTGCTGTAGAAAGGTGGTCATGCTCGTAAACGCAAAGGCACATACAACATCCGAGTTTAAGTCCGAGTCTGCGGTGCAGGGTAGATTCACCACCTGAAAGGAATAAAAACGGTGCGCCCAATTCACGCTTTAACAGATCGGTAATGCGTAAGTTTTCAACCTGTTCTTCCATAGTTTCGGCACCTGTTACAATTTTAATAATATCAGCGCCACGGCGTTTTTGTTCCAATGCTACTTCCATAACTCTTTCGGCAGGTGTGAATTTGCAGATGTGCGAGGACATTATAACCTCAGCACCAAGTAAATGAAGCTTGTCGATAAGTTCCATTTGTTTTCTTATGGCATCTTTATCGTCCGTAATTTCCTCGGGATGTCTGCAAAAATAGTCCCCCATAACATCACAAAGGGTTGCCCCCGACTCAGCAAGGGTTATAAGGCCTTCTGCGAGTTCGTCATCAGAAAGCCCATCATTACTATAATAACGGTAATTGGTAACATAACAAGGTCTGCCCTTCATCTCGTCAAAAATTCTCTTATAGGTTTCGGGGGTGTGATATTCCCTTTTGAGGCTTTCAACCTGAAGCCCGTAAGCATCAGCACCGAGGCAGTTGGCATTTCTTATCCTTTCGATAGCCGTTTCAGGGGTTTCACACTGAAGCATAACGGTAAGAAGATTATCATTATTAACAAAACTTTTCATTATATGTTCCTTCCCATTGCGTTTCGTCCGCCGTCAATCATAATGTTTTCGCCGTTTATGAACTGACCTTTTTCGGACGCGATAAACAAAATAAGGTCAATTATTTCCTGAGGTTCAGCGGCTCTGCCAAGGGCTGTTCCCATCGAAGCCATCTGCGGTCTTGTAAGGACAGGACCGGGTGAAACACATACGCATCTTATACCATAATTTTTTCCGAACTGTGCAATGGATTTTGTAAGTCCATACATAAGCCCTGCTTTGGAAGTAGGATAATCCATTCCGTAGCCGTCACCCTCAGCACCTGTAATGGAACCGATATTTATAATAAGTCCACTTTTCTGCTCACGCATCTGTTTCATAACAGCGTGGGCGAAATAAAAAGGACCTTTTAAATTTACATCTATACCCCAGTCATAAACATCAATCGGCACATCGGGAAACTCGGGATATTTTTCGCTATCAACTTTACACATTCTCACCGCGGTACCACCTGCAAAGTTTGCCATAAGGTCGATACTTCCGAAAAGTTCAACTGCTTTATCGCGTGCAACACAAACCTGACTGTAATCTCGTACATCACAGATAATGCCTGCAGCCTTTCCTTTTCCTTTTGAGTTAATCTCATTTACCTTTTCAAAAAGTACTTTTTCATTGACATCACAGAGTAACACATTGCCACCAAGGTCTGCCCAGTTCTCCGCGAACAGAAGCCCCATACCTGATGCTGCACCTGTTGAAATTGCTGTTTTATTTGTAAAATTCATACTATCACCTCGCCTTAATAGTACCACAAAGGGAAAATATTGCAATATTTAAAGCGATATTCTTTTGATGTTTTTGATACTTTTTTTGATATTTTTCTTGATTTTTTTGATAAAAACAGTATAATAGGTATATAGAGCAATGTTTTTAAATGAAACGGCGATGCAGAGCAGGTGATTTAATGGATTTACTCAGGAATATAGTGGTAACCGATGTTATGGATGCTATCACGATACATTCTGTCAAGGGAAAAAACGATATGACTATCAGCCGAAAGAACTATGGACTTTCTCTTTGTTACAAAGGACAGATAACTTATTCTCACAAAAATAAAAGAGTGCTATCAAATTCCGACTGTGTTACTTTTCTGCCAAAAGGTGAAACCTATGTGGTACTCAGAGAGAAAACAGGTGACTTCCCCGTTATAAATTTTGAATGCAACGGATTTCTCTGTACCACTCCGATTTCAGTTCCCATTTTAGATAACGAAAGTTTGCTGAAGGAGTTCGAGCAGATAAAAGCACTACTCCCGTTTGAAAACAACAGAGCCAAAATTATCAGTATATTTTATAATATGCTTCACAAAATTTCCGTTTCGGGAAACGCTGAGTTCAACATCTTACTCCCTGCTATAAAACATATTGAAAAAGATATTTCTGATTCTTCGCTTAATAACAACCTGCTTGCTCAGAAGTGTAACATCAGTGAAGTGTATTTCAGAAAGCTGTTTATAAAAAAATATGGAGTTTCGCCGAGACAGTATATTATAAACACAAGAATAACCAAGGCAAAGCAACTGCTTACCGATGGTATTCTCAAGATAAATTCCATTTCGGAGCAATGCGGATTTTCAAATCCGTATCATTTCTGTCGTGTTTTCAAAGAAAAAACAAGTCTTACACCGACAGAGTATATGAAGAAGAACAAGATTAAAATTATGTAATATCAGAATATAAAAAACACCCGAAACGATTTCTCGTTTCGGGTATTAATTTTGTTAGTTTAAGTTAATTAGTCGTTAACTTTGGAAACAACGCCGGAACCTACTGTTCTACCACCTTCACGGATAGCGAAACGGAGGCCTTCTTCGATAGCGATGGGAGTGATGAGCTCTACATCGAATTCGAGGTTATCACCGGGCATAGCCATTTCTGTTCCGTCAGGAAGAGTGATGATACCTGTAACGTCTGTTGTTCTGAAGTAGAACTGAGGACGGTAGTTGTTGAAGAAAGGTTTATGACGTCCGCCTTCTTCTTTCTTCAATACGTATACGGAGCAGTGGAATTTTGTATGGGGGTGAATGGAACCGGGTTTACACAAAACCTGACCTCTTTCGATTTCAGTTCTCTGAACACCACGGAGCAAAGCACCGATGTTGTCACCAGCTTCAGCGTAGTCCAAAATCTTTCTGAACATTTCAACACCTGTAACAACAGATTTCATGCTTTCGTCTTTCAAACCAACGATTTCGATTTCGTCACCAGTGTGGAGCTGACCTCTTTCAACTCTACCTGTAGCAACTGTACCACGACCTGTGATTGTGAATACGTCTTCTACGGGCATCAAGAAGGGAAGGTCTGCTTTACGTTCGGGTGTGGGGATCCAGGAGTCAACATTGTTCATGAGTTCCAAGATGGGAGCGTATGCAGCGTCAGCAACATCGTCGGGAGCTTCCAAAGCTTTAAGAGCGGAACCACGAACGATAGGTGTATCGTCACCGGGGAATTCGTACTCATTGAGGAGTTCACGGATTTCCATTTCTACGAGGTCGAGAAGTTCATCGTCATCAACCTGGTCAGCTTTGTTCATGAATACTACGATGTAAGGTACGCCTACCTGACGGGACAAGAGGATGTGTTCACGAGTCTGAGGCATGGGACCGTCAGCAGCGGAAACAACCAAGATAGCGCCGTCCATCTGAGCAGCACCAGTGATCATGTTCTTAACGTAGTCAGCATGGCCGGGGCAGTCAACGTGAGCGTAGTGACGGTTGTCAGTTTCGTACTCAACGTGAGCTGTGTTGATTGTGATACCACGTTCTCTTTCTTCAGGAGCCTTATCGATCATATCGTAAGCTTCGTACTGAGCTTTACCCTGCAATGCCAATGTTTTTGTGATTGCAGCGGTAAGAGTTGTTTTACCGTGGTCAACGTGACCGATTGTACCAATGTTAACATGGGGTTTTGTTCGTTCGAAATGAGCTTTTGCCATTTTTATTTCCTCCTTTAATCATAGGGACTATTATATTTAGTTTATCAAATCTAAACTAAAATTTCAATAGTTTTTTTAAAATTTTTACAAAATTTGCTTAAAAATTAAGCTTTTGCTTTCTGAGAAATAATTTTCTCTGCAATGGACTTGGGAACTTCAACATAATGACTGGGTTCCATAGTGTACTGACCACGGCCCTGAGTCTTGGAACGAAGGTCGGTAGCGTAACCGAACATTTCGGAAAGGGGTACAAAGGATCTGATTTCCTGAGCACCTGCTCTTGCTTCCATACCCTGAATCTGTCCACGGCGGGAGTTAAGGTCACCGATAACGTCACCCATATAATCTTCGGGAACGATAACAGTAACTTTCATGATAGGCTCCATAATAACGGAGTTTGCTTTTCTCAAAGCTTCTTTCAAAGCCATAGAACCTGCAATCTTGAACGCCATTTCAGAGGAGTCTACTTCGTGGTAAGAACCATCATAGAGTTCTACCTTGATATCAACTACGGGGTAGCCTGCGAGTACACCTGCCTGCATAGCGCCCTGGATACCCTGGTCAACTGCAGGAATGTATTCTTTAGGAATACTACCACCAACGATTTTGTTGATAAACTCGTAACCTTTACCGGATTCGTTGGGTTCAACACGGATTTTAACATGACCGTACTGACCTTTACCGCCGGACTGACGAGCGTATTTGTGGTCAACATCAGCGTTACCGAGAATTGTTTCTCTGTAAGCAACCTGAGGTTTACCTACATTAGCTTCAACCTTAAACTCTCTGAGCAAACGGTCAACGATGATTTCAAGGTGAAGCTCACCCATACCGGCGATGATTGTCTGACCGGTTTCTTCATCGGTGTAGGTTTTAAAGGTGGGGTCTTCTTCAGCGAGTTTGGAAAGAGCGATACCCATCTTTTCCTGACCTGCTTTAGTTTTAGGTTCAATAGCAACACGGATAACGGGTTCCGGGAATTCCATAGACTCGAGGATAACCTCGTGCTTGGGATCACAGAGTGTGTCACCGGTTGTAGTTTGTTTAAGACCTACTGCAGCAGCGATATCACCTGCATAACAGGTTTCGATATCCTGACGATGGTTAGCGTGCATCATAAGGATACGGCCCATTCTTTCGGATTTACCTTTTACAGAGTTGTAAACGGTAGCACCTGCATCAACAGTACCGGAATATACACGGAAGAAGCAGAGTTTACCAACGAAGGGGTCGGTAGCGATCTTGAATGCGAGAGCTGCGAAAGGCTCTTCGTCAGAAGAACGGCGTTCTGTTTCTTCGCCATCAGGTGTAACACCTTTAATAGCAGCAATATCTGTAGGTGCGGGCATATAGTCAACAACAGCGTCAAGAAGTTTCTGAACACCTTTGTTTCTATAAGCAGTACCGCAACAAACAGGAACGATAGTATTTGCAATAGTTTCTTTACGGATAGCAGCTTTGAGCTCGTCTATTGTAATTTCTTCTTCTTCCAAATACTTCATCATAAGATCTTCATCGTTTGTAGCAACAGCTTCAACGAGTTCAGATCTGTACTGTTCAGCTTTTTCAAGCATATCAGCGGGAACATCAATTACGGAAATGTCGTTACCCAAGTCATCGTTATAGATGTAGGCTTTCATTTCAAGCAAGTCGATAAGGCCCTTGAAGTCGTCTTCAGCACCGATAGGAAGCTGAATCGGAACAGCGTTACATTTAAGACGGTCTTTCATCATACCAACTACATTGTAGAAGTCAGCACCCATGATGTCCATCTTGTTAACGAATGCCATTCTGGGAACCTTATAGTTATTTGCCTGATGCCATACGGTTTCAGACTGAGGTTCTACACCACCCTTAGCGCAGAAAACAGTTACAGAACCGTCAAGTACGCGGAGTGAACGCTCAACTTCAACTGTGAAGTCAACGTGGCCGGGGGTGTCGATAATGTTAACTCTATGGCCTTTCCAGAACGCAGTAGTAGCAGCAGAAGTAATTGTAATACCTCTTTCCTGCTCCTGAGCCATCCAGTCCATTGTAGCAGTACCTTCATGTGTATCACCGATTTTATGTGTTTTACCGGTGTAGTAGAGGATACGCTCAGTGGTAGTGGTTTTACCTGCGTCAATGTGCGCCATAATACCAATATTACGAGTCATTTCCAGAGATACGTCTCTTGGCATAATTTCCTCCTAATTTTCAAAACATGCTTTCATTACAGAAAGCGGATTTACATACTTTACAAAATTATACCCAAAATTTAACAGGATATAAGTTTCTGGTACAGTAAAATTACCATCTAAAATGTGCAAAAGCTTTGTTAGCTTCAGCCATTTTGTGAGTATCTTCACGTTTTTTGCATGCTCCACCTGTGTTGTTAAGAGCATCCATGATTTCGCCTGCAAGACGTTCCTTCATGGTTTTCTCAGAACGGTTTCTGGAATAAGTTGTAATCCATCTGAGTCCCAGAGTCTGTCTTCTTTCAGGACGAACTTCCATAGGAACCTGGTAGGTAGCACCACCTACACGACGGGATTTAACTTCCAATACGGGCATAATGTTTTCCAAAGCTTCGTTGAAAGCCTCCAAAGCATCTTTACCTGTTTTTTCGTTTACGATTTCAAAAGCACCGTAAACAATTTTCTGAGCAACACCTTTCTTACCATCAAGCATAATGTTGTTGATAAGGCGAGTTACCAATTTGGAATTGTACATAGGATCAGGCAAAACATCACGTTTTGCAATACGACCTCTTCTTGGCACTTTACTTCCCTCCTTCATAAAATGATATCATAGGTACTCGAAAGTAAAATTTCCCCCGTTAAGACCAGTTCAAGGTCGCAACATATATTTGTTGGGACCATTGTCAGCCTTTACGAAATTACGGAATGATTACTTTTTCGCACCAGCTTTCGGACGTTTTGCACCGTATTTGGAACGGGACTGCATTCTGTTGTTAACACCCTGTGTATCCAAAGTACCGCGAATAATGTGGTAACGAACACCAGGTAAGTCTTTAACACGTCCGCCACGAATGAGAACTACTGAGTGTTCCTGCAAGTTATGTCCTACTCCGGGAATATAAGCTGATACTTCCATTCCGTTTGTGAGCTTAACTCTCGCTACTTTACGCAAAGCAGAGTTAGGCTTCTTGGGAGTCATAGTTCTAACTGCTGTACAAACGCCTCTCTTCTGGGGAGAAGACTGATCTGTAGGCTGCTTTTTCATGGAGTTGAATCCACGGTTCAAAGCAGGAGCAGTAGACTTGTTAACCTGAGTTTCTCTTCCTTTTCTAACAAGCTGGTTAAAGGTTGGCATATGGCACCTCCTTACTTCAATTTCTATGCTTTCACAGGGTATGGACCCTATTACCCAACATACTCAATTATTGTATCATTTATCTTTTGAAAAGTCAATATTTTTTTGTAAAATCGGCATTTTGCTCACATTGATAACAAAAAAAGTGACTTTGATGTATATTTTACCCCAAACGCAAGAAAAACCAAGGAAAATCCTTGGCTTTTCTTTATACTTTAAAGTGATTCAGTATCAATAGGTTCGGGCATTTCAGCCTTTGCGGGAACAACAGAAACGTCATTGTAGCAGGACATGCCTGTTCCGGCAGGAACAAGTTTACCGATAATAACATTTTCTTTAAGACCCATAAGGTGGTCAACCTTACCTTTGATTGCAGCTTCTGTGAGTACTTTTGTTGTTTCCTGGAAGGAAGCAGCAGAAAGGAAGCTTTCGGTAGCAAGAGATGCTTTTGTGATACCGAGGAGTACGGGTTCGAATGTGATGAGAGAAAGACCTGCTTCTCCTGCATCAATTCTTTCCTGAATTCTCTGGTTTTCACGGTAAACATCGCCGCGTTCCATAACAGAGCCTGAAAGGAGTTCTGTACTTCCGGGGCTTATAATTCTTACCTTCTTCATCATCTGGCGTACGATAACTTCAATATGTTTATCGTTGATATCAACACCCTGCAAGCGGTAAGTTTTCTGTACTTCGGCGATAAGGTAGTTCTGAACTTCCTGTTCGCCTTTGACAGCGAGGATATCGTGAGGGTTAACACTACCTTCTGTGAGAGAATCACCAAGAGCCACTTCCTGACCTTCAAGCACTTTAATCTTGAAGCCGTAAGGAATGGTGTAGCGTCTGGATTCTTCTTCATTTGTAACCACAACGACACGCTGGCGTTTTTCTTCGTCAAAGCTTACTTTACCGCCGATTTCAGTGATAATAGCACTGTTTTTCGGCTTTCTGCCTTCGAAGAGCTCAACGATTCTGGGAAGACCCTGTGTAATATCTTCTGCGTTCGCGATACCACCGGTATGGAACGTTCTCATTGTAAGCTGTGTACCGGGCTCACCGATAGACTGAGCAGCGATAACACCAACAGCCTCACCGACTGCGATGGGTTTACCGTTTGCAAGGTTGGAGCCGTAACATTTAGCACAGATACCCTGAGGTGAACGACAAGAAAGAATAGAACGGATTTCAACAGATGTAGCACCAGCCTTAACAATCTTTTCAGCATCGTTTTCATCCATAATCTTATCTTTGGATACCAGAACTTCGCCTGTTGCGGGATCTACAAAATCATTTACAAGGTATCTGCCCTGCAAACGTTCCGTCAGAGGCTCAATCATTTCATTGCCTTCTCTGATATCATGTACCCAGATACCTTCGTGGCATCCGCAGTCTTCCTGACGAATGATTACATCCTGAGATACATCAACAAGTCGTCTTGTGAGGTAACCTGAGTCAGCAGTACGGAGCGCTGTATCGGCAAGACCTTTACGAGCACCACGGGAAGAAATGAAATATTCGAGGATATTAAGACCTTCACGGTAGTTAGACTTAATGGGAACTTCGATTGTTGTACCTGCGGTGTTTGCGATAAGGCCACGCATACCTGCAAGCTGTCTGATCTGATTGATACTACCACGAGCACCAGAGTCAGCCATCATATAGATGGGGTTGAAGTTATCGAGGTTTTCAGTAAGAGCATCGGAAACTTTGTTTGTAGTTTCGTTCCAGATTTTGATAACATGGCCTTTTTTCTCTTCTTCAGTGATAAGACCGCGTTCATACTGGCGTGTAACTTTTAAAACTGCTTCGTCAGCCTGAGCCAAGAGTTCTTTCTTCTGGGGAGGAATTACAGCATCGCATACAGCAACGGTAATTGCACCCTTGGTAGAATACTTGAAGCCCTGAGCTTTTACTCTGTCGAGCACTTCGGAAGTTTTAGCTGTACCGTGGATACGGATACAACGGTCGATAATTTTGCCGAGCTGTTTTTTTCCTACGAGGAAGTCAACTTCGAGTTTGAGCTGATTTTCCTTGACAGTTCTGTCGACAAAACCTAAGTTCTGAGGAATGGGGTCGTTGAAGATAAGACGACCAACAGTAGTTTCAATGAAACCTGTAACACTTCCTTTTGTCATACGAACCTTGATTTTTGCGTGGAGGGTAACAACGCCTTCCTGATAAGCCATCAAAGCTTCGTTGACATCACGGAACACCTTGCCTTCACCCTTGTCGCCTTCCTTAACCAGAGTAAGGTAGTAAGAACCGAGTACCATATCCTGTGTAGGAACAGCAACGGGGCGTCCGTCAGAGGGTTTGAGCAGGTTGTTTGCAGCAAGCATAAGGAAACGCGCTTCAGCCTGAGCCTCAGCAGACAAAGGCACATGAACAGCCATCTGGTCACCGTCAAAGTCAGCGTTATAAGCTGTACATACGAGGGGATGGAGTTTCAATGCACGACCTTCAACAAGTACAGGTTCAAATGCCTGAATACCAAGTCTGTGAAGTGTAGGCGCACGGTTTAAGAGCACAGGATGGTCCTTGATAACAATTTCGAGAGCATCCCATACTTCGGGACGAGCTCTGTCAACCATCTTACGCGCACTCTTTATGTTGTTGGCAGCATTGGTTTCAACAAGTCGTTTCATAACGAAAGGCTTGAAGAGTTCGAGTGCCATTTCTTTAGGCAAACCACACTGATACATTTTAAGTTCGGGACCAACTACGATAACAGAACGGCCTGAGTAGTCAACACGTTTACCGAGGAGGTTCTGTCTGAAACGACCCTGTTTACCCTTAAGCATATCGGAAAGGGATTTCAAAGGACGGTTGTTGGGACCTGTAACAGGACGGCCACGGCGTCCGTTGTCAATAAGAGCATCAACTGCTTCCTGAAGCATACGCTTTTCGTTACGAACGATGATTTCGGGAGCATTGAGTTCTAAAAGTCGCTGAAGACGATTGTTACGGTTGATAACGCGGCGGTACAAATCGTTAAGGTCAGAGGACGCAAAACGGCCACCGTCAAGCTGTACCATAGGACGGATATCCGGAGGGATAACAGGGATAACATCCAAAATCATCCATTCGGGTTTGTTGCCGGAAAGACGGAATGCTTCTACACATTCAAGTCTTTTAAGGATGCGGATTTTCTTCTGTCCTGTTGCATCGGAAAGCTGAGATTTAAGTTCAACAGACAAACTTTCAAGGTCAAGTTCGCTGAGGAGTTCTTTAACAGACTCAGCGCCCATACCTGCTCTGAAGTCATCTTCATACTTCTCGCGCATATCCATATATTCTTTTTCAGAAAGAAGCTGTCCTTTTTCAAGAACTGTATTTCCGGGATCAATTACGATATATTTGCTGAAATACAAAACTTCTTCAAGTCTTCTGGGAGAGATATCAAGGATAAGACCCATACGGGAAGGAATACCCTTGAAATACCAGATGTGTGACACGGGTGCTGCGAGCTGAATGTGACCCATTCTTTCTCTTCTTACCTTAGCGCGGGTAACTTCAACACCACATTTATCACAGATTTTACCTTTATAACGCAAACGTTTATATTTTCCACAATGACATTCCCAGTCCTTTGTCGGGCCAAAAATGCGCTCACAGAAAAGGCCGTCACGTTCGGGTTTGAGTGTGCGGTAGTTGATTGTTTCGGGTTTTTTGACTTCGCCGTGGGACCAGCTTAAAATCTGGTCAGGAGAAGCAAGACCTATTTTAATAGACTCAAAAACGTTAAATTCCACTTACGACCCCTTCTTTCCTTAATATTCATCATCTTCGCCGCCATCGAATTCGAAAGCGTACTCTTCTTCCTCAAAATCATCGGAATCATCGAGAACATCTTCGGCATCTGCGGTGATGTAGCCTTCCATTTCGCCGTCTTCCACATACTGGAATTCTTCTTCGAAATGGCGGTCGTCTATTTCTGCACTGTTAAAGGTAATATCATCATCTTCATCAAAGTTCTGTTTGAGGTCAATTTCATTGGCTTCTTTGTCAAGTACCTTGACATCAAGACCCAATGACTGGAGCACTTTGATAAGAACCTTGAATGATTCGGGGATACCGGACTGAGGTATGTTATGACCTTTAACGATAGCTTCGTAAGTTTTAACGCGTCCTACAACGTCGTCAGACTTAACAGTAAGGATTTCCTGCAAAGTATATGCAGCACCATACGCTTCGAGCGCCCAAACTTCCATTTCACCGAATCTCTGACCACCAAACTGAGCTTTACCACCGAGGGGCTGCTGAGTTACAAGTGAGTAAGGACCTGTTGAACGGGCGTGAATCTTATCGTCAACCAAGTGGTGGAGCTTGAGGTAGTACATAATACCAACAGTTACGCGGTTATCAAACTGTTCACCTGTACGACCGTCATAAAGAATAGTCTTACCGTCTTCGTCAAGACCTGCATCTCTGAAGCAGGCTCTGATATCTTCTTCGTGTGCGCCATCGAATACAGGAGTCATAATCTTCCAGCCGAGTGCTTTTGCAGCATATCCGAGGTGTACTTCAAGTACCTGTCCGATGTTCATACGGGAAGGTACGCCCAAGGGGTTCAGAACGATATCAAGCGGAGTTCCGTCAGGGAGGAAGGGCATATCTTCCTGAGGAAGAATTCTGGATACAACACCCTTGTTACCGTGACGACCAGCCATCTTGTCACCGACACTGATTTTGCGTTTCTGTGCAACATAACAACGCACAACCATATTTACGCCTGCATTGAGTTCGTTGCTGTTTTCTCTTGTGAATACCTTAACGTCAACGATGATACCATATTCACCGTGAGGTACTCTGAGAGAAGTATCGCGGACTTCTCTTGCCTTTTCACCGAAGATTGCACGCAAAAGTCTTTCTTCAGCGGTAAGTTCTGTTTCACCCTTAGGTGTAACCTTACCAACTAAGATGTCACCTGCGCGAACTTCAGCACCAATGCGGATAATACCACGCTCGTCGAGGTCTTTGAGAGCATCCTCACCAACATTGGGGATATCTCTTGTGATTTCTTCCGGACCGAGCTTTGTATCACGCGCTTCGATTTCGTATTCTTCGATATGGATAGATGTATAAACATCGTCTCTTACAATCTTTTCATTGATAAGAACAGCGTCCTCGTAGTTATAACCTTCCCAGGTCATAAAGCCGATGAGAGCATTCTTACCGAGTGAAATTTCACCATCCGCAGTAGCGGGACCGTCAGCGATAACCTGACCTTTTTTAACCTTTTCGCCCTTGTCAACGATAGGACGCTGGTTGATACATGTACCCTGGTTGGAACGCATAAACTTGATGATGGGATACTCGTG
>JAZLER010000019.1:0-1711 GCA_045615345.1 Fumia sp. | reverse complement strand
TCAATATCTTCACGCATATAATCATATTTTGTTTTGATACCTTTCTGCATTGCCTTGTAAACATTGTAGGGTATTCGTTTGCCTTTCGGATTTTCAATAACAGACAGTCCGTGCTCAAGACAGATTTCATCACTCGTCTTTCTGAACAGACGGTACATCGCTCTGTCTTCATTCATCTTTCTTCCGTCAGTCATTGAAACGGAATTAATGACTATATGACAGTGAACACAGTTAGCATTCAGATGAGTAGCAACAACCATTTCGTAATCAGCTCCCCACATCTTGTTAGCAACTTCCATTGCAACCTGCTGTGCTTCTTCGGGAGTAACCTCTCCCGGTTTAAAAGAAATATATGCGTGATAGGCAACAATGCCTCCCGTCTTTCCATACATTTCTTTTGTATCAATCATCTGCTGTGCAGCAATATCCGGGTCACAGTTAATGCCGTCAACAAGAAGTCTTTGTTCGCTTTCAAGATTTGTTTTATCCTTGTCGGCGGCATAGTGCAGCGAAGAAACAAGGTCAGAATATTTTGATAAGTCAGTTTTACTTTTGTTTGCTGCGTAAGAGACAACCTGATGAATGTTGCCTCTTATGGGCCATATTCTTGTAACTGCCATTAAACGAACCTACCTTTACCAGGTTTAAAATATTTTGCGATATCAGCTTCGAGAGAACGCACCTCAGATAAAACCTCTCTGCATTCAGCACGGTCGATGAAACCGATTGCATTTGCTTTAGCAGTAAGCTGATTGAGATTAGCACCGACTCTGCGAAGCTCAATAATAAATTGTTTGTAATCAACAGGCGGAGCTTCAACGAGCCTTGTACCTAAAATCATTGGTCTGATAATTTTGCTTCGGTCAGTTTTCATTACCTTACAAAATTTGTTTAACACTTTATTTTCTTCTTCACTGAGATACACATGAAAATCAATTTCTCTTTTTCGTTTTGACATAGGAATTCTCCTTTCTTTGATTTTTGTGTTGGGGGTGTTGGTAAAAACGCTCTGTTTTTACGGATTTGCGGATACAAATCCAATGCTTGCTAAACTTCGGACCAAAATCCAAAAAGTATAAGCAAGCGTTGGTTTGTCCTCGTTTAATTACCCACCGCATAAGAAAAGGCGAGCTGTTCCGGCTCGCGTTCTTCATCACATATTATCTTACCGGGACCACAGGGTAAGTCTTCATCATCGGATACTTCATCCTCATCGGGCGGTAAGCTTTTGTTAAATGCTTCTTTTGATATACAGATAACTCTCTTAGGGGTACCGAACACTCTGACATTTCTTGTGCACTCTCCCTTTGAACAGATACTGACTCCTTCATTCTTCAGAGCTTTTATTAAGGCTTTCTGTGTTAACGGGAAATGCTCACCCACATCATTACAGCATTTTATAACTGCCGCATAAGCTGCATCAGATTCAAAGTAAAAGTTTTCATCGTCATAATATCCGACAAGGTTTCTCGGCATATCAATAGGTCTTATCATACGCTCAACGAGATTTGCCTTGCCCACATCAATAAGACTACGAAGCTTACGGATGAATATTTCTGTCGGCTGTTCTGTTTCCGTGAGTGCCTGTTGTGACACAGCGAGCCTTAATAAAATTTCATCAAGCTCTTTTATCATTACATCTTTCTGTTCATTGGTGATGCCTTCGTAATACAAAAGAGTTTCACAGTAAAGCTCAAAGCCTATTTTTATG
>JAZLER010000018.1:0-35616 GCA_045615345.1 Fumia sp. | reverse complement strand
TGTTCCTCCTAATATTTACGCATTTCACCGCTACACTAGGAATTCCGCTTACCTCTACTTCACTCAAGAAGAACAGTTTTGAACGCGAATATCGGTTGAGCCGATAGATTAAACGTCCAACTTATTCTCCCGCCTACGCTCCCTTTACACCCAGTAATTCCGGACAACGCTTGCCACCTACGTATTACCGCGGCTGCTGGCACGTAGTTAGCCGTGGCTTCCTCCTTGGCTACCGTCATTTTCGTCACCAAGGACAGAGGTTTACAATCCGAAAACCTTCTTCCCTCACGCGGCGTCGCTGCATCAGGGTTTCCCCCATTGTGCAATATTCCCCACTGCTGCCTCCCGTAGGAGTCTGGGCCGTGTCTCAGTCCCAATGTGGCCGTTCAACCTCTCAGTCCGGCTACCGATCGTAGGCTTGGTGAGCCGTTACCTCACCAACTACCTAATCGGACGCGAGCCCATCTATCAGCGGATTGCTCCTTTGGTATCAAATCGATGCCGATTCAATACGTTATGCGGTATTAGCGTTCTTTTCAGAACGTTATCCCCCTCTGATAGGCAGGTTGCTCACGTGTTACTCACCCGTCCGCCACTAAGTTAAGAAATCGTCACCCCGAAGGGATCTGATTAAATAACTCCGTTCGACTTGCATGTGTTAGGCGCGCCGCCAGCGTTCGTCCTGAGCCAGGATCAAACTCTTTGTTAAATCCTTTATATCAACTGTTTCCAGTTAATACTCTACTCATTACGACTCCGGCGATGTCTTCCATCGCTATCGTTCGTCTTGAATTACTTTTCTTCATTTCTGAAGAGTTACTCTGATACTCTCTAAAGTATCAGGAATTTCAGGTTTGTTAATTCGTTACGATATTGTTTAATTTTCAAGCTCCTGTCTGCCTCGTTTTCGGGACAGCTTGTTTATTTTATCACTTTCTTTTCCGTTTGTCAACACTTTTTTGAAAAAAAATTAAAAAATTTTTATTTTTTCTCATAAACCTCGGATTTTCTAACATAAAATGCCTTAAAAAGGGGGTTTTTGAATGAAATTACTTTTCACTTTTATGATAATTATTTCCGTTTTAACCTCGATTATCACAAACAAAACAACTGAAATTACAAATTCTTTAATTGAAAGTTCAAGAAGTGCTGTTGAATTATCTATTTCTTTGCTTGGAATGATGTGCTTCTGGAGTGGGATTATGCAGGTTGCAAAATCTTCAGGATTTACTAAAATTTTAAGTCGGTTTTTCAAACCTTTGACAAAACTTCTTTTTAAAAATTTATCCGGAGAAGAATCTGATGCAATTACGATGAATATGTCGGCAAATTTTTTGGGACTCGGGAATGCAGCTACACCGTTTGGACTGAACGCTATGGAAAAACTGCACAAATCATCACTTATAAAAGATACTGCAACAGATAATATGATAACATTTGTAGTATTGAACACCTGCTCGATACAGCTTATTCCGACAACGGTTGCAGTTTTAAGGCAAAATGCAGGGAGTCAGAATCCTATGGAAATTCTGCCGGCTGTTATTATTACTTCGCTTATTACTGCATTTGTTGCTTTGACGGTTACAAAGATATGCAATCGATTATTTTCCTTAAAAAGGAGCAGAAAATGAGTTATTTTTCAAATCTCGTATTGCCGTTATTTATTTTTATTATTATAATGTACGCATTTTTTAAAAAATGTGATATTTTTTCGGAATTCATTACGGGCGCCTCGCAGGGTGTAAAATCCACATTTAATATTCTTCCGTCCCTCGTAGCATTGATGGTAGCAATCGGGATGTTCAAGGCATCAGGAGCGCTTGATGCAGTAATCGCGTTTTTGCATCCTGTTACATCTTTTTTGCATATTCCCGATGAAATAGTGCCTCTTGCGGTTTTAAGGCCTCTCTCGGGAAGCGGTTCTCTCTCGGTTTTTCAGAGCATTTTAAAGGAAAACGGTCCCGACAGTTTTATCGGCAGAGCAGCAAGTATCATTCAGGGTTCTGCCGAAACTACATTTTATACCATTGCTGTTTACTACGGAAGTCTTAAAATTTCAAACAGTCGTCACACCGCTTTCTGTTCCCTTATAGGAGATATTACGGGACTTCTCGTGGGGCTGACTGTTACAAGGATATTTTTCGGATAACACTTGCAAAGAGTTATACCTTATGATATACTTACTCTATCGGGGGTGTAGCTCACCTGGGAGAGCGCTTGAATGGCATTCAAGAGGTAGTCGGTTCGATCCCGATCATCTCCACCATCAAAAAAGAACGCTTATGCGTTCTTTTTTTGTATTTGTGTCCTTGGACACAACATTATTACAAGCAAAGCGAGTGCACTGTTTGACCGCTTGCGGTCAACATCATAAAAGGTGGACACAAAATTATGTTGCACTCTTTACAAACTAAAATATTCCTATGGTTCTGCTTTACCAAAAAAGACTTCTCGCTTTTGCAAGAAGTCTTTTTCCTTAGTCATTTTCGCGTTTGCCGTACTGTTTAAGCGCAATACTGGAGCCCTGAGAAGAGTCCCTGATGGCAAAGCCGAGTTCGCCGATATAATCACGGATTCTGTCAGCTTCGGCATAATCTTTTGCTTTTCTTGCTTCAAGGCGTTTGGAAAGCAAAAGGTTTGCTTCCTGTTTCTTTTCGGGGTCAACGCCCTGATAATCCTCAAGCAAAGAAAGTTCGTAAGCGGAGTTTTTAAGGTCAAGACCCAAAACTTCGTCAATAACAAGAGCAGTTTCGATAATATCGTCTGCTCTTTCGCCACTGTTGATAAGTGCCCACAAAGCATCAATACCCATAGGCATATTAAGGCCATCGTCCATTGCAGCTTTGAACTGTTCAACATATTTATCCAGAACTTTACCGTTATACATCGGGTGTTTCGCAAAGAACTCCCAGATTTTAACAAGCTCATTCTGTGCGTTGTGGAGAGTGCTCCATCTGAAGTCAAGAGGTTTGCGGTAGTCACTCTTTAAGAACATATAACGGAGTGACAAGGGGCTGTAACCGGACTCTTTCAAATCGTCAAGAGTATAAAGATTGCCCAAAGATTTTGACATCTTGGTACCGTCAACCTTCAAAAACTCGGTGTGTACCCAGTAATCAACGAATTTCTTGCCGCTGAAGGCTTCAGACTGTGCAATTTCGTTGGTATGGTGAATCGGGATATGGTCAACACCGCCTGTGTGGATATCAACCTGTTCGCCAAGATATTTATGGCACATTGCAGAACATTCGATATGCCAGCCGGGGTAACCAACACCCCAGGGGCTATCCCATTTCATAATATGGTTGGGCTTATTTGTAATCCAGAGAGCAAAGTCCCATTCAGATTTTCTCTGCTCGTCAACTGTTACGCGTGCGCCACCCATCTGGTCTTCTAATTTAAGTCTTGCAAAATCAGCGTAACTTTCAAATTTTGCTGTATCATAGATAAGACCTACATCGGTTCTGTAAGCGTAGCCTTTTTCTTCAAGGCCTTTGATGATTTTAATCATTTCGTCAACATGCTCGGTTGCACGGGCAATGATTGTAGGACGACCAATCTGGAATTCAGCAAGGTTCTGCAAAAACATCTTCTCATAATGACGGGAGATAGACCAGGGAGTTGTATTCTCCTGTTTAGCTTTAACTTCGAGTTTATCTTCACCCTCATCAGCATCGGACTGCATATGTCCAACGTCAGTGATGTTCATAACCTGTTTTACCTGATATCCTGAAAACTCAAGATATTTTTTAAGAATGTCACTTGTTAAGTATGCTCTTAAGTGACCGATATGTGTGAAAGAATAAACCGTCATACCACAGGTATACATAGAAACATGTTTTTTCTGTGGGTCAAGAGGGATAAATTCATCTTTTTTTCGAGAAAGTGTGTTATAAAGATACATATAAAAGCCTTCCTTTTAATTAATATAATAAGTATATCATATTATACTTTAAATTTCAATATGATTTAAAATCTCCCCATCCAAAGATTTTAATGTAAAAGTTTTGTCTTCATAAACCATATAGCTGTTAATTTCATTGCCTTTTGGCAAGGATACTGAGCCAGGGTTTAAGTAAAGAAAATTTTCCTTTTCCTCAATTGCAGAAACATGGGTGTGTCCGTTTATGAGGATACTGCCTTTCGGGAAAGGCGGTGGGTTATCGGGATTATGGTGATGTCCGTGGGTCAAGAAAACCTCTTTTCCCTCAAGGAATAAAATTGCATAATCGGCAAGTACAGGAAACTCGAGCATCAACTGGTCAACTTCAGCTTCGCAGTTACCCCTCACACAGATAATTTCGTCTTTCTTTTCATTTAAAAGTCTTGCGACTTCTTTGGGGTTATGGCCATAGGGCAAATCGTTTCTTGGACCGTGGTATAAAATATCGCCGAGAATGATAAGTCTTTCGGCTTTTTCAGCTTTATAAATATCCAGAAATTTTTCGGTATAATATGCCGAGCCATGGATATCAGAAGCAATTAAAAATTTCATAAAATGCACCTCTTTAAAAAATTATACCAAACGGAAGAATTTTTATCAAGTTTTATTTGCATTTTTGAGAAAAATCATATATAATACTCTTATGCCCTCTTAGTTCAATGGATAGAATAAATCCCTCCTAAGGATTAGATGTGGGTTCGATTCCCGCAGGGGGTGCCAGAAAAAGGACTTGGTTTTTACCAAGTCCTTTTTCAATTAAATCTACCCTCACGGGTGGGTGAAATATTGCTTCGCAATGTGAAATCCTCACTTCGTTCGAATAAAATCACTATGGCGATGGGTGGATTTTATTTTACCGAAACCATAAGGTTTGGATTTCATTAATAAAAACAAGAGAATCGGCTCCGTGAAAACGGAGCCGATTCTCAAAAGAAAAAGAGATATATATAAGGGGGAATCAAGCAATCCATTTACCGTCAGCGCCTAATTTGTAGCCGTCAACGGTTGTATTACTGAGCATCTTGCCGTTAGCAGGGTCAAGGTAATACCATTCGCCTTTTACTGCTTTCCAGCCTGTTACCATAGCACCTGATTCGCTTAAGTAGTACCAGTTGTTACCATCAAGTATCCAGCCTGTCGCCATTGCACCACTCTGAGTAAAGTAGTACCAGACACCGTTTACTTCTACCCAGGTAGATTTTGACATCGCACCAGAGCTTGCCATATAGTACCATCTGCCGTTGTCAAGTACCCAGCCTGTCTTCATAGCACCGGTTGCACCGAAGTAGTACCACACATTATCCACTTTGTACCAACCACTGTTTGCCATAGCGCCATTCGCTCTGAGGTAATACCATGTATTACCATCTTTAACCCAACCGGTCTTGAGATAACCATTGGCATCGAGGTAATACCAGTCGCCGTTCACCTCAGCCCAGCCTTTAACGAGCTCACCGTTGCCGTCTTTGAGCTGATAGCCGTTTGTACCTGTAAACCATGTATAACCTTCCTTGGAAGGAGTAGCTGTTTCCACGAGGTCTTTTTCAGGTTCTTTGTAGTAAGAACCTCCACCTCCTGATGCCGAGCCGGAACCTTCAGCAAACTGGCTTCCGCTGAAGCCGGGAGTACCGGGAAGTGAACCATATTCGCCATCTGTGTCTTCAAGTTCAGCAGGAATGGTGTCAAGGTCTGTGATATATGATTTTGGAGTATAAGTGCCCTGCATCATCTGATACATATAATCATAGAGTGCGCGGGGTGCAGCCTTTTCAGAATACGCACATCTCGCAACGCCTCTTAATCCTTCGTACCAGTTCCTGTAACATTTATCGCCATCCATACCGTTTTTAACTATACCGTTAAGATAATCAATAAACTGGTTATATTTCATAGGATCTCTGTCAACTTCATATCCTTCGAACTCAAGCTCAATACCTGTATTAAGGTAGTTAGCTCTTTTAGCGATATTGTCGATGTAGTCGTTACCAAGTTCAGATTTTTCACCATTTTCATAAGGTGATTTAAAGAAATGTCCGGGCTGAATTGTAATAGCATCAAATCCTATATCATCTTTCCAGTAAAGTCCGTCAGCATGTTCAAAGGGAATCCAGTACATTCTGTATCCCAGTTCGTGGCATCTCTCTACATGGTATCTGGTAATTGCGTGAGAGTAAATTACAGTTTCGGAAAGATAATAGAAGCCTGCGAAATCAATATATTCGTAATTACCTGCCTCAAATCTTTCGATTACTTCCTTGAACCACCAGTCGGCAACTTTCTGCCAGCCTAATTTTTCTTCCTCAACCATACTGTATTCATAACCACTTGCAGAGGTATCATAATATTCGCCATCCAAAGGACCAAAGTTTTTGTTCGCTATACGGTCATTTGAAGGATGCATAATAAGGAGTTTAATCTTATAATTCGGGTCACCTAACTCTTCAGAGGCAATTTTCGCTGCTTTGTTGAGCTCGTCAACATCGCCACCTTCCCTGAAGGTTTTGTCAAGGTACCAGTACCAGTCTTCTGCCTGGGTAGGTTCAACCTTTCCGTACTGTACCTCAGTATTGAATATGCGTCCCGAACGGGCTTTAAGCGCAAGCAGACACACAGCATCAAACATAGGTGCTACTGCATTACCATCCCTGTCAACATAGGTGAGAGCAGGACGATACTGGTAAGCTTTCCAGTCACCGGTAGGCTCTTTGGTTTCAGAATCCAGTCCGTACCAACCGTTATAACAGAGAATCATATCCTGGATGCCACCTGTCTGTTCTCCTGCCACCATATAATCTCTGGCGTTATCAAGGTTCCTGCCTTCAGTGATAATATAGGCATTATCCTGAGGAACTGTATAACCATAAACTTCGATTTCATCGATGAGGCAGTTACGCAGAAGCTCAACATCAATACGAATATACCTTGCCTTAACACTGCTGTATTCAGGAATTGTATCGCTCTCGCCATAAATGTTGGAAATACCTGAACGCCAGCCATGTGTAGCAGCGTTTGCTTTCGATGGGAAAACTCTGTTTACATCCCACTGACGGCTTAACATAAACCAGTTTTCGCCATCATTGGAAGCATATGTAAACACTGTCCAGGGATGCTCTGCAGGTCCCTGATTACCAAGTGCCGCAGTATAAGTTCTCATATTGACTTCGGTTACATACTGCTCTTTCTCAAGGTCAACGATAAAGGTCTGCAAAACTGTTTTTGTAGTTGCATTATTGGGATCAGTCTTGTAACCATCAACATACAAGCACCATGCAGGGTCTTCGGAACTCAAAGAGCCCTTAATGCCATCTGTAAGTTTTTTGCCATTTTCATCCCACTGATCATTTTTCTGCACGGGAATCGATTCGTAAGATTTACCCAAAGCAAGGTTTCCAAAGCCTACTGCAGAAACAGGGAATGAACCTGTGGAAGTCTTACCGCGTTTACCGATCACCTTGATTTCATCAAGGCAGGCATAGGCATCGCTGTTGGGTGTTTCAAAAACAATCTTAAGATATTTTACATAAACTTCGGTAGCACCTTCCACTTCAGAATCAAAACCATCTGCTCCAAGCCATTTAAGTTCAACATTACCTTCGGTGGTGATGTCTTCAATGGTACCGAATTCATCATAGTAAACGCCATCAATGGATGAATATAATTTAATCTTTTTAGGGGTTGTAAGATTATTCTGGTCATCATTTCTTGAGCTGAAAACAACTTCTTTAACAGAGTTTACATTTTCCATCTCGAAAATAAGCTCAATACTATTAAGGAGTTTATCTTCGTTTTTAAGGAAACCTGTCCAATGAGCATCGTATTTGCTGTAATCCTGAGCATAAACACCATCAGTTAAGATACCGTAAGTGCTTCTGTAATCAGCAGAACGGGAAATCTTATAATCACTGTTAAGAACAAGGTTATATGTATCGCCCTCATCGGGGTTGGATTCATAGTCACCATTTACCATTTTGTTTTCATAGATTGCAATTTCGTCAATGAAGAAAGGACCTGTAACCGCAAGAGTAAATCTTACAAACTGTGCGGAAACTTTTTCATCAAGCATAAGGTTAAAACGATTTACGCCACCTAAATCCTCGCTGTTTTCAGTTTCAGCAAACAAGTTCCAGTGTGTTCCGTCCTGAGAGTATTCAACCTTAACAGTTTCGGGCAAAACAACCTGATATTTCTGAGAGCTTGACTTCAAAGCACCTATCTGTGCATGTTCGAACTCTTTCACTTCACCCAGGTCAACAGTCACAACAAAATCTCTGTATTTTGTATAGAAAGAACCATCTTTTGCTTCTTCTTCATAAGTAATCGCATCAAAGCCTGCCCATCTTTCATCGGAATAAAGGTGGGTTGCACGCTCAGCATCTGTAAGTTCCTTATTATCTGTGTCAGGATACAAAGCGTTTGCTTCCTGAGAAATAACATAAGGCATACCATAAGCTATGTTGTTTTTATCGATATAGCTTTCCTCTGCTTCTGTTTCGAAGAAGTTCTGTTTTTCTAAAATTTCAATTTCGTCAATATACACTTTGTTTTCTGTAGGGAACGAGAGTTTTACATATTTTGCACTCTTTTCCTGAGGCAAGAGGTATTTATAAACAGATGCCACCGCATTTTCTGTGTCAAGTGACGGAATTTCAACAAGTCCGATTTCGGTCCATATGTTGTTATCATCGGAAATGAATACATTCATTGTTGCGGGCACTGAAATACCGTTTTCAGTGTCATTTAAAAATCTTGTGTTAATCTGTCTTAAAGTAGATTTTTTCACAAGGTCGAATACGATTTCTGTATTTTCTGAACTTGCTTCAAAGCCTGTCCAGCCGGCATCAAGATAATCCACTGCAGCAAATTCACCATCGGTAAGTTCGCTTGCTTTGGTATCTTCGTTTTCTGTATCTGCGTTAAAGGTATAAGATTTTCTTGCTGCGATGTTGTTATCGTAAGAATCGGGATTTTCAGTAGCTGTTCTTAAAATTTCAACTTCGGAAATAAAAATCCAGCCACCATCCCTCGCTGCAAATTTAACATATCTTCCGTATGCTGTATCGGGAACACGCAAGGAATAATTAAGAATCATATCCTTGGTAGATGCAAGGAGATAATCGCTTGCTACCTGTGTCCAGTTTTCTTTATCATCTGAAACATAAAGTTCAACAACGGGAGGAATTCTGATAGCAACCGAGGGAGAGTTTAAAAATACTGCTCTTACTTCTTCGAAGGAATATGTATCTTCAAGGTCGAATGTAAATTCGGACCAGACGCGTCTTCCTACCCATGCAGCGTTCTGGTAAGAAATACTTGCTACCTGACCATCTGTAAGTTCCTTGTTATCAGTGTCGGGATACCATACATCTTCAGGTGCGTTACTTCCCACACATTCATAGGATTTACCCAAAGCCACATTATTCTCACGGACAATTTTAAGTGTACCTACAGTGTCAAGACCTGTGGTATCGTCAAAGATTTCGATTTCGTCCATGAAAAGCCAGGTTTCAAAGCTGTTAAGTGTGAAACGCACTTCCTCTGCTTTAAAAGCAACATCGTCAGGCACCGCGAATACATATTTCAGCTTTCCTTTATCGCTTGGTGTAACTGTGGAATTGAAAATATATTTCCATTCGCCGCTGATTTTTGCTTCAATTTTTACATTTTTGGGAGAAGCAATACCCGAGTTGCCGGGGTTATATGAATATAAATGAATTTCCTTAAAGGATTTTTCTTCGCCGAAATCAAAAGTAATATCTACGCCATCAGTGCGTTTTTTGAAGCCGACATTATTAACATTATCCCAGGCGGTAGTTTTCTTGCCGTCTGTAAGCTTTGAGCGGTTTGCGTCTTTATAAGAACCGTGGAATTCGCTGTCAGCAACAGAGGTTGTGTATTTAACACCCGAAAGTATATTGGAAGGAGAATTCTCATTAACAGTTACTGTGCACTGTGCACTTTCTGCCTCTTTTTTATAGAGTCCGTCAACAGTATTGGTTACAACAACCTTATATGTACCGCCATCTGCTACTTTCACGCTGTCAATTACATAGCTGTCGCTGTTTTCACCAACAACCACGCCATCCTTATACCACTGGTAGGAAAGTGTTCCGCTATCTGTAACGGAAACATCAACATCAAGTGTAAGGGTATCTCTGTAGTTCAAATTAATTGTAGAAGAAAGATTTTTATCGAATACGGGCTTTGCTACTGAAAATCCTGCAGGATAAACTACAACATCACAAGAAGCAGTTGTAATGGTTTTCTCAAAGCCATTATAACTGTTTGTGATTTCAAGATAATATGAGCCTGTATCTTCTGTGGATGCTGTTTTTTCATATGTATCGGCAACTGCACCATCAATAGCCACGCCATCCTTGTACCACTGATAGCTGAGTGTGCCGTTATCGGAGGTTTTTGCATTTACAGAGAGTGTAAGTGTATCACCCTCGTTTACATCAAGCTCTTTTTCAAGGTCTTTTGTGATTTCGGGCAACTTGGGTTCAACAGGAGCATCTGCCATTACACGCATTTCAGAGAAGAAAGACCATTTATTAGCATAAAACTCGATTTTTACATATCTTCCTTCAACAGGAGTTAAATCACCTGTTTTATATGTATATACTGCATTCTGAGGTGCATCTTCAGGAACGGGACCTGTATAGAATTCAGTATAGCCTTTATTTTCACTGTCAGAATAGGAAATCTTAATATCGCCCTGTGGGTAGTTAATACCGCCATTGGTTGCAGAGTTCAATGTAACAAGCTCAACTGCCTGGAACTCTTTTTTAGCGCCAAGGTCAATAATAACATTAACATATGTGCCAACGGGAGCATGGCACCAGCCTGCCCACTTCTTATCGGAATAACTTTTTGAACCGACTTCGCCGTCAGTCATTTCCTCACCCGCATCGGGGTAGCTTGAGTTAGCGGACTGAGAGGTTGTGTAGCTACAGCCCAAAGCAATGTTTTTGTACTCTGTAATCTGAGCACCAAAAACACCTGTGGGCAATATGCTCACAATAAACAGTGCGACAAGCAAAAGACTTACTATTTTTTTCATAAAAATCTTCCTTTCTCTTTCGATACATTAATTATATTACCATTTATTCAGAAATTCAATAACAATATAGCTGAAAACAGAAACTATATTACGAATGTATATCAACATACAAATTTTATCATAAAACGATCATAATGTAAAATATTAAATAAGCTGAAATACTACATCTTGAAAAATGTAGTATCCTACGCTATTTATATTAGTTATGATTATACAGTAGAAATCTATAAAAATCAATATTTGGCGAATATTTTGAAAAAACGCTCCGATTATTGATCATTTCAGAAAGAAAACGAAAACATACGAAATTTTTTTATCATTCTTGATTTCATTATAATTTTATGTTATTATCTATGGTGAGGAGATGATATTATGAAAATGGCAACGACCACAGCAGACTTTACAAAATTCACTTCGCAAGAGGAAGCAATGAAATACATAAGTAATGCAGGATTTAAATATGTTGATTACAATTTCTGCATTGATTGGCGCAGAAAAGATGGATTTTTCGGTGATAATCCCGAAGCACATCTTGAATCAATAAAGGAAACGGCAAAAAACCTCGGACTCACCTTTGTTCAGGCTCACGCTCCTATGGGGAAACCCTTAACCGAACCCGAGCTTGTGGAAGCTACAAAATATTCAATAAAAATTTCGGCAGAGCTTGGAATTAAAAACCTTGTTGTTCACGCCGGCTGGGAAGAAGGAATGGGCAAGGAAGAAAATTTTGCAAAAAACAAAATCTTCTTCGATGATATTTTGAAAACCGCTGAAAAATATGATGTAAATGTTCTGCTTGAAAACTTCAATATAATGTGTATCGAAAATACTTACTGGGCTGACAATGCTCCCGATATCTTAGAAATGGTAGAGCTTGTAAATCATCCGCTTTTCCATGTTTGTTGGGACACAGGTCACGGAAATCAGCAACCTTTGAGCCAGTACGAAAGTGTTAAGATTATCGGAAAGCACCTTTACGCTTTACATGTTCACGACAATCAGGGGCTTGACTCCCATCTTATTCCCTTTTTCGGGTCTGTTAGCTACGATGCATTGATGCACGGACTTTTCGAAATCGGTTATAAAGGATATTTCACCTTTGAAGCAGATAATATGTTTTTGCAGCCTTTTGAAAGGAAAACTTTCGAAAAAGATGATCGTTTAATGCTTGTCCCCCTTGACTTAAGAATTCAGGCAGAAAGCCTTTTGTACAACATTGGAAAACACATTTTAACTTCTTATGATTGTTTTGAAGAATAACAGAAAACCGCCCGTTCAACAGCTAATTGAACGGGTGGTTTTCTTTTGATTTAATTGAAAGTTTATTTCTCCCATATACCGTCGGGGCCTATTTTATATCCATCAACAGTTGTGTTTTTTACCATCTTGCCGTTAGTAGGGTCAAGGTAATACCATTCGCCTTTTACTGCTTTCCAACCGGTCGCCATAGCACCTGATTCGTCAAGATAGTACCAGCAGCCGTTATAAAGCACCCAGCCTATTGCCATAGCACCTGAAGACTTCATATAGTACCATCTGCCATTGTCAAGTACCCAACCTGTTTTCATAGCACCAGCTGTACCAAAGTAATACCACACATTATCCACTTTGTACCAACCGTTATCGACCATATCACCGCTTGATTTGAGGTAATACCAAATGTTACCATCTTTAATCCAGCCGGTCTTCATATAACCGCTACCATCAAGATAATACCAGTCATCATTCACTTTGGCCCAACCTGTTACAAACTTACCATCTTTGTCTTTAAGCTTATATCCTTTTGTAGTTGTAAGCCATATATACTCCGTTTGGGTAGGCACAACAGTTTCTATAGGGTCCTTATGATAAGAGCCGCCCCCGAACCCCGGTGTGTAATCAGGGGTATCGGGCGTTGATGGAACAGTTACATCGCCATAAGTGATTTCACCTTTTTCGGTATATACAGAAATTGTTTCCAGGTTAATATCCGCTATTTTCGCTTGCTTAATTTCTATCTCTGATATGAAACTTTTTGCCGAAATCACTGTAAAGGTCAGGTTGCAAATCGTATCCGCTGATATTTCTTCGGTTCCCGCCCACGATATTCTTATAATATCTGATTCATATTCCAGATTGACAAAACATATGGCGCCTGACAACCCCTCGCCAACCTTGTAGTTTTTTGGAATAAGCAGTTCGTTATCATAACTGATGTCAATCCTGCCACCACAGGCTCCACTATTAGGGGAAATATTAACATTCACGCTGATTTCGTTATCTGCTTCATTTTCGATTTGAACAACTGAAATCATTGGCATATCAGCTGTTTCCTCTGCGAAGGCAGAAACAGGAAAAGAAGTGAACAACATAATCATTGTTAAAGCAAGCGCTAATACTCTTTTCATAACTAAATCCTCCATTATTTAATAAATTCACGATATGGGGTCAGAGGCATAAGTGTTGTCATATCAGACCATATCATTATTTTTGTTTTTTCTTCGGGTAGTTCGCATTGGATGTTACAATACTCTCCAGGCGGAATATCCAAATCTGCCACAATAACATTATCGAATAAATTATTAAGATAGTTTGCTATTATACTTTTGGCTATCAGATTGGCATCAGAATTGTTATAAATCACTGTGCTGATTTGATTATTTATTACCGATACCGGAGCTAAAAAATATTTCTCATTTTCAAGTAATTTGTCAAACATTTTCTCAGCATCTGCAATTCCGTACCCGTAATTGAAATCATATTGTTTTTCAAGGTTTTCTGCATCATCCGGATGGCGAGAGGTATTCATCAGTATTTCCATAAATTCCTGTGGCGTAATACTTTCATCAATACATTTTGCGATTGCCGCCATAGCTGAAATATGTGGGGCAGAAAACGATGTACCGGAATCTTTGTTATACCCATCTATTGATACACTTTTTACTGCCCTTCCGGGAGCCACACAATCCACTGTCGCATTGCGTTGTGAAAAGGAAGAAACCTCACCGTTTCTGTCAATCGAACCGACACCGATAACATCATCGTATTTTGCCGGATAATACTCGGTGATCCCTCCGTCATTACCAACTGCCGCAACCACTATACAACCATTCTTTATTGCATAATTTATTGCATTTTCCAAAGTTTTTGTTATCTTTGATTTTGGTATTCCAAGGCTCATATTGATTACATCGCAGTCATATAAATCTATCGCATCATATATTGCATCCGAAATCATAGATGTCTGCGTTACCACACCATTATCAAAGCACTTTAACGGGACTATCTTTGCTCTATGGGCTATTCCGTCTGTATACTCGCCGTTACATTCGGAAGCTATTATTCCGCTGACATATGTACCATGTCCGATATTGTCGTCTGTATTTTGCAGATCAACAGAAGTGTAATTCCTGCCCGTGAGTAAATTATTAATTAAGTCAGGATGTGCATAACAGCCCGAGTCAATTACACCAACTACCACATCGTTTCCATAGCAACCGATGTCCCAGGGCTTTGTGATTCTGATGGTGTCAAGGTTCCATTGTGTATTTTCCACATCTTCGGATGTGAATGTTTCCAACAACTCAACCTCATAGTCAGGCTCGTAGTATTCAACAAGCCCGGCATCCAGATACTCCTGCAACTCTTCATAGGTTGCGGTAATATAATTTCTGCTTTCGTGCCTCTCTCCGGAATCCGTTTCAAAAGTCTGCACTTTATTATTAAATTGTACTATATAGGTTTCATCTTCAGCATGAGCCGTGTAACCTATAAGAAAGGCGCACAGAACGCAAAACAGTACCTTCCATTTCATTTTTATCACCATAATTTGCCATGTAATTCCGGTATAATGAACCGGAATAAAAATAATTACAACTATACAGAATAAATTATATCACAAATGATTGATAAAATCAAGGAACTGTGCTATATCTGTTTTATATAAAAACCAAATCCCTGAGTTTTAAGCTCAGGGATTTATTTATTCAACGGGTTTTGTTATTACAGGGACGCAGGTATAATACGCATCGGCAAAAGAATAATACATATCCTCTCCCACCAAAATATAGGTGTCACCGACACTGCCGAAATTCGCATTATCGTTTTCTGTCGGCACAACATTAGGGTCAATAACATTTTTAACCTCAATTACTTCGCCTTCACCGGGAAACTCTGCTACAGATTCTCCCGTAACATAATAAATAACATCATTATGCATAAAAAGCAAGGTAGCCTCTGACTGCGAAGTTTGTTTACTTCCGCTCACAATAGCATAAATTCCGCTACCGAGCGCACCAAGTCCAACAAGGGCTGCCAAAAATATACTCATTATTCTTACTGCTAAATTCTTTCTCATTTACATCACCTTAGTCTATTGTACCTTTTTAAGATAAAAAATTCAAGTATAATTTGTAAATAAAAAAGCACGGTGGATATCCACCGTGCTTTATTTTTCCCTCGCGGGTTAATAGTAACGTTATGCCAATTCGATAATTGCCATCTCCGCTGCATCACCACGACGCGGACCGATTTTGATGATTCTTGTGTAACCACCGTTTTTGTCTGCGTATTTGGGTGCAATTTCATCAAATAATTTCTTTGCAACGCCTTCTTTAGTTACATATGCAAGAACTTGACGTTTGGAGTGGAGATTATTGGATTTTCCGAGAGTAATCATTTTCTCGGTCATCGCACGAACTTCTTTAGCTCTAGTTACTGTGGTTTCGATTTTGCCGTTTTCAAGCAAAAAGGTAACCATTGCTCTAAGCATAGCTTTTCTATGATCCGAGCTTCTTCCAAGTTTTCTGCTACCTGGCATCGAAATTCACTCCTAACCTTCAGTATTATTCGTCATTAGGGGAAAGGCTAAATCCCAATGTATCGAGTTTTGCCAATACCTCTTCAAGCGATTTTCTTCCGAGGTTTCTGACTTTCATCATTTCTTCCTCGGATTTGCTGATCAAATCTTCTACCGTGTTGATTCCGGCACGTTTCAAGCAATTGAAAGAACGAACAGACAAGTCAAGCTCCTCAATGGTCATCTCCAAGACTTTTTCCTTGCCTTTGTCATCCTTTTCTACCATAATATCGGTAGCGTATACTTCTTCTGACAAATCTACGAAGAGATTAAGATGCTCGTTGAGAACCTTGGCTCCCAAAGAGATTGCCTCTTTCGCGGAAATAGTACCATCTGTCCATACTTCAATTGTCAACTTATCGTAGTCGGTAATCTGTCCTACACGGGTATTTTCAACGGTGTAGTTTACCTTGAGTACGGGTGTGTAGATGCTGTCCACCGGAATAGCACCGATTACATTCTGAAGATTTAATTTGTTACGGTCACTGGGAACATAACCTCTTCCTTTATCGATAACTATTTCCATATAAAGCTTTGCACCTGCGCCTAAGGTTGCGATGTGCATACCGGGATCGAGGATTTCCACTTCGGAATCCACTTTAATATCGCCGGCTGTAACTTCACATTCACCCTCAGCTTCAATATGAATTGTTTTGGGAGCATCGCCGTGGATTTTTGCAATCAATCCTTTCATATTGAGGACGATTTCTGTTACATCTTCTTTCACGCCCGGTACTGTTGAAAATTCGTGCTGAACGCCATCAATTTTAATTGATGTTACTGCTACACCGGGAAGCGAGGAGAGCAGCACCCTTCTTAAGCTGTTACCTAAAGTAGTGCCGAAGCCACGCTCGAGAGGTTCCAATACGAATCTTCCGTAAGTACCGTCCGACTTCATTTCGGCTGTCTCAATTACTGGCTTTTCTATCTCAATCATTTATAACCCTCCTAAGCAGTATAATAATTGAACATTAAGCAGTACCCAAACATTATTTGGAGTACAACTCTACAATGAGCTGCTCTTCAACTTCCAGATCAATATCATCACGGTTAGGCATACGAGCAACTTTTACGCTAAAGTTTGTCTTGTCTGCTTCTAACCACATGGGGATAGGTCTGGAACCGCAAGCTTCTTCAATTGCTTTGAATTTTTCGCTCTGGCGAGATTTTTCAGAGATAGTGATAACATCGCCTTCTTTTACGAGCAAGGAAGGAATGTTAACCTTCTTACCATTGAGCTTGTAGTGGTTATGAACAACCAACTGTCTTGCTTCTGCTCTGGAATTAGCAAAACCTGCACGATAAACGATGTTATCGAGTCTGCATTCCAACAAACGAAGCAAGTTTTCACCAGTCTTGCCGGGTTTTCTTTCAGCAATTTCAAAATAGTGTCTGAACTGACCTTCCAAAACGCCGTAGTAACGTTTTGCAGTCTGTTTAGCTCTGAGCTGCAAACCGTATTCAGAAACTTTTTTACGGCTCTGACCATGCTGGCCGGGAGCATAGTTTCTTGCTGCTACGGGGCAATGCTCTGAGTAACATTTAGCGCCTTTTAAGAACAATTTCTGTCCTTCACGGCGACAGAGTCTACATACCGCACCGGTATATCTTGCCATATACTTGCACCTCCTAAGAATTATACACGTCTTCTTTTCGGCGGACGACAGCCGTTGTGAGGAATGGGTGTTACGTCTTTAATCATACGAACTTCCAAACCTGCTGCCTGCAATGCTCTGATTGCAGCTTCTCTTCCGGAACCAGGTCCTTTTACGTATACTTCAACAATTTTGAGGCCGTGTTCCATTGCAGCTTTTGCAGCTGTTTCAGCAGCTGTCTGTGCAGCAAAAGGAGTAGATTTTTTAGAACCTCTGAAGCCCATTTCACCAGCACTTGCCCAGGAAATTGCATTACCCTGAGTATCTGTGATAGTAACAATGGTGTTGTTGAATGTGGACTGGATATGAACGGCGCCACGCTCGATGTTTTTACGTTCACGACGTCTGCGAACGGTGGTTTTCTTAGCAACCTTTGCCATTTGTCATTATCCCTCCCTATTATTTCTTCTTGTTTGCGATTGTCTTTTTCGGGCCTTTTCTTGTACGTGCGTTAGTTTTGGTTCTCTGTCCTCTTACGGGCAAACCTTTTCTATGACGCAAGCCACGGTAACAACCGATTTCAACCAATCTCTTGATGTTCAGAGCAACATTTCTTCTTAAATCGCCCTCAACTTCATAGTTTTTGTCGATATACTCACGGAGCTTTGTTGCATCGTCCTCTGTCAGATCTTTTACTCTGATATCAGGGTCAACGCCTGTAGCTGCGAGGATATCGTTAGCAGATTTACGACCAATACCGAAAATGTAAGTCAAACCGATTTCGATTCTCTTTTCTCTCGGCAAGTCAACACCAGCTATACGAGCCATTAAAGTTGCACCTCCATTACAGGAAAATTCCTGCAGTTTATAAGTTTATTGCCATCTATTGTCAGAAATTAACCCTGACGCTGTTTGTGCTTTTTAGTCTCGCAAATAACCATAATTTTGCCTTTGCGTTTAATTACTTTGCACTTTTCGCAGATGGGCTTAACGGAAGGTCTTACTTTCATTTGAAATTACCTCCTTGTGAACTGTTCGAGTTTACTTAGAACGCCAAGTAATGCGTCCTTTTGTCAAATCATAAGGTGACATTTCCACTGTTACCTTATCGCCCGGAAGAATTCGAATGAAATTCATTCTGAGTTTTCCGGATATATGAGCTAAAATGGTATGTCCATTAGGTAGCTCTACTTTGAATGTTGCGTTCGGCAGTGATTCCTTGACAACACCTTCTATTTCGATTACATCGTCTTTAGACAAGGTCTTTCCCTCCTAATCGTCAGATGGCGTAAGCCCACCGTAGTTGTACGGCCAAAGGGCTTTTTTCAGTTTTTTGTTAGTTTCCATTCGCATAGGCTCAATAACTTCTGCGGACAATCTCAAGTGTTTCGGATTTTTCTTTTTGGGATTTTCAAGCAATCTTGTTTTTCCGTTTGCGATATACACAAAACCATCTTCGATTTTGACTACCGCAAAAAATCCTTCATCATGTCCTGCAATGTTCTGAACTACCGAACCTGTTTTCAACTGAGGCATTTTATCTTCCTCCGGTTAACGCTTAGTCAGTATCACGGGACCGTTTTTTGTAACAGCTATTGTATGCTCAAAATGAGCTGAAGCTGTTCCGGAAACTGTTTTTGTGGTCCAGCCGTCATCCATAACCTTTACCGCATCGCCTTTGAGGTTAATCATCGGCTCAATAGCAAGGGTCATTCCTTCGACAAGCCTCGGACCTCTTCCGGGTCTTCCGAAATTCGGAACTTCGGGTTCCTCGTGCAGTTTCTTGCCGACACCATGGCCGACAAACTGTCTGACTATTCCGTAACCAAACTGAGATACATGAGTTTCAATTGCATTGGAAATATCTCCGATGCGATTTCCGACTATCGCCTGTTCAATACCTTTATAAAGGCTCTGTTCCGTTTCTTTTAACAGTGACTTGATTTCGTCCGTGGTATCGCCAACTATGAAGGTATAAGCGTTATCACCGTGAAATCCCTTGTAGTAAGCCCCAACATCTATACTGACAATGTCACCGTATTTAAGACGGTAACCCGACGGTATCCCGTGGATTACAACGTCATTAACGGAAATACAAGCAGAAGCAGGATAATCCATATACCCTAAGAACGAAGGAGTTGCACCGCATTTTGTAATATACTCATACATTTTACGGTCAATTTCCTTAGTTGTAATATCAGGTTTTATCAATTCCTCGGCTACGTTCAATGCATCGGCTGAAATTTTACAAGCCAATTTCATTGTTTCGAGCTCAGTCTGCGTTTTTAAAACTATCATTAACTTACGCCTCCACAGCTTTAAGAGTAAGCGCCGTGGTATCGGCTACATCCTCTTGTCCTTCTACGACAATAAGTTTGCCGGTGGCATAATAGTAATCTTTCAAAGGTTCTGTCTGCTGATGATACACCTGCAAACGCTCCTTGATAGTATCGGGATGATCGTCTTTGCGCTGTACTGTTTTGCCTCCGCACTTGTCACATTTACCTTCTTCTTTGGAAGGTTTGTAATCAAGATGATAAGAAGCACCGCAGTCTTCACAAACACGTCTGCCGCTAAGGCGCTGCATAATCTTTTCGTCCTCAACTTCAATGTCAACAACGCGATCGATATTTACGCCCATTTTGTCCAAGGCTTCAGCCTGTGGAACTGTTCTGGGAAATCCGTCAAGGATGAAACCGTTTTTACAGTCATCTTCCCCGAGTCTTTCCTTTAAGATATTGATAACAATCTCATCGGGAACCAATTTTCCGCCATCCATATAGGACTTGGCTTCCATTCCGAGAGCTGTTTCATTTTTGATTGCTTCACGCAAAATGTTTCCTGTTGATATTGCAGGGATTTTCAAAGCATCGCAGATAACTTCTGCCTGTGTGCCCTTACCTGCACCGGGTGCTCCCAATAAAATAAGATTCATTCGGCAGCTCCCTTCTTATTCCAAGAAACCTTTGTGATGACGCATCATCATCTGAGATTCCATCTGTCTCATAACTTCAAGAGCAACGCCAACTACGATGAGGATTGAAGTACCACCCATAGATATGTTTGCTTTTGTAAAGTAGCTGAACAAAATGGGGAATACCGCGATAAGACCAAGGAACAAAGCACCGAGCAATGTGATTTTGGAAATTATGCGGGAAATAAAGTCAGATGTGGGTTTACCGGGACGGATACCCGGGATTGCGCCATTGTTTTTGCGGAGATTGTTAGCAATCTCAATAGGATTGTACTGAATTGCAACATAGAAATAGTTAAATCCAATGATAAGCAGGAAATAAATTACTGCATAGAACGGGTTGTTTGTGTTGAAAAGTTCAAAGAACTTAGCCCAGAAACCACCAGCCGGAACATTGGGTCCCATAAATGTTGCGATCATATTGGGCAATGAAACCAAGCTCATAGCAAAGATGATAGGCATAACGCCACTCATATTTACTTTGATCGGGATATGAGAATTCTGTCCACCATACATTTTGCGTCCTACAACGCGTTTTGCATAAGAAACGGGAATTCTGCGTTCTGCGTTTGTCATCCATACAATGAAAGTAATCATTGCGATGAATACGATAATAACAGCGGGAACGAAGAAGAAGTATTTAGGCTGACCGTTAACGCCCATTTCCCACCATGCCATGAGCATCTGAGCTGCTGCAGGGCCACGGGAAAGAATACCGGCGAACAAGATCATGGAAATACCGTTTCCAACGCCTTTTTCAGTAATGCGGTCACCCAACCATACAACGAGTGCTGTGCCGGCTGTGAAGCAGAGAATGATAACTACTGCTGTAAAGAAGCCTGCAAATCCTCTTGTGTACTTAACAATACCCTGGTTGTTTTTGAGAACGAAGTAGAAAGCTGTAGCCTGAAGCAAAGCAAGACCAAGTGTTGTGTAACGTGTGATCTTCTGAATCTTTTTGTGACCTTCAGAACCTTCTTTCTGCAAGCGTTCCAAAGCAGGAATTGCTACAGTGAGAAGCTGGATGATAATGGATGCGTTAATGTAAGGGGTAATGGACATTGCAAACACTGTTGCCTGGGACAAAGCACCACCGGTCATGATGTTAAGGTAACTTAAGAAGTTAGCCTGTTCTGCAAGACCGCTGAAGTATGTCTGGAGTGCTGCGCCATCCAAGAAAGGAACTGTGATGAAAGAACCGATGCGGAAAATAAGGAGTATGAGCAAAGTGTACAAAATCTTCTTACGAAGTTCGGGCAGCTTAAAAGCATTTCTCCATGTTTCAAACATCTTAGATCACCTCAGCCTTTCCTCCTGCAGCTTCGATCTTCTCTTTTGCTGTCTGAGAGAAAGCTGCTGCTTTAACGGTTAATTTCTTGGAAATTTCACCATTACCGAGAACTTTTACGCCGTCATACTGCTTGTTGATCAAGCCGGAAGCAACGAGAGCATCGGTATCTACCACTGCGCCATCTTCAAACTTGTTCTGTAAGTCGCTAAGATTTACAATGGCATATTTTGTTGCAAAATTGTAATTGTTAAATCCTCTTTTGGGAAGACGTCTGTGCAAAGGCATCTGTCCGCCTTCGAATCCGGGTCTTACGCCACCGCCTGAACGGGCATTCTGGCCTTTGTGACCCTTACCTGCTGTTTTTCCATTTCCGGAACCGTGACCACGACCTACGCGGTAATGCTCTTTAGTAGAGCCGGCTGCCGGAGCTAATTCGTGCAGTTTCATACTCGCACCTCCTTACTAGTCTTCTGTAACCTCGACGAGGTGGGAAATTTTAAAAATCTTACCTTTGGTGGCAGCGTTATCAGGCTGAACAGTAACATCGCCAACTCTTCTCAAACCGAGAGAAGCTGCAACAGCAATCTGATCTTTCTTTTTGCCAGCAAGACCTTTAACGAGTTTTACTTTGAGGTTTGCCATAACTCTGCCTCCTTATCCTAAAATTTCTTCAACAGATTTGCCTCTGATTGCTGCAACCTGCTGTGCAGTTCTCAAAGATTTCAAACCGTTAATTGTTGCTCTTACAACGTTACAAGGATTATTGGAACGGAGAGCTTTAGTTCTGATGTCCTTGATACCTGCAATTTCAACAACTGCACGTACAGGGCCACCTGCGATAACTCCGGTACCTTCCGGAGCGGGTTTCAAGAGAACTCTGCCGGCACCAAACTCACCAATTACTTCGTGAGGGATTGTTGTACCTTTGAGTGCTACCTGAATCATATTTTTCTTAGCATCTTCGATACCTTTGCGGATTGCATCCGGAACTTCACCGGATTTTCCGAGTCCGAAACCGATTTTTCCATTGCCGTCTCCAACTACAACCAATGCTGCAAATTTGAAGATACGACCACCTTTTACAGTTTTGGAAACACGGTTAATCGCTACGACTCTTTCCTGCAAATCCGAAACGGGATTTTCTATTCTAGCCAAACGAATAACCTCCTCATTAGAACTTGAGGCCGCTCTCACGGGCTCCTGCGGCTAACTGCTCTACTCTGCCGTGGAAGATATAACCGCCACGGTCGAACACTACTTCGGTGATTCCTTTTGCTGCAGCTTTCTCAGCAATCATCTGTCCAACTTTAAATGCGCCTTCTTTGTTGCCGCCATTCAAGTTGAAATCCTTGTCTGTGGAAGCAGCTGCTGCGAGTGTAACACCGTTTACGTCATCAATAAGTTGAGCGTAAATATGCTTAGCGGAGCGGAATACATTTAAGCGTGGACGTTCAGGTGTACCGGTGATTTTACCGCGTACTCTGAGGTGTCTTTTTAAACGAGCCTTGTTGCTATCAGGCTTATTTACCATTGCTTGTCACTCCTTTAATTACTTCTTACCAGTCTTACCTTCTTTACGCTGAATATATTCTTCAGCATACTTAATTCCCTTGCCTTTATAAGGTTCAGGAGGACGTTTTTCGCGAACATTAGCTGCGAACTGTCCAACTTTCTGCTTATCAGGACCGGAAATTATGATCTTATTGGGAGCTGGTACTTCGATGGAAATTCCATCAATCTCAGACATAATAACCTGGTGAGAATAACCAAGGTTCATCACAAGGTCTTTACCCTGTTTTGCAACACGGTAACCAACGCCGTTAACTTCCAAAGTTTTTGTGAAGCCTTCTGTTACGCCTATTACCATATTGTTAACCAAAGATCTGGTCAAACCATGCAAAGCTCTGTGATTTTTGTTATCACTGGGTCTTGTAACAACGATTTCATTGTTTTCCAATGTAACAGTCATATCATTGTGGAGATCTCTCTCCAAAGTTCCCTTAGGTCCTTTTACCGCAATATGGTTGCCGTCGATTTTTACATCAACGCCGGAGGGAACAGCAATAGGTTTTCTACCAATACGAGACATAGCTATTTTACCTCCTTACCATACGAATGCAAGGACTTCGCCGCCCACATTCTCTTTGCGTGCCTTTTTATCGGTCATAACGCCCTTAGAAGTGGAAACAATTGCGATGCCGAGGCCTTTCATAACCTTGGGCATATCCTCGCAGTTAGAATAAATACGCAGGCCGGGTTTGGAAACTCTGCGCAAACCGGTGATAACCGGAGTTTTGTTTTCGCCGTATTTCAGCGTCATACGAATCACGCCCTGCTTACCATCGTCAATAACCTGGAAACCTTTAACGTATCCTTCGTCAACGAGGATCTGCGCGATCGATTTTTTCATATTAGATGCAGGAATATCCACCGTGTCGTGTTTAGCTGAGTTTGCATTACGAATGCGAGTCAGCATATCTGCGATTGTATCGGTGATTTGCATACCGTCAACCTCCTTTTCTCGGTACTTTACCAGCTAGCCTTCTTCACGCCGGGAATCTGACCTTTGTAAGCCAATTCTCTGAAGCAGATACGACAAATGCCGTATTTTCTCAAATAAGCGTGAGGACGACCGCAGATTTTGCACCTGCTGTAGGCACGGGTGGAAAACTTAGGCTCTCTCTGCTGTTTTACAATCATAGATCTTTTAGCCATTTATACATTTCCTCCCTTATTTAGAAAATGGAGCGCCCATCAGTGTCAAAAGCTCACGGGCTTCCTCATCAGTGTTCGCAGTAGTAACAAAGCAAATGTCCATACCGCGAATCTTGTCGATTTTGTCATATTCGATTTCAGGGAAAATGAGCTGTTCTTTGAGGCCCATAGAATAGTTTCCACGGCCGTCAAAAGAATCAGGGCTGATTCCTCTGAAGTCTCTTACGCGGGGCAGAGCTACATTGAAGAAACGATCAATGAACTCATACATTTTATCAGCACGAAGTGTAACTTTTGCGCCGATAACCATGCCTTCACGAAGTTTGAAGTTCGCTACAGATTTTTTAGCTTTACAGAGAATAGGTTTCTGACCTGTAATAGCAGTCAAATCTTTCACAACAGCGTCCATCATTTTCTGATTGTCACGTGCTTCACCGCAACCTACGTTGATAACTACTTTTTCAATCTTCGGAATTTGCATGACACTTTTGTAGCCAAACTTTTTCATCAAAGCAGGAGCTACATCGCTTTTATAATAGTCTCTTAAACGAGCCATGTCTTTTCCTCCATCCTTAGAAAGTTGCTCCGCAAGAAGCGTGTTTGCACTGGCGCTTTTTGGTTCCATCTTTCTCGACTTTATGACCTACTCTTGTAGGTTTGCCGCATTTAGGGCAGATCGGCATTACTTTGCAAGCGTACAAGGGAGCTTCAGCTTTAACGATGCCACCCTGCTGTCCCATAGCGCGGGGTTTAACGTGTTTAGTCGCAATGTTGAGACCTTCAACGATAACCTTGCCTTCTTTGGGGCTTACTTCCAAAACTTTACCTTTTTTACCTTTGTCTTTACCACTGATAATCATTACATTATCGCCGGTTTTAACGTGCAATTTATTAGCCATAGCTTGCACCTCCTATTAAAGCACTTCCGGTGCGAGAGAGAGTATCTTCATATATTCTTTTTCACGAAGTTCTCTGGCTACCGGTCCAAAAATACGGGTGCCTCTGGGGTTTTTATCTTCTCTGATGAGAACAGCAGCATTTTCATCGAATCTGATGTAAGTGCCATCCTCACGGCGCAAGCCTTTTGCTGAACGGACGATTACGGCTTTAACAACATCGCCTTTTTTAACAACTCCGCCGGGTGTTGCTTTCTTAACGGAAGCAACTACGACATCGCCGATATTAGCGTATCTTCTGCCTGTACCGCCCAAAACACGGATACACATAAGCTCTTTGGCGCCGGTGTTATCAGCTACCTTTAAGCGAGTCTGCATCTGTATCACAGTGAGTTCCTCCTTTCGAGATTAGGCAATTATTTAGCCTTTTCGATGATTTCGCAAACTCTCCATCTCTTGTCTTTAGACAACGGACGAGTTTCCATAAGCAACACTCTGTCGCCTTCGCCACATACATTTTCTTCATCATGGGCTTTGACTTTCATTGTGCGTTTTACAATCTTGTTATAAAGGGGGTGTTTAACGTTGTCCAAAATGGCTACAACTACTGTTTTGTCCATTTTGTTGCTAACAACTGTACCGACCCTCGTTTTTCTGAGGTTTCTATCGCTCACAGTTTTGTCCTCCCTTCTTATTTAGCGCCTTCTTTGGCTTCCAGCTCAGACATTACAGTTTTCACGCGAGCAATATCTTTCTTAACTGCTTTGATGCGTGTGGGATTGTCAAGCTGGTTTACAGCGAGCTGAAAGCGAAGGTTGAAAAGTTCACCTTTGAGTTCTTTCAATTTCTCGCCGAGTTCTACCATATTCAAATCTCTGATCTCAGTAGCTTTCATTATTGCTCACCACCTGTCTGTGTATCTTCACGTTTTACAAATTTACATTTGATAGGAAGCTTGTGCATAGCAAGACGCATAGCCTCACGAGCAAGCTCTTCAGATACGCCTCCGATTTCAAACATAACTCTGCCGGGTTTAACTACTGCAACCCAATATTCAGGAGATCCTTTACCTTTACCCATTCGAGTTTCAGCAGGCTGTTCTGTAACGGGTTTGTCGGGGAAGATTTTAATCCATACCTGACCACCACGTTTGATGTAACGAGTCATCGCGATACGAGCTGCCTCAATCTGATTGGAAGTAATCCAGCAGGGCTCTAAAGCCTGCAAACCGAAATCTCCATGGCTAACTGTGTTACCACGGGTAGCTTTACCTTTCATACGTCCTCTCTGCTGACGACGATATTTAACACGTTTTGGTAAAAGCATTATCGGTTACCTCCTTCCTGTCTGGGTCTTCTGGGTTTTCTGTCGGGTCTGTCGCCTCTGGGAGCTCTTGCAGGTTTCTTTGTTACTTCACCTTTAAGAACTTCACCGGTGTAGATCCAGACTTTAACACCAATTTTACCGTATGTGGTATTAGCTTCTGCAAAACCATAGTCGATGTCTGCACGAAGTGTCTGCAACGGAACTGTACCTTCATCGTAACGTTCTGTACGAGCGATTTCAGCGCCGCCCAAACGACCACTTACGCTTGTTTTAATACCTTTTGCGCCAAGACGCATTGTGCGTCCGATAGCCTGTTTCATTGCACGGCGGAAAGAAATTCTTCTTTCGAGCTGAGATGCAATACCTTCAGCAACGAGCTGAGCGTTAAGGTCAGGCTGCTTAACCTCAACGATGTTAAGGTGAACGGGTTTGCCGATCATCTTTTCAAGACGAGCGCGGAGCTCGTTGATTTTTGCGCCCTGCTGGCCGATTACGAGGCCGGGTTTAGCGCAATGAATATGAATTTTCACTTTGAATGCATCACGTTCAATTTCGATGCGGGGAACGCCTGCTGCTTTCAATTCCTCTTTGATGAAATTACGAACATTGTAATCTTCAACGAGTGTGTCGCCGAAAGCGTTAGCGTTCACAAACCAGCGAGAATCCCAATCTTTGATAACTCCTACACGAAGACCGTGCGGGTTTACTTTCTGGCCCATAGTTAACCTCCTCTTTCAGCTTATTCCTTTTCCTTAAGGACAAGGGTAATATGCGAAGTTCTCTTAAATACTCTAAAAGCACGTCCCTGTGCTCTCGGTCTGATTCTCTTCATAATAGGACCGGGACAAACAAAGCATTCCGCAACATAAAGATTATTAACATCCATATTAAAGTTGTGGTCTGCGTTTGCGATGGCCGACTTCAGAAGCTTCTCGAGATGCTCACAAGCAGCTTTAGGTGTATGTCTGAGAATCGCCATAGCGGTTGTAGTATCTTTACCTCTGATAAGATCAAGAACGATCTGAACTTTTCTGGGAGCGATACGTACATTTCTCAGGTAAGCTTTTGCTTCCATTCAAAAATCCTCCTTTCGGCCTACTTTCCGTTATTTGATGTTTTAGAGCCGGCGTGGCCTTTGTAAGTTCTGGTGGGAGCAAACTCACCGAGTTTGTGACCAACCATATCCTCTGTTACGTACACCGGAACGTGTTTACGTCCATCATGTACTGCAAATGTATGTCCAACGAATTCAGGGAAAATAGTGGAAGCTCTGCTCCAAGTTTTCAAAACTTTCTTTTCGCCTGCTTCGTTCATGGCTGCAACTCTTTTATACAACACAGGCTGTACAAAAGGTCCTTTTTTAACACTTCTACCCATTATTCATCTGCCTCCTTTCTTTACTTCGCATTTCTGCGTTTTACGATAAACTTATCGGAGCGATGATGTTTAGCACGTGTCTTGTAGCCCAATGTGGGTTTACCCCAAGGAGTAACAGGGGAAGGACGACCGATGGGAGATTTACCTTCACCACCACCATGAGGATGGTCGCAGGGGTTCATTACAGAACCGCGAACAGTAGGTCTCCAACCCATATGGCGTTTTCTACCTGCTTTACCGATAGAAACATTTTCATGGTCGATGTTACCAACCTGGCCTACAGTAGCCATGCAAATTGCGGGAATATTTCTAAGTTCGCCGGAGGGCAATCTTACGAGTGCATATTCGCCTTCTTTAGCCATAAGCTGAGCCTGGTTACCGGCAGCACGCACAAGCTGTGCACCTTTACCGGGATAAAGCTCTACGTTGTGGATGAATGTACCAACCGGAATGTTTACCATGGGAAGAGCATTACCGGGCTGGATATCTGCATCCGCACCGCTTCTGATTTTGTCGCCAACCTTGAGTCCGTTGGGAGCCAAGATATAGCGTTTTTCACCGTCCTCATACTGAACAAGTGCAATATGAGCTGAACGGTTGGGATCGTATTCCAATGTAAGAACATTAGCGTCCATTCCCTGTTTGTCGCGTTTGAAATCGATAACGCGGTATTTTGTTCTGTTTCCACCACCGCGGTGACGTACAGTGATACGACCATAGCTGTTACGGCCGGATTTTTTCTTCATGGGTTCCAAAAGGCTCTTTTCGGGAGCAACTTTGGAAAGAGAAGAATAATCTGTAACTGTCATCTGACGTCTTGCGGGAGTAGTGGGTTTGTATGACTTAATTGCCATTTTAATTCACTCTCCTAATTTGGTTTAGCGAGAAGCATTCGCTTCCCATACATCACCCGGGGAAATCCCCGAATTGCTGAATTCAGCTTAGATCATGCCTTCAAAGAATTCGATTCCTTTGGAATCTTCGCTCAATGTAACGATTGCTTTCTTCCAATCGGGTGTGTAGCCTTCGTTACGGCCCATTCTCTTAAGTCTGCCGTGGCAGTTCATTGTGTTAACTTTTTTAACTGTTACGCCAAAAAGTTCTTCAACTGCTTTAGCAATTTCAATCTTGTTTGCATCCTTCGCAACTTTGAAGGTGTATTTTTTAAGAGAGATGCCAGCCATGGACTTTTCAGTAATGATAGGCTTCAGAATAATATCCTGTGCTCTTTTCATTATGCGTACACCTCCTCAATTTTCTGAGCAGCGTCTTTAACTACGATAAATTTGTCATAGTTAACGATGTCGTAAACATTCAAGGTGTTAACAGAAGCTGTTTTAACGCCGGGAATGTTGCTTGCGCTCTTAACAACCATTTCGTTGTTTTCAGCCAAAACGATGAGTGCTTTCTTTTCTACACCCAAAGCGCCGAGCATATTAACGATGGTTTTTGTCTTAAATTCGTTCATCTCGATTTTGTCAACAACGATGAGGTTGTTATCCAAAACCTTAGAAGAGAATGCGGATTTAAGAGCAAGTCTTTTCATTTTCTTGTTCATTGCCAGTCTGTAGCTACGGGGTTTAGGTCCGATTGCAACACCGCCACCTACCCACTGAGGAGCTCTGATGGAACCCTGTCTTGCATGACCGGTACCTTTCTGACGCCATGGTTTACGGCCACCGCCTCTTACCTCTGTACGAGTGAGTGTGGACTGTGTACCCTGACGCTGGTTGGCAAGGTAAGCAACTACTGCCTGGTGCATAACCGCTGTGTTCGGTTTGATTCCAAATACGGCATCGGAAAGTTCCATTGTGGAAACTTCTTTACCTGCCATATCAAATACGGAAACCTTTGGCATTATAATTCCTCCTTCCCTTAAGCCTTCTTGCTGTCAGAGAGGATTACCACGCCGCCCTTAGGACCGGGGATAGCACCTCTGATTGCAATCAGATTGTTTTCGGCATCAACTTTAACAACTTCAAGATTCTGAACGGTAACGCGTTCATGTCCCATGTGACCTGCCATACCTTTACCTTTAAAGATTCTGGAAGGGTCAGAGATAGCACCCATGGAACCAGCCTGTCTTGCAACAGGACCTGTACCGTGTGAAGCTCTGAGGGAGTGGTTGCCGTGACGCTTGATTGCGCCTGCAAAGCCTTTACCTTTACTTGTACCGGTAACATCAATCATATCGCCAACTTCAAATGCGTCAGCCTTAATCACGTCACCTACATTAAATACGCTGCAATCATCCATTCTGAATTCTTTAAGAACTCTCTTTGCAGCAACGTCAGCTTTTTCGAAGTGTCCCTTCATGGGTTTGCTGACTTTGTGGGGTTTAGCATCGCCAAAACCTACCTGGATAGCTTCGTATCCATCGTTCTGTTCAGTTTTCTTCTGAACAACAACGCAGGGGCCTGCTTCAACCACGGTTACCGGAACAATTTTTCCGTTTTCATCGAAAATCTGTGTCATACCGATTTTCTTACCGATGATTCCTTTTTTCATCATTTTTCCTCCTTATAGGCTATTGGTTGGTCTTACACCAACGTGACCTTCCGAAACGAGTGCTTCGGAAAAGCAAGGCGTTTTCATAAACTCTTTGGTTTATGTCGAATTACATGTTGATTTCGATTTCTACGCCTGCGGGGAGCTCAAGGCCCTGCAACGCTTCAACTGTCTTAGCAGACGGTCTCAAAACGTCGATGAGTCTTTTGTGAGTCCTCATTTCAAACTGCTCACGGCTGTCTTTATATTTGTGTACAGCGCGGAGAATTGTTACGATTTCTTTCTGTGTGGGCAACGGGATAGGACCTGCAACTCTAGCTCCTGTCTTCTTTGCTGTTTCCACAATCTTAGCTGCGGAAGCATCCACGAGGTTGTGATCATAACTCTTCAGTTTGATTCTAAGTTTTTCTTTGACTGCCACTTGTCATCGCCTCCTTATAGTTTTGCGGGGACAAGACAATAGGTTAAACACGCTTCCGGGTGTTTCGTGAACGAGCATCAAAAAAACCGAAAAAACACATGGTTTTTCCGGGTAGTCGTCCAAAAGCACCTCGCACTTGCAGCCTTAAAAGGCGCAGTTTGCTCAGAAACCCCGTTTGAGGGCACAATCCCCCTATCGGTCGATTTCAATCGGTATTCAATCTTTTGTCGCCCGGTTTAAAATCGGACATACTCGGCGGAAATTACCTGCCAAAATGCAGCAACCTTCCGCTTCAACGCATATCTGTCGCAGTCACGCGAAGATTATTATAACGCATAAAAACGCCCTTGTCAATAGGTTTTTAATAAAATTTGTAAATTTTTTATGAACAAACAAAAAGGCTCATTTTTCATTGAAAAAGCTCCGCAAAATACCTTGCGGAGCACTTTTTATCTTTTCATACTATATGAATTTACAGATATGTCTTCATCAAGTTTTATTTTCATTCTGATTTTATCCGCTATCATCGCAATAAACTCAGAGTTTGTTGGTTTACCCCTCGAATTCTGGATTGTGTATCCGAAATAGGAATTCAGTATATCGACATCACCTCTGTCCCACGCCACCTCAATTGCGTGTCTTATTGCCCTTTCAACTCTTGAAGCGGTAGTACCGAACTTCTTGGCAACTATCGGATAAAGTTGTTTGGTAACCGAGCTCATCATTGCAGTATCGTGGATGGAAAGATATATAGCTTCTCTCAGATAATGGTAACCTTTGATGTGCGCCGGAACACCAATCTGGTGAATGATATCCGTAATCATCATTGTCTGCTGTTGCACAGTATATCCGGTGTGCTGTTTTTCCACAACGGTATCATCGTTACACATACTGTCAATCTGCGAAAGCAAAACCGAAGTTTCAAACGGTTCAAGCATATAATAGCAGTGAGTATTTTCCATTATCTGTTTTTCAATCATACTGTTGTTATAAGCAGAAGTCACAATAAACAGAGGGTGATCTTCCCTGCCCTTGAGTGCATCAAGAAGATGGCAGGCATCAATACTTGTCAAAAGTGTATTCATTATAACGAGATGCGGTTTCTCCCGTTCGATAACTTTTAAAATCTCTGCGCCATCTCTTTTCGTCAGAATTACCCTGTAACCTTTTTCTTCAAGCCTGTTTTGATAAATCATACCAAAATCAGATGTTTCATCGCCAATTAAAATCTTTTTTCTTTCATTCAAAACAAAAACCTCCCGACTATTTTATCACACGAGTAATTTTAACATCTTTCTCCCTGATTTTCAATAGCAAATGGTAAAATTTGTAAATTGCACAAAATATTATTGTAAAGTTTTGTAAACATTGCAAAGCGCATTTTGTCGAATGATGTCGAATGTGTAAAAATGAAAGAGGCATCCACATTATATGGATGCCTGAAATTTATTTTTTCTTCTTGAATATAAAGGTCCTGAACAAAATGATATTCATTACAATAAAGAAAGCTGCAAGAATTATCAAAGTAAGATACGGCTGTTTTGGAGCAAGTGTTGCAAGCAGCATCATCGGAAATCCAAACACAATAGCAGGCAAATTCTGGTACACAAGGTTATCTGAAGCCGGGGAGTTAAATTCCCTGTCGACTTCCCTTAAAAGAATAATACCTGTACTCGCTGTACCTGTAAGCATTCCGTACATCGCAAGGAACTGTTCTTCTTCATAATCCTTAAAAAGCTTGTTGCTTACAAATCTCAGATAATAATAGGTAGAGAACGCTCCGACTATGCCAAGCGTGAAGAGCACTGCACCATAGTTTTTGAGAGTATCCAGCCTTATAGCGGCAATACCCGCTATTACCATAATATCAAAACAAAATCCGCCTATCCTGTTCATAAGGAATGTATTGATATACTGTCGGTTGATAAGTTTCTTTTCGCGGAGCTTACCGACAACAGCACAGAAAAGTGTAGCGATAAGTACGCCGAAAAGGAAGTTAAATCCGTAAATTACAGATATCATACCCGGAAGCAATTTTCCTAAAAGCAGCATAACAAGATAAGAAAGAAGATAGGTTACAAACACAAAAGAAAGCTGAATTGAAAGTTTATCCATACTTCCGTTCATAGGGATTTCGTCCGCTCCCTGAACATCAGCAGTTGAAAGCTGCTCTGCTTTATGACCCTCGGAGCTTATTTTTTTCTTTCTCACTACATTAAGATGGATAACACCGCCAATACTCGCACTCAAAAATCCCAAAGCTGCAACCGAAAGTCCAAAACTCTTACCGCCGACAAAACTGTAAGTCGCTTCATAAATTCCACCGTAGTTAAGTGCCTGACCTGTTCCCTGTCCAAAACCGAAAGGCAAAAGCACACCTGCATACTCCGGAACATTTGCAAAAATCAAAAAAGCAACGATGGTTATTCCCATACCGATTACGCCTTGCAAGAGGTAGGTTGATACAGTTGTAACGCCGGTGTTGAAAATCTCTATATTGCGTTTTTTGGAAAACTTTTCTTTTTTAGGTTTGAAGCTTGTCGCAATAAAACCTAAAGCGAGCATATGATATGTTATAACTTCAAGATTTGCAAAACCATTTCCACCGAAAAATGCTGTATCAAAAATTGACTTATCGGTTATTGCAGTATAAATAAGTGAAACTATTAAAAGAAGTCCACCGCCGAGCACCGAAGTCGGCACCAAGGAATTCTTTAAAAAAGGAATGCTTCTCTTAACCATATTTGCCACAAGCAGGCTTAGAAGCAAAATAGCAACGAGGTTTATAATACCCCAGGCACTATAATCCCAGAAATTCGTCATTTCCATCTTCCTTTCTCGTCATACGATAATACATATTCATATATTTTACCGCGCAAAACCTTTTATGACTCTTGACCTGAAAAATTTTTGACCCAACATAAAAGTTTAGCTTATTTTTCCCAAGAACACTTACTGCTGAAATCTCATCAAAAAGCAAAACCATTTTGTCGTTATCATATTCTATTTCGTACCTGTCAGAAAAAACAGAAAGTTTTGCTTCTTTTGCAATAAGTTTCTTATTATTATAAGGTATAACTTCGAGGAAAGTAACAATATCAGATGCAAAATTCTTATCATTATATAATGTAAGGTCTGCTTCATTCATAAACTTGCACTGAGCATCATACCACTCGGTAACAAAGCGATAAGGAAACTCCGTATTTACACCCTCAAGTTCCTTTGTGGGAAGATATCTCACTTTCATGCCACATTTTTTACAGCTTATAGTATCGCCTTCGCTATACCATTCGGAAAATCCGCAATGAGGGCAGTAGTAAATGGCCCTTTCGAGGTATTCGGCGTTCTTTTTATGGAAAAACGAAGTGTCATTAACCCCTTCATTCACATAAAGCTTTTCACAAATAAGGCTGTAAAGTTCCTCATCGGAATAATCTTTATAATCATCATATGTTAAAACTTCTTTGACATAAGCGTGCATCTTTCCTTTTCTTACTACATCGCTCCATCTCGGATGCACACCATATCCGCCCTCAATCCTGAAAACGGCAATCGGCAACGCCAACTTTTTAACGAGAGCTGCTATTGCCTTTTTCATATAAACTGTTCTGCCGTCAAAGGTTCTGTTGCCCTCAGGGAAAAGAGCAATTGTCCCACCTTCCTTCGCAACCTTAACGCAGTTCAAAACCGCCCTTAAATCGGTCATAGACTTTTTAATAGGAATAGGTGCTACAAGATATTTTATTATCTTTGAAACAAATCCAATAGAAAAAAGGTCTTCACTTGCTATGTAATAAACAGCACCGGGGAAAGCCACATCCACAAAAAACTGGTCAAATGCAGTCTGATGGTTTGAGATAATCAGATACTGCCCCTTACCTTTGAATTTATCTATTTTAACGCCATACTTTATCTTCATATAAATATGAAGAAACGGCAAAGCGATAATTCTTACAAGTTTGTGTCTTGTTTTAAGCCATTTTGGTTTTTTCTTCGCCATTTTTATCACCTTCATACCTATTTTAACACTTTCGACAAAATTTGGCAATAAAAAAATAAAAGTCGAATAAACCGACTTTTATTTCTCCAGATATTCAGCAATTACATGAGTCAATTGTTCAGCGAGTCTTTTGTACGAAGCCTGGGAGTTAGGGAATCTTCTTTTCGCCGCTCTGTCCCAGATTTTGCTCATACTGATTTCAAAAGTAAAGGTAGGGCCGTAGTTCATCTGTGAATAGCGTGAGAAGAGTCCCTCTGCACCTTCACCAATAATGTAGCCTTCGTCTTCAGGATTTAAGTAATCGCAATTTACTCTTACCATATCGATAAAAGTTTTCTGCTTTTCGATAATTTCATCAGCAGCATTCGAGTTTATAGAAATATATGCACCCGACTGATAGTCATCTTCGTTACCTGTACCACCATGGATATCCGCGAGGAAACAGAATTTTTCTCCGTCAGCCATACATCTTTTGATATATTCGTCTATAGCTTTAACCTCAGGTAAACTGAATTCTTTCCAGTCACGGTTATAGTTAAAGCCTAAGCTGTCGCATCTGTTCGGGTTTGTCTGTTTGCCGAGTTTCCATCCGAAAACATCCACAACAGGAGTTATACGGAAGATATATTTTTTAAGGATTTCATCTGCTTTGCCACTCGCAAGATATCTGAGC
>JAZLER010000017.1:0-1581 GCA_045615345.1 Fumia sp. | reverse complement strand
GCATTTTTTTATGTAATAGGAAATTGCTGTAACATAGTGGTAGTTAAACAAGAATTTCGATAGAAATTCTTGCTAGTGTTTGCTGCTGAGCAAACACTTTTTTACTTTATAGGAAAGTTCTCAAAAAGTCAGATATGATGTATAATAAGCAGGAAATAAAAAATGGCATAACAAAAGAGCGAAGGGGGCTTCGCCATGACGTTGTTTATGAAGTTTTTTGTTTTGTGGTTTGGACTGCACTATTTGACTATAGAGAAAGAATTATTATGAGCGTGGAATTATCCATAGCCCATAACCTTTCGATATCGTTCAAATAGTGCAGTTTTTTTGTGATAAACCTCCAAAACCAACATAGAGGTTTTACATTTTGGACAATAAAGAGGGTCATATCCAAATGAAAGAAGAATGGAGTTTCGCCAGTCCAAAAAAGAATATAAAAATTTACGCTTTTCTAAGGAGATACATTTGCGAAGATGCTTTTCGTGTTTATGATGTTTTGCATAAATGCCATAATACCGAAGCATTTTAAAATTCTTTTCGGGGATATGGATAATCAATCGTTTGATGAAATCCATAGCAGGAATACATTCTTCAATTGTTTTATCATCTTCATGTGGAGTATAGTGAAAAGTTACATTATTGCCATCGTATTTATCGATGCGAGAAGTTGCAATAACAGGTCTACCCAAGTAACGACTGATGTATTTGAGAGTAATATCAGGAGTACAGGAGTTAGGTTTGGCACGGACATAGAAACCATCAGCGTGTTTAGTGTAGATTTCGTTTTTTACTTTCTTGAAAGAAGGACCGAGCTTTTCGGTAAGTAAATCAAGTAAGACTTTGCGGAAAGCATTACGCAAGAAAGTATAATCGAAATGCTTAACGGTACGCCAAGGTGTGATGTTGCCAGTAGCACCTTCAGAGATGAGGGCGTGAATGTGAGGATTCCACTTAAGGTCACGACCGAAAGTGTGCAGAACACAAATAAAACCAGGAGTAAAGTTTTCTGATTTATTGATTTTTGCAAACATCCGAAGAACGACATCTCTGACAGCTTGAAAAAGACAGTTAAGCAAAGAGCGGTCTTTGAGAAAATAAGAGCGAAGTTCTTCAGGAATGGTAAAAACACAATGTCGGTGAACGCAGGAAATTAGTTTACAAGACATATGAAAAGAGCGCATTTGATTGTACTTGTTACCACAGGAAGGACAAAAGCGGCTCTTACATCGAAAGGGAACAAATTTAAGTTCACCACAGTGAGGACAGCCGTACATTGCACCGCCATAAGCAGGATCACCACAATGAATCATTTTGGTTATATTTTCAATAACAGCAGGACGAGTATGAAGTTGATAAATGATATGTTCATAATAATCGGTAAAAATGGATTGTAAAATATTCATAGTTGAATTTTACAATAAAGTAACACAAAGAAAAACCCCTTACCCCTCATGATTGAGGGGCAGGGGAGTTGAGAGTGTCGAAGACACTTTTTTATTCACAATCTGCAAGATAGTACAGAAGATCTTCCGTGTCTTTCCATCCAAGACAAGGGTCGGTAATAGACTTTCCGTAGATATG
>JAZLER010000016.1:0-86872 GCA_045615345.1 Fumia sp. | reverse complement strand
GCTACATACGTAACATCCGAAGCAGGTGAATACTACGCAGTAGTAACAAACGAACTCAACGGCGAAACAACTCAGACTGAAACTGTAAAAGTAACAGTAACAGTTATCGAAGTTCCTTCCGAAGAACCCGAAGAACCTTCTGAACCTGAAGTTGAATTCGTAGCTCCTGAGCTCGTATTTGACGGCAGAACATTGACAGTTAACAAGAATAGTGCAGAATCTGTAAGAGTTGGTGCAGCATACATCGGCGATCAGACATTCGAAGTTGGCGTTGACAACTGGAATGAATTCGTTGCAATGGGTAGCGCATACACTAACTACAACAGCACTTCCGGTTATGTTGTATACAATAACTTCGAATCCAAGACATACGGTGTACCCGGTAACTATGTTGCATTCGTTAAGTACACAACTGACGAAGGCAAAACACGCGCAGATTACTTCACATTCACACTCGTAGCTCCCGAATACACAGCACCTGTACTCACATTCGATGCAGAAACAAGAACATTGTCCATCGAAAAAGGTGATGTAGAAAGTTACAGAATCGGTATTGCTTACATTGCCGATAAGACATTCACACCCGGTGTTGACGGCTGGAATGAATTTGTAGAATATGGTAGCGCATACAAGAACTTCAATACTTCTACAGGTTATGTTGTTTATGTTGACAGATGTCCCACAAAGACATTTGGTATGCCCGGTAACTTTGTTACATTCCTTAAGTATGTTGACTCCTTGGGCAATACAGTTGTAGTATACGACACATTCACAGTTGAAGAACCTGAATTCAATGCACCTGAGCTCGTATTTGAAAACAATACACTCACACTCGTTAAGAATGATGCAACTACTGCAAGAGTAGGTGCAGCATATATCGGTAGCCAGGAATTTGAAGTAGGTGTTGACGGCTGGGATGAATTCGTAGAAATGGGTAGTGCATACAAGAAATTCAACGGCACATCCGGCTATGTTGTTTACAACAACTTTGCATCAAGAACATATGGCGTAAAAGGTAACTTTGTTGCATTCGTTAAATACCAGAATGCAAGTGGTGCATGGAAATCAAACTATATGACTTTCACAGTTGCATAATTTAAATTCCAATAAAAATCGCCTGTCTTATGGCAGGCGATTTTTTCTTATTTGTAACACAAAATGTCCATCTTGTTTTTTATGAAAAAATATGATATAATATTGTCAAATCCGAAAAAAGGAGAATAACAATGAAAAAAACAGTTAAAGACATTCTGACCATGATTAAAGAAAATGACATTAAGATGGTCGATTTCAAGATGGTTGACATTAACGGCCAGTACCGCCATGTTACCATCCCCGCAAATAACTTTTCTGAAAAAACAATGAAAAACGGTATCGGTTTTGATGCTTCAAACTACGGTTATGCGGTAGTTGAAAAGAGTGATATGGTGTTCATTCCTGACCCTGATACCGCTGTTATCGATCCTTTCTGCCAGATTGCGACACTTTCTATGACAGGTAATGCGATGATTATCGACAACCCCGAAAACCGTCCTTTGGCACAGTATCCCCGTAATATCGTACTTGCTGCTGAGCAGTATATGAGAGATGAAGGCATTGCTGATACAATGAAAATTTTGCCTGAGTTTGAATTCTATCTCTTTAACGATGTTGCTTGGGAAGTACAGCCTAATTCTATCGGTATGTCTGTTGATGCTACTCAGGCTCACTGGAACAGTGGCGTTGAGGGCACAGGTACTGTAGTTGCAAAACAGAAAAACTACCACATTGCAAAACCCTTTGATGTTTCCTATGAAGCAAGAAGTGAAATGTGTATGCTCATTGAAGATGCAGGCATTTCCCTTAACTACCATCACCCTGAAGTAGGTGCTGCAGGTCAGTTTGAAATCGAACCCGAACTTGGCGAGATGTCCAAAATGGCTGATGCTACAATGATGATCAAATACATCATTCATAATGTTGCTAAAAAATATGGTATGTCCGCAACCTTTATGCCCAAACCCGTAATGGGCGAGGCAGGTAACGGTATGCATGTACATATGCTCCTTTTGAAAGACGGCAAACCTGTTTTCTCCGATGACAACGGTTACTCTAACTTAAGCCGTGAAGCTCATTATTTCATGGGCGGTCTTTTAAAGCACATCGCATCTCTTTGTGCTATCACAAACCCCAGTACAAACTCCTTCAAACGCCTTGTACCCGGTTTCGAGGCACCTGTTACAGTAGGTTACGCTACTTCTAACCGCAGTGCGGTTATCCGTATTCCTGCTTATGCAAAATCTCCCGAACTCAGACGCTTTGAGCTCAGAAACCCCGGTGCTACATGTAACCCCTACTTCTGCTATGCGGCAATTCTGATGGCAGGTATCGATGGCATCAAGAATAAGATTGATCCTCATGAAAACGGTTGGGGTCCTTATGATATGAACCTCTTCCACTTAAGCGATGAGGAAAAAGCAAAACTCAAACACCTTCCCACATCATTGGAAGAAGCTCTTGATGCTCTGGAAAAAGACCACGATTACCTCACAGCAGGCGGTGTATTCCCTGAAACACTTCTCAACAATTTCATTAAGGCTAAACGCGCTGAATGCAGAGAACTCGCTAACATTCCTCACCCTGCAGAATTTGATAAGTATTATAACTTATAATCCAAAAGAGCCAAGGCAACTTGGCTCTTTACTATTTTCTGCAAATATGGTATAATCATTGTATATTGTTTGCAAGGAGTTTTTCTATGCTTATTATTAATGCAAAAATCAGAACAATGGAAGACATTGATTTTGAAAACGGATATATTTTAGTGACTGACGGCAAAATTGCAGATATCGGTGATATGAAAGATGTTCCGGTGGATGCTGATACTTATGATGCCAAAGGTTTGACTGTATATCCCGGGTTTATCGATGCTCATTGCCATTTAGGAATGTGGGAGGATGCACTCGGTTTTGAAGGTGACGATGGCAACGAGGAAACCGACCCTGTAACCCCTCAGCTTCGCGCTGTTGATGCGATAAACCCCATGGACAGAACATTTAAAGAAGCTTACGAGGGTGGTATTACAACCGTTTTGACAGGTCCCGGAAGTGCCAATGCAATAGGCGGTAGTATTACAGCTGCCAAAACCCGTGGCAGGCGCATTGACGATATGATTTTAAAAGAGTCTGTCGGTATGAAGTTTGCCCTCGGTGAAAATCCGAAGACTGTTTATAACGACAAAAATCAGGCACCCAATACAAGAATGGCGACAGCAGCGCTTATCAGGGAACAGCTTAAAAAAGCTTCCCGTTATCTTAACGATATTGAAAATTCCGAGGACAGCGAGCCTGAGTATGATATGAAGTGTGAAGCGCTTTTACCTGTACTTAAAGGCGAGGAGAAGGCTTTTTTCCATGCTCATCGTGCCGATGATATATTTACCGCTGTAAGAATTGCAAAAGAGTTTAACCTTGACTTGGTAATCTGCCACTGTACAGAGGGGCATCTTATTGCCGATATCCTCAGAAATGAAAAGCTTGAGATTATCGCAGGTCCGATTCTTGGTGATCGTTCCAAACCCGAACTTAAAAACTTAGAGCGATTTGGTGTTGCAAAAATGCACGAAAACGGGCTTAAAACTGCACTTTGCACCGACCATCCTGAAACCCCCGTACAGTACCTTCCGCTTTGCGCGGGCGTTGCAGTTGGCGGAGGGCTTGATTATGAAGAAGCATTGAAAAGTATAACCATATATCCTGCAAAGATTGCAGGAATATCCGACAGAGTAGGCTCAATTAAGGTTGGCAAGGATGCTGATTTTGTACTTTATGAGGGCGATCCATTTTCTCCGTACAGTACCCCTGCCCAGGTGTTTGTAAACGGTGAAAAATGCCTTTAGAAAGAGGTTTTATTTTTGAGAGAAATAGATGTATCAATAGTAACCAAAGCTGTCAGGGACTTGTGTATTGAAGCAAATTTTGTACTTCCAAAATCACTTTGCAACGCTATTAAAGACAGTACTGAAAAAGAAACCGATTTACTCGGCAGAGAAATTCTTTGCGACCTCTGTGAGAATTTAAAGGCGGCAGAGGAAATCAATGTCCCCATATGCCAGGACACCGGTATGGCAGTTGTTTTTCTCGAAATAGGTCAGGATGTGCATTTCAGGGGTGGTAACCTTGTCGATGCAGTTAATAAAGGTGTGTCAAAGGGTTATCTTGAAGGTTTTTTGCGTTGCTCTGTTGTGAGGGACCCGCTTTTCAGGGAGAATACAAACGATAATACCCCTGCAGTTATCCATACTTCAATTGTGGATGGCGATAATGTGAAAATCACTGTGGCTCCGAAAGGTTTTGGCAGTGAGAATATGTCGGGAGTTAAGATGTTGAATCCATCTTCTACAAGAGAAGATGTAATCAATGCAGTTGTTGACATTGTAAAAAAAGCAGGGGGAAACCCTTGCCCTCCTATGGTTATTGGTGTAGGACTTGGTGGAGATTTCGAACTGTCTGCATATCTTGCTAAGAAAGCGCTTTGCCGTGATGTGGACAAAAGAAATTCTGACCCTTTTTATGCTGACCTTGAAAAAGATATTCTGGGGGCTGTAAATGCTTTGGGTATAGGGCCTCAAGGTTTCGGCGGGAAGACTACAGCGCTCGCTGTCAACATTGAAACACATCCTACTCACATTGCGGGATTACCACTTTCAGTCAATATCGGGTGCCATGTAACAAGGCACAAAACCACTATTTTGTAAAAGTTTTATAAAATTTTTAAAAAACACTGGAAATTTTTAGATAGTTGTGTTAAAATATAACCATAGCAGAGGCTATGGTTATATTTTTATATTGTTTTGCCTTTGCTAAATGCAAAACAGGAGGCATGACTATGAGTACAGTATTTGTTGCAAGAAAGATTAACTTAAGCGATGCTTTTAAGGAAAAAGCAGAGAAACGACTTGGAAAACTCGATAAGTTTTTCGATGATTTCAAGACACAGGTCACTGTTTCCACACAAAAGGATACGGCTACTGTTGAGCTTACTGTCTGGGCAAATAATATGGTTTTCAGGGCAGAGCGTACAGACGAAAGCAAAACAGAAGCTTTGGATGCAGCTATCGAAACCATTATTCGCCGCATTCGCAAAAACAAGACAAAACTTCAGAAAAAAGTCAAAGCCTCAGGCTTTGATGCTGTTCCCGATGAAGTTTATGAGGAAGCTCAGTATGATGTTATCCGTGTAAAGGAAGTTGCTTTACGCCCAATGGACGAGGAAGAAGCAATTCTGCAGATGAATATGCTTGGGCATAATTTCTTTGTTTTCCTCAATGCAGCCTCAGGTGATGTGAATGTTGTTTATCGGAGAAAGACTGAAGGATATGGACTTATTGTTCCCGAAAAATAATACTTTTCAAATTCCGAGTTTCGTGGTACAATAGACATATCGTCTTAATATGATATCAAAGGCGGACTTAAGTCCGCCTTTTTTTAAGGAGTAGAAAATGGAAAAATTAAGGTATATTGCACCATGTATGTTCGGACTTGAAAGCGTGCTTTCAGGTGAAGTTAAAAGAATGGGTGGGGAAGATGTAGAAACCTTTGACGGTAAGGTTGAGTTTTCAGGTGACTATTCGATTTTAGCAAGGGCTAATCTGACACTTCGTACAGCTGAAAGAGTGCTTATAAAACTCTCGGAATTTGAGGCAAGAAGCTTTGAGGAGCTTTTTGAAGGAACCCGCAAAATTCCTTTTGAAAACTTTATCGGAAAGCACGATGCATTCCCTGTAAAGGGATATTCTTTACACTCTGTTTTACACAGTGTACCCGACTGTCAGAAGATAATAAAGAAAGCTGCAGTAGAGCATTTAAAGGAAAAATACGGCGTTTCCTGGTTTGAAGAAACAGGGGCTGTCTTCCAGATACAGTTCTCTATTTTAAAGGATAAGGTTACCATTATGCTCGACACCTCGGGAGCAGGACTTCATAAAAGAGGTTACCGTAAAAACTCCAATGAGGCTCCTATCAAGGAAACCCTTGCGGCAGGTATGATAGATTTTGCAAGGGTAAAAAGCGATACAGTTTTTTATGACCCGTTTTGCGGTTCGGGAACTTTGCTTATTGAAGCAGCACTCAAAGCTGCAAACATTCCCTCAGGTATCGGCAGAAAGTTTGCTTGTCAGCACTGGGGATGTATCCCTGAATCAGTCTTCAGGGAAGAACGGGCGAGAGGCCTTGATTTAATCCGCCGTGATGCAACTTTTACAGGTTACGGAAGTGATATTGATCCCGATGCAGTCGAACTTGCTCTTAATAATGCAAGCAAGGCAAAGGTAGCACCCAAAGTCCGTATACGAATACGCGATGTAAAGGATTTTTCTCCTGTTACCGAAACCGGTGTTATAGTTACAAACCCTCCTTACGGGGAAAGGCTTTTAAACATTAACGAAGCACATGATATTTATAAAACTATGGGTGAAGTTTTTGCGCGTCACAAGGGGTTGAACAGCTATATTATTTCACCTGATGAAAACTTTGAAAACATTTTCGGCAAAAAGGCAACTAAACGCCGTAAACTTTATAATGGTATGCTTAAATGTCAGCTGTTTATGTACTACGGAGATAAATAATGAAAAATATTACTTTAATCGGTATGCCCGGGGCAGGGAAAAGTACTGTCGGGGTATTACTTGCGAAAAAAATCGGCGCAGATTTTATTGATACCGATTTGCTTATTCAGAAAAAACACAAAAAACTTTTACAGCAGATTGTGGATGAACTTGGATTTGAGAATTTCGTAAAGGATGAAGGTGAAACCATTATGTCGGTTTTGCCTGATTGTGCTGTCATTGCAACGGGCGGAAGTGCTGTATACAATGACAAGGCGATGGAATATTTAAAAAGTATTTCAAAGGTTGTTTATTTAAGGCTTTCGTTTGAAGAGATGATGGGAAGAATTAACAATGTCGCAACAAGAGGCATTGCCTTGAATAAAGGGCAGAGTATGAAAGAACTTTTTAATGAAAGAATTCCGCTTTACGAAAAATATGCCGATGTGATAATCGATTGTAGCGGCAGAAATCCCGAAGAGGTTTTAACTCAGATACTGAACTAAATGTACTGTTTTTGCATAAAATAAATAGGGTGATTTTTATGCGGAAACGCCGGAAAATAAATTTCAGACTGACTGCTATTATTTTAATTTTGCTGATTATACTTTCTCTCTTTACATATGCAGGCAGAATTTTCAAAAGGGAAGTTTCAGAAAGAGCTCAGTACTTTGCAAAAATGCTTGCAACCGAAACAGCTAATGAAAGCATATCAGAGGTTTTAGAAAAAAATCCCGATTTTGCTCCTGTTGATGTGCTCAAAGATATCGAAGGAAAAGTAGTTTCGGTAGAAACTGAGATTGTAAAAATCAATAATGTAAAAACTCAGATTATAAAAGAAGTAATGGAAAGATTAAACCTTCTTTCGGAAAGGAATATGAATATTCCTTTGGGAAATCTGACAGGCAGTGGAATTTTATCCGCAAGAGGACCTTATATCAAATGCAGATTTATTCCTGTGGGTGCACTTGAAACAAAGATTATAAGTCAATTTGAGAATACGGGAATTAACCAATCACGCCACAATATAACTCTTTTGATTTCGGTTGAAATTATGGCAATTACATCATTTGCTTCTCCAAAAGTTACAGTGCCTTTTGAATTTATTCTTTCAGAAACAATAATTGTCGGTAATGTCCCCGAAAGCTATACTCAGGTGATTACCGAAAACAGTGAACTGCTTGGCGATATTAACGATTACAAGGCACCATAAATTTTCACTTTTCTTTTGTCGTAAAATGTGGTATAATGTTATTTACAATTATAATGACTATCCGATGTCAAAAAAGTAAATTTTTTTAAATTTGACGATATTCATTGCAACGAGAATGAAGCACAATTTTTATTTTATACTAAAAATTGTGCAAAGCCGATAATATCGGCTCGTCAAAATGACATTTGTTATTTTGACATTCGATTATTGTTATATCAAGGAGTTTAATATGTTTGTAAAAAAGAATGGTTATGTGCTTGTGCTTTTTGCAATAATACTTCTTTTTTGCATTGCTTCCTGTGAAAATCAAGCGGAGGAAGTGATGACTTCTTCCGAAGTTTCTGACGAAATAATCGTTGTGTCGGAAGAAGAAAGTATAATTGAAGAAAGTATCGAAGTTACCGAAAAAAGGGATATAACTTATAATTCAGAAGTTAATGTTGAGCCTCCAAAAGCGGCAGTAGCCGAAAGTTATTTTGACGATGCCGTATTTATTGGCGATTCCAGGACTCAGGGGTTTATCTATTATAACGGCCTTGTAAACACTACAGCCTATGTGGATAAGGGGCTTAATGTTGATACTGCACTCAATAAACAGGTTATAAAACTTGATGAAAACTATTATACCGTTGTGGAAGCACTTAAGGAGGGTAAAAGCTTTAACAAGGTTTATATAATGCTTGGAATAAATGAGCTCGGCTGGGTGTACAGTGATATATTCATTGAGAAGTATTCTGAACTTATTGATAAAATAAGGGAAGTAAATCCCGATACAGTGATTTATGTTCAGTCTGTTTTGCCTGTAACCGAAGAAAAATCCAAATCCGATCCTATTTATAATATGGAAAAAATTAACGGGTACAACGCCCTCATAAAATCTATGGCACAGGAAAAGAATGTAATATATCTTGATGTTTCCGAGGCTGTTACTGATGAAAATGGTTATCTTCCTTCCAATGCAGCATCTGACGGAATACACCTTAAAAAGAGTTATTGTGTGTTGTGGCTTGAATATTTGAAAAACAATGCAGTTTAAAAAGGAGAGTTTATATGAAAAGGATATTGGCGTTGTTGCTTGTTGCTGTTATTCTGACGGCTTGCGGTAAGAGTGCTGTCAGTTCAGTTAATGTTGATGAATTTGCAAAGGCAATTTCTCAGTCTTTGAATTTTGATGACGAGCTTATGCCGATAGACCGCGAAATGGCTTTTTATATTCACGATGTTGAAGAGCTCGTGGAAAGTGTCTGCGTGTATCTTGGAAGTGGCGCAACTGCCGAGGAAGTTGCAGTTTTCAAGGCTAAAAATCAGATCGCTGTGAAAGAACTCAAAGAAGAAATTGCAGAATACATTGAGGATAAACGCAAAGAGTATGAAAACTATATTCCCGAAGAAGTTGCGAGAATTAATAAGGCGGTTATGGTAGAAAACGGAAATCTTGTTGTGCTTTGCATAAATCAGGACAACGAAAAATCGAGAAGTTTTATTGAAAATTATTTTAAAGGTGAATAAAATGGCGGAGTTTTTAGAGATTACAATGATAGTAAGTTTTGGAATATCCTGGCCGCTTAATGTTATAAAATCCTATAAGGCACGCACTACCAAAGGAAAAAGTCTGGCGTTTTTATTCCTCATTTTCTTTGGTTACATAGCGGGTATCACTTCAAAACTTGTAAATGAAACCTATATGGCGAATTTTTCACAGAAATGGTATGTACTCTTTTTCTATGTTCTTAATTTTATAATGGTGAGTGCTGACCTTCTTATGTATGTGAGAAATAAAAAGCTTGATAAACTTAACGGACAATAAATTAAACCCATACCAGAAGGTATGGGCTTAATAATTTTCCAGAGGGTCACAGTTAAGTTTTGACTCTTTTGCCTGCCTTAAAAGATGTCTGTACTGGACAGAAAGCGACTCCATCTCGTAGATGGTGGCTTCAATCTGAGCATCATCGCTTGCAAATTCAAATCTGCTTTTTGCGGCATCAAGACGAAGTTTTAAATCCTTAAGGTCCTCTTTTAATCGTAATTTTTCATCGGCAGGGGGAGTGCGTTTTGCAAAAGCGAATAAGTTTTTAAGTACTGCTTCCATTTTAGTTACCACCTTTTAAAGACTGATACATTCTATGAAAAAGGATTGGTAAATATTCTTATTTGTATACAGTTTAAAAATATTTTCGCGGATTGTTGCATATAATATCTTTGAAAGTGAGGAATGTTATGCGAAGCTATAAAAGTTTTGAAGTGCGATACTGTATCAAATGCGGTGAAAACATTGGAGTTGAAATTATACACAATGAGGATGGAACAGTCGAAACAAACTGTTTTAAAAGCAAAGGGTGTAAACACGATTGCGAAGTTTTCATAAAAGGGAAAAACGGTCTGCCGGTAAATATATAAAGAGTGGTCATAAGACCACTCTTTTATGCATTCCAGAGCTTTTTAGCGTTTGTTGAAATACCTGTTGCGCCTGCACTTAAAGCATCAATAACCTCTTGCTTTGTTTCGATAAGGCCACCTGCTATAACAGGCAAGCGTACAGCTTCTGAAAATCTTTCGATAATCTTTGACATAATGCCCGGCATAATTTCAATCATATCGGGACGGGCGATATTTATTGCATCGATAGCAGTATCAATTGAATGTGAATCGACAATAAAAAATCGCTGTACAGTTAAAAGGCCAAGTTCCTTTGCATATTTTATGATAACACTTCTTGTACTGATAATACCATCAACACCTAAACTTTTAAGGTAGGCAATTCCGTCTTTGTCGTTTCCTATTCCATCGGAAAAATCGGAATGAACAAAGATGAGTTTGTTTTTTGCATGAACGGTTTCAATCATTTTCGGGAGTGTAAGAATGCTGGAGCGCAAAAGGAAGATTATTTCCACTGAAGTTTCTACCGCTTGTTTTAAATCTGTTTCTGAACGGACAGCGGCTATAACCGGATTATTATCAAGATTAGTCATTTTATCGCCTCTTTCTACACTAAATTAACATATTTATTAAAAAAAGTCAAATATTTTTATAAAAAACTTGACACAAAGCCTTCAAAAGTGGTATTATAAAGATTATTTATAGAAAAAAGGGAAAGTAAATGCGTGAGTTTGTAAGGAAAAACATCGTTGTGGTTATCGCTTTTACAGCAGCACTGATAACAACATTTTTTGTACCTGTTGACAAGAACTATATCAGTTATTTTGACTTTAAGACACTCAGCTGTCTTTTTTGTGTTTTAGCGGTAGTTTGTGCTCTTAAAAACATTAACTTCTTTTATATCTTAGCAAGGAAAACTGTCCGTCTTTTTAAAAATGCAAGAATGTGTATTTTAGCACTGGTGTACATTACTTTTATCGGTTCTATGCTTATTGCCAACGATATGGCTCTTTTAACTTTCTTGCCTTTAGGGTATTTTGTTATTTCGTCTACCCATAACGGACGCCTTATGGCTTTTACTTTTATTATGCAGAATATTGCGGCAAACTTAGGCGGTATGCTGACCCCTTTTGGTAATCCGCAAAACCTGTACCTTTATTCATTTTTCGAAATTCCGAATGCAGAGTTTATAAGTATTATGTTGCTTCCCTTTGTGGTTGCCGTAATTCTGATAACACTATGCTGCATCGTTTTTGTAAAACCCGAGCCGCTGGAGCTTGAGGACGAAAAGGTAAAAATCAGTCCTTTGAAAACTATTATCTATCTTTTGCTTTTTGCACTTTCGATTGCAATTGTTTTCAGAGGTGTTCCGTATATAGCGGGACTTGTAGTAATTCCTTTGGCGCTTTTGTTTATGGACAGAAAAGCATTAAAAGATGTTGACTACGGACTTCTTCTTACCTTTGTTTTCTTTTTTATCTTTTCAGGAAATATGGCGAGAATTGAAGTGGTTAGATATGTATTTTCATTTTTACTTCAGAAAAGCACACTTCTTTTTTCCATTCTTTCCTGTCAGGTTATCAGCAATGTGCCGAGCGCAATATTGCTTTCGCAGTTTACCGGAAACTATGCCGATTTGCTTGTAGGCGTAAATATCGGAGGTGTCGGTACACTGATTTCCTCTCTTGCCAGTCTTATTACTTTCAGGGAATACACTAAACACAACCCCGAAAGAACAAGACATTACATAAAATACTTTTCTATTTTTAATTTCAGCTTTTTAGGCATACTTACTGCCGTAATGCTACTAAAATGAGGAGGGCATTAAAATGTCAGAAATTTTAATTCAGGGCGAGTATATCTTAAGACTTTTTCTTGCAGCTTTATGTGGCGGACTTATCGGTTATGAGCGTAAACACAGAATGAAAGAAGCCGGTATCCGTACTCATCTTATTGTTGCACTTGGCTCAGCGCTTATGATGATTGTTTCAAAATACGGATTTTTTGATCTTGTTGGTATGCTGGGTGATACCAAGCTTGACCCATCAAGGGTGGCGGCGCAGATTGTATCGGGTGTCGGTTTCCTTGGCGCAGGTATGATTTTCGTTAAACGCCAGACAATAAGCGGACTTACAACTGCCGCAGGTATCTGGGCAACTGCAGGTGTAGGTATGGCAGTAGGCGCAGGTATGTATACAATTGGTATTGCTTCATCGGTTATAATTTTTGTTATGCAGACTATTTTGCACGGTAAGTGGTTCACTAAAAAAATGCTCAACATTTCGGAAGAAATCAGCGTTATGGTAACCGAAGAATCCGAGGCACTGGATTATCTGCTGACAAAACTTGAAGAACGGGATATCGAAATATTGAATATGCGTGTTAAAAGAATTCCCGAAAAAGGCGTTGACTTAAAACTTTTTATAAAATTCCCCAAAGGTCATGTGCCGTCCGAACTTATTGAGGTTTTTAAAGACAGTAAGTACATAAAAACAATTGACCTGTAAAGGAGAAAACTATGGAGTTTAAATGGGCCGGGATGCCGTCAGATATTGTTAAAGATGCCTTTATGATAAGAGAAGAAGTTTTTATAAAAGAGCAGGGTTTCGAAGAAGAATTTGATGAAAAGGACAAAGAAAGCTACCATATTGTGGGCTATGACGGAGAGCTTCCCGTTTGCTGTGCGAGGATTTTTTACGATGGTGATAACATCTGGCATGCAGGAAGAATTGCTGTCAAAAAGTCTTACAGAGGTACAGGACTTGGTGCAGAGCTTATGAAAGCTATTTGCGAAAAGGCAAAGTCTTTAGGCGGTAAAAAAGTAGTTCTCGGTGCTCAGGTGAGAGCTTCTGGCTTTTATGCAAAACAAGGCTTTGAAAAAGCAGGGGAGGAGTACCTCGAAGAAGGATGTCCCCATATCGGAATGGAGAAAAACCTCTATTGACTTTTTAATGAATTGGTTTTATAATTATATTGTTAAAGGATTAACCGGAGTTTTCTCCGGTTTTTCTTGTGAATTGCGAAAGGATGAATATAATGAGCGAATGTACTCACAACTGTAACACTTGCGGTAAGGATTGTTCTTCAAGAAAGACTTCACCGAACGATTTCTTGGAAAAACCGCATGAGCTAAGCAATATCAAAAAAGTTATCGGTGTTGTCAGCGGTAAGGGTGGCGTAGGTAAAAGTATGGTTACCTCTATGCTTTCTGTAATTATGAAAAGAAGAGAATACAACACCGCTGTTTTAGATGCTGATATCACAGGCCCCAGTATCCCCAAGGCTTTCGGTATCAAGGAAAAAGCAATGGGCGATGGTATGGGTGGCATCTTCCCCGTGGAAACCAAAACGGGTATTTCTGTAATGTCTGTAAATCTTCTTCTTGAAAACGAAACCACTCCCGTTGTATGGCGTGGCCCTGTTATCGCAGGTACTGTAAAACAGTTCTGGACAGATGTTATCTGGAACGATGTTGACTTTATGTTTGTCGATATGCCTCCCGGAACAGGTGATGTTCCTTTGACTGTTTTCCAGTCTATTCCCCTTGATGGAATTATCGTGGTTGCTTCTCCTCAGGAGCTTGTTTCCATGATTGTTGAAAAAGCTGTAAATATGGCAAACCAGATGAATATCCCGATTTTAGGTCTTGTTGAGAATATGAGTTATATTTCCTGCCCTGACTGTGGCAAGAAAATCAATGTATTCGGTGAAAGCCATATTGACGAAACTGCAGAGAAATTTAACCTCCCCGTTCTTGCAAAACTTCCCATTGACCCTCAGCTTGCTAAAAACTGCGACCAGGGTGTAATCGAACTCTTTGAAGGCGACTGGATGGAAGGTGCAGCAGATGTTGTTGAAAATTTGCTTAAATAAGGTGTTAATATGACAAGAGCAGATATTGCATACGAAAAATTTAAAGAAGGTTATAACTGTGCCCAGGCTGTAGCGGTAGCGTTTGCAGATGTGATGGGTATGGAAGAAAAAACTGTCGCAATGCTTGCTTCTGGCTTTGGCGGAGGTATCGGAAGACTCAGGGAAGTCTGCGGTGCCGTGAGCGGTATGGTGTTTGTTTTAAGTATGGTAAAAGGTTATAATGACCCCAAGGCAGACACCGAGAAAAAAGAGTTTTATGCTCTTATCCGTAAGCTTGCTGGTGAGTTTCAGGAGAAAAAGGGCGGTATTGTCTGCCGTGAGCTTTTAGGCCTTTCGAAAGGTAAAGAGCCTGCTCCAACTGCAACTCCTCATCACAAAGGCCCCTGTGCCGATTTTGTAAGAACTGCCGCAGAGATTCTGGAAAAAGAAATTTTATAAAACTGAGAAAGCCTTGTAAGTCTATGTACAAGGCTTTTAATTTTAAATTATGTTGCACATTTCAATTGGCAGTACCAAAAAATGTACGCCCCCAATTGGATAAAATGTTTTAAGGAGATATATAAGGCAGTTTAAAAGATTAACCCCCTCACGTTTTGTGAGGGGGTCTGGCTTTACACAAATTTAATTTTAGTATTCAATTTCTCCGCCAACTTCTGTTGCCAAAGCTTCAAGTGCTGCATTGTATTCGTCTAAAAGTGTGATGCCTTCGTTGAGGGCTTCGTTTGCTGCATTGATGGTTGCTTCGTCCTGAGTGTTGCAACCTTCCAAAAGTGTTTCAAAACCTGTCTTATAAGCTTCCATTACTTTTACATATTTTGCTTTGATTGCTTTAACCTCATCTGTCTGGGGGTTTACATTCTGAAGCTTTGAAAGTGAACCGTCTACAAGGGGAATAAGCACTTCGCTTAAGCTTTTTGCAATAGCGTTGTCATCTTCCATAGCTTCCCATCTGCCGACTTCTTCAGTGATTTTTGTATAATCAGCGTTGACTTCTGCCATTTCAACATTTAAGTAATTTGAAAAGTCATCATAAACAGGGTCTGAGCATCCTGCAAATAATGTAACGGACATAACAATAGTAAGTAAGAGCGCCAGTAATTTTTTCATAATAATTTCCTCCAAAAATAAAATTTAGGTGCAAAGCCACTTGAGTTTTTTGAAACTATATGCTATCATTATTATACACCGTACCTTAGGGTGCGATGCAAGTGTTTTTGCAAAAAATACTGGAAAAAGAGGATTTTTTATGGATAATAAAAATTTATTTTCAATTGGCGAGGTCGCAAAAGCTGTTGGCATTACGAGGAAAGCAATACTCAATTACGAAGCAAAAGGACTTGTTTCCCCTGACAAAAAGGAAGGAACTACCGGTAACAGATATTACAATATCGATACTTTTACCCGTATCCGTACAATACGGACTTTTCAGAATTTAGGTCTTTCTCTGGACGAGATACTTGAATATTTCAGCAATACTTCGGATTTGGTACCGATGATAAATCGTCTTGAAAAAATGAGGGATGAGCTTAATCTGACTATAGAAAAATTGAAAGAGAGAACTCGTAAACAGTGTGATGATATCAGGGTAATTGATATCGAACCGCAGACAATTTATTGTCGTACATTTAAATCAGATTCAATTGCTGACAAAATTGATTATTTAAGATATACAGCTACTGAGGCTATGAAGAATTACGGAATAGATACCACAAAGCGTATGTATTTTACTGAATATTCTACCGGTACGCCTGAAGAAATTTCTTACGGTATTGCTATACCTTCAGACAGTGAGGGCGAATATATTAAAAAGTTTTCTAAACTCAAGGCAATTGCATTTTTCCATCACGGAGCGTACGAGGATATCCCAAAAGCTCGTGAAAAACTCATTTCATATGCAAAAGAAAATAATATAAAGCTGTCGGGCGTGTTCAGAAATCTTTATCTTGAAGGGCCACCACAGCATAAAGATAAAAGTAAATTTATTACACAGCTGATTGCGATAATCGAATAAGAAGGTATAAAAATGAAAGATTTAAGATATCTTACAACCCATTATGATGAAAAAATCAAAAAGATAAATGACCTTAAAGCACCGCTTAATTTTGTCTTTATCACTGATATGCATCATAAGCTTAACAAGTTTGCCATCGAAGCGGGACTGAGCAAAATGACAGACTACGAAGACGGAGTTGACCATATTCGCTCCATTCAGTATATCATTGACCGTGTACCCGGTATTAAGTTTGTGATTTCGGGTGGGGATATTGGTTGCGATTACGACCCTGACCCCATAAAAGTGCGTACTGCACATCACGAGATAATGGATGCTTTATATTCGCTTTCAGTACCTGTTCACTGCGTTTTGGGAAACCACGATGATGCTATCGGTGATGCTGTAGATAATGGGCGTGACAACACAATTTGTGCATTTACTCCCGAGGATTTGCACAAGCTTTGTATGAAAAATAATCCCACCGATAAAAATTACTATTTTATAGATTTTGAAGATGTGGGTTATCGTTTTGTTTTCCTTGATGTGAACGACAAGCCTTATCACAAGTTGCCAAACGGACAATATCCTTTTGGCTGGAGAATGGAGTTTTCAAACGAACAGGCTGAGTGGCTTGAAAAAGAAGCTCTTGATACCGACAAGAATGTTGTGGTTGTCTGTCATTCACCGATACATAACAGTGGGATTATCGGCTCGGGTGATGCTCCCACATATATAAAACCTTATGACGATATACTGAATGCACCGAGGGTTTATCACGCTATTAAAAATGCGCCTAATGTTGTTTGTATACTTGCAGGACATGTGCATTTTGATAACTTTGTATATGACGATGATTTGCCTGTTATAACAACCCTTTGTTCTTATGTGCAGGAATGGTGTAATCTCTGCCCGAAACGCGAGGTGGGGACTATTACAGAAACAGCTTTTGATGTGGTTTCGATTAAAGACGATAAAATTTATCTCACCCGTTTTGGTGCAGGTGAGGACAGGGAAGGCAAAATAAGGGTGGACTGACAGTCCATTGACAGTAATTTGTAGCTATAATAAAATGTCAGACAGAGGTGATAATATGACTGACAAAAAAACATTCGGTACCTTTATAAAAGCAAAGCGTGCAGAAAAAGGATATTCGCAAAAAGACCTTGCTGAGCTTTTGTTTGTCACAGAAGGTGCCGTGAGCAAGTGGGAGAGGGGAGTTTCTTATCCCGATATCACTATGATTTCGGATATCTGCAAAGCTCTTGAAATAACCGAACATGAGCTGATAACGGCTTCTACTGATACGGATTCAAGGAAAATTCATTACGAGGCAAAAAAATTTAGAGTTATAAGAAGTACCTGGATTTTAGTTCCCACAATATCCTATATAGTGGCGCTTGTTACTTGTTTTATCTGTAACTTGGCTGTAAATCATACTCTTTCGTGGTTTTTTATTGTACTGTCGGCACTTGTTTGTGCTTACACTTTTATACCGAATTTCACTTGTTTTGTTAAAAAGAAAAAACTTTTATGGTTTACTGTTACGACCTACATTTCTATATGTATTTTGTTGTTTACCTGTGGTGTATATACAAAAACACTTTTTTGGGTTCCCGTAGCATGTATCGGAACATTGATGGGGTATGTGCTGATATTTTTGCCTCTTCTTTTAAAAACCCGATATAAGTTTGTGATTTCTCTTATGGTAACAATGATTTTAACTTTACTTTTATTGCTTATGGTGAATACTTTTAAACCATTTATGCTTGATTCTGCAATATTTGTTACTTTGTATTCATATATACCTGCGATACTTTGTGCTTTGATATGCACTTTCAGTTTTTGTGCGTTTCTTAAAACGGGGATATGTATATATCTTTCGACTGCTTTTTATTATTTTCTGGGGCACATTGTAAATTTCTTGTTTGGAACAAACGAAAACCATTACGAAGTGGATTTTTATAACTGGGAAGAATGCACAAGCGGAAATGTTTCCTTTATTGTTTTAGCATCACTTATATTTATAGCAACTGTTTTTACAGTAATCGGAATAACAAAAAAAGCCAGGCGGTAACGCCTGGCTTTTAATTTATTCTGCGTTGAAAGTGAGATGGGAAACTATGGTTTCTTCGGGGTCTTGGACACCGTTGGGGGCTGCAGTCTGCATATGTAAGTAGCAAAGACCCATCGGGTGGTTGTTGTTCATACGGGAAGTATGTTTAACATAATCGCCAACAGTCAGGGTGACTTCTCCTTTGTCACAGTCAAAGTTGAACACAAACTCTGCCATCTCGTCTTTTTCGTGCATATCTTCCCTTAAAACGATGCTGTAATCGGCAAAGTAGGGGAGAGTGTTATCGGTGGGGTTCATCCAGTGGTCCAAAAGTGAAATACGAAGTCCCATACCGCCGATTTTTGCCTTGATTTTTACGGTACCTTTTCTTGCAATCGGGAAGTTCCATACAGCTCCGCTTATGGTACTTAAAAGTCTTTCATCGTGGAGGGTTTTGAAGCTTAACGCTTCAAAGGTGGGGTCGTAGGGATTGGGGACAACCATAACACTGCTCATACGATTGTAAGCACAATGACCCGTATGCTCATTTGCTTCGGTACGGCTTCCCAAAAATCCACCGGGGATACTCTTTACATAGGTTTGTGTTGAGAGGTTTTCAAGTCCGTTTACGGGGGTGTTCACACGACTCTTTTCATAAATCCAGTCAAGGTCTAAGATAAGAATTCTTACACAAGCTCTGTTTTGTCCGTAAGCTACCAAAAGCTTGTTGAAGGGGAGCTCCATAATCTCGAACTGATGAACACTCTTGTCGGCACCCGATGTAATTCCGCCAAAGGAACGAAAATCAGCATAATGTCTTATAGGATTCAAAACCATTTCCCTGAAACCTTTCCAGGTTTTACCATCATCTTCGGTTATAGCAATATGGTTTGCATCGCGGTTTGTGAAAAAGTCTTCCCATAGGCCGTCAGTATCGTCAACCTCGGGGAGAAGCTTTGTGTTACACCAGCAAAATACTATTCTGCCGTCTGAAAGCTTTTTGAGTTTTGGCATGGTGCCTGTGGAATGGAAAACGGAGGGCTCAGGAGTAGTCCAAGTTTCGCCACCATCGTAAGAATAGTTTATATAATGGTAGTCGGAAGAAGTTCTTGCAATCATCATCAAAGTACCATCGGAAAGCTCTTCAATTGTGTTTTCACGGTAGTTTTGTTCCCATCGCATACCCTTATGAGGCCATTGCTTTTCAAACAGAGGAGCATGACCGGGGTCTGCGATTTTGTAACTTTCACCGCAGTCATCCGAATAATGAACTTTTACAAAGTATGCACTTTCGTGAATTTCTGGACGCTGTTCGTGCACAACGACAACTATCCTTTCTTTAGATGTCATAAATAAAGGCATAGCTGCGGAGTCGTTTGTAATTCTGTGGTCGCTGGACTCAATCGGGGTAACAAGGAAAGGCGCGCTGTCTGGGTCGTCTGCAACAGCGTAGCAAAGTTTACCATCTATTTTAACGGGACCGATATATTTGCCCTTGTATTTACCGAAAGGGATCTGTACCGATGCACCGAGTGCACCCTCGGGTTTTAAGTGGCGTTTCCATGAAAGGCCTCCATCGGTTGACTCGATATAACAATGGAGAGCATTTTTATCAACAACAGTTTTTTTGCCGTAAAGACCATAAAAACGGATTTTTCCGTCAGGGGTCACGCAAAGGTGTCTGAATGAGTCTTCATCGCAGGTTGCAACCTCAGTAGGGGCATAAATATCTTTTAAAAACTTCTCGTCTTCATTGGTCAGACGGGATTTAATTTTTTCAATATGGCTGTACATAAATACCCACCTCTTTCTTATGTACCATTATACAGTAAGGGTGAAAAAAGTCAATAAAAAAAGCGGAAAAATTCCGCTTTTTATCACAAATATTTCTTTTTGAATTTAGTCCACAACGGAAGAATTGTAAACATGAGAACGACAGTAATGCCGATGAATACAACGTAAATGGTAGTTACCGTGTTCCAGCCAAAATGGTCGGCGATATATCCAAGTCCGTAGCTTTGCAAAACGATACCGAGTGAGGAGGCGCCATTAAGAATTCCCGCCGCGGTTGCAGACTTTCCGAATTTTGCAAAAGAACTGCTTATAAATGACTCAGGGAGTGTCATACTGCTTAAAATTGCGGATGAAAAACACAAAGCGATGAGTATAACAAGGTAATGAATGCTTCCTGTAAACTTGATTAACAGAATAAAGGGAATTACCGTCAAGGCGGCAAGCAATATGGTTAAAACTTCGTTTCTTTCCTTTTTAAAGAGAATTTTTCTCATAACTATCGTGCCGACAGTACCTGAAATGAGCACGAACACGTTAAGTAAGTTTGAAATGGTGGGATTTAAGTTCTGATACGATTCCATCATCATTGTGGGGGTGTAAAGCCTTACCGACTGGTTGATGACGTCTTTGAATATACGCATCGGTAACAGGATTATAAATCCGCTTATCAAAAAGAGCTTAAATGTAGAAAGGTTGCTTTTAACTTCTTCTTTTGGTGTATCTTCAATTTTTTCTTCTGGCACCATATATTTTGTTGCATATTTGAATGCAACAAAGAGAGCTACAAGTAATATTGAAGAAGAAACTGCGGAAAAGAGGAAGTTATATTCCCAGCGTTTTATGAATGCCGCCAGAACGAATGCAAAAAGCTGACCGATAATCTGGGTGAAAGAGAAATAGTATATAGCTTTTCTTCGCCAGTTGTAGGAAATTCTCGCTGATATCATTTTAAAGATAGCGGGGTAAATTCCCATCTGGGCTGCACCATTTAACGACCACGCAATAAGCATAACGTAAAAGTTGTGGTTAAAAAAGATTACAAAGTTTGCGATAACTGAGCCGATAACACCCATTGCAATAAGATTTCTGGGGTTATATCTGTCAGCTAAAACGCCACCCACAATCTGCAAAGGACCGTAAAGTATATAAAATCCTGAAGTTATAAGTCCCGTCTGGGCTTTTGTCATAACACCGTTCGATACGATTACAGTGAGTGCCGCCGAAAAACAGTTTTTAGTAAGCGTCATCATTACAAATAAAAAAGCTAAAAACAAGAATAACAATCCGCTTACTTTGTCATTCGGGATATACAGATTTTGTTTTCTTTCGTGCATTTTATTTTTCCCACATCTTGTTTATCTCGTTTATAGTCTGTCTTGTAAAGATGTCGCCACCGATATGACCAACGTTACCGCTTGAGATGTAAGCACTGTAATGACCGTGATTTTCAGCTTTTTCGGTGGGGAGGTATCCGCCTGCACCACAGCAAAGCTGAACGATAAAGGTCTGTTTAGCGTAGCTTCTTGCTTTGATTCTGTTACCAAAATCAAGGAAAAGCTCAAAGGGGTTTGTGGTGAAAGCAACGTCACCAAAACGGATAATATGGCTTTCAATTGGATAGATTTCCTGTGTCTGCTGATTACGATATCTTAAGATAGTACCACAATGAACATGCATCTTTGCGTTGTCCTCGAAGTCAAATCTTTCCTTGTCTTTGTTATCAGCAATATAGTATTTAAGCTCTCTTACAGCGTTTTCGTATTCTGTAGGAGTGGCTTTTCTCAAAGGCAGGTCCATAGTCATAACCTTATGTTCGAAAACAGCACTGTCGTGATATTCTGTGATTTCTTCAAAAACAGAAACAATTTCGTTTGCAATGCGTTTGCCGACTCTGTTACAACCTGAAATATCATACATTGAAGGGTCTGCCTTATGTTCGATAACGTTGGGGCGTTTAACATTTGGGTCGTCAATAGGAGTTTCAGGCTCAACCCAACGGATAAGGTCACGGGGACACTGGTCACCTGCTGCACCGCAGAGGGCGAGCAAATAAACATCTTTGCCTAACTTTTCACGGATAATTGCTTTTGCTCTGCCCCAGAAGTCAGCGGAGATAAAGCTTCTCTGCTCCAAAATCTGTGCAGGGCAGGCGATATTCGCTACAATACCTGTAAGGTTTTTATCTTTATCAAAGGTGTAGATAAGTTCAACACCTGAGTCGTTACCTGCTTCAAGTTCAGTAAAGTTTGCAGTATTTGTGTCACCCCACATTGCAGCGGTACCATCGTCATATACGACACGGCGGCACATACCGACTGCAGCTCTTCCGAATTCGTTTGCGTAGAGTGCTTCTTTTCTGTTATTCCATGCGTTTACTACTGCTTTTACGATTTTTTCTGCAACAAATTCGCGTGCTTCATCGGGAGTGAGAACAGAGTCATCAGGAGTGACGAGAGCTGTATATTTTTTGTCCTCGGGTAAGAATTCATTTAGAATATTTTTGGTTGTATTTATTGAACCACCAACATCTTTTTTGTTATCGGGGCATGGTGCCACACCGATGGAAGTATGAGTATGAGTAGCGGCAACAAAGATTTTTGAAACATCAATTTCAGAGTTTAACTCTGCTACCTTTTCTCTTACATAATCAAGATTGGCATTTGTAAAGGAAACAAGGTCAACAGAAACCATTATAGCCTGGTCGCCGTTTACCTCAACAGCCATAGCGGTAGCGGTAATTTCGGATTCAACATACTCGGAAATTCTTTCAAAGAACTGACCGAAAAGGTTAACTTTTTTCTCGGGCACTATACTTTCTTCTGCCCAGCCGATTAATAATTTACTCATAAAAATACTCCTTATCTGATAATTTCAATACCTAAAATCTTACACAAATCTTCCATTACGCCTGTGTTGTCGCCGTAGGAAATAATATAGTGCTGACACATAACATTTTCTGCAAAGTGGGGAACATCGTCAAGCACGATTTCAAGTCCGGGGAGCTGAGGTGCAGGCTGAGTCCAGCCTGCTTCTTCCCACTTGGGAGGAGTTTTGCCGTTGCCTTTTACCATATGCATACAGTATTTTCCGTCAATTGTTGTAAGACGGCACATTGTAAGTTCACCGGGCTTTACACGGCTTACATTCAAAATACCCTCGGAAAGTTCACCGAATGCCGCAGGCATAACCTGAACATCGCCGTCAACAATCTCTGCAGGAACATAGTCGGGAACACCTGCGATAACGCTGTGTTCAAAGAATTCATAGAATTCAAGGTAAGCTGCACACTGACCTGTTGCGTATTTTACCATCATCTGTGTAATGCTTCCAAGACCGTCATTTTCGGGAACTGTGCAAAGGTTTGCTTCATCGGAAAGAAGCATAAAGATTGGAGCAGGGGGGAAGCCCAAAAGCTTCTTCATACCGTCAACATCCTTTAAGGAAATTGCATCATAACCTCTTTCGTCACAGATAGCCTTGATTGCAAGGTAATATCCTGCCGCTTTTTCCAGACCTTCGCGTTTAGCTTCTTTTAAGAATTTCCACTTGGAAATGCATTTATCGATAACTTCCTGTTTTTCAGCATCGGTGATTTTCTGATATCTCTGTTCGATTTCGAGCATTTCGAAAGTTTCAATTTCAGGACCTACAACTCGCTTTAAGGAAGGACCATCAACCTGAGTGCCGTAAAGGTTCATATCACGGTAACCTGCATGACCTGCTTTTGCGTGGCGGAGTTTTGTGGCTGCAGCTGCAGCTTTTCCAAACTGTGCAACCTTTCTGGAATTTGTGGGAAGTCCTATGATATCATAGATATATTTGAAGTTATAGCCTAAATCATAGAAAGTTTTTCTTATTGCAGTAGTACCTGCCTGGTCAGCAGTTGTTACAATTCTGCCGTCTTCCATCCAACCGCAAAGTCCCCAGAGTACCATGGGTTTGTGGCGGAAATGTTCTGTAACCTTTACAACTGCGTGGGTGGGAATCCAGCCTGCAATACAAACTACAAGGTAATCAAATTCCTTGCCTTTAAGGGCTTCAATTGCCATATTTACATCTTTTTCCTCGTAATCGTCTGTCACGGGGAAAACGCTTACACACTCAACACCTTCGTTTTCGAGGGCTTTGAGTGCATCTGCACACTTTTTAACAATGAGTTCTTTTGGTGTATTGACTTCACCAAATCCTACAAATGCTGCTTTTGTCATAAATATCTTCTCCTATACATTTAATATTTTATCTGCGTTTAAAAAGTTTTCATAGCCTTTTTTATAATCAACATTACGGGGCTTGAAAATTTTATCAGCTTCAATGTGCTCACATGCTTTTTCGACACTTTCAATAGCACCTGTTCCGACACCTGCAAGGATTGCTGCACCAAGACAAGCGGTTTCTTTGTTTTTGAGTGTCATAAGGGTTTTGCCTGTGATATCTGCCTTCATCTGGCACCATAAGTCGCTGTTGGCGCCTCCGCCCATCGCCCTGATTTCGGAAACATCAAGGTTAAGATAATCAAAGTTGCTTTTTAAAGTGTAGGATAAAGCTTCCATAATGCTTCGTGCAAAATGTCCTCTCGTGTGCTCGGTGGTAAGACCTGTAAAGCTTCCTTTTGCTTTTGGGTTGTATTTCGGCATTGTCGAACCGCAAAGGTAGGGAAGGAAGGTTAGTCCGTCACACCCGGGAGGAACTTCATTTGCAAGGACATCTAAATCCTTGAAGGAAAAGTTCTCACAAAGGATATTTTTAAACCATTTAAGGCTCATTCCTGCAGTAGGACTCCAGGAGAGAACACAGTATTTGCCGTCATAGTTATAGTGGCAGGGTACAATACTGTTTTCATCATAGTCGGGGATTTTATCAACCTTGCTGAAGATAACCATTGTGGTACCTGTCATTTCGCTGACAATCCCGTCACTGATAACCCCCGCACCGATGGCACCGCTAACCTGGTCCATAGCGCCTGTTACAACCTTAATGCCGTTGTAATCTCCGACATACACTCCGCTTTCAAGAAGTTCTGGGAGCATATTACGGCTTACTCCGATAAACTCAAGCATTTCGTCCCACCAGGCAGCGTTCCTTATATTAAAATAAAGGCTCGATGACTGCAAAGTTTTTTCGGTGACAAATTTGCCTGTCATTTTATAGAGAATATAATCTTCAAGCAAGAATATTTTTTTGGTTTTTGCCCAGATATCGGGCTCGTTATTTTTGACCCACAAAAGCTTTGAAGCAGGCCAGGTGGCAGTGATTTCAGGTTGACCTGTTACTTCGTAAACCCGTTTTCTTCCGAAATGCTCTTCAATGATTTTGGCTTCTTTTTCGGCACGGTTATCAAGCCATACGATAGCATCCCTTACAGGGTTTCCAAGTTCATCGGTTAAAATCAGTGTTTCGCACTGGGTGTCGATAGCAAGGGCTGAAACCGGAACCTTGAGGTTTTCAAGCTCTGCTTCTATGAGATTCCAGTATTTATTGGGCTCGCATTCTACAATATTGCCGTGGGAGTTAAGCGTGTAGTCTATGTTATTTGAGTAAATGGTTTCAAATTTTTCGTTGAAAACAGCCGTCTTTATCGAGGTTGTTCCAACATCAATACCCATTAAATTCATAAAATCACCTCTCATTATTAAATATACTTCAATTTTTTTTGATTGTAAACTACCAAATTAACGAAACTTTTTCGAAAATTGCAAAGAAAAAAGACGGAGAAAACTCCGTCTTATATTTCGTTTAAGTGGGGCATGGCGTTTATGGCACCTCGTCTTTGCACACAGTAGCCTGATACCTTGTTTGCAAAATCTGCAAAGTCTTTGATATCGGTGAGGGAAAGCTCATCAATTGATTTTTCAGAGCCTGAAATACGATACAAAAATCCGCCCATAAAGGAGTCGCCGGCACCCGTTGTGTCAACAGCCTTTACGGGGAGGGCAGCTGAGGTGACAAAACCATCTTTTGTTCTTATGTGTGCGCCATCTTTACCCATTGTGACAATGACGATTTTTATTCCGCGGTTTAAAAGCTCCTCTGAGGCTTTTTCAACTTCTTTAAAACCTGTTAAAAGTTCTGTTTCCTCATCGGAAATTTTGATAATATCAATGTAATCCAAAACAGAGCGCATACCGAAAACTGCTTTTTCTTTGTTTTCCCACAACGGGGCACGGTAGTTAGGGTCATAGGAAATGATTTTTCCCATTTCCTTTGCTTTCTCAAGAGCAAAAAATGTAGCACTTTTTGCAGGCTCGTCCGTTAAAGAAAGGGAACCGAAATGGAAAATCTTTGTGTTTTCAAGCAAAGACAAATCCACTTCTTCGGGCTTTAAACAAGTATCAGCACCCGGTTTTCTTGCGAAAGAAAAACTGCGGTTGCCGTTTTCGTCCAAGTTTACAAATGCTAAAGTTGTAAAAACAGAACTGTCGGTAATGAGGTTTTTGGAATCAATACCTCCTTTTTCAACAGTTTGCCTTAAAAACTCACCGTGCATATCGTCACCGATTTTGCCTATCATGGCGGTTTTACCACCAAGGCGTTGAACGGCAGTGAGAACATTTGCAGGGGCACCACCGGGATTTTGCTCAAAAAGGGTAGCACCATTTTCACTTTTGCCTGCATAGGTCATATCAATAAGAATTTCACCTAAAGCAACTACATCAAACATAATTCGCTCCTTTGTCGGTTCCGCCTATAGTGTTCTGTCACAAGCAGCATCGATACGGGGGTCTGTGTAGATATCGAATTCGTCACGGCTTTTTGTGGAGAATTCGGAAACTACTGCACCGTCTTCACCTGCCTGGAACCAATGGAATGTGTTGGGCATAATTGTATACTGTTCACCGGGATTTAAGATGATTTCTTTACGGCAGGTAAAGTACTGTTCATTGCCTTCTGGGAGCTTTGCTTTGATATCGTCTGTGCCTTCGCCCTCGACATAAAGGTAAACCTTACCATATCTGCAACGGAAGGTTTCTTCCTTACCTTCTTCGCCGTTGATTTCGGGGTGGCGATGCTCGGGACAGGTCTGACCGGGGAGTAAAACAAGTTCCTTTGCACAGCAACGCTCGGTGTTTACATAAACTACAAGCTCAAGGCCGATTTTTTCAATACAGCCGAGCTCGTATTCAACAACCTCGATGCGACTTGCTTCCTCGGGGGTAATTACAATACCCGCTTTTTCTAAATATTTTTTAGCTTCATTGCTGAAAAAATCATAATCTTTTTTGTTAAGCATAACTATTTCTCCTTCTTATTATGTATTTATATTTTATAATTATTTCTTAGTGCTGTCAACTTTAATTACAGTTGCATCAAAAGGTGCGATTTTATCAGTATTTCCGTAGCAAACTTTGTTAAGGGAAACGCCTTCATTGAAATCAATTTCGATATTCTTTTCGTAGTTGTCGTGGTTTATGATAACTATGTAGCCGCCGTTTTCTTCGGGGTGGAAAGTTTTTATAAGATTTTCACCTTTAACCGAAACGGGCATATTGTTTACATAATCTTTGAAGACGATATCGTAAATTTCGTGATATTTTTTGTCAAAGGCATTATGCATATTCATAATTGTTTTTTCAACGGGAGCATTCACAAAAAATACACGGCCTTTTCCGTAACGGTTTACCGAAATAAGAGGGTTGTTATTGTTATCATAACATAAAACTTCGGCAGTAGTGGGTTCCATAATAAAAGTTTTTGTTTTATTGAAAGTAAGGGTGTCGCTGAAAGTAGCAGAAACAGTTTCGGGATATTCAAAGGAATTTTTGACACGGAGGCCTGTAAGCTTTTCAAAATCAATGAAAATCCCTGAATCCATTGAGATATAAAGGTCAGCACCGTCATAAACTTTCTGTTTTAATTCGTTGTATCTTACTTTCGGGATAACATTGTACCCACTGACAGAGGGCATAAGGTAAAGCTTTGAATCAGGGATTTCGTTGTCACCGTAAGCAAACTCGATATTAAATCCTGCCTGACGGGAGAGGATGTGTGCCATATATCCGACACCCCACTGGTCCTGGTCCCTTGTGAGGATGCAGACTGCCTGAGTTTTTGCTTTCGGCAAATCAAAATCGATGTTTTCGGAGAATTTTTTCATCTCGCAAAGTACGGGTTTGGGGTTGTGATTTACATCAATCATTCCAAGCTCCTGCTCGAGTGCGATGTGTGTGTAAGGGAAAGTAGTAAGCTCGGTCTGGTCGGAAGCACACCACCACAAAAGTCCGGGTGAGCCGTTAGCCCAGAGGGAGAGCGCATTGATTCTAAAAAGATCGGCAGCAGCTTCGTCACTGCACATCATAGGTCCGAGTGAGCCGAATTCTTCTGTAAGGCAAGGTTTTTTTCCGATTTCGGAGAAGAATTTTGCCTGAGCTGTCGGGTGCATAGTGGTTCTGAAAGAAAGCATTTCGTCATTTTCGGTGTGACCGCACCACAAAGCATAAGGGTGTGTAGTGAGGATATCGGTGCATTCTGCCTGATCTTGAATGGTCCATTTATCCTGAAGTCTTATGCCATGCATACCCGAAATCACGGGTCTTGTGGGGTCGGCGGCACGGATTGCGTTTGAGATGGTGAAAGACCAGTTTACAGCGTCCATTCTGTTTTCCGAACTCGGCATACAGTTGCACTCATTGCCTAAGTCCCAACCGTATATTGTGTTTCTGTCCTTAAAATGTCCGACAAAGCCTTTTATAAAGAGTTGTTCTAAATAAAGCGCCATACTGTCGGTTATGATGCTTTTTCCGTACAAAGCAGGAGGAACATAAAGTCCTCCGCTCATAAATCCTGTGATAAGACCTACGATTACCTTTATACCATATTTGTCACATTCATCTAAGAAGAGGGAAAATCTTTGGAGCATAGCTTCGTCAAGGTAGTAAGGGTTATCTTCGGGGTTACCTTTCTTAGTAGAAAAAAGATAGGTTTTGGTATCGGCAGTCCAGACATGGTGAACAGGTTGAAAATCCGACCACAAGGGAAAAACTCTCAGCATTGTGGCACCATGCTCAGCGAGGAGCTTAATATCCTTTTTTATAGCGTTTATATCAAAATTGCTCCACATTTCTATACCGGCGTTTGATGCCCAGTAATTACAACCTAACATAAAATTCATAAAATAAACCTCCTTTTTCTACATTTTAGCAACAGGGCTTTTGATTGTAAATAAACAAAATGACTTTTTTTATAATTTTCAGCTTTTTATATTGAATAATTTTTTGTATTGTGTTACAATGCTAAAAAAAGGGGGAAGATTTATGCTGTTATTAGGTGAAGAGCTCGGTATTTCAGTAATAAGTAATGTGGTTTACTATGAAACGAAATCCCAGAAACAGTTTAAATACCCCGGTTGTCTGCCGACTTATGAGCTGATGTATTACATAAAAGGAGATACAAAAATCAGCTTTAACGGAAAGGTTATCCATATGACGGCAGGGGATATGCTTTTTTTACCAAAAGGTCTTGACAACAATGAATATACAGTGGATGTAAAAGAGGATTTTGCACTTTTTAATATCTATTTTTACAGTAACTATCCCCTTCCCGAAGAGGCTGTGAAAATTTCCCACGATAATGAGAACTTTAAAAATCTTTATGAGAAAATCCATAAAACCTGGGTTGGAAAACGCGATGGGTACTACTATAAGTCGATGCAGTATTTTTACAGTATTTTAGAGCTTGTTTATCGTAACCAGAGTGAGTACCGTCCTAAAACTAACCGACTTTCGGGAGTGGAGGAATACATAGCCGAAAACTATTTCAAAAAGGATTTTGATTACGATAAACTTTTAAAGCTTTCGGGACTATCTTACTCGTATTTTAAAAAGCTTTTTATTTCAAAATATGGTTATCCGCCTGTGAAATACATAACTTTACTGAGGGTCAATCGTGCAAAGGAATTGTTGCAGACGAGTAAATTTACTGTTTCAGAGGTGGCTGTGATGTGCGGATTTGAAAATGTTTACTATTTTTCAAATGTTTTTAAGAAATTGACGGGTGTATCGCCCAAAAATTATATAAAAGGAGAATAAAAATATGCAGAATATGCTTCATGGTGGGGACTATAACCCCGAGCAGTGGCTTAGTTACCCTGAAATTTTAAAAGAAGATATCCGTATGATGAAAAAATCCCATTGCAATACCATGACACTTGGCATTTTCTCCTGGGCGTTTTTAGAACCTGAGGAAGGTAAATATAACTTTGAATACCTTGATAAAATCATTGATGATTTAAGAGAGAATGGTATCGATATTATTCTGGCAACTCCCAGTGGTGCAAGACCACGCTGGCTTTCCGAGAAGTACCCCGAGGTTTTAAGGGTTATGAAAAACGGACAGCGAATGTATTATCAAAGGCGCCATAACCATTGCTATACTTCCCCTGTCTACAGGGAAAAGGTTAAAAAGATAAACACCCTTTTAGCCGAGCGTTATAAGGACAAAATCATTATGTGGCATATCTCAAACGAGCTTGGCGGGGAATGCCATTGTGAGCTTTGTCAGAAAGCTTTCAGGGATTATTTGAGAAAGAAATATAATAACGATTTAAGTAAGCTTAACCACGCGTGGTGGTCAGGCTTTTGGAGTCACACTGTTACCGATTTTGAGCAGATTCATTCGCCTTTTGATTTGGGCGAGGGTGACGGCGTTATGCCGGGGCTTTTCCTTGACTGGAAAGAGTTTGTAACCTACCAGACAACCAAGTTTATGAAAGAGGAAATTTCTGCTGTCAAGGCGGTTACTCCCGATGTCCCTGTCACTGCAAACTTTATGGGCCCGTATCAGCGACTTAATTACCACTATATGAAGGACTTTGTCGATGTGATTTCCTGGGACTCTTACCCCAGCTGGCACAGTGACAGAGGAAACGATTTGGAAGCTTACTCAATCGCCTTTGCACACGATTTGCACAGGTGTCTTAAGATGCAGCCTTTCTACCTTATGGAAAGTACACCGAGCAACACAAACTGGCTTCCCATAAACAAGCTTAAGCGCCCGAATATGCACAAGCTTTCATCTTTGCAGGCGGTCGCTCACGGCAGTGACAGTGTGCTCTATTTCCAGTGGCGCAAGGGCAGAGGTGGCGAGGAAAAATTCCACGGTGCCGTTGTCGACCATAACGGCAGAGATGACACAAGGGTATTTCGCGATGTAACCGATGTCGGTATCGCACTCGAAAAGCTTAAAGGTGTTGTCGGTACAAAAACCGAGTCCGAAGTGGCAGTGGTTTATGAGTTTAAAAACCGCTGGGCTATTGATGTTGCAAACGGTATGAGCAACATCGACAAGAAGTACAAACGCACCTGCATAAACCACTATAAAGAGTTCTGGAAACGCGGTGTGAATGTCGATGTTATCGGGCTTAATCAGGACTTGAGTAAATACAAAGTATTGGTTTTGCCGATGCTTTATCTTATGACCGAGGAAGAAATCAAAAAGGTTGAAGAGTATGTTGCAAACGGAGGCACTGTTGTTGGAACTTACGCCACTGGCTATGTGAACGGTAGTGACTTGTGTTATCTTGGTGGTTTCCCCGGCAACGAATTAAAGGATGTTTTCGGACTTACTGCCGATGAAATTGATGCACTTTACGATGTTGACCGTAACTCTGTTGTGATGAACAACAAAGCTTACGAAGTGGTTGATTTGTGTGAGCTTATCACTCCCACTACGGCACAAACTCTTGGCGTTTACGGAAGAGATTTTTATAAAGGCACTCCAGCAGTACTTAAAAATAACTATAAAAATGGTAAAGCCTACTATATCGGTTGCAGGGACACAGGTGAACTTTTAAATGACTTTTACGAAAGCCTCATAAAAGAGCATAATATTACTTCTTATGATTTGCCAAAAGGTGTTACTTTACATACAAGGGAAGATTTTATCTTTGTTGAGAACTACCTTGAAAACCCCGCGGAAGTTTCCCTTAAAGGCGAATTTAAGGATGTCGAAACAGACGAAATTTACAAAGACAAAATTTCACTTGAAGGTTTTGGAATAAAGGTGTTGCGAAAAAATGGTTAAGGAACTTATGCACGACCCGATGTTTTTGGGTAAAAAATCGGAAACGGCAACGAAAGAAGATTACTTGGTTGCTGAAGATTTGCTTAATACTTTAATGGCGCACAAGGATACCTGTGTGGGTATGGCTGCGAATATGATTGGTGTATTAAAACGGATAATCGCTTTTGACAACGATGGGGAATATACCGTTATGTTTAACCCTGAGATTATCAAAAAGTCAGACCCGTATGACACCGAGGAATGTTGCCTTTCGCTCCTTGGTGGTCCTCGGAAATGCAAGAGGTATAAAACTATAAAGGTAAGCTGGCAAACCCCTGATTTTAAAACCCGTGTGAAAACTTTTACGGGTTTTACGGCACAGATTATCCAGCACGAAATAGACCATTGTGATGGAATTTTGATTTAGAATAATTTTAAATAGCAAGAGTGAAAGTTTTCACTCTTGCTATTTTCTATATGTCAACTTTGTTGACTCTATATGTTTTCATTATATTCAAACTCGATATATTACTTTTTATGATGGATATCATTAAAAGTAATTCAATATGAGATAAATTCTTGTTTGCATAGCAAACATATCAAGTGCGAATGCACATATCGAACAACTTGTTGTATATCGAAAATTCCGAAAGGAATTTATCTCGATGCGTGTTGACTGGTGACAACACGCAAAGCTACACGGTTTTTTTAAATAACTGTTGAAATGCTGAGAAAAAAGGAGTAAAATGTAAATTAGAATAGTTTTGTGAGGAGATGATAACTTGCGTTCGTGGGAAACACTCGAAAATGCCTGTCTTGGCTGTAAAAGATGTAAACTTTACTCAACGCGTAAGAACGTGGTTATCGGAAAAGGAAACAAAAACGCCGATATTTTGTTTGTCGGCGAGGGCCCCGGTGAACAGGAGGATATTCAGGGTTTACCTTTTGTTGGGGCCGCAGGACAGCTTCTTGACAAAATGCTAAAAGCTATTGACCTTACCCTTGATGATGTGTATATTGGTAACATTGTAAAATGCCGTCCACCATATAACCGTGACCCCGAAGAAGATGAAAAGCAGGCGTGTATGCCATTTTTAAGATATCAGACCTTGCTTATAAAGCCGAAAATTATCGTGTGTTTAGGGCGTATTGCGGCACAGACCCTTATAAACCCCGAATTCAGAATAACAAAAGAGCATGGCATATGGTTTGAAAGAAAAGGGTATCATATGATTGCTACATATCACCCCTCTGCACTTTTGCGTGACCCTTCCAAAAAGCGCAATGCATATGAGGACTTAAAGAAGATAAAGAGTAAATTTGAGGAGATAAAAAATGAAACTGACTGAGATTTTTAAAGCGGATAAATTATCCCTTTCATTTGAGGTTTTTCCTCCCAAAACCGACAGTAATTTTGAAAGTGTAAAACACGCAACCGAGGAAATCGCAAAGCTTAAACCCTCCTTTATGAGTGTTACTTATGGTGCAGGCGGGGGTACGAGCAAATACACCCTCGAGATTGCAAAGAACATAAAGAAATCCTATGGTGTGCCGACTTTAGCACACTTGACCTGCGTTTCTTCAAGCAAGGAAACAGTTAAAAATAAAATCGGTGAAATCAAAGAAGCAGGTATTGAGAACATTATGGCTCTCCGTGGCGATTTAACCCCCGAGCTTATGGAAACTGACCGCAGTAAATGGGATTATCGTTATGCCATTGACCTTATAAGGGACATAAAGAGCATTGACAAAAATTTCTGTATCGGGGCTGCGTGCTATCCTGAAATTCATCCTGAAAGCCGTGACCAGAAAGAGGATATAAAGCATTTGAAAGAAAAGGTTGAGGCAGGGGTTTCGTTTTTAACAACCCAGATGTTTTTTGATAATAACCTTTTATATAATTTCCTTTACAAGATAAGGGAAGAGGGGATAGTGGTTCCCGTTATCCCAGGTGTTATGCCTATTACAAATGCAAATCAGGTGGAAAGGGCAGTGAAACTTTCGGGCTCGTTTATGCCTCAGCGTTTTAAAAGCCTTGTTGATAAGTTTGGTTCTTCTCCCGATGCTATGAAGCAGGCAGGTATTATTTATGCCACAGACCAGATTATCGACCTTTTTGCAAACGGTATAAAAAATGTCCACGTTTATTCTATGAACAAACCCGATGTTGCAGAAAAGATTTTAGAAAATCTTTCGAGTATTTTGGTATGATTAATAAAAATGAAGTTTTAAGATATGCAGGGGTTAAAGAGTCAACCGAGGAAATTATGGCGCTTTTGGACGAATGCATCAAGGAAGCAGAAAGCTTTATAAAGCCGAAGCTTTGCTACAATGAATTTGAGGTTAAGCTGACAGACTGTATTGAGTTTCCTTTCGGAAAGGTTTGGTCAGAAAACCTTTTAAAAAACCTCAATGGGTGCAAAAAGGTGATTATCTTTGCGGCAACTTTGGGTGCTCAGTACGACAGATTGCTTTTAAAGTATTCAAAGGTGTCACCTGCTAAGGCAGTGCTTTTTGAAGCTATCGGAACTGCAGAAATTGAGAGAGTGTGTGATGAATTTTGCTGTAAAGTAAATCACTTTACAAAGCCTCGTTTCAGCCCCGGGTACGGAGATTTGCCCCTTGAGTTTCAAAAAGAGATTTTCAAAGTGCTTGATTGTCCGAAGAAAATAGGACTTACATTAAACGAAAGCCTTCTTATGTCACCCTCAAAATCGGTAACGGCGATTGTGGGTATTACCAACAAAGAATGTGACGAAAAACAGGGCTGTGAAATCTGCGAAAATAAAAATTGTTTATTCAGGAGAGAACAATGAACGTTTTAGATTACATCAAAAACAATATTTTATATCTTGACGGTGGTACGGGAACCTTGCTTCAAAAAGCAGGGCTTACTCCCGGTGAGCTTCCCGAAAGATGGAATATAACCCATCCCGAGGTGCTTGTGAAAATTCACAGGGATTATTATGATGCAGGAAGTAATGTTGTAAGTGCCAACACTTTCGGTGCAAACTCCTTGAAGTTTTCGGATGAAGAACTCGAAAATATCATCAAAGCCGCAATGGAGAATGTCAAAAAAGCAAGAGATGAAAGTATCGGCACTCAAAGAAAATGGGTGGCTTTAGATATAGGACCTTTAGGCAGAATGCTTGCTCCATACGGCGATTTTCAGTTTGAGGAAGCAGTTTCTGTTTTTGCAAAAACAGTACGCCTTGCTGAAAAATATGGTGCTGAAATCATCTTTATCCAGACAATGAACGACAGTTACGAAACAAAAGCGGCACTACTCGCTGTAAAGGAAAATACTTCACTCCCTGTTTTTGTGTCAAATGCATATAACGAGGAAAACACCCTTATGACGGGTGCTTCACCGAAAAGTATGGTGGCACTTTTAGAGGGTATGGGTGCTGATGCAATAGGTCTTAACTGTTCACTCGGACCGAAAGATTTAAGCTTTGTAACACGCGAGTATCTTAAATATGCGACTGTCCCCGTTATTTTAAAACCCAACGCAGGACTTCCGAAAGTTGTAAACGGCGAAACGGTTTACGATGTATCGGCTGAGGAATTTTCCGATGAGGTGAAAACTTTAGTCAGCGAAGGTGTTCTGATTGTTGGTGGTTGCTGTGGTACAACTCCCGAATATATCAAAAAGACGGTAGAAAAGACAAAGGATATAAAGCCTTTGCCCGTGACAAAGAAAGATATAACAATGGTTTCTTCTTATACGAGAGCCGTTGATTTTAAAGATGCTCCCATTCTTATCGGTGAGAGGATAAACCCCACGGGTAAGAAACGCTTTAAGCAAGCTTTAAAGGAAAACGATATCGATTATATCTTAAACGAAGGCATCTCTCAGCAGGAAAAGGGTGTCGATATTTTAGATGTCAATGTGGGACTTCCCGAAATTGACGAAGTAAGTATGCTGAAAACTGCTGTTACGGAGCTTCAGGCGATTATTGATTTGCCGTTGCAGATTGATACTTCCGATATAGTGGCGATGGAAAAAGCTTTGCGTTACTATAACGGAAAGGCTATGATAAACTCCGTAAACGGCAAGGAAGAAAGTATGAATGCTGTTTTCCCCCTTGCTAAAAAATATGGTGGAGTTATAGTGGCGCTCACCCTTGATGAAAATGGTATCCCCGAAACTGCCGAAGGCAGAGTTGAAATCGCAAAGAAGATTTTAGCAAAGGCAAAAGAATTCGGTATTGATAAAAAGGATATTATTTTTGACCCGTTGGCGCTTACAATAAGCGCTGATAAAAATTCCGCAAAGGAAACCCTGAAAGCCGTTAAGATTATAAGAGAAGAACTTAATTGTCACACATCACTCGGTGTTTCAAATGTGTCTTTTGGACTTCCCAAGCGCGAGATTATAAACAGTAACTTCTTTACAATGGCGTTAAATCAGGGACTTTCTGCGGCGATTATGAACCCTTATTCTGCCGATATGATGAAGAGTTTTTATGCTTATAAGGCGTTAAACGGAATGGATGAAAACTGCGAAAACTATATAAATTTTGCAGAAAGCATTTCGGAAACAGTGACTGCTATAAACACTGAAAACTTCACTTTGAAAGATTTCAAATCGGAGCTGCAGAAAGCTATCATTAAAGGGCTTAAGGATAAAGCTTCCGAGCTTACAAAGAAACTTCTTGAAACGGTAAATCCACTTGATATCGTGCAGAATGAAATTATTCCTGCCCTTAACGAGGTGGGTGTTGGTTTTGAACAGAACAAGGTTTTTCTCCCACAGCTTTTAATGAGTGCCGAGGCTGCGAAATTTGCTTTCGAGCAGATAAAATGCAGTATGCCGAAAGAAAAAGCATCTGAAAGGATTACTGTTGTTATTGCAACTGTCAAGGGTGATATTCACGATATCGGAAAGAATATCGTAAAACTTCTTTTGCAAAACTATGGCTTTGATGTTATAGATTTAGGCAAGGATGTAGCTCCTGAAACGATAACGGAAAAAGTGCTCGAAACGAAATCACCATTGGTGGGACTGTCGGCACTTATGACGACCACAGTACCTGCGATGGAAGAAACAATTAAACTTTTAAGAGAAAAAGCACCTTTTTGTAAAGTAGTTGTCGGTGGTGCAGTACTTACAAAAGAGTATGCAAATGAAATCGGTGCGGACAAATATGCAAAAGATGCCATGGAAACAGTAAGATACGCGGAGGAAATTGACAATGTATAATTTTAAAGCGATAAGCAGTCTGGAGAAGGTTTTTCTCGACAAGCCTGTAAATGCAAGAGAGTTAAAAGAGTTTTCACTTTTCAAAAACGAAATATTTTCCTTTCAGCTTGCAGGTGAAGTAGATGAGGATTTGTACGCATGTAAGATGTGGCTGAAGCTTGAAATTGACTCACCCCTCAAAGAATATATAAAGGTGAGAGAGGTAGGCTATGTTCCCTCGGATATGCCGTGTTTTATTCACGAATGTGATGACGATTTTCTCAGCAAGGAACCGGGACTTTACCCTGACCCACTTTTTATAATAAACTGCGATGAGGTGGCAGTGCGAAACCATCGTAATGCCGCATTCTGGGTAACTGTTGAGCCGAAAGGTGAAATTTTCGGAGAATACCCCATAACCTTTAAGTTTTCTTATGAAGGAAATGTTGTCAGTGAAATTTCGGTTACTGCAACTATTATTGACTGCGAGTTACCCTCTCAGGAGCTTATTAACACAGGCTGGTTTCACGGCGATTCTTTAGCTGTACACCATAATGTCGAAATTTTGTCCGATGAATATTATGAGGTTTTTGAAAAGTATCTTGAAACCTATGTGAAATTCGGTCACAATATGATTTTAACCCCTGTTTTCACTCCGCCGCTTGATACAAAAATCGGTAGTGAACGACTTACAAATCAGCTCGTTTCGGTTACTCTGGCAAACGGTGGATATGAGTTTTGCTTTAAAGAGCTTGGCAGATTTATCGACCTTTGTATTGAAAAAGGTATTAAGTATTTTGAAATTTCGCATCTTTTCACTCAGTGGGGTGCAAACCATGCCCCGAAAATTATGGCAACGGTTGACGGCGAATACAAAAGAATTTTTGGTTGGGAAACCGATGCTTTATCCGATGAATACAAAAACTTCCTTGACACTTTCCTTGTAAAGCTTGTGGCGTTTTTAAAAGAAAAAGGTGTTTACGAAAACTGCTATTTCCATGTTTCTGACGAGCCTGTTTTGAAAAATGCCGAGCAGTACAAGAGGGTAAAAGCGATTTTGGATAACCATATCCCGGCTGACAAAATCATTGATGCTCTTTCAAACTTTGAGTTTTATCAGATGGGTATCGTTTCTAAGCCCATTGTCGGTATTGACCATATCAACCCCTTTATTGACAGCGGTGTGCCGGGTCTTTGGGCTTACTACTGCTGTGCCCAGAACCTGGGTGTTACAAACCGCTATATGGCGATGCCTTCTTACCGCAACAGAATTTTAGGCTATCAGCTTTACAAATATGATATCAAAGGTTTTTTGCAGTGGGGTTACAATTTCTGGTTTTCTCAGCACGCAGTAAGGGCTATTGACCCGTATGCAAATACCACAGCGGACTTTGCATTTCCGTCAGGCGATGCGTATCTTGTCTATCCGATTGATGAAAAAAATGAGGTTGTTGAGTCGTTAAGAATTTATGTGTTCAACGAAGCTTTACAGGATTTACGCGCTTTGAAATTGCTTGAAAACTATATTGGCAGAGAAGAAGTACTCAAAAAGCTTGAAGAAATTGAGTATTTTGGAGTTTACCCCAGAAATTCGGAGTATATTCTTAATTTGCGTGAGTGGGTTAATGAGGAGATCAAAAAACTGATATGAAAAAATTTGCAAATATCTTAAAATTCGGCATTGCTTCAATAGTTCTCGGCATCTTTTGCGGTGTTATTGGATTTGGGTTTTCAAAGGCAATTTCCTTTGTGACAGAATTCAGGGGAGAACATAAATGGGTTTTGCTCCTCTTGCCAGTAGCGGGTGTACTTACAGTACTTTTATACAAGGCTTTAAAGGTAAAAGGTGTCGGTACAGTACATATTTTTGAGGGCGTAAGAGGCGAATATAAAGTATCAAAACTTCTTACTCCTGCAGTGTTTCTGGCATCCTGTCTTACCCACCTCTGTGGTGGTTCGGCAGGGCGTGAGGGTGCTGCTTTACAGATGGGCGGAAGTATAGCAAGTTTTTGTTCTGATACTTTCAAGCTTTCGGACAAAGAAAGAAGATTTTTAACCCTTTCGGGAATGGCGGCGTGTTTTTCTGCTGTTTTCGGTACACCCTTAGGGGCCGCAATTTTTGCAGTTGAGGTAGTTCGCAAAAAAGACTACTACACGGGAATTGTCCCTGCTTTAATATCAAGCTTTACAGCGTTTTTTACAGCTTTATTTTTAGGTGCCGAGCCTGAAAGATTTACTGTACCCACGATAACTTTTTTTGAGTTTTCAAACCTCTGGAAGGTACTTGTTATATCCATTCTCTGTGGAATAGTGGGCGCTGTTTTTTGCAGAAGTCTGCACATAGGCTCACATATTTTTAAACGCCTTTTTAAAAATGATATGCTTTGTGCTGTGGTTGGTGCAGTGATTATAATTGCTATGACTGTTCTGGTCGGTAATATGGACTACAACGGAAGTGGTATGGAACTTATTTTAAGGGCTTTCGAGTGTGGAAAGATAAATTATTATGACTTTTTGCTCAAGATGCTTTTCACTGTCCTGACAGTCGGGGCAGGCTTTAAGGGTGGCGAAATTATCCCTACTTTTTGCGTGGGCGCTACTTTTGGTACTACTGCTTCTCTTATTCTTGGGCTTGACCCGTTGCTTGGTACGGCTGTCGGAATGGGTGCTTTGTTTGCTTCTGTTACAAACTGTCCGCTGGCAACTTTGTTTTTGTGCTTTGAGATGTTTGGAATAGCCGATGGCGGATTTTTCCTGATAGCAGTAATTTTTGCCTTTGTATGCTCGGGCAAAGATAATATTTATAATGTAACTTTGTTTGAAACAAAACTGACGGCGTAGGAACTACACCGTCAGTTTTGCGAAAGGAAAATTAAAAATGAAAAACAAACGACAGGCAAAAAAGTAAAAACAAAAAACTTGGATGGTAAAAGGAAAGTTGGTAGAAAACAAAAACCTTTTTTGCCTGTGATTTAAGTATATAACATTTACTGTCCTATAAAACGGATTTATTTTTTGAGGTGAAAAAATGGCACTTGCAAATTTAAAGTTTTACAGTGAATCTCTTGGAATGCAGACGGAAATTTATGTTGTAATCCCACAAAAAAGCACTGTGGGGGAAATCGGAATTAAAACAAAGGCAACTGATGAAAAATTCAAATGCCTTTACCTTTTGCACGGACTGAGTGACGATTATTCCATATGGCTTCGCCGTACATCAATAGAAAGATATGCAAACCGACACGGGATTTGTGTCGTAATGCCGTCAGGTGCGAGAAGTTTTTATACCGATATGAAATATGGACAGCAATACTACACTTATATTGCAAAGGAACTTCCGAAAATTGTTTCGCAGTTTTTCAATGTTTCGGATAAACGCGAAGATAATTTTATCGCGGGTCTTTCAATGGGCGGATATGGTGCTTTGAAAATTGCATTCAGGGAAAATGATAAGTTTTCTGCGGTGGCAGGTCTTTCGCCTGTTACAAATCTTTTAAGAGAAGATTTTGATTTGGCTACAATGGTACCGATTTTAGGCGAAGAGCTCACAGTCCCTGAAAGTGAGGACCTTTTCTTCCTCTCGGAGGAATGCAATAAGAAAAAGTTAAAACCCCGTGTCTATATGGCGACAGGTTATGATGATTTTATGTATCAGGATATTGTAAGGTTCAAGGAGAAAATGCAGTCATTGGATTTTGATTTTTCCTATTTTGAGTCCGAAGGTGGTCATACTTGGGAATTCTGGGATTATCACATCGAGAAAGTTTTAGAATGGATATTTAACTAACAAAAACCGAGGGGAAACCCTCGGTTTTTGTTACAATTCATATTCTTCTTTGACTTCTTTGTATTTTTCTTCTCCGGCAAAGAGGTTTGCGTAACGCAGGATTTCCTGTCTTACATAGGTTTCATTATTGATTTTATGTACATCATAGCTGTCTAAAACAGTAGGAAGACCCTTTTCGTCAAACGCCGTTGTATAGATGCTGAAGCTTTTTTTATCCTTAACTTTTCCGTTTTTGTCTTTGGAAAGCTCTAAGTGGAAAACAGCATCGTATGTAGGCGAATCAAAATAGTAGTTTATACCTTCCACGCGGTTATCATAAAAAAGATTTCCAAGGCAGAAAATTTTAAGATAATTATCCTTGTGTTCACAACTCTGGATAACGTGCTGATGGGTGCCGACTATGATATCTGCACCAAACTCCTTGATTTTCTCAGCAATAAAAATTGTATACGGGTCGACTTTTTCTATATACTGACCGCCACAATGCAAAAGCATAATCACATAATCGGAGTTTTCTTTAGCGTATTTTATATCATTTTCAAGCTGTTCAAGATAAGGCCTTACCGCATCATATTCTTCACTTTTTTTTATGTATATGCGCTCGACATCCTCTGCAATCTGCTCATAATCATTAAGAAGATGGACAGAACCTTTTTTAGTTTCCTCAGGCTGAATGAGGTTTACCATATACTTGTGTTCAAGGAAGTTGTTGTGTACAAAGGTATTTGTGCCGTAAGTATAGTTTATGAATGCTACCTTGATACCATCAAAATCCTTGATGAATAGTATATTTCTTTCTTCGGAGGAAGTGTATGCGCCGATTGTGTCAAAGCCTTTTTCCTTGCAGTTATTTATGGTGCGTAATAACCCATCTTCGCCTCTGTCCATACAGTGGTTGTTTGCAAGGCAGAGCATATCAAACCCACAATCCTTTATCGCATCAAGAAAGGATTCAGGCGTATTGAAACAAAATCTCTCGTAAGTGTATTCAAGCTCTTTACCTGCAACGGGAGTTTCTAAGTTTCCCACCAGATAGTCGCAGTTTTTAAGCTTTGTGGCATTTTTAAAAAGTGAATGGTAATCACCATCTGTTATTTTATTTATTCTGCCACTTGGAAGCATATCTCCTACAAAAGAAATCTTAACCATTTTATCCACCTGACATTTTTTGTTTTATTGTATCATAGCTGAAAGGAAAAGTAAATCTTTTTCTTGACTTTTAAAAATATAATGTTAATATGTAGATAGTGACTTTAAGCAGTTGTAGTTATCCGGATATCTGCGGCTATTTATATATTATCTGTTTGATAATTGTAAGAGGAGGGTTTATATGTTTCGATTTTTCCATACCTATCATCCGAAAACCTGGGAAGCTACTGTGAAAGCAGGGTTTGTTGGTGAGAACGATGGTATCAGATGTATGCAACATATTTACCTTGAAGATGAAGAAAAATTCAATAACAGTGTTCGTTCAGATGACAGGGGAACTGCATATACACCGATTGCGATTGTGTTGCCTACAGATTTTGAAGTTATGGATATGGCACTGTTTATAGATGATGGTAATGATGGATATCTTGGTTTCCCGAAGTCAGCTGTTAAAAGGATTCAGTGCGACAGAATTGCCGAAGTTTTCGGTAAGATTTTTGGCGATGAAAAGGAAGCTCTTGGTAACGAAACTTATATAATCAAAAATGGCGGAATGCCCGATGTGTTTGATATAGTCCACGCTGATAATGATTTGGAAAAATATGATTATCTCATCGATCTGACAGGCGACAGCAATTTTTCTGCAAAACATAAAAACATAGTGGAACCTGAGAATATTACTGAAGTTTTGAAGAAAATCCTTCCTTGCTGGGTTGACGGTGGACTTCATTGGATGATAAACTGCGTTGATGGTGGTTATCGCCTGATAATTATCAATAACAATGGTATTGAGCGTACTGTTGCAACCGGTGACCGCCTTATACCCGAAGCCACAAAAACAGCAGAGATTATTTGTGATAAAGCAATCAGACCTGTTTTTGGTAAAGATTATACCTTCCATACCGATAACGGAAAAAACTATGTTACAATTTCTGCAGGCGGATATGTGGAAGTGTTATTTTAGAAAGGTGATTTTATGAAACTTGCAACTACAACAGAAGATTTTAACAGTTTTTGCGGTACTTACACAGAACGAATTGAACAGGTACGTAAGGCTGGGTTTAAGTATATTGATTTAAGTCTTTACAGTGTTTTTGAGAACGATGAGTTGCTCATTTCAGACGACTGGCGAAAGAACGCAGAAAAGATAAATGAATACGCAAAATCAAACGGTATTGAGTTTGTGCAGTGCCATTCACCGGCTGGTAATCCTCTTACTGATGGTCAGTTTGACAGGTTGGTTGATATAAATAAAAGATGTATTGAGATTTGCGGAATTTTAGGTATCAAAAATATGGTTGTTCACCCAGGCTGGGCTTATGACATATCTAAATTGGAGTGGCAAAAGCGTAACAAGGCTTTCTTTGAACAGCTTTTTGATACAATGGAAAAGAATAACGTAAATGTTTTGCACGAAAATGGTACGACATCGAATTTTTACTGGCCTAAAACCGGTGCGGATATGCGTGAGTTTTCTGAGTATGTGAATCATCCGCTTTTCCATTCCTGTTGGGATACGGGACACGCGAACATCGAGGGTAGCCAGTATGATGAGATATTGGCGATGGGCGATGATTTGTACGCTGTTCACTTTAACGACAACCGTGGTGGACTTGACGAGCATATGATTCCGTACTTTGGTACGATGAATGTTGACGAGGTAATCTGTGCATTAAAGGATATAAACTTCAAAGGGTCGCTTACTTTTGAAGCACCAAACACTTTGCGCTCCGCCGATTTTTGGGTAGGTCCCAGAAGAAGCTTTGACAAAGAAAACCGTCTTCTTGAACCTACTCTTGAGATGCAGGCAGAAATTGAAAAGCTTATGTATCTTATAGGCAAGCATATTCTGACAGCTTACGATGAATTTGAAGGATAAAAAACCGAGGTGTAAATCCACCTCGGTTTTATTTTATACCAAAATCAGATTTTTTACAGAATTTTTAAGTCTGTCGGAATCTTCAATACTTAAATCAGAATCCATAATCAACGTATCAATCTGTTCTAAGCTTGCAAATTTCTGAAAATCCACGTGATGCAGTTTACTTGAGTCGGAGAGTAAAATTATCTCATCGGCGGTGTTAATCATTATCCGTTTAAGTTGTGCAAGTTCAGGATTTTGCGTAGTTAAACCTTCTTCTATACTGATGGAGGAAGTGGACAGAAACAGTTTGTTAAAGTGACAGTCGTAAAGCATCTGTGACGTCAGTGAGCCGTGACAATAGTGAAATCCGTTTCTTATTTTTCCCGGAAGAAGATGCAAGGAAAATTGTTCTTTTTCCTCTAAAATACGGATAACGTCAATATCGTTTGAAAAAATTGTCAGTTGTGTCAGATTTGAAGCTACCAAAGCTTTTGCCAAACTTACTATTGTAGTGCCTGTATCGAGTAAAAGAATGTCATTTTCTTTTATAAGCTTAACTGCTTCTGACGCAATTTTTTTCTTTTCATCTTCGTTATGACGTTCATGAATTTTAGGCTCAATACGGTCGTAAATTTTAGTAATAGCACCGCCGTGGGTACGGGTCAATGCACCTGCGGATTCCAGAAGGCTTAAATCTGCACGGATGGTTGCAGTTGTGACGTGAAAGCGTTCAGCAAGACTTACAACGTTTACACTGCCGTTTTGACGTATAAGCTCAAGAATTTTCTGATGACGTTCTTTATTATATAAAGTTGTATCTTTCATATAACTCATCCTCTCTGTTTGTATTTTACAAAAAAGAGCGAAAATTGTCAATAAAAACTATTGACACAAATTTTAAAAATATATATAATATAAAAGTAAACGAAACTATACAAAAGAAAACGAAAGAGGTAACTTAAAATGTCTATTACTAAGAAACAATTTGCCGCTATGGTAGACCACACTAATCTAAAAGCGTTTGCCGTAAAGGAGGACTTCCAGAAACTGTGTGATGAAGCAAAGCATTATGGCTTTAAGTCGGTTGCAATCAACACCTATCCCGTTAAAATGTGCCGTGAGTTCCTTGAAGGAAGCGAAGTTCTTACAGGTGCAGCAGTTGGTTTTCCTTTGGGTCAGATGACTATTGCATCCAAGGTGGCAGAGGCTTCAAACGCCGTTGCAGACGGATGTCAGGAATTTGACTACCTTCTTAACGTAGGCAAAGTAAAAGAACACGACTACGCTTATATTGAAGAAGAAATGCGCCAGTTGGTAGCAGTAGGCCGTAAGGCAGGTATATGTGTAAAAGTAATTTTTGAAACCTGTTATCTTACTGAGGAAGAAATCATTGAAGTTGCAAAAATCGCATCCCGTGTGAAACCTGATTTTGTAAAAACAAGTACGGGTTTTGGTACTGACGGTGCCAAGGCAGAACACGTTAAATTGATGAAAAAATATGCGGGAGCTGACGTGCAGGTTAAAGCTGCAGGTGGAGTTCGTAGCTTTGAAGCCGCAAAGGCAATGATCGAAGCAGGTGCTACCCGTATAGGAACCTCCAGTGGTATTCAGATTTTGAAGGAAATGGAGGAAGCAGGCATTGAGTAATGATAAGCGTAAAATCTCTGTGTGCCTTATCGGTTGCGGTCGTGCAGGAATGATCCATGCAAAAAGCTTTGCTAACCATATCACCAATGCACAGTTGATTGCCGTATGCGATCCTTTTGAAGAAAATTTGCGTAACGCCTGTGAGCAATACTCCGTAAAGTACAGCTATACTGACTATAATGACGTAATGGCAAATCCCGAAATTGATGCGGTAGTTGTCGTTACACCTACACAGTTTCACCACGATATTGTAATTGCCGCTGCCCGTGCCAAGAAGCACGTATTCTGCGAAAAGCCGATGGCAAATAATGAGCAGGAATGCGACGAGATGATCAAAGCTTGTGAGGAAAACGGTGTAAAGCTTCAATTAGGCTTTATGCGTCGATTCGATAAGAATTTCCGCCGTGGCAAGGAGCTGATAGACCTTGGACGTGTAGGCAACGTTACTATGATTAAATCCAATACTTACGGCCCCAGTGAGCCCAAAGAGTGGATGTTCGACGTGCGTAAAAGCTACGGCCCTATCGGTGAAGTAAACAGTCATGATTTTGACACTTTGCGTTGGTATGCAGGCTGCGAAGTGAAATGGATTCACGCTGTGGGTAACAATTTCCGCAGTCCGCAGAAAGCTGAAGAATATCCTGAATTCTATGATACCTGCTCTGTTTTGATGGAGTTTGAAAACGGTGTTATAGGAACTATTACGGGTGCGCAGTACGTTCGATATGGTTACGATTCCCGTGCAGAAATTCTCGGTACAGAGGGTATTGTGAAGGTAGGTACTCAAAATGCAAACGCCGTAGAAGTTGTTACTGCCGATAAACAGATACATATGGATTCTACCGTGTCCTGGATGAACTTGTTCAGTGATGCTTATATAGCAGAAGCAGAATCGTTTATTTCCTGTATTTTAAACGATGAAGAACCTGAAGTGACAGGTTACGACGGAAAAATGGCATTGACGCTTGTTAATCACGGACTCAAATCCATTCTTGAAAAAAGACCCGTATTTATCGGTGAATAAAGTAGCAGATGTTAAGAAAAGCGAGGGAAATATCCCCTCGCTTAATTATTATCTGTTTGCCCGTAATATTTTAAAAACTCTGATTTTGCCTGATTTAAAATGTTTTATTCAATAGCAGGATATATACATTCTGTGCACATTCCTAAACTGTCAATGTTTATTTCATTTAAAATACATTTGCCATTTTTCTCGTATATACAGAAACTGTTTTCACATCTCATTCTAATCATCTCAAGTAAAGTATAACATTATTTGAAGTTTTACGCAAGTGCGTATACGCAGAGATGTAAAAACGCATACAATATCCTTGAGGTGATTAATATGAGTGTCAAAGATGTTGTTGCCGAAAGATTTAAGAATTTATGCGAAGAAAGAAACATTAAAATAAATGAACTTGCAAATATATCAGGGGTTACTCCATCTACTGCGTACAGTATGATGGATAAAGAAAGACGGGATATATCGCTAACTACCATCAAGAAATTCTGTGATGGTCTGGAGATAACTTTAGGGGAATTCTTTTCAACACCCGAATTTGATAATTTAGAACAGGAAATAAAGTAAAAAAGCGAGGTCATTGTGAGATGTATTCCAAATGATAATAAGAAAGATGCACGAAATTTTCGTGCATCTTTTACTTTTGTCCCACACTATAACAAGCGGGACATTGGGGCACCTAAGCATCACTTGTTATGAGTGACTGAAACCCTTTAAGCACATCTCAAAAGAAGTGATATTGTAAGCCAAGGCTCACAGTGATATTATTGCTTTGCAATAGTGATTTTGAAACCTTGCGGTTTCAGTGATATTTTATTCGTCTTAAACTGCCGAAGGCAATATCACTTGTCGTAAGACAAATATAACTGCATAGCAATATCACTCGATGTAAGGCGAATAAAACTGGCGTTGTACCCGTAAGGATACAACGCCAATACCTCGCTTTTGGTTTTAAATTTTAGCCGATTGTAACTGTTACTTTGTGAGCCTTGCCATCTGTGAAGTAGGGGAGAAGGTTGCCTTCAATAGCCTTACCGTCAACAGTAATGGAAAGAGCACCATTGTAAGAGTTATGTGTGTACTCGATATCATAAGTACAGTCGCGGAAGATACGATGAACAGAAGCTGTTTTCCAAGCTTTGGGCATAGCGGGAACGATTCTCAATCCATCGTAGTCAGCCTGAACGCCGAGCATATACTCAACGATACCACGGAACAACCATCCGCAAGTACCTGTAATCCAGTGCATGGGGGACTCACCAACTCTTGCAGGAGCAGCCGGGCCTAAGTACATATTGGAGATAGCATAAGGCTCCATACCGGATTTTTCGGAGGGGTTTTGGGGGTTAGTGGGAAGCATATAGTTTACAGTTTTGAGTGCTTCGTCACCGCGACCGAGCAAGCAGTCAGCAACAATCTTGAATGCACAACCGTGGTTGTAAACAGAGCCGTTTTCGTAACAACCGGGTGTGAAGTAAGAAGAACGACCGATGCGGTCATCACCGATAGTGTGAGCAGGGTTAACCTGAACATAACCGAAGTCGCACTGGAGGTTATCTTCAACATAGTCCATCAATGTGTTGAGCTCATTTTTGGGAAGAACATCAGCGAGAACTGCCCATGTCTGAGCATTTAAGTAAGAGTTTCCGTCAGGAGATTCGTAAGAACCAACCTTCTGACCGTAATCGTTGTAACCATAGATGAAGTGGTCTTTTTCCCAACCGTGAACACGGATGTTTTCAAGCATTTTTTCGCGGTCAGCACGAAGGATTTTTGCATCTTCGTCTTTACCGATTTTTTCAAGGAGTTCAATAAGCTCTAAGCCACACTTACAACTTGCTTCAGCAAGCCAGAGGCTTTCACCGATAAGCTGTGTACCACAGTTATTGAGGGAGTCGTTCCAGTCGCATTCGCCCCAGAGTGTCCAGCCGTGTTTACCAACGCCTCTCAAAAGGAAGTCAGCAGCACGCATAAGGTGGTCAAGTACAGTACCGTGTTCGTCAGACTCAAAGTAAGGACAGTCAACATCTAAAATTCCGTAGTCGCCACTTTCCTTGATGTACTGGCAAACAGCAGTAATTGTCCATGTGGAGCAGTCGTGAGCGAGTTTTTTCATAATCGGAACGAAAGCACGGATGATGTTTCCGTTAGGACGAACAAACTGCATAGCGTAGAGAATTTTTTCTCTGGAAACCTTAGTATCGAGCTGAACGAAGCTTGTAACATCCTGCATAGCATCACGGGAGCCTACAACATAGCCACGAGCCCATGTTTTACCAAGGTCAATCTGGCGTTTGAGCCAGATGTTAACAAATCTGTCGATAGTTTCATCGCCTGTTTTGATTGTAAGACGGTCATCGTACTGGTTAGCGCGTTCTTTAACTTCTGTGAGGTTTTCTTCAAAAGCCTTTGCGTTAAGCAAACGGTTTTTCTCAGCGATAGCCTGAGCCTTGTCTTTTGCAACACCAACAATAATACGAATAATTTTTTCTTCACCGGGGTTGAGTTTGATGTTATGGCGGAGTGTGAAAGTCTGATTCTGGTCAAAACAGCTTGCGGAAGAAGAAAGTGTACCGCCGTTTTCCAAAGCAAGGGGGTTTGCAAATGTGTTGTAGTAACCTCTGAAGTTATCTTCAGCGAGTTCGTATTCAGCAACGGGGCAGTCGGATGCCATATAGCATTCTGTGTACTCGGAAGCCATATCGAAGTGCTTTTCGGGGGAGAAGATACCGCCGAATTCATCGTCCCAGTCGGAAGCAACGTCAGCAGCGTGTCCACTGAGGCAAACGTGTACGTTAGCCATGGGATAAACGGAAAGATCACGCACTTTGTCGCCGTTATTCTTGATTTTGATTTCCCAGCATTCTGCGCGTCCTTCAACGGGTGCAAAGATGGTGTAATCAACATCAAGACCTTTATACGAAGAAGAAATCAGGGAGTAACCCTGTCCTACATGTGTTTCCCATTTTGTGAAGGGAAGTTTTGTATAGTTGCGGTTTGCCGCATAATATGTATTGTCTTCGCGGTCATAAATATAGATAAGACGGTTGTCGCCCTCTGCAAAAAGTTCACGACGATAACGCTTTTCGTCAAATACAGAGTTGGGACCAAAACCGAACTGGTCAATATCAATCATAATTGTTTCGTTCCACAAATAGTTCATAAGTGGTCTTTTGGGAAAATGATTGGTAATGACATATTCTTTTTTCTCGTCTACAAAGTAACCAATGCTCATAAAAATCCTCCTGTTTTAATGGAAAATATCCATCTTTTTCTTGTTTAATATGATACCATTTTTTGAGATTTATGTCAATAGCACGGGATTTGAAAAAAGCCAACAAAAAGACAAAAAACGGAGTAGTTATGACAAATTACTCCGTTTTTGGTTCCTGATATCGCAGATTACGAATAAGTTATTCTTCCTTTTCTTCCTCATTTTCTTCATCTTCAGAGGACTCAAGATAAAGTTCTTCGGCTTCTTCCTGGACTTTTTTCAATGCATCAATTGTGTCACTGACAGCATTGAATAAACTGTAGTATAAAGCTTTATAGTCGGGCATAATATTCACTCCTAACATCACAAATATTTTAGATATACTATATATCTATTTAGAACATTATAACACATAATTTTCATAAAATAAATACATAATATATTTATTTTGGAGTGATTTTATGTCTGTTAAGAGTGTATCTATACGAATTGAACAAGAAATGCTTGATAAAATTGCACATATTGCCGATTATGAGGGCAGAAGTATCAACAGTCATATTCTTGTGTTGATCAGAGAAAATATTAAGGCTTTTGAAGAAGAAAACGGGGTAATTGACGGAAGTATAAATCCTGATGTAAATGTAAAACCCACGAGAAAATGAGAAAATAAAAGCCCTCCTTGTGTAAAGGGAGCCTTTATTATGTAAAAACGGAGTGAATAAGTCACTCCGTTTTTTATGGTTGTTTTCCGATATATGCCAAAATTCCTCCGTCAACATAAAGAATTTGTCCGTTTACAAAGTTTGAAGCATCCGATGCCAGGAAGATGGCGGGACCTGTCAGGTCATCGGGAGTACCCCAGCGGTTTGCAGGAGTTTTGGAAAGAATAAATTTGTTGAACGGGGAGGGTGTTCCATCAGGTAAATCCTCTCTTAAAGGGGCCGTTTGTGGTGTTGCAATATAACCTGGACCGATGCCGTTACACTGAATATTGTAAGCGCCGTACTCGGCACAGATATTTTTTGTGAGCATCTTAAGTCCGCCTTTTGCAGCAGCATAGGCTGAAACAGTTTCGCGCCCGAGTTCACTCATCATAGAACAGATATTGATAATCTTTCCGTGCCCTTTTTTAATCATTGAAGGGATAACTGCTTTCGAAACGATGAAAGTTGCGGTAAGGTCTACATCGATTACCTTTTTGAAATCTTCTGCAGCCATTTCACACATGGGAATACGTTTAATGATACCTGCGTTATTGACAAGTATGTCGATTACACCGATGTTTTCTTCGATATTATGCACCATACAATTAACCGCGTTTTCATCCGTTACATCGCAGACATACCCTCTGGCATCAATGCCAAGCTTTTTATACTCCTCAAGACCTTTGTTCATAAGCTCTTCATTTATATCATTAAAGACGATTTTTGCCCCTGCATTTGCAAGTCCTTTTGCGATAGCAAAGCCAATGCCGTAAGAGGCACCTGTTACAAGTGCAATTTTTCCGTTTAAATTAAACATTGTTATCCTCCTTGGGTGCATATTCCATACATTCGTAGAAAACTTTATCAGCGTAATCTTCAAGCATATTGTTATCGTAAAGATACTGTAAAAGAGTGTATCTCACCCTGAATGTTCTGCCACGAATAATGCCTTCAATGAAAGTTTCTTTGCTTTTTACAGTAAAAGGGATATTGATTTTCTTTTGTAAATCAAGAATTTTGTTAAATGACGGTAAGAATGGCTCAATCATTTCTTTAAGCCAGACTTCTTTTGTTTCTCTGTAAAGCCTTTTGTACATAAGTATTGCAAGGAAGGTAGCTTCACCCACTTCAATGCCGTGAAGATTAGGAATATGTCCTTTTTCAAGGTCCATAATCTCCCAGGTCTGACCTACCATATGCTCGGTACCCGATGCAGGTCTTGAAGACCCTGTGTACGCTATGCCGAGTCCCGAAAGGATAAGACCGTCAACTGTTTTTCTGATGCAGTCTATACTGCGGTTTTTAAGTTCGGGAGCAGCTTCAATACAAGCTTTTGTAGCTTCTAAAACCATATTCGCAACATTTTCGCAATAGTATTCACCTGTGAGTTTTTGCGATAATCTCCAGTCAAGGATAGCTACATATTTTCCTATCATATCGCCAATACCTGCGAGCAAAAGCTCAAATGGGGCTTTCGCTGCCACATCGAGGTCAATAATAATATGTCTTGCGATACTGCAGGTGTAGATGATTTTTTTGTTTCCCATAAGCAATGGGGCAACAACCGATGCATACCCATCCATCGAGGGCGCAGTGCCCACAATACCGTATTCGATGCCAAGGCGGTAGCTCACCATACGGCAGATGTCGTTTACAGACCCTGAACCGACACCAAGAATGTATTTCGGGTTATTCGAGAATTTGTTGATGTCATAAACTGCATCGTCACGGCCTGCTTCGATGAGGACTTTTCCGACATTTTTATCGGAGGGGAGGGCAGGGTCATCGATGATGCAGGTGTGGGAAAGCATATTTGCTTCTTTTAAAAGAGTTTCTACTCTCTTTCCGGCAGCCTCGTAGGTGTTTTTATCAGCAACGAGCAGGATATCAGTATAGCCTTTTAAAATTTCACAGATTTTTTCTATGGCGCCTTGTGAAACTTCAATGTGTTTTACGGGGGCGGTGTGGCCACCTTGTGAACAGTTGCATTTTAATTCAAGCATAGTTTCATCTCCTTTAGTAAATTGTACATCCGATGAAAAGGCAATGTTATAATCTTTTTGCTTATCACTATAAAAATATTGCTTTTAAAACAGAGGTATGATATAATCAAAATAAAGAGGGGATATATATGAAAGATTTAAGAAAAGTTATAGATTTCAATTACCTGGATCAGGGAAGAAACTATATAAATAATGTTCCGCATTCTCACAAAAAAGGGTATGAGATAATATATGTCAAAAGCGGCGATGGATTTTTTGTTATTGATGACAGACTGCTTCCGATTGAACCTGATGCACTTTATCTTGTGAACGGTACAAGTTTACATTGTTCAGCTCCTGCAGACCCTGATAAATACTTAAGAAGAAAGATTGTTGTCGATGCAGATTTTGTGGATCAAGCGCTTTTATCCGTTGGCGAAAAGGGTCTTACAGATACTCTTTTTAAGGATGGGGGATTTTTTTGCTTTCCCGGATTTGAGTATGGAAAACAGATAGATGAGACTTTTTCCGATATGAATAATGCGATAAAATCGGGAAAAGAGTACCTGTCAAGTAATATACTTTACAACCTTATAAAAATTTTACTTATCGCGAATGAGTGCAAAGATAAAAACAAAGTGGTAAAAGATAAGGAGATGGCAAAACTTCTTTCTTTTATTGGTGATAATTTTAAAAGCAGACTGACACTTGATGAGATAAGTGATGCTGTTTGTATAAGTAAATACCATCTCTGTCACAAATTTAAAAAGTGCACCGGTATGACAGTTTTTGAATATATTGCAGAAAAAAGGCTTTCGCTTGCAAAGGAGCTTCTTCTTAATACCCGTATGCCGATTTCCGGGATTTGTGATGAAATAGGATTTTCTGATTTTTCCTATTTCAGTAAAATATTTAAGGAATCTACAGGTTACTCACCGAGTGAATACAGGAAAAAATAAAGCAATATTTATATAATCTTTATCAAATTCAGCAACATTACCACCTCTATTTTCAGCCCGGAAATAGTATAATTTAGGAAAGTAATGAAAAAGGAGAAAGATTATGCTCATTACCGATAAAAAAGAATTAGAGAGATTTTATAGTTATAACAGAGTGTGGCAGCTTGTTCCCACAATAGAGCGAACTAAAAAAGGAAGGCTTTTTGCTACATTTTATTCGGGTGCAGATTCCGAAACTTTGGGAAATTACTGCGTTTTAGTAAAAAGTGATGACGATGCAAAAACCTGGACCGAGCCGATTGCCGTAACTTATGACGGCGAAATGCACCGTTGTTTTGACCCGATAGTGTGGATTGACCCACTTGGAAGACTCTGGTTTACATGGTCGCGTGGTCACGAGGATGGGGTTTACGGCGTTATCTGTGAAGACCCCGATGCAGATGAGCTTATCTGGTCGGAAGAATTCTATATCGGAAGAAATGTAATGATGCAAAAGCCCGTTGTTTTATCAACAGGGGAGTGGCTTTTCCCGATTGCAATCTGGAACTTTTGGTACATTATAGATACCCTTAAACAGAAAAGAGCCTACACCGAGCTTTTTATGGACAAGGTTTTTCACAACAATGATAATCTTTCCGGTGCCAATGTTTACTCTACAGTTGACAACGGAAAAACTTTTTCGATGATTGGTGGTTGCAGAAATATCCAGAGCAGAAGCTGTGACGAGCATATAATTTTTGAAAAAGAAAATGGTGTTCTCGTTATGATGATAAGAACTATGGGAAATATCGCTCGTTCTTATTCTTACGACAGAGGAAAAACCTGGACAGATGCTGAGTTCACCGATATCAAAAACCCTTCTGCAAGATTTCATATAAGGAAGCTTAAATCGGGAAGACTTTTAATGATAAACCATCACGAATTCAATGACAGGAATAATCTGACAGCTTTTCTTTCCGAGGACGAGGGGAAAACCTGGCCTTACAGGGTTTTGCTTGACGAAAGAAAGGATGTATCTTACCCCGATGTGGCAGAGGGTGATGACGGCTACCTCTACATAATTTATGACAGAGAACGTGGCGGATATATGGAAAACCTTGAAGCTGCCGAAAAATGTGCGAGGGAAATCCTTGTCAGCAAAATCAATGAAACCGATATATTAAATGGTGAAATTACTTCCCCCGAAAGCTTTACAAAACGAATAGTTTCAAAACTCGGAAAATATGAGGGTAAGGAAAATCTTTATCCCGAATTCCCTTATATCTCTGCTAAAACTTTCATTGATACTGTTTCATCTTATGATGCTGAAACAACGCTTGAATACTTGTTTGTCTATTATTCTGACCATTTTCTGAGTATGACAAAGGAAAATGCAAAGAAAATCGATCTGCTTCTCGGAAAGATAAAAGAGGGTGACAACCTTAAAAAAGCTGTGGAAATCCTTGAACTTTCAAAGCTTGAACCTTCTGTTGGTAAAAAGGAAAAACTCATAGACCTTATGATAGATTCTATAAACAATGGTGAGGATATGAAAAGTGATGTAAGCGATTATTATCTTCGTCATATCTTTGAAAAGAACACAGGATTTACATATGATGAGTTTTCTGATAATGTAAGACTTAAAAAGATAAAAGAACTTCTCATTACTACTGACATTAAAGCAAGCACTGTGTTAGGCAATTACGGGCTTGACAGATTTATAGCAGAAGTTTCCTTATCTCCCGAAGAATACAGAAAATATAACAAAAAAGAAATCACATCCTGATGGATGTGATTTCTTTGTTTATATTCCTAATTCTGTTCTTGCGATGATGTTATCCTGAAGTCCGGGGGAAAGGTTGTTGAAATAGTCACTGTAACCACCGACCCTGACAACAAGGTTTTGGTATTTTTCAGGATGAAGTTTTGCTTCAAGCAAATCTTCTCTCGAAAGTACATTGATAGATAACTGCTGTCCGCCACCTGCAAAATAAGTCTTTGCAAGACTTTTGAATGCAGTTATTCCTTTTTCTTCGCCAAATAGTCTTTTCTGGAACTTCATCTGCAGAACATTACCGCTTCCTGTGAGTGTCTGATCTGCATAAAGAACAGATTTTATAAGTGCTGTAGGACCTTTTTTGTCCTTACCGGGTACAGCGCCGATACTGTCAGCAAATGCATCTTCGCCCTGAAGTCTTCCGTTTGGCATAGCTCCGAGCATTCTCCCGTAAACGGAAGCACGGTTGAAAGTAGAACAACCACCGACAAAAATACCACCACGGAAAGTTTCAATGGTATTTAAGTATTTGTTAAAATGCTCGGTGACCTCTTTGTAGATATCATCTACATACTTACAGTCATTACCGAATTTGTCAAAGCTTAAAAGGTCGTGTCTTAATTCATCATAGCCGTTGAAATTATTTTTCATCGCTGTGATGATTTCTTTTAAAGTGTACTTTTTGGTATCGTAAACAAAATGCTTAAGGGCGGCAAGTGAGTCAACGGTGTCAGCTATACCTTCAGCTAAAATCTGTGCGTGTCCGTAGATGGGCCCTTTGTTTTTGTAGTCAAGACCTTTTTCAATACAACCTTCAACGAAAATTGAACGGATAGGGTTGGGGGCATATTCACCACAGAATTTCTGGGTAATATATGCCATTTCGGTAACTTTGTCGGTTACGAACTCAACTTGCTTTTTGTAAGCTTCAAAAAGCTTTTCGTATGTATCAAAGGTTTCGGGATTTCCCTGAGAGGGGATGAGTTTTTTACCTGTTATCTGGTCAACGCCTTCGTGTAAAACGAGTTCAAGGCATTTTGCAAGGCAAACTTCACCATCTTCAAGTCCCATATGACTTTTTCCGAAAATATCAATCTGATTGCAACCGTTCATACAGTAATTATGGGCATCGACAGATGTAATTCCAAAATTTTCAAGAGCAGGGCATACGCATTCATCGTTATAGAGTGCGGGCATACCGATTCCAGTTGCAATAGTTTTTACCGCACTTTCCCATAAATCTTCAGGTGTATTCTTTGAAACACGCATAGTGATGTTGGGCGTATTGAATTTGTATTTTCTTGCTGTCTTTAAAATATCGTAAGAAAGCTCGTTGGTCTGGTCGTTCCAGTTTTCATCGGTACCCGAAATACAAAGGTTCCATGCTCTTACTTCGTGGAAGAGTTTCCAGAGTTCCTCCAAACATTCTTCACGGTCATAAATATCGGATTTTCTATAGTATTCTATCATATACTGGTCAAAGCGTCCCGGGGAGTCAACACCGTCAAAAGTAAAGAAAAGCCAGAATGATTGACAAGCTTCATAGAAGTCAGAAGCAGGTTCTTTCGGTACTTTATCAAGAGTATCGGCTATTCTTAAAAGACGTTTTTTATAGCCTTCATCGGATGTTTTATCGGCCTGTTCAAGGGCAAGTGAACGATATCTTTTGGCATACACTTCCAAAGCATCAAGTGAAAGCAAAAGGGCATCGTAAAATGTTTCTTTGCCTTTGTTAATCTCTTTATATTCGTTGATTTTCTTTCTTAAGCCCACAGTTCCGCATTTTACTATAAGGCTGTAGTTGATGTTACAGTGACCACCTGTCCAGCCTTGCTGTCCGCCACCCCATCCGACACGGAAGTTTTCGATATTTTTTGCCTCTTCATCCTGGTAGCCCAGCACCTTTTCATAGATGTCCTTATCTTCAAAATAGTTGTATATTTCAGTAAGTTCATCGAAAAATTCAGGGTTTTCTTCAAGGTTTTTCTTAATTAAATCGCGGTTAACCATAAGGGTGTTGCCGTAAGAATAATGTACGGCATTAGGTCCTTCGCGCCATGAAGCACCTATCATACTTTCACCTGCAAAGAAAGCATCTTCTGAAAGGTGGATAGTATCATTTTTGGCAAGACTTAAAAATCCTGATGCAATTTTGTATTCAAGGTCGTCATATTCTGCAGAAAGAAATCCATTCGCAAAATGTTCAATATTGTTTTTAAATTTCATAATATATCCTCCTTTTTGAGTTTTCACAACAATATTATCATAAAAATATGCTGTTTACAATAATAAAATTGCTTGTTTTATAAAAAAGTTGCTACCCTCAAAAAGGGTAGCAACTTAAATATTTTAGAAATCCAAAATTGTTTTGTCACCGTATACGCCTGTCCAGTCTTTTTCGAAGCCGGCAATTGCAGCATCTGTCATAGGATGTGTGATAACAGCTTTTAAAACATCTTCGGTAACTGTCACGCACTGGCAACCGGAAAGGGCACATTTGTGAACCTGTTCTGCGTTTTTAAAACTTGCGGCAAGTACTTTACAGGGAAGGTCGTAAATTGCAAACTGCTCAGCAATCTCTGCCACAACCCCGCATCCATCACCTAAGATGTTGTCAAGGCGGTTTACATAGGGAGCAACATAGTCAGCTCCTGCTTTTGCGGCGATTAAAGCCTGAGCAGGGGTGAAGATTGCGGTCATTAAAACTTTAACGCCTTTCTTTTTAAGCTCCATTGTAGCTTTCAAGCCTTCTTCGTTAATCGGGATTTTAACACAGAAATCTCCGCCTGATTTTTCGTTCATCAGAACTGCTTCTTCAACGATTTTTGAAGCTTCGGTTTGAACGGTCTGTGCAAACAAAAGCTTATCAGGACCGATGATGTTTCTGATTTCTTTGATGTGTTTCCAGAAATCTGTCTTTTCCTTTGCGATGATTGATGGGTTTGTTGTAACGCCCGCAAGGGGATAAAATTCGTTACAGTGTTTAATTGACACAAGGTCAGCGGTGTCGAGATAGTATTCCATAATTTTCCTCCTATGAAAAATAATATTTTGCTTTACCCGTGTTTTCATCATAAGATTCCAACACAAATTTAAGATTTGCATATTTTGCCAAGGTTTCCATTACAACAGTTGTACTGTAAGAAAACCATTTTGTAACTGTTCTTTTAGTGTCGTGAAGATGTTTCACAGCAGGGCAATAGTCGATTTCGACTACTGTTTTGTCGTTTTCTTCGGTTATCTTTAAAACATCGGAAGCTTTTTCGTTTTCGTAAGTTTTTGTAATAAGGCTTGTAATTGCCTTTACACCGTTTGTTTTAATGTCTTCGATAACCTTGTTGTAAACATTTTTTGTGTATGTGCGAAGATAGTCACAAAGCACCTTTTCTCCGTACTTTTCGCCTAAATAGTTAATGCCGTTATTAAGGCTACTATGAAAGTCCTTATGGAAATATTCGTTGTCGGAAGCGTTTCGGTGCATCTGTAAAGTATTTTCGTTTACAGTGAGTTTTTTGGGGAATTTTACGGGGTCATAGATTAAAATCGAGCAGGATGCCTTATCTGTACTCGTGAAATCATAGATATACTCAAGGCCTATCTTTTCAACCGACTCTCTGTAATGGTCACAGTGCAGACAATAGTCGGGATAGGGGGTGATACCTATTTCTTTCTGCAAATCCAGAAGTCTTCCTTTAGACGGGCAACGATGCATATTGATTTTAAACCAGCCGTCAGCTTCGTTTAAGTACATTGAAAAGTCAGCGGCTTCTTCGTTTAAAGAATGTGACCAGTAGGTGTAGCAACCTTTAATTCCTTCTTTGTTAAGAAAGTTTATAAGAGGAATTCCTGCACCATCGGGAGTGAATAAATATTCCCAGAAAGCATCGACTTCTGCTCTGCCGTAATTCTTATCAAGGTAGGTAAAAAGTTCACTGTAAGCAGGTATAAATTCTGTACATGAAATCATAGGTATACCGCCTTAATATTGGAAGAAGTCGTCATCTTTGATGGTGGAAGCTAAGTTTTCACTCATATATACATGTGTGGGCTTGTCACGAAGCTGCAATATAGAAGCAGGAACATCCTGAGTGGGTTTGCCGAAGATAGAAAGACGGGAAGAAAGTCTTTGCCAGGTTACATGAGTGCCTGCAGTAGTAATGCCGTGCATATCGAAAACTTCTTTTGCTTTCATAGCGTCCCTCGGACCCATCATAGCACCCATCGGGGGTACTTTTGAGATATCGCCCGAGCAACCGAAACAACCATGCAGTGAGTTCTGTGCAATGGTCAGAGGATGAAGTTTTGCAACTTTAGCGCCCTGCTCAAGATATTCTTCCATAGTGGGCTTGAACCAGTCGTCAACAGGGTCAATAAAGGCAAGGTGTGCAGGCCAGCCGGGACCCGAGTAAACGATATCGGCTTCTCCGTCAGCTTCAAGCATCTTTGAAAAATCGGGAGTAACCTTGTTGCTGTGGTAGATGAAGTTTTCTTCCTTAAAGCCGAGGTCTAAAATGTTTGAAACCATAAAGCGGTAGAAAGCGTTACCAAAACCTGCTTTATAAGAAAGGGGAGCAACATTACCTTCATCATCTGCCCATTCGTCCATCATATAAAACTTAACGTTACGGCAGTTGACACCTAATTCTTTAAGCATATATGCAACTTTGCGGTAGGTGGGGCAGGGGTTACACATAATCATTACGCATTTTTTATCAAGGCGGTCGGAGTCAATGATACGTTTTACCATATCGGTAATCATTAAAATTTCAAACTCATCGTTTCTTACAACGTTTACTGACATTGAAGGGGAGGTGGGGTGTTTGCCGTTTAATGCCACAATGTCTTCTTTTGTGATGTTGCGGACACGGTTAATATCCTCAATATCCTTGAAGGGGTAGAAATCTGCGGGTTTAAAGGTAAAATCGTCTTTTCCGAAAATCATAGCTTTATCCTCACTTTACTTTTTTAATTGTTTCTAAAACTTTTTCTATAAGGTGGGTACCAAAGTTTTCACCGAGCATCGAAGTATCGGTTTCGTAACCGCCCGTAACGAGTGATTCGGGGGTGTAGAGGTAACCGGGGAGGCAACCGTTTGCAAGTTCGTTTATAATAACGGTTTTAAAACCTGCAACCGCTTTTATGTAGAGGGCGTACTCAACAAAAATCTCACCCTGAAGTCCCAAAACGAGGGTGTCGCCTAAGCGGATGACCTGAATTTCGGCGGGGGCTTCGTCACTTAAAAGCTCGATGTTGATGCCTTTTTTCTGCATTCTCACATAGCCAAGCTGGTCTTCTGAACCTAAAAGCTTAAGGTTAGCGTTCTGCCAGAGGTAGTATTCCTCACGGTTGTCGGAATTACCGTATTTTGCATAAAGCTCTTTATAAATCTTTTCATCGTGTTCAACCTGTTTGACAAGGTCTTCTTCGGTACCGAAGTCACGAAGCTCAAGCTCAATTGTATCAGATGCAACAGAAATCGGCAAATCGGAAGTCCAGGTAGCTTTTTCGATTACAGTGTGGGCGGCTTTACCTAAAGTTCTGCCGACACGTTCTGCTTCGTCATAGCTTTCGCCCTGACGGTAATAACGGCTTGACTGATTGCCTGAGGCACCCTGTGCAAAGCCTGTGAGAGCATTGGGTTCCATCTCCTCAAGCTGTATTTTAAGGTAGCAGGGGTAGTCTGCGGTACAAACGTTGCTCCACTCGTGAATGAAAGTGGGGTGGAGGGTGTAGTTTACCATAATTCCGCGAACTGCATCCTTATCTCTTATTGCCATAACGCTTACAAGCGGGTCGTGGGGACCACCGGGGATACGGCGGTTGCCACCTATTCCTGACTCGGCACCGCAGATAGCTGTACCGCAGGTAAACTCAGCATCAAAGGAGTTTTCCTTAGCGTCAGTAATAAGATTTACTATTGTGTTTATGACACTTTCAACATATTCGTGGGGTTGTTCTTTGCCTGCTTCAAGGCTTTCGATATCAAGTCTGCCTGCCGCCCAGGGACCTGAGTGGGTGTGAGAACAGCTTATCATCACATTTTTGATACCGCATTTTTTAAGTGCGAGTTCTCTTGCCTTTGCCACGTGCTTTTTGGAGAAAAAGAGCAAGTCGAGTGTTACGAATGCTACTTCTTCTTTGCCGTTGTTAAGATACATACAAGCGGCATAAAGGGGATCGTGGAAGCCCTCGTTGTTTCTCGGGTAATGGGGATAACCTGCAAGCTCAAGGCCTTTTGGCGGTGTGATATCACCACGGGTCATTCCTGCTTTTAACATATTATTTCACCTTCTAAAATGACATTTTTAACATCAAAATTATCATTAACAATAACAATATTTGCCTTTTTATCAGTTTCAATTGTACCAATTTCGTTATCCATACCGATAACTCGTGCAGGGTTTCTTGATGCCATTAAAAAGACATCGTTTACAGAAGCGCCTGTATGCTTCATCATATTCCGACAAGCTATGTTCAGCGAAAGATTACTTCCGCAAAGGTTACCATTCGCATCAAAGTTCAAATCTTCAATATGTGAAAATTCGGGTGGGGAAGGCTCATCGCTTACAAAACAGTCGGAAATAAGTATAACCTTGTCCTTACCCTTGATTTTAAGGATAAGCTTTAACATATCGGGGTTTACATGAATTCCTTCCGAGTCGCAGATAACCTCTGCATACATATTATCGTCTAAAAAACATGCTTCATCGGGGCCGCATCCTCTTGTACCTGCAGGAACGGGAGTTCTTCCCGTTGCATTGGTACAATGTGTGAGAAGCGTGATATCGTACTTTTTAATCTGTTCGGGTGTGGCTTCACTGTGAGCTACACTTAAAACGACATCAGGGTTTACTTCCTTTGCTTTTCTGATAAAGGGGTCAACGCCTTCTCGTTCAGGGGCAAAAGCCCATACTTTTACATATTTGCCGCCATGTTCAATGACATCTTTATAATCTTCGGGTTTTATTTCACCACGCCAGCGGTTATTTTCAGGGCAGGCACCGTATTTTTCATTTGTATACGGACCTTCCATATAAAAACCACCGATATTTCTGGCTTTACCTTCCTTTAGATAAGAAGTTACTTTGTTTATGAGCACGATATACTCATAGGGTGTAATATCGTAATAGAGTGTGGCAAGGATGGTTGTAGTGCCGTTTTTAAGGAAGTGTTCAGCGGCTTTTAAGGGTTCTTTGTCAAATCGTGCACCATTTCCACCATGACAGTGAATGTCAACAAAGCCGGGGCCCACAAGATGACCTTTTGCATCTAAAAGTTTTGCCTTTTTGGGAACTACAATATTATCCCCGAAAGCGGAAATCTTCCCGTTTTCGATGAGCAAAGTACCGTTCTCAATTATTCTGTCTTCCAGAATAATTCTGGCATTAATAATAGCTAACATTGTATTAACTCCATAATTTTTTCTCAATCTTCCGGTAATCTGAATATTTTTTACTGTAATCTCTTTCAGGGTGGTAAATTTTCTTTATTTTGAAAGGTTTTAAAGTAACTCCAACAGCTTTTGCGGCAAGCATTGCAGCACCATAGCTTGCTGCCTCAGAGCTTTTGGGGATATGAATTTCAAGCCCTGTGATATCGGCAATAAGCTGTGCCCAGAAATCACTTTTAGCTCCACCGCCAAAAAGAATAACAGTATCGACATTCTTGTAAGCATCCATCGCTTCAAGAATGATTTTTATTTGAAACGCAATTCCTTCCATAGTTGCAAGGGCGAAATCTCCTCTTGTAGTTGCGAGGGTAACACCATAGTAATTACCCGTACTTTCGGGATAGTAACAAGGAGAAGAACCACCTGCAAGGAAAGGATAAAAAAGTAAAGAAGAGCCTCTGTTTAAAGCATCACTTGCTTCTTTGTCAATTACATCGTAGTCTTCGTCTTTAAAAAATGTATCTCTCACCCATCTGAGTGAGGTACCTGCAGTGTTTATAACACCTTCGGTTACAAAGTTGTTTCCTGTGTACCCACACCAGCCTACACCACGGTTTTCATCGGTATAAGCTTTGTCCCAGTATTTTGTAATAGCGGCGGCAGTACCTAAAGACACAGTCATAATATTGTTTTTAAGTCCGACACCAAAGGCTGCACATTTCTGGTCCTGTGCACCGACAGAAACAACACAGGTTTCTTTAAGACCTAATTTCCGGGCAACGGAAGGTAAAACCACGCCAACCTTTTCTCCTGCAAAGGAAAGGTCTGGCAGTTTTTCTTTATCGATGCCGTATCGGTTTAAAATTTCCTCGCTCCAGCAAAAGTTTTTAAGGTCGTACATAAGTGTTCCCGATGCCATACTGTAATCGGTAACACATACACCTGTAAATTTTGCAATGAGGAAATCAAGAGGCATAAGGAATTTATAAGCTTTCTCAAAAATTTCAGCCTTATTTTCCTTAAGCCACAAAAGCTTTGGCAAGGTATAAGCAGCAAGAACAGGTTTTCCCGTCAACGAGAAAACCTTATTCTCACCAAAATCTTCTTTGATTTTCAAAGTTTCAGCCTCAGCTCTGGTATCAAGCCATGTAAGTGCATTGCAAAGGGGATTTATATCTTTATCGACAGGCACAACTGTAATACCCTGAGAACTTATCGAAACTGCATCAATTTCCTTTGCGGAAATTTTTGACTTTTCGATAGCTTTCAGAGTTGTTTTAAGGGTCAGCTCCCACCAGAGGTTTGCGTCCTGTTCCACCCATCCTTCGCTCAGGGTGATTAAAGGATACTCTTCATAATGGGAAGCAATTATATCGGTTTTATCAAACAGAATGCTTCTGCATCCCGTTGTGCCTAAGTCGACAGCGAGATATATACTCATACTAAATCTCTCCGATTCGTTTCATTTCGGCGGTTACGTTTGCTTTTGCAGTTTCTGTAACCAAATCCACATAGTCGGGTGCGAAGTTACCTTCACAACCGAGCAAGTTCATAGCGTAGGTAAATGAGGGCCAGAGGTTATTTGCAACGAATAAATCTCTCAGACCAACTATGTTGTTAAGGCATTCTGCCGCCTTTTCATAGTCACCATTTGCCATAGCTTTGAACATATCGCCTGTGTTTTTCGGTGTGCAGGAGAGCATACCGTCAAGACAGTTGTCAATGCCCCATTTGTAAGCTACATCAAAAGTGTCAAGTCCCGAGTACACCATAATGAAATCTTTTGGAACGTCGGGGTTGAGTTTAAGCTTTCTGAACATCTGAGTATCTGCAGATTTGATACCTTTGAAATTCGGAACAGTCTTTATAAGCTCAAGCACCATATCGTAGGTGATTTTAGCCTGGCACACAACGGGCAGGTCGTAAACGAGTACGTCGTGCTTTGTGGACGCGGCAACGCCTTTAAAGAAGTTCATCATCATAGCGGGAGTAGTGGGAGCGTAAAAGGGCGCCATAATAACAACGCCGTCAAAGTCCAAATCCTCAATATCGGAAAGTCTGTCCTTAACACGGCTGATGGAAGTATCCATAGCACCTACGAACAGGGGAACTCTTTTATTGTTGGCTTCAACTGCTGCTTTTACAACGTCGGGGTAAACGGAGTTTTTAATGAAAGCTTCGTTACCCATACTGCCGAGCGCTAAAAGTCCCACAGCACCTGCATCAATCTGGTCGTTTATCTGCTTTTTAAAGCTATCGACAAGAAGGTTACCATTTTCATCCAAAGGAGTACCGAGAGCGGGTACAAATCCTGGTTTCATATTAAAACCTCCAGTTTATCTTTTCTGCTGCAAATCGTAGTGAACATCGTAAGCTTTTTCTTCGTCAGTGAATTTACGCAAAGTGTTGATAACTTCGCCGTTATTCCATTTTCTGTCGATTTCAGCTTCGCCGATACCCATAACTGTAACATTTACCTGTCTGCGGCGTGCTCTTACATGGTCCCAGTCAACAAAGTAAACATGAGCGAATTCACCACCGTCAAGTTTGCCGTCTTTGATTGTCATTGTTTCGCTTCTGCCAAAGAATACAGAACGCAAGTGACCATCAGTGTTCATAGAAGTAAAGTCACCGGGCTCGTTTACGTATCTTCCGAATTTGGAGTGGATGGGTCCGGGGTGACGGTAGTCGCCTTCGTTTACATAGTCAGGGATCATCTTTCTCATAATGTCTAAAAGGTCGTGCTGTAAGTATTCAAGGTCGAAGGAATCAATGTCGTGAGAGCATTCCTGAACCATAACAGAACATGTTGTATGGTGAGAAGCGATAGTAACTGTACCATTTTTAACGCCGGAAGCCTCAACGATTTCGATAATTTCCTTAGAAATATCGTGGAAAGTGGGGATCCAACCTCTTGACTGCAATTCTAACTCTTTCTGAAAAAACTTAAATTCCATTTTATTTTCCTCCAATAATTTTATTTATTAAGCCTTTCGCCAACTGCTCCACCGGGGTGAACCAGAGCAAACTGCTCATTTTTGAAATCTGTTTCCTCGATTAACATCGTCTGAAGTACATGGAAAATCACTGCAAGGGAAGTCGAGGAAGTTGTTCCCTGACAGTTATATTTATCTGTTTCACGATTTACATACTGTTTTATCACAACATCAGCACCAAGTGCTAAGGGCGACTCCATATTTTCGGTAATTGTGATTACCTTGACACCTTTTGCTTTGCAGATATCCAGGATAGGAAGAAGTTCTTTTGTCTTGCCACCACGGGAAGCAAAAACCATTACATCATCCTTTTTCAGAAAACCTGTTCCGCCGTGTACAGCTTCCGCAGGGGAGATAAATCTTCCCGGAAGCTCAATACAACACAAAAGATGTGCAAAATGCTGACAGATAATTCCACTGTGCCCACAACCGGAAGTACCGATTCTGGGTGCATTTTTTAAAAGTTCAACGGCTTTCCCAAAAACATCTTCATCGAAGTGTTCAAGCATTTCCTTAATGCATTCGCTTTCGGTTATGTATGCTTTCTTTGCCATTTCCAAAGCTTTACTTTTCATAGCGTTACCCATTTATTTCGTCCCAGGCTTTTCTCAAGTTGAAAAGCATTTCTTCAACCATTGCATAAGGGTCATCTGCCTTGATGATGCCACTTGTGGAACCTGTAGCCTGAGCACCGAGTTTAATTGTGTTGTAAACATCCTGACCGTTCGAGATACCTGCACCCTGAAGCACCATAATGTCGGGGTTTATCTCTCTTACTGTCTTGATGGTTTCGATAACATAGTTACTGTCACTTGTCTGACCTGTACCGATAAGGTCTGTCGGCTCTGCAACGATAAGGTTGGGGGACATTTTCGCAATAGCTTTTACATCCTCAACAGTGTTTGCACAAACTATTGTGCCGAGTCCCACTTCGTCAGCGCGTTTTATTGTTTTGTCGATTTCTTCCATTGTAATGGGTTTTTCAGCGTGGTTGAGCATAACACCCACAGCACCTGCAGCTTTTACCGCTTCGGGCAAAACGCTTCCCAAACCTCTGCCGACAGGAAGATAATCCATATGCTGAGCGAAAACTAAAATTCTTTCGGTGTTGTCAGCCAAAAGCTTGATATCAGTGTACTGCGGTGTAACGATTACATCGACATCGTATTTCATAGCAGTTTTATCAATAACTTTTGCAAGGGCGAGCATTTTTTCACCATACAAAAACGCCTTGGGACCTACCTCAAAAAAGGGAGGTTTGATTTTTAAATCCTTGTACATAAATACACTCCTTTTTTTACTAATGTTTTACCCTCTTATTTTACAATAATTGATATAAAAAGTCAACAATTATTTTTTGTTTTCATTTTCGTTTTTTGAAAAACCGAAAGCAAAACGAAAATAAATTGACTAAGGTTTTCGTTTGTGTTATAATAAAATCGATATGATTTGTGAGGTGTGTTATGACAGCTGACGACAGAAAACAACAAATTCTTGATTTACTTTCGGAAAATGGTTCTGTCAGGGTTACAGAGCTTAGGAAACTCTTTTCGGTTTCGGAAGTAACGATAAGAAATGACCTTGCCGATATGGAAAACAAAGGGTTGCTTTCCCGTACTCACGGGGGAGCTGTTTTGTCATACAAACCTTACTACAGTATGAATTTCAATCAGCGTCTTGAAACCAACTATTTGGATAAAACAAAGATAGCAAAAGAGATTTCAATGATGATTGAGCCCAATGATACCATAATGATGAACGCGGGAACTACTACCCTGATGGTGTTTCACGAGTTGCCGCAGAATTATCCTTTGAAGATTATTACCAATTCAATAGCGGTTGCTCTGGAGGCATCGGTAAATCCCAATTTCAATGTGGTGCTCGTTGGCGGTCAGGTGAATGCCAAATACCAGTTTACTTACGGAACCGAAAGTATCGAAGAACTTAAAAAATACCATGTTGATAAACTTATTCTGTCGGTTGACGGTATCGATGTCGAGAATGGTTTTTCTACCTATTACGGGGAAGAAGCAGGTGTCGACAAAACTATGATGGAGCGTGCTGATGTCACTATTGTTGCCGCTGACCGGACAAAACTTCACCGCAACGCCTTTGTGAAAATTGCCGACATAAATTCAGCTGACCGTATTGTGACAACAGGCGCATTGAGCAGTAAAGAAAAAACCTTGTTTGATAAACAGGGAGTTAATATCATAATTGCTGAATAAAGGGGGAGATTCGTATTTCTGCCGGACTTTATAAACTGAGCAGTATTGACTTTGAGGTTCAGAATTTTCATGCTCACAAAATATCGCACATATACTGGGAAGAGGATTCGAGTGTGCACCCCAGAAAAACTAACGCTATCCTTTTTATATTAAAAGGAAAAATAGAAATCGAAGCGGACGACAAAAAAATTACAGCAAAGAAAAATGATATAGTTTTTATGCCTGATAATACCCGTTACAAAATGAAGGTTTTTGACGGATGTGAAAACTATTCTCTCTGGTTTAATGCAAAAATTTACAGTGATGAAAAGGATTTACAGATTTATCATATATCTGACGGGTTTAACCCCGAGGCTGTACAGAAACTTTTTGAAAATGCCTGTGACGGGTTCCAAAGAATTCCTAAGGATTTTTTGAAAATGAAAATCAATTTGCTTAAAATTCTTTCCATTTTAGCTGAAACCGAAACCCCGGAGGAATATATACTCTTAAAAGAGGCAATAACTTTCATAAAAGAACATTATAATGAAAATCTGCCGATAAAAGAATATGCTGATAAGTGTAACTTAAGTGAAAGCTATTTCAGGAAAAAGTTTAAGGAGTTTTTCGGGAAAACACCTGTTGAATATCGCAACGAGCTTCGTTTTGAGGAGGCAAAGCGCCTTTATCAGAATAATTACAGTACAGAAGAAATTGCCGAAATGTTAGGCTTTTGTGATGTAAGTTATATGTTAAAACTTTACAAACGCCAGACGGGAAATTCCCTTGTAAAAGATGCAAAGATAATATAAAAGAGGAAACTTTTAAAGTTTCCTCTTTTTCGTTAAAGTATTTATAAATTTATTTTCCGAATTTTTTTAAATCGGACGGGGTACATCCCAAAGTTTTTTTAACAACTCTTGCAAAATATTTTGAGTCGTTAAAACCGCATAGAATGGCGGTTTCTTCAATGGAAACACCACTTGATATAAGGTTTTTTGCATAATCAATGCGAAGCTCTTTAATGTAATCTGTGGGCGTTTTGCCATAATGTTTATTAAAAAGGTTTCTGAGTGCCGTTTCACAAATTCCTGAATTTTTGCAGATGAGGGGTACAGAAAGTTCAGTATCTTTAAAGTTTTTATCTATAAAAGAAACAGCCTTTGAAAAGTGTGGCGGCAAATCTTCTTTGACCTGATTTTTCAAAATACACCCTAATATCTTATAAAGGTTGGACATCGTAAGAAGCTCATAGCCTGTTTCTTTTTCTTTCCATATCTTAAAAGTACGCAAAAAAAGTTTGTGAATTTCTTCAATGTTACTCAGTTTATAAACTTCTGCGTTTTTATCGTTTGTTGCGACTAAAAAATGTATAACGAATATTTCTGTTTCACCATACTCGGCGGTGTAAGGCATATTCTGAGGCATATACAACACATCATGTGCAGTGATCGAATGGCTGATGCCGTTGCAGGTTATTACAGCATCCCCTTTCATCCTGAAAGCGAGTGCTGAATGTTCTCTTTCAGGAATATCAAAATATCCCGACTCCCACGACAAATGGCGGACATCGGTTATTTTTATAACAGGATTATTACCTTCGCACAACATTTTGTTCACCTCTTTTGAAGTATATCACGATAAAACCTTAATGTCAAGTGTTGAAAAGTCCACCTTTTGTGTTGAAAAATGGGTTGTTTTCCAAGCCTTACGGGTTTAATATGTCATTGAGGTGATGTTATGTTTACGATTAATAAAAATGTTAAAGCTGCTGCGGATTTAAGACTTGACAACCCGACTATCAGGAATTTGTGGAACTCTTTTTGCTTGACTCAGAGTGAAATTGAGTTTTCAGAAGGCACAGAGAACACATTTGTTATAGGCGATGCTAAAGTACCCACTTTGCCCGAAGGACGCGAATTTGCAATTTCCGTTACAGATAACGGAGTTGCGATAGTGGGTAATGATTACGGTGGATTGGTAAGAGGATTTGTAACATTTCTTATGAAAATCAACTGTGAAGAAAATTGCTTTACAGTCTGTGAATGCGATGAAACCGATACTTTCAAGCTTAAAAACCGAATGATACATATCTGCATTTTCCCTGAACAGGATTTGTATTATATCAAAAAGCTTGTAAGATTTATCGGTATCTGTCAGTTTACTCATATCGTAATCGAGTCCTGGGGAATGCTTAAATATGATACTTTAAAGGAGCTTTCATGGGAAAATTCTTTCACAAAAGAGGAGTTTAAGGAAATCATAAAAGAAGTGCGTGAGCTTGGTATGGAGCCGATACCTATGCTTAATCAGTTGGGACACGCTACTGCTTCAAGAGCTTGTTACGGAAAGCATGTGGTGTTGGACCAGAACCCTACTTTGCAGTATTATTTTACCCCTGACGGCTGGGCATGGAATATCCGCTCGGAAGAGACAAAAGAACTACTCCGTAATGTAAGGCATGAACTTTACGAGCTTTTCGGTGAGGGTAGTTATATGCATATCGGTTGTGATGAAGCATATTACTATACCAGGTGTGACAAGGACAGAAAAGAATTTCTTCACGGATTTTTAAAAGAACTTACAGACGAAGTTGTAAAAGAGGGAAGACGCCCGATGCTTTGGGCAGATATGCTTTTGGAAAAGGATAAATACAAAGATTGCTATGCTACCTGTGAACCTGATGAGGTTGATACTTTAAGACAAGCACTTAACGAAAAATCCATTCTGGTTGACTGGCAGTATGTTGCAAAAGATTTCCCCGTGCCGAGCCTTGAATCTTTAAAAGACGGTGTCCACGATGCTATGGGTGCGCCCTGGTTTGTTGAATGGGACAACAATAAAGTGCATATTGATACAGTAATTGAGTATAATCTTTTCGGTATTATGCTCACTACATGGCATACCTTGAAAGATTATATATCCCATATTTTAGTTACTGCCAAAAATTGCGGTGTAAAAAGTTTTTACTGGAGTGAAAATAGTGGACATTGGGAAGAAACTGCAACTATTCTGCGCCGTGCAAGCTTTGAAGGAAACAGCTACACCGATGCAGGCTTTACAAAATATCAGATAGAGGTTTAATATGACAGTTTTCCTTTATTTTATTAATGTGCTCTGTGCGGCAGGACAATCGGTACTCTCAAAAGAATATGCGATAAACAATGAGGATACAGCTTCCTTTAACCTTAACAGGGCATTTTTTGGTGGGCTCATATTCGTAGGATATGGTTTGTTTGTGGGGCTTAATTTCCATCTGCCCACTTTCAGCTATGGTGCTATTTATGGAGTGTTTTTATCCCTTTCAATGTATTTCGGATTAAAAGCATTGGCGACAGGACCAATGGCGTTAACAAGTATTCTTGTTTCATTTTCGCTTATAATTCCGTATCTTTTCGGGGTTTTTGTTCTGGATGAGAAGGTAACTGTTTTTTCTGTTACAGGTATGCTTTTCCTCGTTATATCCATTGCAGTTTTAAACTTCAGGAAGGAGGGGAATGTGTCATTAAAATGGTCGTTGTATGTCCTTTTCACTCTTTTGGCAAACGGATTTTGCTCGCTTGTGCAAAAGTTACACCAGACCCGCTTCCCGGGTGATTATCGTAATGAATTTATGATTTTTTCACTTTTATTTGTCTTTTTGGTACTCGTAATTACATCGGTTGCAAAAAGACAGAAGATAAAATTCAGCTCATATGGTGCTTTATGCGGAGTTTTTAACGGTGGCGCAAATTACATAGTATTATATCTGTCAGCGACAGAAAATGCCTCTGTTTTATTTCCCGTTATATCTGTTACAAACATAATTGCCGTGTGGATTATAGGCAGAGCAAGGTACAAGGAAAAAATGAGACTTATTCAGGTTTTCGGGCTGATAGCAGGTGTTATATCTGTTATCTTATTTAATCTTAAAAGATAATCTTTACATTACCCTTTCTTTGTGTTAAGATGTTTTTAGCACAAGGAAAGGGTGATTTTTTGATTAACCTTGATAAGAAAACTGACAGAAAAATTGATATACCGTGCCTTAAAATGGTATCTTTGGGCAGGGCGTATGAGCTTTTGCGAGCTGATACAAGAGAACATTTAAAAAAGGTAAAAGACACTTTTGGTTTTAAATATTGCAGATTTCATGCGATTTTCCACGATGATATGGATGTTGTATATCTGCGTGAGGACGGCAGTATCGGGTATCATTGGCATCATATCGATAAGATATACGATTATCTGCTTTCAATAGGTATGAAACCTTTTGTTGAGCTTAACCCTATGCCAAAGCTTATAGCAAGTGGCGAACAGACAATGTTTTTCTATGCAATGAATGTTACCCCTCCGAAGAGCTTTGATATGTGGTATGACCTGGTTTTGAAATTTACCATGCATATTACCGAAAGATATGGCGAGGACGAAGTTAAAACCTGGTATTTTGAAGTATGGAATGAACCTAATCTTGAGTGTTTCTGGTCTGCTGACCAAAAGGCGTATTTTGAGCTTTATAAAACTTCTGTGAATGCAGTAAAATCTGTATGTAAGTATTACCGTACGGGTGGTCCTGCGACCGCTACCTGCGAGTGGGTTGAGGATATTATAAATTATTGTGATGAAAACAACTTGCCTTTGGATTTTATAAGCACACATCTTTATCCTCAGGATGAATATTGCCTTTATAAAGACAGGAAAGGCTCTCCGTACGAGAATATCGGTGAGTATTTCATTGAGGAAGTAAAATCAGTAAAAAAAAGGGTTTTAAATTCCAAAATGCCTCATCTTCCCATATTCTGGACAGAATTTAATACCTTGTCTGCGGACAGCACCGAGCATATAACATTTCTCAATAATACCGCTCTTGACAGAATTTATGGTGCATCTTGTGTGCTGCGTTGCCTTATTGAAACTATGGATTACAGTGACGGAGTTTCATATTGGACGGCAAGTGACGTTTTTGAAGAATGCCAGATGCGACATACACCTTTTTCGGGTACATACGGACTTCTGACACTTCAGGGAATAAAGAAAGCAACTTTCAACGCTTATGAGCTTATGAGCCGAATGAGAGGAAATCGTTATGACCTTACATATTCTGCTCCGATGGGTGCAGGAGCTATAGCTTCCGAGGACCACGGCGTTTACAGAATATTGCTTTATAACTGCAATCTTCCTGAAATCAAAGACCAGCCCCATTGGAAAGAAAAAATATATATTCCTGATATCAATGCAAAAGATTATATTTTTGAGATGGCGAAAATTGAAAAGGGTAGAGGAAGTGCCTATGAAGAATGGGTGAAGATGGGGAAACCTGCAAACCTTACTCCATTTGAGGAAGCGTATCTTAAGGGGTGTGCGGAAATGCACTATTCTATGCTTGATGTAGACGGTGATGAAGCCTGCTTTGAAGTGAATTTAGCACCCGATGAGGTGTGTTACATAGAAATTCATAAACATTCCAAAGATAAGGCAATATGGTTTTCAAACGAAGTTTTAGAAGAACAGCTTAATACAGGTAAATAAAGGAGAGTTTACGATGAAAAATGTGTTGATTTTTGGTGACAGTTATTCAACTTTCAAAGGATATATTCCCGAAGGGTATGACTGCGATTATGATGAAAACGGCGGTTTTCACGACTATGATATTTTTGATGTTTCCGAAACATGGTGGCATCAGGTAATCACTGCAATGGACGGAAATCTTGTATTGAACGACAGCTGGTCGGGTTCTCCTGTGGGTTATATAGGCCATGGACTCAAAGACTGTTCCGAAACCTGTTCGTTTATTTACAGATGGAGAAAGTATAAGTCTGAAGGCTTTTTTGAAAAGAATAAAATTGACACTGTTTTCATTTTTGGTGGTACCAACGATGCATGGTGCAATGCACCGCTCGGCGAATTCAAATATGAAAACATCGAAGAAAAAGACCTTTATACAGTTCTTCCTGCGCTTGCTTACTTTGTGAATATGGTAAGGGAAACTTTACCCGATGCCGAAATTTATGTTGTTATAAACGATGGTATCAAAGACGAGGTTGTAGAAGCACTGGAAGTTTCTGCAAAAAATAACAACGCTGTTTCCATTAAGCTAAAGGACATTGACAAGATGTTCAACCACCCCAGTAAAAAGGGAATGCAGCAGATAGCAAGTCAGGTTTTAGCGATAATTAAATAACAAAAATCCCTGTAAAGAAATTTTCTTTACAGGGATTTTTTATGCTTTTTTCACGGGTATTTTTGTTAAACTCTGTATTGCTTTGATGCAGCCTTCAACCTCAGTGTTTTCGGGGGTTTTGAAGATTTTTTTATCTGCGTTTCCCTGCAATTTTTCTTGTTTTCCGATACCTAAAGGGTGGTATGGTTCAATGTCAATTCCGATAATATTTTTTAAAGAATTTGCAGTTTTTGCGATGCCCTGAAAATGGTGGTCGGTATCGTTGACACCGGGGATAATGGGACATCGCAAGATGATTTTTGAATCGTTTTTATCAAGCTTATAAAGATTTTTCAAGATAAGTTCGTTGGAAACGCCCGTATATTCTTTATGCAAATTTTCGTCAGTTAATTTGTAGTCAAAAAGGAAAAGGTCGATATACTCCGATGCTTTCAAAATCTTATCGGTGTCCACAAAACCACAGGTTTCAACACAGGTATGAAGATTATTTTCTTTGGCTTCCTGTAATATTTCAAGGCAAAAATCAAATTGCATAAATGGTTCGCCGCCCGAAAGGGTAATTCCGCCACCCGAATTATCGTAAAAAGGCTTATCCTTAAGGACTTCAACGATTATTTCATCAGTGGATATTTTTCTGCCTGCAATTTCAAGGGCATCTGCAAAGCAGAATTTTTCACATTCAAAGCAGTTTATGCAACTCTGCCGAATATAGATATGACTGTCTTTTTCGAAAGTATGCGCATTATTTTTGCATATATCAAGGCATTTTTTACAGCCGATACATTTATTTTTATCGTACATCAACTGAGGATAAATGCAGTGAGATTCGGGGTTGTGGCACCACTGACATCTTAAAGGGCAGCCCTTTAAAAAGACGGTGGTACGAATCCCCGGTCCGTCATTTATGCAAAATTTCTGGATGTTAAAAATAATGCCTTCCATAACTTTTTCCTCTCAAGTATTATTACTATTAAATTTTATTATAAATTTTTCTTAAAGTCAATGGAATAATTATTTGTAATTTCATAAATTGTTAAAAAATTTGATGTACTATAATTTTGAGGTGATTAGATGAAAAAGATGATTTTTATCCTTATGATGTCCGTTTTGTTTTTAACTGCCTGCAGTAATGAAAAGGTGGTTGAAATTAAGCTTTCAGACGATGTAATCACAGTAAACGGCAAAACGATTTCCCAAAAAGGTGATGTTTATGCCAAAAACGATATAGTTTTCTACGAAGAGGGTAAGGGCGAAGCCTACGGCGAGGGGTCCGAAGAAGATGCTCACAGTAAAGCAGAAGCTTTGGAGCATACAGTTTTGCACATCACACGCCCGGGAACTTACTCTTTAAGCGGTAATCTCTCCAAAGGTCAGATAGCCGTTGATTTAGGTGAAGATGCCAAAAAAGACGAGGATGCTGTTGTAACCCTTATTTTAGATGGGGTTAATATAAACTGCGATGTAGCACCTGCCGTTATTTTCTATAATGTTTACGAGTGCGGTGACAAGGAAAATCCGACAAAAGATGTTGATACCGGGAAAGCAGGTGCAAATGTAATTTTAGCAGACGGAAGTTCAAATATCGTGACAGGGTCTTATGTAGCAAGGATTTATGACCCTGATACAGTTAAAAACGGCGATACCTCAAAAGCGAAAAAACTTCATAAATATGACGGAGCGTTTTATTCAAAGATGTCGATGAATATTGACGGTAACGGAAAGCTTGTTATCAATGCCGATAATGAGGGACTTGATACCGAGATGCACCTGACGATAAACGGTGGCGATATCGAAATTAACTCAGGCAATGACGGAATCAACACAAATGAAGACAATGTTTCGGTTACCACAATAAATGGCGGTAATCTTAAGATTAATGTCACAGGTGAAACAGGTGAGGGTGACGGAATTGACTCAAACGGCTTTATTGTGATAAATGGTGGCCGTCTTGTGGCTGAGGCTTGTTCTTTCAGTATGGATTCGGGAATAGATTCCGACATGGGTATCCATATAAATGGGGGAGAGGTAGTAGCAACAGGTAGTATGCTTGACAGAATTGAAGACGGAGGGCAAACCTATGTGGTCTTTAATTTCGTTGAAAAGCAAAGTGCAGATGAAATCATTCTCAAAAAATCTTCCGGTGAAACAGTAACTAAGTTTAATATTAAAAATGATTATTCTGTTTTGGTTTATTGTTCTCCGAAGCTTGCAGGTGGGGAATACAGTCTTTACAGCGGCGATAAAAAGCTTTCGGTTATGGAGTCGGATATGATGGGTGATATGCCCCCTCAGGGCGAAATGCCACCCGAAGGGTTCGAGGGTAAAGAACCTCCCGAAGGTTTTGAACCACCGGAAGATTTTCGTGGCGAAGCACCACCAAAAGGTAAAAATCCTTTCAGAACAGGGATTGCCCCCGATAATTTCAGCGATGTTTTTACTATTAAAGACGGCGCTAATATCTTTATGGTTGTATAAAAAAATAACTGTCCGCTTAGCGGGCAGTTTTTATCTTTTTTAATGAAAATTTTAAATACTTATTGATTTTGAAGCATCATAGTGATATAATGCTTAGGCGAAACCTACGAAAGAAGGCGTTATTTATGAAAAATAAATTAAAATCTCTGGTTTCTTATCTTAATGTAGTTTCAGTAGCACTTTTACTTGCCTTTAACTATTATATTTTTATTGTGGACAATAATTTTGCTCCTGCAGGGCTTAATGGTATTGCAACCATGATACAGTATAAAACTGGCTTCAGTATCAGTTATATGTCCCTAATTATTAACATACCGCTTTGTTGTCTTGCGTTTTTCCTTGTGGAAAAGAGATTTTCTGTAAAAACTTTAGTTTTTGCGCTGACTTATTCTTTTTCTTTTCTGTTTTTGCAGCAGAGCAGTTTTGATATGATAAAATACAATGCAAACGGACACGATACTATTTTCCCTGTTATTATAAGTGGTGTTATCTCGGGGTTAGTGTATGGTGTTTGCCTTAAAAACAATGCATCAACAGGTGGTACCGATGTCATTTCAAGGTATATAAACCATGTGAAACCTGAAACCAATTTCTTCCTTGTGACCTTTACTTTGAACGCCTTTGTGGCTATTATTTCGCTTTTTGTTTACTCGGAAAATACCCTTGACTACAAGCCTGTGGCGCTTTGTATTACATACTGCTTTATCTCAAACTTTGTGGGTAATTATATTATAAAGGGTACAAAAACTGCCTATAAGTTCACTGTAATCACTACTCACGCCGATGAAATCTCAAAGGATATCTCGGTAAAGCTTCGCCATTCTGCTACAAAGATTACTGCTGAAGGTACATATACAGGCGATGAAAAACAGGTTTTACTTTGTGTTGTGAACCCTCATCAGCTTATGGATTTTAAAAAGATTATAAATTCATATCCCGATACTTTTGCTTTTTACGAGCTTGTAAACGAAACTTACGGGAACTTTAAAAAGATAAAATAAGGGGATTTTATGGCAAGATATGACGATAATTTCAAAGTCCGTTATAAAGGTGCGCCGATAAGTGTTTATGAAAATCATTCTCATATAACAGCACCTCATATCCATAATGAGCTTGAGATAATTTATGTAATCGAGGGCAAAACCCGTGCGACCGTGGGAAATGAGAATTTTGAAGTCCAAAAAGGTGAACTTATCTTTGTAAATCCACTGGAAGTACATACATTTATTCCTGTTGACCCGGAAGAATACTGTCATAAATGTGTATGTTTTGATTTGTCACTTATTGCGGATAAAAAACTTTCATCAGATTTGCTGAATGGCGATACGGCGCTTTTGCATCATATAAATGACGATGTTCTGAGTGACTTGTTTTTAAAGCTTTATCATACCGCCACAGCTGATAAAGAAAGCATTTTGTTTGATGTTACTGCACTTGTTTCGATGATATTTTCACGCATTGTAAACAAGAAGTTTTTCGGACAGAAGGAGCAAAATTCAAAGAAAAGTGAGTTTTGCAAAAAGGTTACAGGCTACATCAGGGAAAACTATTCCCGTGACATTTCGTCAAAGGATGTTGCCGAATCACTCTTTTACACCCAGAGTTACTTTTGCAGAAATTTCAGGGAAAACTTTAATGTTTCCTTTTCGGAATATCTGAATATGCACAGGATACTTGTTGCAAAAAATCTGCTTTCGGACAAGGGGAAAAAAGTATCCGAAATAGCTTTGATTTGCGGTTTTTCAAGTTCTGAATATTTTACGAGGGTTTTTAAGAAAAGTATAGGTTTAACCCCAAATGAGTACAGAAAAAATCAATAGAGTACAGAAAATAGGCGAAATGAGTGCTTATTTTCTGTATTTTTTTATGTTAAAATAAAAAAGAGGTGATTTTATGAAACGAGTAGCAATAATTTACAGTAGTCTTACCGATTTACAGAAAAAGGCAATAGAAGTATTAGGGGAGTTTTTGCTGGAGTATACCGAAGAATACCCGATGTGTTTTGATGTGAATACTCCGTTTGACAAGGAGAATTTTCATTGCATTTACATAGGTACAAAGGAAACTAATTCTTATATCAGAGAAAACAGTAAGGCAAACCTTACAAAGCCTCAGGAGTACTGCATAAAGGTATCAGACGGTGTGGCTGTTATTGAGGGATTTGACGACAGTGGCGTGCTTTACGGATGTGTTGATTTTTATAACAAGTACCTTTTAAATGTTGAATACAAGCTTACTCTTTATTTTTCCATAAAAAATCCTTTTGAGGATATACTCCCTGATTTCGAGCTTCAGTCAGCTCCCTCGGTTAAGGACAGGGGTATCTGGACCTGGGGTCATGTGATTTACGATTACAGAAGCTTTATTGACAATATGTTAAAGCTTAAGATGAATACCTTGATTGTCTGGAATGATTTTGTGCCTTTAAATGCAAAAGAGATGATAGAGTATGCACATTCCTGTGGGGTTAAGGTGTTTTTCGGTTTTTCCTGGTGCTGGGATACCGATTGCAACAGGTTTTCTCTTGATACCATTTTGAGCGAAAGTGTAAATGTCTTTGAAAAATATGAAAAAGAGTACAGCTTACTTAACGCTGACGGAATTTATTTTCAGTCCTTTACAGAGCTTGACAAAGATAACATCGATGGCGTACTTATTGCAGATGCAGTAACAAGATTTGTAAATCATACAAGTGCACTTTTCTTTGAAAAGTATCCCGATATCGAGCTTCAGTTCGGGCTTCATGCAAATTCGGTTCATGATAAACTTGAGTTTATAAAAAATGTTGACGAAAGAATACGAATTGTCTGGGAAAACTGCAAAGTATTTCCTTTTCTTGATTTCACCTATGAAGATAAGCTCTTCGAGGAGGGAAAAACCTTTGTAAAGGAAATTGCTATACTGCGTGGAAATGCCGATAAATTCGGGGTTGTGACCAAATGCTCCTCTGCTCTTGACTGGAATGCATTCAAACACGCGGACAATTCTGTTTTAATAGGAAAGGGCTCGAAATCCTTCAAGAATAACCGTATTGTGAGAAAAAGTAAGCTCTGGAAGATGGTACAGGCTTTCTGGCTTAACCACGCAGATAAAGCTTTGGAGATGATAAAGCTGATGGCTGATACCAAAGATGGTGACTTGCTTGTTACTTCCCTTGTTGAGGATGGTGTTTTTGAAGAAAATATCTTCTTCCACGTTGCCCTTTATTCCGAAATGCTCTGGGATACAAACAGTGATTACAATGCTCTTGTAAATCAGGTGGCTTTGAGAGATTATATAACTTTTGCATAACTTACGCTCCCGGTTGTTAATACTTCCGGGAGTTTTCTTGTATACCTTGAAACTATATGATATAATTTAATCAGCTTTAGTTTAAAAGGAGAATAGATATGGCTGATTATTCAATTTGTGGCATTGATTGTGAAAAATGCGAGGTCGGACATTCTAACGGATGTTCAGGTTGTAAAGAAAATAAGGGTAAAGTTTTTTGGGGAGAATGCGATTTATATAAGTGCAATTCAGAAAAAATCAAGAGCATTGCGGAAAATGTTCTAAATTTCCTTGTGATACATTGAAAGAATGGGCATCGTCCGAAAATCCCGAAAGAATCGATAATTTAAGAAAAATTTAATGCTATTCAGTGGACTGATAAAGCCTCCATCTGACGAGGGAGGTGGCAAAAATCTTTGATTTTTGACGGAGGGAGAGAACATGAAAGACTATAGTAAAGAGAATATTCCTCTTGCAAAGACATTGAGAAAAAATATGACACCATGGGAACGAAAACTGTGGTATGATTTTTTGAGGAATTACCCTGTTCGTTTTCAGCGACAAAAAGCGATTGGCGAATATATAGTAGATTTTTATTGTGCAAAAGCAAGATTGGTTATTGAACTTGATGGTAGTGAACATTACACGACAGAGCAAAAAAGAAAAGATGAAATACGCACCAAAGAATTAGAGTCTATGAATTTAATTGTGATAAGAATTTGTAATTTGGATATAGATAGAAATTTTATCGGTGTATGTGAATATATTGATTTACAGGTTAAAAAATCTCTCCCTCAGTCAGCTCCGCTGACAGCTCCCTCGTCAGAGGGAGCCTTGGAAAGTGGTGAATAAGAAATTTAACTTTCCTCTGCATAAGGGAGCCTTGGAAAGTAGCGATTAAAAAATTAACCTTCCTTTTACACAAAGAATAATTAAAAATCCGTGTCTAACGACACGGATTTTTTGCTACACTTTCTCGTATGAAAAGCTCGGCTTCGATGGTGGGAATTGTGCGGTTTTTGTAGTAAGGGGAGCGTATCTTCTTTTTAAGGAGAAGCCACGCCATACTGCAAAGCTTTTCGATATCAAGCCCAATGGTTGTGAGGGTTGAGGAAATGTATTCGGTTTCGGTTATATTGTCAACGCCGATAACAGAGATGTCTTCAGGGACTCTGAGCCCTCTTTTTTCCAGTGCCTTGATAGCACCGAAGGCGATTTTATCATACGCACAGATGATGGCGGTGACCTCAGGGGGTAACTTTCTTACGCAGTCTTCACCTGCTTTTTCAAAGCGTTTGTCGGTATTTATCACATAAATATCGGAGTGGTTAAGTTCTTTTGCAATTTCCGTAAACTTTCTTGCACGTGACTTTGTAAGCGGTTCTGTGAAAAATGCAATATGCTTGTGCCCGTGGTTTAAAAGAAGGTTCATTGCCTTTTTAAAGGCGTTTCCTTCGTTTATCTTTATTGTGTCGATATTTTCATCGGTTGCAGAGTAAAGGGAAATTATCGGTGTTTTATAATCTTTTTTTGTGCCACGGAAATGAAAGGTGATAATGCCGTCTACTTTGCAGAAATCACAGAAATATTCTACAAGTTCTCCATGCTTTTCGGGGCTGAAATCACAGGAAGTGACAAGGCAGATGCAGTTTTCTCTTCTTATTTTCTCGGCTAAGATTTCAGCATACTTGATATAATAGTTGCCGGCAATTTCGGGAAGAATTACAGCGATGACTTTTTTATCGTATTTTTCTTTGTAGAATTTATTAAGGCAGGAGTTTTCCTTTGCAACTTTAAAAATCTGCCTTTTGGTTTCTTCACTTACATCATTTGCGCCGTTAAATGCCTTTGAAACAGTTGAAACCGATACATTACAGAGTTTTGCGAGTTCTTTCATCGTCATTTTTATCACCCATAAACAGTATATAGGTTAATAATTCATAAGTCAATAAATTTCGAAAAATTTTCGTGAATTTTCATATTGAAATTTATATATATATATGCTAATATTACTCAAGGAAGTGTTTAAATGATTAACGATAAATCAATAAAACGCGGAAGGCTTATGTATATTTTTGAGGCAGGTCTTGAGTACCTAATTTCAATTTTAGTTGCAGGGTCTTTCCTCGCTACCATGACCAAAGAACTTGGATTTTCCGATAGCCTTACGGGGATAATTTCCTCTGTAATTTCCCTTGGCTGTTTGTTTCAGCTTTTATCGGTGGCATTAAAAAAGAAACGAGTCAAAAATTTTGTGATCGTTATGAGTGTTGCAAATCAGATTTTGTTCACACTTCTGTACGCAGTGCCGATGTTTGATTTGAGTAGAAGGGTAAAAACCATTGTTTTTGTCACCTTTATAATCTCGGCTTACATAATTTACAACTTTGCGCATCCTAAAAAGATTAACTGGCTTATGAGCCTTGTTGACGATGCAGAGCGCGGTACATTTACCGCCAACAAAGAGATTATCTCCCTTATAGTGGGTATGATTTTTTCGTATGGTATGGGGGCATTGATTGACCGTTTCAAAGCATCGGGTCAGCTTAAAACAGCATTCATATTATCGATGATTGTGATGGCGGTACTTCTTATTTTACATACTCTCACTATGCTTCTTACTCCCGAGAAGGAGTCGGAGGGCATATCTGCACGAAATCCTTTTGAAAGCATCAAAGAGGTTTTAAAAAACAAAAACCTTTTGCGGGTTTCCTTTATTTTCCTTTTATACTATGCTGCGAGCAATGCTTCCACACCGTTTTATGCTATTTATCAGATAAACGAGCTCGGGATAGGACTTAAGAGCATAGCACTTTTCTCGATAATTACCAGTGTTTCGAGAATTTTATTCTCAAGATTCTGGGGGAGATATGCCGACAGGACATCTTTCGGCAATATGATATCAAGGTGTATTCTTATTTTAGTGTTTGCCCACACCTTTATAGTTTTCGCGGTTCCGTCAAACGGATTTATAATGTTTATACTTTATTATGTCGCTCATGGAATTGCTATGGGTGGAATAAACTCAGCTTTAATCAATATGGTGTTTGATTATGCGCCCTATGAAATCCGTTCGGATGCTGTGGCAATAACTCAGTCGGTTGCAGGGGTTACAGGCTTTATGACAACAGTTCTTGTAAGCCCACTTGTGACTTATATACAAAGTTCGGGCAACACCCTTTTCGGTATAAATATCTATGCTCAGCAGTTTCTGAGCTTAATCAGTGTTATTCTGGCATTTACTGCCTTTATATTTGTTAAAACGATAAGAAATGAGGAAAAAATATGAGTAAAGTTACAGTTGATTTTTCTAAAACCATCGGTAAAATCAAACCTATGCACGCTGTGAACAATGGCCCTTCCGGTACAAAGGTAAGGGAATGTATGTATAACCACGACTACTATGCTGACGCAGGTATTCCTTATGCAAGAAACCACGATGCGTCCTTTTATGGCGGCTATGGTTTTGACGGCACAGTAGACGTGCACAGAATTTTCAGAAACTTTGATGCGGATGTCAATGACCCTGCTTCTTATGAATTTGAGTGGACTGATAAATATATCGCTGATACAGAGGAAGTAGGTACAAAGACTTTCTACCGTCTTGGTGCATCTATCGAGCATCAGCGAAAAGAGGGTACATATCCTCCAAAGGATTATCTCAAATGGGCACAGATTTGTGAGCACATCATTATGCACTATACAGAAGGCTGGGCTGATGGTTTTCATTACGATATCGAGTACTGGGAAATCTGGAACGAGCCCGACTGCAGAGCAGGCGCGACAGGCCCTTCTTCCACATGGCAGGGTACTGACGAAGAATTTGCTGACTTTTTTGCAGTTGCGTTCAAGTATTTGAAAGGAAGATTCCCTCACCTTAAAATCGGTGGTCCTGCTATTGCTTGGATATGGAGTCCCTGGATGCTCCCCGGTATCATCGAAAAAATCAAGGAAGAAAACATCAAACTTGACTTTTTCTCATTCCACAGATATACAAGAACTCCTCAGGAATTTTTGCCCGATATTGAAGAGGCAATGCGCCTTATGAAGGAATGCGGTAACGAGGATGCTGAGCTTATCTTAAACGAATGGAACTACGTAAAAGGCTGGAGAGGGGATGCGTTTGAGTATACTGTCCGTTCTATCCAGAACCATAAAGGTGCTGCATTTACTGCAGGTGTTATGGCTATCTGTCAGCCCACACCTTTATATATGCTTATGTACTACGATGCAAGACCATCTGCATTCAACGGTATGTTTGACCGATTCAACAAGCCTTTAAAAGGATACTATCCTTTCAAGATGTTTAACGAACTTTACAGAATGGGTAATTCTACCTTCGTGGAAAGTGATGACAAGGACATCATCGTTGTAGCAGCTGCTGACGAAGAAAACTCGGCTGCTATGGTTGTCTACTACACCGACGAGGAAGCTACAGCAGCACCAAAAGAAGTTAAACTGAACTTTAACGGTGGCGCGGGTAGTTACAAGTACTACCTTGTTGACGAAGACCATGCAAACGATCTTATAAGGGAAGTAAACGCCGACACAACCATTACTTTAAAACCAAACAGCGTTGCTTTCTTTACAACCAAATAAAACTAAAACCTCCCCTACGAAAGGGAGGTTTTTTATTGCATCTTTTATTTTTATATGCTAAAATGGTGCAAAGGAGATGTTTTTATGAGTAAAGTTTCTGTGGATTTTAAAAATATTACGGGCAAAATAAAGCCGATGCACGCTGTAAATAACGGCCCTGCTACCTTAGCGGGTTGTTGCAGTAACTATGAATATTTTAAGGAAGCGGGAATTCCCTTTGTGAGAACTCACGATTCTTCTTATCTAGCTCATTACGGCGGTGAGGCTACTGTTGACGTGCACAGAATTTTTACAAATTTTGATGCGGACGAAAATGACCCAAAATCCTATAAATTTGATTTTACCGATATCTACCTTAAAAATATCGCTTCTGTAAACGCAAAAACATTTTACCGTCTCGGTGCTTCTATTGAGCATCAGCGAAAGGTTGGCACAGTAGCTCCTAAGGATTTTCTTAAATGGGCTAAAATCTGCGAACATATCATTATGCACTACACCGAAGGCTGGGCAGACGGATTTCATTACGATATTGAGTATTGGGAAATCTGGAACGAGCCTGACTGCCGTTACGGTGCTGACGGCCCAAGCTCCTGCTGGACAGGTACTGACGAGCAGTTTTATGAATTCTTTACAGTAGTGTTCAATCATCTTAAAGCAAGATTTCCTCACCTTAAAATCGGTGGCCCTGCGATTGCTTCACTCTGGAGTCCGTGGCTTGTCAAGGATATGATAAAGACAATCAAGGACGAAAAGTTAAAGCTTGACTTTTTCTCCTTCCATCGTTATGCCAAAACTCCTCAGGAGTTTCTCTGCGACATTGACGAGGCTGTAAGGCTTATGAAGGAATGTAATAACGAAGATGCAGAGCTTATCTTAAACGAATGGAACTACGTTAAACAGTGGGACGGCGAAGGTTTTGAATACTCTATCCGCACTATAAAAAATCATAAAGGTGCGGCGTTTATTGCAGGGGTTATGGCACTCTGTCAGCCGACTCCTCTTCATATGCTTATGTACTACGATGCAAGACCCTGTCTTTTTAATGGTATGTTTGATACCGATTATAAGACTCCGCTTAAAGGGTATTATCCTTTTAAGATGTTTGGTGATCTTTACAAAATGGGAAATTCTGTAAAGATTGAGTCCGATGATGAAGATATTTTGGCGGTGGCGGCATCAGGTGCTGAAAAATCGGGCACGATGGTTGTCTACTACAACGACAAGGACGATATGCCCCAAAAGGAAATTAAGCTTGATTTACAGGGTGGCGCTGACAAATACAAATTCTACCTTATTGACGAAGACCACACAAACGATTTTATTGGTGAAATCAAAAAGGATGAAACTATTATCCTGAAACCCAACAGTGTTGCATTTTTGATAAATGAATAAAAAATTTTTTCCCGCAGGAATTTTCTTGCGGGAATTTTTTTGAAAAAGGGCAGATAATACTCAAAAAAGCGGTACAAAATTGTATTAGAATATGAAAATCATATAAAAAGTATTGAATAATTGATGTTTTTGGTTTAAATTATTGATTTATCTGTTAGAATATGGTATAATTTATACTGTATAATTAGGTTTATTGTATCCGCTTTTCAATATGGTAAAACATATGTGCGGAACAAGGTGTTTTTATAACAACTGTGAAAACATTTGAATTTACAGTTTTTTATATAAATGAATTAAAATTTGGAGGTAGCGAAAATGAGCAATTCAAAAAAGGTATTGGCAATGATTTTATGTTTATCTATGCTGATTTTTACAACCAATGTTTCTGTGTTTGCTGTGGAAGAAACAGAGAATATTGTTGTTGAAGAAACTGCAACGGAAACAGAAGAAATTTTGCCAAGCGAAACAGAAACACAGATGGTAGAAGAAAATGTTGATGTTCATGAGCAGGAGGCTGTTCAAGGGAAAGTATTAGAAGAAACTTCCGAATCAGAAGCGGAGGCTATTGTTGAGGAACAAAAAGATAATAGCTCCGTGCAGGATGAAATTATAGAAACAGAAAAAATTGAAGTGGTTGAAACTGAAGAAGTAATGATGTTTAGCAACAATCAGGAAGAAAATAACATTATGCTGATGTCAACAACTTCTGATTTTACATATACAACTTACAGCGACAGTGGTGCTACTAAGGTTGCTATTACCGGCTATACAGGCGGTGGCGGTATCGTAGAAATTCCTGCTGAAATAGATTCTTATATTGTAGGCAAGGTTTCTGCCAATGCTTTTGAAAACAATGCATCCATTACAAATGTCGTTTTACCGAATGGTATGACGGTTGTCGAAAAGTTTGCCTTCAGAAACTGTGATGCACTTGTTTCTGTTGTTATTCCCGACAGCGTTGTAACAATCGGCGACTTGGCATTTGAAAACTGCGACCAGCTTACAACCGTAACAATTGGCGACAGCTTGTATAATTGGGGTGTCTGGTGTTTTGCCAACAATCCCAAGCTTATAAGTATTACATTCAACGAGGGACTTTTACATATAGGAAGATACTATACGAAAGACAAACAATCATATGATGGATATAGTATCGACAGTCCTACCGATAACAGTGCTGGATATTATGTAAATGGTGGATTGTATTATTATTGGTACGATACAGATGGCAAT
>JAZLER010000015.1:0-16402 GCA_045615345.1 Fumia sp. | reverse complement strand
GATATTTGCAACTTTAAATCTGTAATCAGCGTTTGCTGCCTGATTGAACAAAGAGTTAAGGTTTGCAACTTTACGGTTCATCTGCAATGTATCGGTGCTGTTTACAAGTCCGTCACCATTAATATCGCCGTAGAGCCAGATTACTGTGTCCTGAGTCACATCGGCATCAGCAACTGTAACTGCATATTCGCGTGCAGCGTGTTTTGTCTTGGAAACTTTAATGGTGTAGTCGCCATTTGCAACATTTTCAAAGGCATATGTACCTGTGTTTCCTGTAACAGCAACAGTTGCCACAACAGTTGTACCGCTTAAAAGCTCAACAGTCACATTTTCAGAAGTATCGCCGTAAGCCTTGATGCCACCGGAAACATTGAAACCGGCTACTGTTTCTTTTTCGTCAACAATCTTAATTCTTCTTACAGAAGTTCCGATATCGGGAGTAATGTTTTCGGGTTCAAATGTTTCATCATTGAACGCACCTGTTATACCGAAATCGGCAACCCTGAATGCGCTTACACCGAGTTTTGCATCGTCTTTAGCCTTGAACTTAGCCTGGAGCAATACAGTTCCCTCAGCAATTTCGGTATTGGCATCATATGTCGGGTCACACCAGGAAAGTGCGATGTTTGCGTTGGTGTTACAGCCATTAAGGTCGGGCTGCATATCGGACCAGTCGGTGAAAGGAATTTCTAAGATTTCAAATACAGAGTTATCGAAAGTGATTGTAAGGCTGACACTTGAAGCCATCTTAGTTTCGGGCATTGTAAATGTCATCACAAATTCTTCACCGGGCAAAACTTCGTACATATTGAAGTTAAGTGCGCCCTCGATTTCTTCTTCGATAATATCATCGGGGTCTTTTGCTTCGCCCTCACCTGCAGTCACTAAGATTTTGCCGTATACAGAACCTTCTTTTACAGCGGTTTCAGCTACACGCTGATAAAGTGTATATGTTTCGCCGTTGGTAAGACCAGCGAAAGTCGGGTCTTTGCCCCATTCTTTGCCGTCAATTGAGTATTCGTAACCGTCAACGGGAGCAAGGCTTACCCAATCTTCACCGAAGGATGCAAGCTCAGCTTCCACGGGAGTTTCAGTACCTGAAACCTTAAGAACACCCCTGTTGAGTTTTTCTGCGATTTCAAACACTTTTGCAAGCTGTGCTGAGGTATAGTTTTCGATAGCATAAGAATTAAGTTTTACCACTTTGTGAACATAAGCACCCTGAGCATCATTGTTTACAAGGCTGTTCACAGCAGTAATAAATTCGTCAAAGGATACGTTTGTATTGATTTCAACACCGAGTCCGTTTTCTCTTGCATAATCTGCATCAGCAGAGGCAAAAGATGTGCAGTTTGCATTGGTGAGCATATTGTAAGCTGAAAGGTCGGTAACAGCAGAAGCTACCTTGATAACAGATGTAGCTTTTTCATTGAGCGCTGCAAGGAATGTTTTGATGTCGGAAACATTGCCGTCAACCACGATGCCGTCAAAACCTGACTCAGCAATCATATCAACAACCTCAAGGCCCGATACAGCATCAACCATAAATGCGCCTTTTGCGATGTTGCCTGAAGGAATGAGATAGTTTTCAACGCCTGTCTTAATTCCGTCAGAAACTTTGCTGCCGCCGTAAACTCCAACTTCACTGAGAGCAGTGATACCGCTTGCCTTATAGAAAGTAAACATTACAAACTGTGCTTCAATACCTTCGCCGAGGACATATTCTGTATAGTAAACACCGTTTGCATCAGCAGTGATATTGGAGCTGATATTGTTTACAAGTGTCCAGTTTGCGTTATCGGAAGAAACCATCATCTGGATATTTGAAGGAAGGTAACTGCCGTTAAACTGAGCTGTGAAAGCGTTTACTTCATAAACGGCACCCAGGTCAAATTTCACATAACGGGTGATACCTGAAAGATGGTTATAACCAACATAAGAATTGGTCTTGCCGTCTGTGAGTTTATAGTTTGCATCTGCCATATCGCTTGCGGATGTGGAAGAAGTATATTTCATATTACCTGAAAGTTTTGTAAGCTTGTCAAGAAGTCCATCGGTCGGTGAAACAGCGTTTGCAGTGTTACCCATACCAATTGCTTCGATTTCGTAAATACCTGCGCCTGAAGATGCAGTGAATACAAGTTTAACAAACTGTGCTTTATATTCTTTGTCGAAAGCGTATGTATAGGTATCAGCTTTTGTAACTGTATCCATATATACCCAGTTTACTTTGCCTTTTACAACGCTGTCAGCAAGGTAAACCTTAACAGAAGGCATATTCTTTGTATACATACTGATAGCGTTAAGGGTTTTCACAGAACCTAAGTTAAGTGCGAATACAACATTCTTTGCACCGTCAAAGGAAACAAGATTTGCAGTGTTACCATCTGTGAGGAGTGAGTAACCTGTATCTGTTGTGTTTTCGAGAGCGTTGCCGTTTGCATCGGTTATATCAAGAGTATAAGCCTTACCGAAGGACTGAACGGCAGTTGTATTTGCATCGGGTTCAGCGGGAAGAGTTTTTCCTCCGATACCGATAACTTCAATTTCGTCAAGGAAGATAAAGTTTGAGTTACCCTGAGAAACAACAATTTTTATAAAACGCGCATCAAAAGCCTTGGAAGCTTTGAAATTAAGCCATTCTTTATCGTGCATTGCGTTGTTTACATACATTTCGGTCCAGGTAATACCATCGTTTGAAGCATAAACTTCATAACCGCCTGCAGAAGTGATACCGTGCATCTTAGTATTGAAGTTACGGGTGTTTACTTCGTAAATCTTGGCAACGGCACCAAGGTCCATCTCAATTGTAACAGAACCTGAGTTGAGCCAGCCTGCCCACTGAGTATTATTATAGGAAGAAAGACTTCCGTAAGTACCGTTAGTCAGGCGGTATGTTGTGTCGGTTGTGTTAGCATTGTACCACTGACCTGCGGCCATTGAAGATGTATATTTGCGGCCGAGTGCGATGTTTGTAGCTTCTGCCGGTGTTTCTTCGGTGGATTCATCAGAAAGAGTACCAAATACCATAGCTTCGGAAATATAATGCAAGCCGGGATTTGCAGAGCCGTCAACAGAAACTTTGATATAACGCGCTGTCACGGGTGTGGAAGCCTTAACGGTAGCAGCATAGATACCTGCAGTTTTTGAGTTACTGTTTTCCCAGACACCGAGGTCGGTAAAGGTCTTGTTATCGGTAGAATAAGAAACAGTAACCTTACCGGGCATAGAAATACCTGCGCTGTTTGTGGACATAAGCATTGCAGTTACAGCTTCAACCTCAGCCAGAGCAGAAAGCTTGATTACAAAAGTAATCGGGCTGTTTGCATTTGCAGCAGTATAACCCGAATCGCTGTATGAAACGCTCTGGGAAATATAACCATCTGTCATTTCTTTCAGATTGGTGTCTGCATAACCACTGTTACTTGTGATAATTGAACTTTCGTAATTTTCCCATGTATATGGCATACCGAGAGCGATGTTTGTAGCTTCACCATCTACTGAAAGCACAACTTCAGCGCTTGCACTGACAGGGTTTTTGCCACCCATATTTGTAACAACCACCTTGTATGTACCTGCAACAGAAGATTCAGCATTTACAAATGTAAGAAGACTTCTTGTAGCACCCGAGATAAGAGTGCCGTCTTTGTACCACTGGTATGCAAGTGTACCGCCGTCTGTTACAGAAGCAACAGCTTCTAAAGTAACAGCGCCGTTTGCCTTAACAGTTTCGGTTGCTCCGTTTTTAATGGAAACTGTGGGTTTTTCCATCTTTTCGGTGTTGAGAACCATTGTACCGAGGGATGTTTCCCCGGAAACTTCTTCAAACACCTGAATTTCAGTAAGTGAAATAGTGTTATAGCCTTTACCTGTACGGTTTACGGTCATTGAAACCCTTACACCGTCAGCATCAATAGCTGTATCGGATGTAAACGCATAAGCGTGACCGGGCAAGTCGGGCTCAAGGTTGTCAACACTTGCGAGTGCGAGCCAGTCGCCGTCAATCAAAGCCTCAACCTTAAGGCTCTTGATACCTTTTACAGGCAAATCGGTGGGGTTACAGGTAACAACGCTTACTTCCTTAAAGCTCATAGTCTTCTCGAAAGCAAAGCTTGCAACCTGACTCGCTTCAAGGTTAAAAGTGTAGTTACCCTTGTAAGTGTCGGTGTCAGCTTTGATAACGCCGTCTGTGAGTGTACCTGTATTCTGCGTTGCAAGATATGCAAACGATGTCGGGAGCAAAGAGTCAGCACTCGCTGTAAGCCCCGAAATAAGGTTTTCCCCTTCTGCGGCAGATACAGTAACGCCGTTAAAAAGGCTCATTACCATAATAACTGCCAACAATAAACTCAAAATCTTCTTCATGGTTTTACCTCCAAAAATGAATTTTTTACCCATCTTAATAATTGTACATTAAAAAGATAGAATTGTCAATTATTTTTGTAGTAATTTTCCATAAAATAAAACAGACAGTCAAAGACTGCCCGTTTTATTCTTTGCATGACAAAAAATTGTTTTGAAAACTGCTTTACGACAAAGATACCATACCTTTTTTGAAAAATTTGTCGAAGTGTGCAGTAATTAAAAATTTTTGGTTTTATCTTGCCTTTAAAATCTGTTGACTCCTTTGTTGCCACACAAATTCACAAAAGAAAATCCGCCCACATCGAGTGGACGGATTTTTTCTATTCCCACGCTTTACATACATCTACCCAGCCAAGACTTTGGGAAGCCCTGAAAAGCTCATCAATTGTAAGCTTTACGGCACTGTTTGAAGTCCCTGCCGCAGGGTAAACTGTATCAAATCTTTTAAGCGAAATATCGGTGTAAACCTTTGCGGTGTCCTTTACAGCAAATGGGCAAACGCCACCGACTGCGTGACCGCAAAGCTCTGGCACCTCATCGTAAGAAAGCATCTGCGCTTTATGGTTAAACTGTGCTCTGAACTTCTGGTTGTCGATTTTCGCATCCCCCGCCGCCACGACAAGAATACAGCCGTCAGGTGACTTCAAAGAAATCGTCTTGGCAATTCGTTTGCCCTCGCAACCCAAAGCCTCAGCGGCAAGCTCAACAGTGGCACTCGATACCTCAAACTCGATAATTCTGTCATCAAGCCCGTAACCTTTTAAATATTCTCTCACTGTTTCAATTGACATTTATTCCACTTCCTTAAAATCATACATATATCTGTCGCAGATACTTTTCATCTCGTCAACATAGTCCTTAGAAAACTCATCATAAATTCCCCAGACATTGACCCCTGCTTGTTTTGCCGTCTTGCAGGCACCACAGTTATCGTCAATGAAAATCACATCGCCTGCATCAACTCCAAGCCTTTCTGCCGCCATTTTATAAATTCCGGGGTCGGCTTTTGAGGTGTTAAAATCCTCACAGGACCATACATTGTCAAAAAGCTCATAAATCCCAAGCCTTTTAAGACAAGGAACAAGTACCAGCTGAGGGCTCGCCGTTAAAATATTAAGGCTGTCCCCTCTTTCTTTAAGAAGCTTTAAGGTATCAATAACATTTTCCTTGGCAGGAATTGTGTGAGTGTACGCGTGCAAGGCATATTTTTTCATCTCTGTTACGATTTCTTCCTCGGTTGCCTTCAAACCCATTCCGATATAATATCTCGCCGCCCCGTAATACCCTAAAGGTGTCAGGATTTTTACAATATCGTCAGGATAATCAATGTTGTTATCATTCAAAACCTTAATCATTGCGTTTCCAAATGCAGGCATCGAGTCCACAAGTGTACCGTCAAAATCAAATAAATATGTCATATTTTAAGTGTCTCCCCGGGCTTGATACTGTAAGGTTTACCATCTTTTATAAAGAAAATCTCAAATAAGGTGGGATTATAGACTGTTTTCATATCAACCGAAAATTCAAGCGACTCATACGCTTTTACATAGTCATAGATTTCCCCGTTTGTAGCGTACCAGATATTGTCGTGACCCGAAATGGTTTCGCAGATTTTCCGAAGGAGAGCCTTTTGCTCCTCGGTTTTAAACTCATAACTATGCCCCCAGATATAGAAAACCCTCGGGTAACACGATGCACAATAGCCCTTTACAAAATCAATCGCCATAAACTTCTCAAACTTTTCAAAAAGCAAAGGGTCAGCGTGATGGCAGGTAGGCTTCCAGAAATAAAAATCCTCAGGCAGCATAAACAAATCGGTATCGTCACATTTTGTCACACGGGCATACTTAATCCCCGAATATTCAAGGTAATTCTTAACCTTTTCGTAACTTGAGGTGTTGGTGAAACGGTTTACCCCGCTATCGGCATACGCCATACCGCGCACTATCATATCAAAATCGCTTTCGAGCTTTCTTCTCGAGTCAAGCACATCAACAATTCCCTCACAGGGTCTTGTAAACCCTAAAGCCTTGTGCTCATAGCCGTGAACGGCAATCTCGTGACCGCGGTCTAAAGCGTATTCTTTTATAGTTTCAACCGGACAGCCATATTTCCCGTCACCATGGGAGGATATGTTGAAAGTACATTTAAGCCCATAGGACGAAATAATATCCGAAAACTCCACATCGCACGGGTGAGCATCGTCATAGCTTAATGTAACAGCCCTTTCCTTCCCACCGGGAAACCTCATAAATACATAATTCATAAAATCACACCTTTAATAAAACTATACTTATTCACTACAGAGTCGGTTTGTCGACAAGCGCCAAACCCTACAAGCCTCCCTTGTAGGCTCCCCTGTGTAAGGGGAGCTGTCACGGCTAGTCCGTGACTGAGGGGTTGTCAATACCACTATATTGATTTTCTTACCTCGTCATCAATCAGCGTACATACACCCTCAAAATTCCTTAAAACATCAAGATTAGATATTCTGATAACTCTTATTCCATACCCTTTTAAATATTCAGTTCTTTTTTCGTCATTTATCAAACTTTCATCCTCATAATGTTGTGAGCCATCTAACTCAATGACAAGATTTGCCTTTGCACAATAAAAATCGGCAATGTATTTTCCTAAAACTTTTTGTCTTGTAAATTTTACAGAATAACCTCTCAAAAAGTCATACCAAAGATGTCTTTCTTCTTTAGTCATATTCTTCCTTAAATTTCTTGCAAACGGAAGTATTTTATCATTGTGTTTTCTATCCATTTACAACCCCTCCGAGTTTGCTCCGTAAACCCACCTCCCCTTACACAGTGGAGGCTTTTTTAAATCTTTATAAGTTCTTCCCCGATAACCTCTGCTAAAATTTTATGTCCCTCGTCACTCGGATGAAGTCCGTCAGGCACAAGGACAGGGTCTTTGGGGTCAAGCGGATTTATCTCAAACAAATCGATAACCGGTACAGAACGCTTTTCACAAATCACACGGATAGCTTCCACATAATCGGCAAGCACCTTACCGTCAGGGGTTGACGGCTCGTTCTCGGTAAGTCTGTGAAGCGGTGTCATAAAGACAAGCTTTGACTCAGGAAAATCCCGTTGTAGCTTGCTTATAAGAGCGTTCACAGCGCCACAGAAAGTGTATGTATCCTCGCTGTCGATGTCCCCGAAAGGTGCATCGCCGTGGCCGAAGTCGTTGGTTCCGCCAAACACCACAACCATATCGGCATTTCTGTCCATAACCTCGGCACGCAGTCCGAAATAAAGGTCGTGCCTTGAAACCATTGACGGAATTGTCTGACACGCAATACGGGTTCCGCCGATGCCGTGGTTATAGGCATATTTTACATTGTATTTCTTCTTGATTAAATAGTGATATGTATTCTCAGGGCCTGTTGTTCCGTGTCCCTCTGTAATACTGTCACCAAGAAAATTGATAATCTTTCCTTCAAGATTCATAATTACACCTCTTAATTAAAGCTCTTAACCCAGGTTACCAGCGAATCGTGATAGACATTCTCAAAAACATACATCTTCATCTCATCGGTAACAGGACCATTTTTTGCCATTTTATTTATAATTTCCGCCTGAAGCTCTTCAACAGTCATCTCTTCAAACGGCTTGTTGACCGCTTCATAAGGCTTTTCAACAACAACTTCTGCCTTTACAGGTTCAGTCTTCACTGTTTCCACCTTTACAGGTTCTTCTATAACGATAATCGAATGTCGAAATGAGTTTTATCATTTCGACAAGCCGATACTATCGGCTTTGCACAATTTTTAATATTAAATAAAAAATTGTGCTTCATTCCCGTTGCAATGAATATCGTCAAATTTCTTCAGAAATTTGTTTTAAAATCTTTGATTTTAAGTAGAAAAAGCAAATAAAATTGCTTTTTCTACTTTCGATAGTCATTATAATGACTTTCGTTGAAATTATTCTACCACAAATTTAATTTTACTTCAAGGAGTTTTATTGACTTTTTTTCTCTTTGTGATACAATAGAAAGGATGGAGGATGATAATATGCTCACAATAAGACAAGCTGAGAGAAAAGATGTTTCTCTCATTTTGAAATTCATAAAAGGCATCGCCGAGTACGAAAAGATGCTCAACGAGGTCGTTGCAACCGAAGAACTCCTTACTGAATGGGTTTTCGATAAAGGCCACGCCGAGGTTATTATCGCCGAAGAAGACGGCGTACCCGTTGGTTTTTCACTCTACTTTTATAACTTCTCCACCTTTATGGGCAGAGCAGGTCTTTACATCGAAGACATCTTTGTATGGCCCGAATACCGTAAAAAAGGCTACGGCAAGGCACTCTTTTTGCATCTTGCAAAGAAAGCCCACGAAAAAGGCTGTGGAAGAATGGAATGGTGCTGTCTTGACTGGAACACCCCCTCTATCGAGTTTTACCGTTCGATGGGCGCACGCTCAATGGACGGCTGGAGCACTTACCGCCTTACCAAAGAACAATTAGCCCAGCTTTCAAAATGACAGTAAATCTTTTTGTTATAAAAGGCGTTTTCCACACCGAAGATATTATTAAAAAAGCGTACAAAAGCTTTTATGAAGGCGCTCCCCCGAGGGTTTTGCGCGAGAATAAAAAGCCTTTCTTTGAAAATTCCCCTCTTTTTTTCTCGGTATCGCATTCAAAAGAATATACAACCGTTGCTTTTTTCAATGAAGAAATCGGCATCGACTTACAGGACAGAAGAAACTGCAAAGAAAAAAGTATCGTAAAAAAATTCTTCCACCCCGATGAGCAGAAAGCGTATCTCAACGGCTATGATTTTTTTAAGATATGGACTGCCAAAGAAAGCTATGTAAAGCAAAAAGGCACAGGGATTGACAAGGATTTTAAAAACTTCTCTATATTTGACATAAACCACTTTACCTACCTTGATATAATCCCCGACCACACCCTTTGCATTTATACAGAACAACCTGTAAATATACAATTAAAAATGCAACGAGGGAAGGAGGACCGCGTCAGCGGTGGATGAGGTGTCCGTTCAAATCGTTCGCAACGCGAACACCATACCTCTTCACTATTCCCTATTTTAAAACCTCGGAGGTTTCCTATGAAACAAAAACCATTAAAAACCATCTTAAAAGGCTTCACAATCGGAAGCGCAATGCTTATCCCCGGTGTCAGTGGTGGCACTATGGCGATAATTATGAACATTTACAGTGAACTTCTCTACGCTGTAAACAACCTGCGAAAAGACTTCAAAAACAGCGTTTTGTTCCTGCTTACATTCTGCCTTGGTTCAGGTGCAGGAATAATCTTGCTCTCAAAACCGATTTCATACCTTGTAAGCCACTTCAATACCGAAATGATGTACCTTTTCATCGGCGTAATCGCAGGAAGTGTCCCTTTGATTTACAAACAGTCGGGCTCTAAGAAAATAAGCTATAAAACCGCTCTCTACCCTATTATCGGCATATGCGTCATCTTGCTTTTAGACTGCCTGCCGCAAAATCTTTTCCCCGCAACAAATGCCGACAGCTTTGTTGGATTTATGGGGCTTTTCATCGCAGGGATTATATCAGCATTTGCTTTGATTTTACCCGGCATCAGCCTTACACATATGCTTTTGATAATGGGAATATACCTCTCCACAATGGACGCTATCAGCACATTTAACATTCTCTATCTTCTCCCTATCGGTCTGGGGCTTGTTATCGGAACTTTCGTTATCGCCAAAGCGCTCGACAAATGTATGTCAAAATACACTGAAGCCACATTCCTTATAATTTTAGGCTTTATTATCGGTTCTGTCTTTGACATTTTCCCGAGAGTTATCCCAGAAGGCTTAAACCTTGCTTTCTGCCTTGTGCTTTTTGCTGTCGGCTTTTTTGCGATGTATAAGCTCTCGTCTTTTGAAAAGGAGTAAACTATGTTAAGACCTTTTAACCATCGTGACCGCGAAACTTTTCTGAAGCTCGCAAAGGAGTTTTATTCCTCCCCAGCCTGTCTGCACGAAGTCCCTGTGGAAAACTTTGAACGCACTTTTATCGAGATTTTAAACGACTCCCCCTACACCAAAGGCTACATCTTTGAAATTGACGGAAATACCGCAGGTTATGCCCTTTTGTCATTCACCTATTCAAACGAAGCAGGCGGTATGGTCTGCCTTTTAGAAGAAGCTTATGTGATACCAAAGTACCAGAACAACGGGCTTGGCACCGAGCTTTTCAAGTTTGTTGAAGAACATTTCCCCCATGTCCGCCGTTTCCGCCTTGAAGTAACCGATGTCAACGAACGCGCACGCGCTTTGTATCAGCGTTTGGGGTACGAAGAACTCCGTTATGTACAGATGATAAAAGATTTTACATAATTTTCCTTTACTAATTCTGGGAAATATGGTAAAATAATTTTATAGATATTTTTATAAAGGGTGATTTTTAATGAAACTTATCAAATCCAAAAACTATGACGAAATGTGTGCAAAGGTAGCTCGCATTTTTGCTGCACAGATTACCTTGAAACCTGACTCCGTTTTAGGTCTTGCAACAGGTTCCACCCCCGTTGGTATGTACAAGGAACTCGTTCGCAAGTATAACGAAGAAAGAGTTGATTTCTCCGAAGTAAGAACTGTAAACCTCGACGAATATGTAGGTCTTACAGGCGACAACGACCAGAGCTACCGTTATTTTATGAACGATAACCTCTTTAACCACATCAACATTGATAAAGCTAACACCCATGTTCCCAGTGGTACTTCCGATTTGGAAAAAGAATGCGCAGCTTACGAAGCACTTATCGAATCTATGGGCGGTATCGATATTCAGCTTTTAGGTATCGGCAACAACGGTCACATCGGCTTTAACGAACCCTGTGCTGAATTCCCCGAGTTCACTCATTCAGTAAACCTTACCCAGAGCACAATCGAAGCAAATTCAAGATTTTTCGAAAGCATTGACGATGTTCCCACAAAGGCAATCACAATGGGTATCGGTACTATTATGAAAGCTAAAAAGGTTATCCTTATGGCTAACGGCAAAGGCAAAGCACAGATTATCTATGATATGGTGTACGGCCCCGTAACTCCCGAAGTTCCTGCTTCTATTTTGCGTTTCCACCCCGATGTTACAGTTTTCGTTGACGAAGATGCTTACAGCGTAATCGCAGAAAACAACAAATAAATATCATTGTTTCCGTAAAAGCTCCCTCTGACGAGGGAGTTTTTTGTTTGCTCCAATCTGCACCGTAGGGTTCGGCGCTTGCCGACGAACCGCATTAAAATCGTTCCGCCTTGCTGACACCATAATTATTCATTCGGAACGACACACAGGTCCTTCCCTACGATAAAAACGGCGTGCCGAGGTCGTCACGCCCTACGAGTTTCTGCCCCATCAGAACGCATAAATGCGTTCCCTACAAGGCTCCCCTGTGTAAGGGGAGCTGTCACGGCTTGTCCGTGACTGGGGGGTTGTCCATTCAAATCGTTTGCCAAAGCGTAATATTTTATTCGCCTTAAAACTTGCATAGCGAATATCACTCTTTTTGGAATATCACTGCAAAGCAATATCACTCGCCGTAAGGCGAATAAAACTGTTGTAGTGGTTTGCCGCTACAACACCTCCCCCGCAAGTGTCCCGTAAAGGCGCTCTATTTCGTTTGCAGAAATATTGGGCACATCGTCAATAATACTGACCCCACAAGAAGGAGCTGACTCTTTTTTCTCGCGTGACGAAAGCTCAAAATAAAGCTTCATAGCCGATAAATCCCCACTCTCGCACATAAACTTAAGCTTACGCCAGATTGCCGCCTTTGACTGCCGCATCTCCTCCGCTATCATATCATCGAGATACTCGTTAAACCCCTCATCTTTCAGATACCTGTACACCATATCGTGACTTATATTTGCCCGTTTTGCGATATCCTTAACCGGGACATCACCCTCAAGCAACGCCCGTGCGACCTCTTCCCAACTTTTGTTCATAACCGCACCATCTATCTCAAAAACCCCGTTTTTAGGCGGTCTTCCTTTTCTTTTTTCCACCGTCTTCCCTCCTTTCAATGTATCGGTAATACGCCATTTTAACGCTCGCAACCGAAGCAGACATCCTGACTGCTATCTGCACCCAGCTAAACCCGTCAATGTACCTGTATTTGAGTATCAGCCTCATTCTCGAATTGCCAACCGCTTCTATGAACCTTAAAATCTCTGTTTCTTTCTGTCTGCACCGCAAGAGCGCCTTTTTAAGCATACGCTCTTTCGCATCAACCTTTTCAACAGTTTTCGCCACAGTATCCGAAACCGAGCATTTCTGCGAAGTCGACCCGAGGGTGGGACTTTTCAAAGTGTTATGCAGCTCTTTAATCTCCGCTTCAAGCATCTTAATTTCCTTTTTTATGTACCTGAGTTCTTTGAAATCCGATTCAGTCATTTTCATCCTCCTTTTGTAGCTCAGTGCAACTTTCTTCCGAAAAATTAATTTCCCTTTCGTTGAAACGGGAAAAATACCTTCTCATACATAAAAGCTCTCCTTCATTAAGCGGATACCTGAGTGCTGTCAGAACATTCTTCTCGCTGCGATTCAGGATACTCCCGATAATTTTTGGACTCATCCCCTCGCAAATCCACTTATGAATAAGAAAAATACTGTCTTTTGTGTGTTTTCTGTTAAAATCAGGGTTATTTTTCTCTGTAAAGTTTTTCTCTTTACACTTTGCAAACTTAGTGTTTATAGGCATTCACAGCACTCCTTTCATATTTTACACTATCTCAGGTACATCCCATGCACTCTTCTCAAATGCATCTAAATCGTATGAGCTGCCACTCGATTTTACCTGTTTTTTAACCTCAACACGATTCTTTTCAACGCAATCCTTAACTATTTTCAAAGCATATGCACACGGCTTATTAAATCTTTGCGCCTCGCTTATGGCGTAATCAAACAAAGTATCAGGAACACCATCATCAAGATACATCATAATAATCGCTTCTTCTTTAAGGGTGAGGTCAGGAAAAGCGTTTTTAAAACGCTCCTTTACTTTACTATCCTTTAATATACTTTTATTTATTTTACTTTCCTTTACTTTACTTTGTGGATAAAACCCGGTTTTATCTTCATTTAACCCGGTTTTATTCTCATTTAACCCGGTTTTATCATAAATAATCAACAAATTGTCCGCATTATCATTAACATCCATATGCACCGAAGTTTCTTCTTCACTCAAAAGCCAGATATCACTTCTTACCGATATTTTTAATCTTCTTGCATTATTATACTTACATCTCTGATAAATGCTCTGTATATCTCTTGAGGTCAGCACCATTTTATTCTTCCACAGTTCCTTATCGAACAGCCCGAGCTTTACGAAAAAATCAATATACTCCATAAACTCACTATCAGAAATATCAAGATCTGAACAAAAAATCTCTACATCCATATCGGAAAATTTCAGATAATACCCTGACAGTCTGTAAATATCGGAAATAAGCCGGATATATATGTAAAATGCTATATATCCCTGCTTTTTGACAATCAGTTTGGACTCATTATTCATATAAAAATCCACATCAAAAGGAAAATAAGATAATCCTATTTTCTGCGTTCTCCCCAAATTATCACCTCCTTTTACATCAAAAGTTCAGGGGGGCGGAGGCTTTCCGCCCCCCTTTGCAGTTTTCAGACCCAATACGCATCATGCAAAAAAATAGCTGCCGAAATCTTCATCTTCAATTTTTAAAATTTCCTGAAGTTTCTCGGCATCATCAAGCGACATCGGAGAAAGCCCGTTTAGTTTCCTCGATGCAAGTGAATGGCTTATCCCCAGTATATCTCCCAACTCAGAAGCTGTGACACCGAGTAAATCCATTCTCGCTCTTATTTTTGATGCATTTACCATTATAGGTCTCCTTTCCGTTGCGGTATGCAACTATCGGTACATAAATCATACCTTAAAAAACAAAACTTGTCAATACGAAAAAATAAAAATTTCAAAAAAATGTTGCACTGAGAGAATATTTGTGGTAAAATAGAATAACTAATTTAGAAAGTGTGATGAAAATGGCAGATATCAAAGCCATCGGTGAACGCATATATCAAAGACGCAAGGAACTTAAACTCACTTTGCAGGAGATAGCGGATTACATCGGTGTAACAAAATCAACAATACAGCGATACGAAGCAGGCAAAATCACAACGCCCAAGCTCCCTGTTATTGATGCAATTGCAAGAGCGTTGATGGTAAACCCCATGTGGCTTATCGGAAAAAGCGACAAGATGGAGATTTCCCCGTCCTTTGCCTCCTGGGTTGTTACCGAAAAACTCCCCCTGCTCACCCTCGCACCTGACGGAAAATTCGAGTACAGCGAGGAAGTCGTAAAGCTTAACGACACCACAGAAAAAACCTCGGACTTCTGTATCAGAATGTCGGGCGACAGTATGATAGGAGCAAGAATTTATGATGGCGACATTGTTTTCATCAAAGGTCAGCCCGATGTTTCCGATGGTGACATCGCGGCGGTTATGATAGACTCTGTGATAACATTAAAGCGTGTTTTCAAGATTGGCGAACGCTTGCAGCTCAGGGCAGAAAACCCTGCCTATCCGCCCGTTACGGTAAATTCCAATGACGAAAGCTTGAAAATTCTCGGCAAAGCAGTGTCTTTCCAGAGCGTAATTTAAGGAGAAATACTATGAAAAAAATAATATCACTTTTTGTTTCGGCTCTCTTAGTGGTTTCACTTTGTTCCTGCGATATTACATCTTCCCCCAAAAAAGCTCCTGTAAACCACACCCCTGATGGTGCCGAAGTGGTTGCAAGCGGTGAAATCACAGTCCTTTCAAAAGACATTGAAAGGGATATTAAAGTCCTTACAACCGGTTATCAGACCATTGTACGCAACAAAAAAGGTAACTTTGTCCAGAACCCCACAGCAGTTGAAACAATGACCACCAAAGATAACCCTGACGGCACAAAAACCTATACTTTCACCATCAAAGACGATTTGTTTTACAGTGACGGAAGCAAGGTTTCAGCGAAAGATTATGTCTTTTCAGTGCTTGCTTTGAAAAATATCCCCGAACTTTCGGGATATGAATCCTACGCAAAGGGCGAAACCAATATTTTCAAAGGTGTCCGCCTGCTTGCGGAAAACCGTTTCTCACTTACTTTAAGACGCGATGCAATCCCCTACTATTATGAGTCTGCCCTGATGAGTGTCTATCCGTTGCCGGTTGCGGTAATCTGCCCCGACTATACCCTTTCCGACTCAGCAGACGGCGTGATTATCGAGAACATCGATGCTGAAAAGCTTGACGGTTTTCTCAAAAACCCCACTGTTTTCTCGGGTGCTTACTGCATTGACGGCGAAACCCTCATCGCAAATCCTTATTTTAAAGGAAACTACGAGGAGCAAAAACCCACCATCGCAAAAATTACCCTGCTCCCTCCTGAGTCTTCTGTAACTCCCGACCTTATCCCCGACAGCACCGAAAATCTTCAGGGCTACAAGAAAACAGCTCACCCCGTCAACGATATCACAACCCTCTTTGCAGGTTGCGACTTAAGAAACTGCGAAAGCCTTGTAAAGGCACTCCGTCCCTGTTTCGAGCTTGGAGATGACGAGCTTGTAAAGATTGCTGACTATCTTCTGGAAACCGCTGAGTTCAATGTGACAGAGCTCACAGCAAAATGGAGCGCTCTCGACAAATTAAACCCCGAGATTTCCACATATGATTATTCATCAGAAAAAATCAGAGGCTTTTCGGGAACTACCGACTACTGGCGCTGGACCGACCAGATTTTGTATTGCTTTATAGCAAGAGAATAAAACTTTCGTTCTTTTTTGAGGTATAATTTAAAGGCAGGCTTTTCCCTGCCTTTTTTTGTTGTCTGAAACCACCTGACATAACAGATGGACAGATGTGGGCATCTGTCCCTACTTTGCCAACGGTAAACGGCGTATCGAACTACACGCCCTACGATTTTTATCATAAATTTCAATGTAACACCTCATCCACCGCTAACGCGGTCCCCCTTCCCTCGTTGCGACTCGGGCCACGGCTCGGCTC
>JAZLER010000014.1:0-1568 GCA_045615345.1 Fumia sp. | reverse complement strand
AAGATAATGTTGAGTACGGAATTTTTCAATCCTTATTTGTAGTGATTTTTTTATGAAAAGTTAAATAAACATAAACATTTTTTTATCTTTGTCCGTGTATGACAAACGTGTGTAATATATTATTCTTGATAGAAACCCGCTGCGAGCGTAGCGAGCTTTCTACACACACACACACACACACACACACACACAAGAAATAGGGCGTTTTGGGCGTTTTTGCCTGCGTTTGTTATATATAAGTCGTTTGATTTCAGAAGAAATCGAGCGACTTTTTTCGTTTCAAAAAGCAAGGAATTTTTAAGAGTTAATTTATATTATGTTTAATTTAAAATTTTATGACTATGAAAAAATTAGATTTTAGAACATTGGTGATGCTACTTTGTGTAGCGAGTATGACTGTTTTCGCTTCTTGCGACAACAAAGGTAACGAACCCGACGACCCACAAGGCGGTTCAACGGAAAACAACGGCGGAGAGGAAACTCCAACACCCGAATCACCTGTAACGTTTACGCTGACTTTACTTTCTTCTAACGAAGCAATGGGAACAGTAACCGAGGGTGGCACTTACGAAAAAGACGCAGAGGTAATCATCGAGGCTACTGCAACGAAAGAGGCTTATATGTTTGTGAAATGGAGCGATGGGAATACAGAAAATCCTCGTACGCTTACGATGACAGAAAACTTAACGCTTACAGCAGAGTTCGATTATGCTTATGTAGATTTGGGTTTGCCAAGTGGATTGAAATGGGCAACTTGCAATGTAGGTGCCGATAGTGTACACCACTATGGTAATTATTATGCTTGGGGCGAAACAGAACCAAAGGCTGTTTATGAATGGGCTAATTATTTTGACACGACAGATGGTGGAACTACTTTCTTGAAGTATAAAAATGAAGGAGGAAAAATTACACTCGACCCCGAAGACGATGCAGCTACAGTGAATATGGGCGGCTCTTGGCGAATGCCAACAAAAGAAGAGTTAGAAGAGTTGAAAACTGAATGTACTTGGACTTGGTGTGAAAATTATAACGAAACAGGAGAACGAGGATATATTGTTAATAGTAAAACAAATAGCAACTCTATCTTTCTTCCTTCAGCAGGTTATATTGAGACTACTTTGAAGAATCATAGTGAACATGCCTATTATTCTTCTAGTTCTCTTGATGAAACCGCTTCTGAAGATACTTATGTCTTTTTCTATTCTTCTGGAAGTATATTCTTTTATTCAGGGAGTCGTTATAGTGGTCGTTCTGTACGTGGGGTTTTTGAATAATCTATTAAAAAATAAAAATTTATGAGAGGCACTAAACTTTAGTGTCTTTCTTTTTTTAAATTATTTCAATTTCATTTTCATATATTTGTAAATAAAAAAAATCGTTATGAAAAAGTTACTTGTATTATATCTCCTTTTGCTTTCTTTGGTAGTATCTGCTAAAGATTGGGTAAAGATTTGTGGTGAGGAACGCTATGTAGTACCTGAAAATGTTTCGTTGAGAGATGCAAAAAATGAGGCTTTGATGCGTGCAAAAGCAAATGCTTTGGCAGAGCATTTTGGAACGATAATTCA
>JAZLER010000013.1:0-198689 GCA_045615345.1 Fumia sp. | reverse complement strand
ATTTTGGCAGGTCTCGGTCAGATGTATGTAGCGGACGAACGCTTTATGAACAATATTGATAAGCACGCTGATGGTACTGCTTCGTTTATCTGTAAAGCAATTGCGGTGTATTGCGGCAAGTAAATCCAATTTGTCGAACAGATTGGGTGTTAATCTTGGTGTGAGTTTGGTGCTAATTTGGTGCAACATCTTATGCGACAGCACGAAAAATATCAAACGATATGCGATTACACCCCTACAATATCCCACGATATGAGCGTTACGCACGATATAAAACGCTGTGAAACGCCAATGCAAAAACTCAAAGAGATAATTGCGACTTCGGTCGAATACAAAAAATACTCTGCATTTTTGCAGAGTATTTTTTTATCTTTTTGAGAACAACTATGATTGCATTTTTAATTGCAGATTTTTTAAACTTGTGTTATACTGAATTCAAAGGAGTGACAATAATGCAAACTAAAAAAGAATATATCCCACTTATAGCAGGAATGTTATTTTTAATTAATATCTTTATCTCATTTCGTGAGTTTCTTGCAGATATACTTGATATATTCAGATTTTATGGATGGTACAAAATAACAGCTTTAATTCCGTTTATTACTTATATTTTATTTGCTGTATTTTTGTTTATTGGAAAGAAAAAATTGCTTTTGATACCCGTCGGAATTGAGCTGTTTTCGGAAATCTATTGGATTCTGATGAGAGCTTTTGAATTTGGCACTATTGGTTTTGAAGGGATGATTTATGAGTTACCATATATCCTGCTTCTGGTATTTATAATAATTTCCTGTATGGGAAAGAGAAAAATTTTAAAATACATATGGTTTTTACCCGCTGCGCTGCTGTTTATTCCGGTAGTTTATAATTTTGTTTCCTGTATTTCTCTTGGTTATTATTTACCTATGGAGGATATTTTAAATGTAGTAGCTATTGGATTTACGGGATACTGGCTTACAGTTGAGGAAAAATTTGAAGAAGTTACTGCCACTAACGGATACTTTGATATGAGAAAACACGTCTCGCTTTTTATTTTAACTCTTGGTATCTGGGAGCTTGTATGGATTTACAGAATGACTGCATATCTTAATAACGCAGACGACTTTGAAAAACGCACTCCTAAAAATCAGCTCTTACTTTTTGCTTTAGTACCTTTTTATTCCGTTTTCTGGTATTATCAGAGCGCCAAAAGGACTGATAAGCTTGCAGAAACTAATGGTATAACCTCTGATACGGCGATTTTATGTGTTGTTTTATCGGTTGCAAAATATCTGGTTTCATCCCTTATCGGCATCGCCCCATTCATAATTATTCAGAATAAGATAAATAAGTTTTCTCCAAAACCTGTAATTCCTGATTACGACGAGCTGACAGAAGAATAAAATTAACCCCACCGAAATCGGTGGGGCTTTGTTTTACCCTATAAATGCTTTGAAGGCTTTGTAGGTGGAGTAGACATCGATTTTTGAGGTGATTTCAAAGGGGGCGTGCATTGAAAGTACCGGAACACCAAGGTCAATAGTATCAACATCGAGTTCTGCAATATAGGCTGCGACTGTTCCGCCACCGCCCATATCAACTTTACCGAGTTCTGCGGTTTGCCAGATGACATTATTTTTATCAAGGATATTTCTTATTTCGCCCATAAATTCGGCAGAAGCATCGTTGGAGCCGCTCTTACCGCGTGCACCTGTGTACTTACTGATAACGGCACCATAGTTTATGAAAGCACCATTTTTCCTGTCGATAACTTCGGGGAAGGTGGGGTCAAATGCAGCATTTACATCGGCAGAAAGGCATTTGGAGTTAGAAAGGACAATTCTTCCTTTTGTACCACATACATCAGCTAAATCCTCGATAAAGTATTTAAGGAAGGAACCTTTAAGACCTGTAGCACCATTGGAGCCGATTTCTTCTTTGTCGGCAAAGATTGTAACGATGGTATTCTGAGGAATATCGGCTTCTAAAGTTGCCATAAGGGAAGTATAAGCGCATACTCTGTCATCCTGACCGTAAGCACCTATCATACTTCTGTCAAGACCGATATCTCTTGCTTTAAAGGCAGGTACGATTTCGAGCTCGGCAGAGAGAAAATCGCTTTCTGTGATACCATATTTTTCGTTTAAGATATTTAAAAGGTTAAGTTTTACTTTTTCGGAAACTTCATCATCTTTAAATGGGTAGGAGCCGATTAAAACATTAAGTTCTTCACCCTGAATGATTTTGGGAGCAGGGCGTTTCATCTGTTCATCAGCAAGGTGAGGGAGCAAATCCGTTACACAGAAAACGGGATCTCTTTCATCTTCACCGATATTTACCGTAACCTTACTCATATCGGATTTTACGATAACACCATGCAAAGACATAGGCACTGTCGGCCACTGATATTTCTTGATACCGCCATAGTAGTGGGTTTTGAAAAGGCCGAGCTCAGCTTCCTCATAAATGGGAACCTGTTTTAAGTCAAGACGAGGGGAATCAATGTGTGAAGCTAAAAGCTTTACACCGTTTTCTAAAGGTTTTTTACCGATAACTGTAAGTATTACAGCCTTTTCGCGATTGATAACATAAATTTTATCGCCTTCTTTATATTTTTTGCCACGCTCAAAGGGGGTAAAGCCGTAGGCTTCGGCAATTTTTACGATATAGTCTGCACATTCTCTTTCAGTTTTACCAACATCGAGGAAAGTTTTATATTCTTCGCAGAATTTTTCGGCGTTTTTGATTTCTTCAGCGGAAAGTAAAAGCCCACCGTTTTTCTTTTTGAATAAGAGTTTTTCTTCAAGTTCTTTGCTCATAATTATTCTCCTTTATATAATTTCTCGTAAACCGATTTTGTATTAAGAACATTTTGAACATACTGATTTGTGGTAGGGAAAGGGGTGTCCTCTAAAGTTTTGCCGTCTTTTGAATATTCTTCATCGGCAAGCCATTTTAAAACATTTCCGCGCCCTGCGTGGTAGGCTGTAAGGGCATTTTCCTCGGTTTCAAATTCATTTAAAAGTGAGGAAATAAGATATGTGCCGTATTGAATATTGGTTTCGGGGTCAAAAACTTTGTCATAGGTGTTGTCAAGACCTAATTTCATATCAACCCAGTTAAATGTATCTTCCGTCAGTTGCATAAGACCTTTTGCATCTTTGCTTGAAACGGCATCGTTGTCAAATCCACTTTCACATTTGATAACAGCATAAATCAAATCTTCGTCTACCGAATAGTTTTGACTGTATTTTAAAACAAATTCACTGAATTTTTTCGGATATGTCAAATGCAGAATGCCGGTATACATATTGCTTATAATCAATATAGTAGCGGCAACAATAATTGTCCAGATAATAAGGTTTTTGAATGGAGAAGTTTCTTTTTTATCAGCTTTTGAAACTTGTTTTGCAATAAGCTGACCCTGAGTTTCGAGTTCCTTTGCTGTACCGTTATTACGGATAATATAATCGGAACGAAGGATATAAAACCTGTCAGACTGCTGGGATGCCATACGGCTTTCAGCCTCTTTGACTGTCAGGCTATCCCTTTTTATGATGCGTTCTTTTCTTAGTGCTTCATTAGCAATAACCGATACTTTACAGTTACAGAATTTCTGTGCACCGCTTTCAAAGAGGGTTGGCGCATCGAGTAAAATTTTAGTAACTCCTGCATTCTGTAATTCTTCTATCTGATTTTCAATTTTTTCGAGAATAGGGGGATACATTATTTCGTTTAATTTCTCGAGTTGTTCTTTATCGCCAAAGGTTTTGGCTGCAAGCATTCTGCGGTTTAATGTGCCGTCATCGTTTAAGATTTCTTCACCGAAGGTAAAGGTAAGTTTTTCTAAAATATCGGTTGTGCCAATGACTTCTCTTGAAACAGTATCTGCGTTGATTACTGTAAACCCTTCAGCCTCAAAAGCCTTTGAAACTGTGGTTTTGCCTGCTCCTGTCTGTCCTGTAAGGCCTACGACAAGAAGTTTCTCTTTGCTCAAAAGCACACCTCCTAAAGTGTAATGACGGTGAATGCGGCTGCACGCAAAAGTCTGTTGTAAACAGCAAGACCGACACCGTCTTTTTTAGGCGAACGGACAAAAACAGTTTTTGCACCGAGCTCGTCACATCTTCTCAAACTGTCAAACAGTACTTTTGCCTGGGAGGAATCATCTTCTTTTATGCCGAAAGAAACAGTCGGTACTGAAAGATGCTTTTCCTCTCCGTCAAATACCATGGCAAAAACGCCATCTTCTTTGTTTTCATCTATGTGTTTTGCGAAATTTTCAAAATCGGAGTCAATAATTATAACACGGGCTTTCGGGGAATAGTGTTTGTATTTCATTCCCGGGGAAGCCACTTTTTTATCCTCGTCAACTTTTTGCAAAATGCCCTTGTCAACTGTAACGGGTGCGAATTTTTGAAGCTCTTCAACTGTTACGGCACCGGGGCGCAACAGAATAATTTTATCTTCTTTTACGGCAATTACCGTTGATTCAACGCCGACAGAAGAATCTCCACCATCAATTACAAGGGGGATTTTGTTTTCTAAGTCAGAAAATACATGGATTGCTTTGGTGGGACTTGGACTTCCCGAAAGGTTGGCACTCGGAGCTGCGAGGGGAGTACCGCTTTTTGCAATTATTTCCTGTGCTACCTTGTGTGAGGGGAAACGGATACCTACTGTATCAAGCCCTGCTGTTACTTCGTCAGGGAGATTTTTGGTTTTAGGTAAAACCATGGTAAGAGGTCCCGGCCAGAAAGTTTTTGCTAACTCAAAGCAAAGCTTCGGGGGATTTTCGGTAAGAGAATATATCATATCAAGGTCTGAAATGTGTACTATCAGGGGATTATCCTGAGGACGACCTTTTGCAACAAAAATCTTGCTGACAGCTTGCGCGTTCAATGCATCTGCCGCAAGCCCGTAAACTGTTTCGGTGGGAATTCCAACAAGCTCGCCTGAACTCAAAAGGTAAGCGGCTTTTTCGATATTTTCTTTGGTTGCTTTTAAAAGTTCGGTTTTAATTTCAAGCCACTCCTTTCGTTGTAAAGTAAAATGCTTTATGCTTCAGCTTGTGCCGCTAAAAGTTCAGCCTGATGTGCAGTAATCAAAGCATCAACCACTTCGTCAATATTGCCGTTCAAGAAATCTTCAAGTCTGTAAATAGTAAGCCCAATTCTATGGTCACTGATGCGTCCCTGAGGGTAATTATAGGTTCTGATACGCTCGGAACGGTCACCTGTACCAACCTGACTCTTTCTTTCAGCAGCAACAGCTTCTTCCTGTTCGCGAACCTTTGCTTCATAGAGTCTGGAACGGAGAACCTTCATAGCTTTGTCGCGGTTTTTCATCTGGCTGCGCTCGTCCTGACATTCAACAACAACGCCTGTCGGCAAGTGAGTGATACGGATAGCGGATTCGGTTTTGTTTACATGCTGACCGCCTGCGCCACTTGAACGATATGTGTCAATCTGCAAGTCGGCAGGATTGATTTCAAATTCAACCTCTTCAGCTTCGGGTAAAACGGCAACTGTTACCGTAGAAGTATGCACACGACCCTGTGTTTCGGTTTCGGGTACACGCTGAACACGATGCACGCCACTTTCGAATTTAAGACGGGAATACGCACCTTCACCATCAATACTGAATGAGATTTCCTTGTAGCCACCGAGCTCTGTGGGGTTTGCGTTGATAACTTCAACCTTCCAGCGCTTTGCCTCAGCGTACATAGTGTACATTCTGTAAAGGGAGTTTACAAAAAGTGCTGCCTCTTCGCCACCTGCGCCACCACGGATTTCAACGATTACATTTTTATCATCGTTAGGGTCACGGGGGAGAAGGAGAATTTTTGCTTCTTCAGAAATACGGTCAATAGCTTCACGGCTTTCGTCATACTGCTCCTGCAGAAGTTCTTTAAAATCCTTGTCAAGCCCACCTGCATCAAGCATTGTTTTTGCTTCTTCAAAATCATCGGTAGCCTGTTTTAATTCTTTGTATTTGTCTACAATAGGGGTGAGGGTTTTAAATTCTTTCATAAGGTCCCTGTACTGGTTCTGATCGGCTACAACATTAGGGTCCATAAGTTTTTCGTTTATTTCATCATAATGGTCAGCTACAATTTTTAATTTTTCTAACATTTTTTAGTCACCTTTCTATCCGACATTTGTTTCTACCTTTTTTATTCCTTTTTCAGCCTTTGCGCGTGGGATCATAATTTCGTGTCCGCACTTAAGACAACGAAGCTTGAAATCCATTCCAATGCGCAGTACAAGAAAACGGTTTTCTCCGCACGGATGATTCTTTTTCATATGAAGAATATCATTAATTTTTATATCCATACAAAAACCTCCCCGTGAAATATATTCATACCCTATCATTGTACCACTTTTACATATATTTGGCAATATTTTTTTAAATCCTTTTTTTACATTGAATAACTTTTTTTTGAAGGTTTAAAATACTTAAAAAAGGAGTGATTTGATGAAAGTTTTTGCACATTTTATGAATGTTGATGAGGCAGAATATGCAGTAAGAGAAGCCAAAAGGCTTTTTGGTGGCATAAATGCCGTGAAAATACGTTACAGAGAAGTTGGAAGTATCGCACCTGATTTGCCTGTAAAAAGTTTTGCACTTTTTGAAGTGGGGGACAGTTCTTACAGTATGAGCGGTACTCATGGAATAGAAGAACCTTTTTCGCCAACCCTTTATTTTGATTCGGATTTTGCCGATATACCGACAAGGGAAGAACTTGATGGGCCGCGCGGCAGGGTTGATTGTATTATGGAGATGGCAGTAGAAACTTATGCGGCAGAAAATATAGCACATTTTCTGCGTTCTGCACACGGGAGAAGTGTTACCATTGCAAAATAACAAAAAATATAGTATAATTTAGGTAAAACCGACAAATCCGAACCTGCCTGGAATTGACAAAATTTGGCTTTTTCAGCGTTGTCGGTTTCGAAATATTAACTGAGGTGAATGATGTGATTAAACTTGGAAGATATAAACATTTTAAAGGTAACGAATACGAAGTGATAGGTATTGCAAAACATTCGGAAACTCTGGAAGAGATGGTAGTGTATAAAGCACTCTATGGTGACGGCGACATCTGGGTGCGTCCACTTTCTATGTGGGATGAAGAAATAGAGCGTGACGGTGTTAAGAAAAAACGCTTTGAATTTATTGAAAAATAAGTTGTAAAGTAAATCCGTTTACAGGGAACAAAAGCCCTTGTAAACGGGTTTTATCGTTTTGGTAACAATTAAAAGCAGATAATATGTAACCGACATAAAAAGTATTTCAAACACTGATTTAATGGCTGGATTTGCTATTTCAAAACGGCTGAAAACTGAGAAAACCAGAAAAGAGGATATGACAGAAACTATAACCGGTTTTAAAATTGATTCCTTTATTGAAAACGGAATTTCGGTGATGGAAATAAGACAGTTTACACTCAGTGCAGTGTTTATAAAAGCACTTATGAAAATTACGAGAATGTAACCTTTTACGCCGTATAAGGGGATAAGAAGGTATATAAAGAGAATACTTAATCCGGAGTCTATAATACTGAAGCTTAAAGAATTCACCTGTTTGTCAAGACCTTTAAGCATAGCATCGGCTACGATATCTATGTAAATAATGGGAACAAGTGGCGCTAAAATCTGTAATGTTATTCCTGATTCTTGGCTTTTGTATATTGCAAGGCCTAAACTGTCACCCGAAGTTATGAAAAATGCCGTGACAGGGAATGAAAAAAGCATAGTTGCTTTTAAAACCGAGGAAACAAGGCGGTTTATCCTTGCTTTGTCGTTTTGAGCATTTGCTTCGGCAAGTTCGGGTATCAAAAGATTTGAAAAAGATGCTAAAAAAGCAGAGGGAAAAGTAAGTATCGGCATTACCATTGCTTCTATCATACCGTACTGGGAGAGAGCACTTCCCGAGGTGGCACCATATTTTTTCAAACCTTTGGGAATTAGGGTGTTTTCGATTGTGACAAGTGCAGAGCGTATGTATGAGCTTAAGGCTATGGGGATTGTTATTGAAAGTACTTTCTTTGTGTTTTCTTTTCTGCTTTTCTTTATAAAGTGATGTTTGTTTTTGTCTTTTGTATAAAGTAAAAAGGTATAGAAAAACGCAAGAAGTTCTCCCAAAAAAGACCCGAAAGCTATTGCGGCACAGGAAAAAGTGAGCCCTTTGGGCAAAAGGACAGTAAGCCCCATTGAAACTGTCATCATACGGATAAGTTGTTCAAAAATCTGACTGCTTGTGGATTTTATAACATTTCTTATGGCGAAAAAATAGCCCCTCAAGGTAGCGGAAAATGCCATAAAAGGCAAAGCAAAAGCGAGTATTTTAAGGGAAAGTAATGTCCTTTCGTCACTCAGGATTTCTTTTGCAATAAAGTCTGACAGGAAAAACAGTAAAAGGGAAGAGGTAATACTTACAAAAGTTCCGTAAATCATACATTTTTTTACTGTGTCATTGGCATCGGCGTAAGAGTTTTTTGCCAATGCTTCTGCCACAAGGCGAGTTACGGTGAGATATATACCCGAGGTTGCAAGAGTTGAAGCAAAATTGTATACAGAAAAAACAAGCTGATAAAGTCCCATACCCTCAGTTCCGATTTTTCGTGAGATATATGCGCCGAAAAAAACAGCTATTGCCCTTAAAGCAAGCGAACCTATCGTAAGAATCACAGTATTTTTTAAAAACAGTTTCTTTTTCATTTTATCCCCCGTATAAGTCTTTTTTAGAAATTATATGGGGAGAGAAAAACAAAAATACACTATTTTATTTGACACTTTGAAAAAAATATTATACAATATATAGTGGTTTAGTTTTCTAATACATACTAAGAAATGTTATGGAGGATTTCATGGCTAAGCAAAAAGAATACGGAAATGAAAGTATATCGTCCTTAAAAGGTGCGGACAGAGTCAGAAAACGCCCTGCGGTTATTTTTGGCTCAGATGGATTGGAAGGTTGTGAACACTCCTTCTTTGAAATTCTTTCAAACTCAATAGACGAAGCAAGAGAGGGTTACGGCAGTAAGATTGTCATAACTCATTTTGCTGACGATTCAATACAGGTACAGGATTTCGGACGCGGTATTCCCGTTGACTGGAATAACAACGAACAGCGCTATAACTGGGAGCTCGTTTTCTGTGAGCTTTATGCAGGTGGTAAGTATAAAGACCGTGGCGATAACTATGGATTTTCTTTAGGTCTCAACGGCCTTGGTTCCTGTGCTACCCAGTATTCTTCGGAATACTTTGATGTAACTGTTGTCCGTGATGGCTTTTTGTATGAACTTCATTTTGAAAAGGGCAGTATTGTCGGAGAAATGAAGAAAACTCCTACAAACCAGAAAAAGACAGGCACCACACAGCGCTGGAAACCTGACCTTGAAGTTTTTACCGATATAAAAATTCCGAGAGAGTTTTATCTTGATGTTATTAAAAAACAGTCTGTTGTAAACCCGGGGATTGTGTTTGAATTTATCGACCATACGCCTGACGGGGTTAAAAAGGACGAATTCTGCTACGAAAACGGTATTACCGATTATCTTAAGGAATTGGTTTCGGACCAGTCGCTTACAAGCGTTGAATACTGGGAAGCAGAACGCGTAGGTCGTGACCGTGAGGATAAAGACGACTATAAGGTTAAGCTTTCTGTGGCTGTTTGTTTTTCAAACAGGGTACAGCTTTCCGAATACTATCATAACTCAAGCTTTCTTGAACATGGCGGTTCGCCCGAAAAAGCTGTAAGACAAGCTTTTGTTTCACAGATTGATACTTATCTCAAGCAAAACAATAAATACCTTAAAAATGAGTCAAAGATAACTTTTGCCGATGTTGAAGACTGTCTTTGCCTTGTTTCGTCATCCTTCTCGACAGAAACTTCCTATGAGAACCAGACAAAGAAAGCTATTACAAACAAGTTTATCTACGAGGCGATGACTGAATTTTTAAAGCATCAGCTTGAAATATATTTCCTTGAAAATCCCGTTGATGCAAATAAAATTGCAGAGCAGGTGCTTGTAAACAAAAGAAGTAGAGAAAACGCCGAAAAAACAAGACTTAATATAAAGAAAAAGTTGCAGGGCAATATTGACCTTTCAAACCGCGTGCAGAAGTTTGTTGACTGTCGTACAAAGGATATTTCAAGACGAGAACTCTTCATCGTGGAAGGTGACTCGGCACTCGGTTCTTGTAAACTTTCAAGGGATGCTGAGTTCCAAGCTATTATTCCCGTAAGAGGTAAAATCTTAAACTGTCTTAAAGCAGGCTATGATAAAATTTTCAAGAGTGAGATTATTGTTGACCTTCTGAAAGTTTTAGGTTGTGGCGTTGAGGTTAAGGCAAAACAGAACAAAGATGTCGCATCGTTTGATTTGTCGGCACTGCGCTGGAACAAAATCGTTATCTGTACCGATGCCGATGTTGACGGATTCCAGATAAGAACCCTTATTCTCACTATGCTTTACAGACTTACCCCCACTTTGATTGAAGAGGGATATGTTTATATTGCGCAATCTCCGCTTTATGAGATTAATACAAAGAATAAAACCTATTTTGCTTATAACGAAACTGAGAAAACTCAGATTTTAGAAGAAATAGGTAAAGAAAAATTTACTATTCAGCGTTCAAAAGGTCTTGGTGAAAACGACCCCGAGATGATGTGGCTTACCACTATGAACCCTGAAACAAGACGCGCTATCAAGGTAACTCCCGAAGATGCTGAGGGCACTGCAAGAGTATTTGATTTGCTTCTGGGTGACGATTTGCAGGGAAGAAAAGACCATATTGCCAATTTCGGTCATATGTACCTTGATATGGCTGATATTTCGTAAAGAAAGGGTGACAGCAGATGGCTAAAAAGAAAACTCCTGAAGTTAAAAAGACAACCAAAATCGATGCTTATATAAAAGATGCCGGTGTTGTTATTGAACAGCCCATCACCGAAACCCTTGCAGAAAACTATATGCCGTATGCAATGAGTGTTATAATCTCCCGAGCTTTGCCCGAAATAGATGGTTTCAAGCCTTCTCACAGAAAGCTTCTCTATACTATGTATAAGATGGGGCTTTTAAACGGAGCAAGAACAAAGTCTGCAAACATTGTCGGACAGACTATGAAGCTTAACCCTCATGGTGACCAGACAATTTACGAAACGATGGTACGACTCGCAAGAGGAAACGAAGCACTTTTGCATCCTTATGTTGATTCAAAGGGTAACTTCGGTAAGGCGTATTCAAGGGATATGGCTTATGCTGCTTCCCGTTATACCGAGGCAAAACTTGAAAAAATTGCGGCAGAACTTTTCAGGGATATCGATAAAGACACAGTTGATTTTGTGCCCAACTACGATAACTCCACAACAGAACCTGTACTTTTCCCGACTACATTTCCGTCTGTACTTGTTAACTCCAATGTAGGTATTGCGGTATCTATGGCAAGTGCTATCTGTCCTTTTAACCTTGAAGAGGTTTGCCAGACTACTATAGGACTTCTGAAGGACCCTGATTTCGATGTTTCTGAAACATTGAAAGGTCCTGATTTCCCGGGTGGCGGATATATTATCTACGATGAAGCCGAACTTAAGAAAATTTATGATACAGGTCGTGGCTCTGTCAAGGTAAGGGCAAGATATAATTACGACAAGGCTGAAAACTGTATAGAGATAACAGAAATCCCTCCGACAACTACTGTTGAGGCGATTATTGACAAAATTATTGAGCTTGTAAAACTTAATAAAATCAAGGAAATTTCCGATATCCGTGACGAAACAGACCTTTCGGGTCTTAAACTCACTATTGAAATCAAGCGTGGTGTTGATGCTGAAAAGCTGATGCAAAAGCTTTATAAGATGACTCCTTTAGAGGACAGTTATTCTTGCAACTTCAATGTGCTTATTGATGGTATGCCCAAAGTCCTTGGCGCAAAGGATATTTTACTTGAGTGGATTCGTTTCAGGCGTAATTGTGTCCGCAGAAGAGTGGAATTTGACCTTAAAAAGAAAAAAGACAAGCTTCATCTGCTTGAAGGTTTAAGCAAGATTTTGCTTGATATTGACAAAGCTATCAAGATTGTAAGAGAAACCGAAGAAGAAAGTGAAGTTGTTCCCAACTTGATGATCGGTTTCGGTATTGATGAAATTCAGGCTGAATATGTGGCAGAAATAAAACTTCGTCACTTAAACCGCGAATATATTTTAGGAAGACTCGATGAAATTCAGCAGCTCAAAGCTGATATCCAAGAGCTTGAAGAAATTCTTGAAAGCAAGAGAAAGCTTAATAATATCATTATTTCCGAGCTTCTTGACAACATCAAAAAGTATTCTCAGCCGAGAAAGAGCCTTTTTGTTTATCCTTCCGATATTCCCGATGAGGAAGATGAAGAAGATGTTCCCGATTATGCGGTTAATGTATTTGTTACCGAAGAAGGATATTTCAAGAAGATTACTCCTTTGTCCCTGAGAATGAGCAGTGTCCAGAAACTCAAAGAGGGCGACAGCATTGCCCTCCAGGTGGAAACCACAAACAAGGCAGAGCTTTTATTCTTTACCGATAAGGCACAGGTATATAAGGCTAAGGTTGCTGATTTTGCCGAAACAAAAGCAAGTGTTATGGGTGATTATGTCCCTTCAAAACTTGGATTTGACGATGGTGAAAAGTTGGTTTATGCAGTTGTTACCGTTGATTTTAAGGGCTATGTACTGTTCTTCTTTGAAAATGGTAAGGTTTCAAAAGTGCCTCTTAATTCTTACGAAACCAAGACAAACCGCAAAAAGCTCCAGAATGCATACAGTGATAAATCACCGCTTGTTGCTGTAAGAGTACCTGCTGAAAATGAAGAATTTGTTCTTACTTCTTCCGGTAAGCGCAATCTTATCTTCAACCCCGATATGATTGCTTCCAAGGCAACAAGAGATAATCAGGGTGTGTCGGTTATGACACTTAAAAAAGGTGCCTTCCTGCAAGGCGTCAAGACACTCACAGAAAACACATTTACAAATCCTCATCGTTACCGCACAAGGACCTTACCTGCTGCGGGTGCACTTATCAGGGAAGAGGATTTAGGCGAACAGCTGACATTGGGATAATAATATGAGTATTTTGTTTTTATCTTTGATTATTGTCGGACTTTCATTACAGAACATAAGCTGTAAAATGTTCGATGAAAAGGTGAAGAATGGCAATTTTACCTTTCTTGCCATGGTCCCGTTTTTTGCAGCATTCTTTTTCATTATTCCTTCAAGAGGAAATTTTGCGTTCAGCCTTGAAACATTTATGTATTCTCTGGGTTTTGCAGCAACTTATTTTATGGGAGTTTTCGGCTCGCTTCTTGCTATTGCAACAGGTCCGTTATCGCTTTCTGCACTTATTGCCGCGTATTCTCTTATAATACCTGCCTGTTACGGACTTATTTTCCTGAATGAGCCTGTCAGTGTTTTCCTGATAATCGGAATAGTGCTTTTACTTGTATCGCTTTTTCTTATCAATATGGAAAAGAAAGGCGATGAAAAGAAAATCACTCTTAAGTGGGGATTTTATGCTTTGTTGTCCTTTGTTGGAAGCGGCGGATGTTCCACTGTACAGCGAATGCAGATTATTTACTGCGAAGGGAAAAATAAAAATGAGTTTATGATAATGGCATTGCTCATTGCATCGTTTCTTTTGTTTGTTACGGCTTTGATTAAGGAACGAAAAGGCTTTTTTACAAACCTAAAAAGAGCTTTCCCGTATTCTTTGATTTATGGTGTTTCAAACGGAATGGTGAATTACTTAGTAATAGTTTTATCTGCCACAATGGCGGCATCTTTGATGTTTCCGCTTATCTCGGCAGGAGGTATTGTGCTGACAGTACTGATTTCGATTTTCTTCTATAAGGAAAAATTGTCCCGTGAGCAGATAATCGGCGTTATCTTGGGCGTTGGCGCAATAGTCGCACTGAATATTTAGATTAAAATCCCCGATGGAAAATTCCATCGGGGATTAGTTTTATCCTACTATATATTGTTTAATGCCGTTTTCTTTAAGTGATGAGATTTGTTCAACAGAAGAAACGGTGGGGATTATGTCGTTGGCATCGGCGATAACATACTGCAAAAGTGAAATATCGCTTTCGATAATGGGAGATGCGGGGTAGTTTTTAAACTCATTGGGGTTTACAGTGTAAACATGAGGCATTTCATCACGGTAGCAGATGCCTTTATATGAAGGAATGACCGTAACGCTGTACTTTGAAGCTTCGGTTCTGATAGTATCAAAGGTTTTGTCGAGGGCTTCTTTTTGTGTCATTGTATCAGCGCTTTCACCGAATGTCATACCTTTCTGGTTTGCGGTATTGGGGTACTGAATTCCGTTTACGATAATCACTTTATAACCTGCATCACAGATTTCCTTTGTTATTTCCGAAAGGTACTCCAACGCTTTAGGCATATAGGGGTTAAGCCATGATTTTCCGCCCTGGTCGGGTGAATTGTCAAGCCAGGTTACTTCTGCCTGATTATCGTAGATATAGGAAGTCGAGTAGCTTGAATGTGATGCGTAATCGTCCTGTAAAGCATAAATTCTTGCAACAGGTGTAAAGCCGTATTCTGTGATTTTTTCTGCGATTTCCTTATGGTCAAAAGTAGTTTCGGCAATTGCTTCGCATTTTTTTGCAAGGGCAATTTCAGAATCATACAAAAGCTGACCGCTCATAGTTTTGAGTTCAACGGTAACTGCGTTAAAGAGTTCTTTGTCCACGGATTTAAGGAAAGCTTCACAACTTTCCATATTCTCGTAAGGAAGCAAAATTGAACGGATATCGGAAGAGTTTTCTTCTGTTATGATTTCGCTTTCAGGCTCTTCAACCCGCTCTTCCGAAATCTCAGAAATTACAGTTTCCGAAACTTCCGGAACTACAGGTTCATTCTTTTTATCCGAAACAGATTTTGCTATAGTGTAGCCCAAGAAAATCAAAAGAGCAATTATCAGGAGGAAGAAAACTGCTTTAAAAAATCTTTCGCGTCTGCGCCTTCTCATAAGGTATCCGCTACGATAGCGTTTGATTTTTCTGCCTTTCATATAATTCTCCTTTACATTGAAAGCTCATGGCCTATAAGACCATGGAAGGCAAGGGAAAGAATGCCTATATAGATAAGTGTTATCGGAAATCCTCTGAATACACGGGGAATTTTATCACTGTTTAATCGTTCAAAACCTATTGAGATAAGGTAAGAAGCCAAGATAAATCCGATACCGGTACCGATTCCGAAAGAAATGTACTCAAAGAAATCGGTTTTAGCTGTTGCGTTTATTAAGAGAGCACCGAATACGGCACCGTTAAACGCTGAAAGATGTACCATAGGGCGGATGCTGTCAATATGTTTTCTTAAGAATTTTCCGCAGAAAAGCAAGATGATAACATACACCATACCGACAATCACAACATAAATAAAAGGTCTTAAAAAGTACGCATATTTAAGATTGTTGATAGGTCTGCGCAAAAAGTAGATAATACAGGAAGAAAGAGTTGTAATAACAGCCATTATAAGTCCGAAAAAGCTTAACTTGTATTCTTTTCTTATAACGAAAAGAGAAGCACTTGTACCTAAAGCGCGGGTGAAGATAATGTTTTGTGCAAATATTGCAATGAGCGCTATTTGTGTACAGGAGGCGATAACATCTTTTAAATCCATCCAGAAATTATTCATTTTCTGTACCCTCCATAACTTCGTTTGAAGCATCTTCCCAGAGTTTTGCAAAGATATTTCTGCCGGTATTTTCTTTTGGTTTGCTGTTTAAATAAAATACAAGCTGTTTAACCAGTGCTGCCATAAATCCTATAAGGATAAATCCCATAAAAGGGAACAAAAAGGCGGGGACTTTAATCATAAATCCTTCAATAGGCTTGCCGAAAATACTTCCGTTTCCCATAACTTCGCGGACAAAACCCATTAAAAGTGCCACAATGGAAAAACCGATACAGTTGCAGAAAACTCTTAAAAGCATTGCAACAAAGTTCATCTTATGAAATCTTGATTCACTTTTCTGAATGATAAGGGAGTTTGTTGCAAGCAGTGGCAGGTAGATACCTAAATTCTGCACAGTAGCGGGGATAAGCTTTTCAACAAACATAGCAGTTGGTATGAAAACGAGTGCTGCGATAGCCGCGTTAACTATAACCCTGAAAGTGTAGTTTAAGTTTTTAGGGATAAAATAAGCGATTACAATGGTGAAAAAAGTTATAATGGTAAAAGCAATACTCAAAGATACTCCGTTTTTGAGAGTGTTTGCTGCTACAATGACGGGTGCGATAACAAGGCCTCTTTCAAGTATCGGGTTATTTAAAAGCACCGCATCGAATTTATTGAAAACAGTACGGTTTTCCTGATACAATTTTCTTATCATTTAAACCACCTACCTGTCAATTATTTTCTGAATAAACTGGAACAGTTTATTCCATAAAAACATAAATCCGCCGACTGCAATAGCGCAGATGAGTTTTAAGAAGTTCCATATATTTTTTGAAATGTTCACTGTGTGGAATATAACTTTTTCGGCGTATTTGTCGCATTTATGGTCAATTGAACTTATTACGATAATTGCAAAAGGACATACGAGTTCAATGTGACTTATATTTCTGAAAAGTACTATAAAAAGACCTAAAACAATTCCGTAAAACCATTTACCGTTTTGAGTTTTCAGTTCTCTGCTATCCATTGAAGCAATGAAAATGACAGAATAAAAAAGGATACCTGAGCAAAGTTCTAAAACAAGCGAAGAGAAGCGGTTTGCATTTACTCTCGGAAGAATGAGTGAAAAGAGCGCCACAACTCCCAAAGTACCTGCAGGAATCTGCCAGATTACAGCTTTTCTTATAACGAGAAAAGCAAAACAGGAAAATAAAATTATAAGACAGGTTGCCCCTAAAGGTCCGTAGAAGTTGCCAAGCAATGCGTTGAGAAAATCAATATCTTCAGCACCACCGTTCATAAGGCGGTAGGCGGGGGAAGTACCGAGTACGATACCTTCCATACCTGAAAAAACGGGGAGAGTGGTAAGAGGTGCGGGGTATTTTGTGATGATATCTTTCCAACATATTGTTACAAAAGCAAAAGCCGTAATAGCAGGGTTGAACATAGTGTTATAATGACCGCCGAACGGGTGCCTTACAACTGCAATAGCAAAGGCAGAACCGACAATTACAAGCCAGTAGGGAACAGATGCCGGGAGCATCATAACAAAAAGATACCCTGTAAGTAATGCTGAGAGGTCGTTTTTGAAAAATTTTCGGTCGCCCTGCAAAAGTCTGCAGACATAGTCTGTGACAACTGCTGACAGAATACTCACAAGGGCAAGAAAAATAACTCGCATTCCATAGTAAAAGACTCCCATAACAAGAAGCGGAGTCAATGCAATACAGGTGTCTTTTGCCTGATTGCGGAAATAGATTTGTTCTTCCACTAAGTTTTCCTCCTGATTTATCTTAAAGAGTCTGCTGCAGCTTTGTTGTCTTTGGCACCAAAGAAATATGAGCCTGCAACAAGAATGTTTGCACCTGCATCACGGCAGAGTTTTGCAGTTTTATCGTTAATACCACCATCTACACTGATGTCAATATCGGGTGCAAGTGCACGGATTTCACGGATTTTTTCGGGGGAAGATTCAATAAATGACTGTCCGCCGAAACCGGGTTCAACACTCATAACAAGTACCATATCAACATCTTTAAGGAAAGGTTCAATTTCGCTTACAGGAGTAGCGGGTTTGATTGAAATGCCAACCTTTTTACCAAGCGAACGGATTTTATCAATAGTCTTTTTAACATCGGATTTACTTTCGTAATGGAAGGTAATTGCATCAGCTCCTGCTTTTGCATAATCTTCTATGTATTTTATCGGGTTTTCTATCATTAAGTGAACATCGAAGAAAAGCGAAGAACATTTTCGTATTGATGCGATTACAGGTGTGCCAAAAGAAAAGTTGGGCACGAATACGCCATCCATTATATCAAGGTGAATCCACTCGGCACCTGCATCTGAAACTTTTTTGAGTTCGTCATTTAAATATGCAAAATCTGCAGCTAAAAGTGATGGTGAAACAATAGTCATTTTTAATTCCTCCAAAAATACATAAATATAGATAATATTATTATACATCAATTTTGTCAAAAGGTCAAATTTGCAAAAATCTATTTCATTTTTTGTCGAAATATGTTATATTAAAAGAAAGGAGGTAATCATATGAGAAAAGTCGGCTATAAAGCTATACCATATCTGATTTTGGCTATTGTGATAATTCTGTCTTCTGTATTTTTTATACCTGAGAAAACCGTTGATGTCAGTGTTGATATGTTACCACCTTTACCTGAATATACGATTAGAGAAGTCAATCTCAAAGCGGCAGGGGACAACCTTATTCATAATTCAATTTATGAACAAGCAAAGGCACGCGGAAACGGAAGTTATGATTTTTCCTATGCATATGAAAATGTTAAGGAAATTATAAGCTCTGCAGATATTTCCCTTATAAATCAGGAAACGGTTATGGCACCCGGTTTTGAGCCGTCAACCTATCCGAGATTTAACTCTCCAACAGAACTTAAAGATGAAATGATAAACCTTGGATTTGATGTTTTTAATCAGGCAAATAACCATACGCTCGATAAGGGTGAGAAAGGTATTCTCTCGGCACTCAAAGAATGGAAAAATACTCAGGGTGTCCTGGTGACGGGGGTTTATGAAAACGAAGAAGATTATTCCGATATAAGAAGAAAGAATATAAATGGTCTTGAGTTTGCATTTATCGGTATGACCGAGCTTACAAATGGTTTGAGTTTACCGGGTGGTTCAGAAGTGGTACTTCTGAGAACCTTTGAGGAGGATAAAATCAAAGCACGCATCGAAGAGGCAAAGACTTTTGCTGATGTCGTTGTTGTGAATGTGCACTGGGGCGTTGAATACACCCACACACCGAACAATGCGCAGAAATCTTTGGCAAAGAAGATGGCAGACTGGGGTGCAGACCTTATAATCGGGCACCACCCTCATGTTTTACAACCATTAGAATGGATAAAAACCGATGACGGCAGAGAAGTTTTGTGCGCTTATTCGCTTGGTAACTTCATTTCAGCACAGAGTATGGGACCGAGAATGGTCGGTGGGATTTTAGATGTCACTTTTTCAAAAAACAGTTTTAAAAAATATCCCGAAATATCTTCTGCAAAGGTTATTCCGATAGTTACCCATTACGACAGAGGGTTTAAGAACATAAGGATATATCCTTTTTCTGAGTATTCAAATGAACTTGCCAAAAACCACGGGGTAAGGGCGTACGACAGTACCTTCAGTTTCGGCTACATAGAAAATATGCTTAAAAAAGTTATCGGTGAAGAATTTTTGGATATTGATTTTTAGATACAAAAGTAGTAAAATATAATGAGTATTAAATTTAAGGAGAAATTCCGATGGAAACAGTAGAAAGAAAAAAAGTTATATTAAGTGGAATTCAGCCGACAGGTGTGTTTACTCTCGGTAACTATCTCGGTGCTGTTAAAACATGGGGAAAGATGCAGGATGATTATAACTGTGCTTATATGATTGCAGATTTGCACGCACTTACAGTCCGTCAGGACCCCAAAGCTCTCAGAAAACAAGTGCTTGACTGCTATGCACTTTTGCTTGCTTGCGGTGTTGACCCCGAAAAGAGTATCGTATTTATCCAGAGTCAGGTACCTGCTCATGCAGAACTTGGCTGGGTGCTTTCCTGTAACACACAGTTTGGCGAGCTTTCCAGAATGACTCAGTTTAAGGACAAATCTCAGAAACACCCCGAAAATATCAATGCAGGTCTTTTTACCTATCCGTCACTGATGGCTGCTGATATTTTATTGTATCAGGCAGATATGGTGCCAGTAGGTCAGGACCAGAAACAGCATCTTGAACTTACCCGTGATGTTGCTAACCGTTTTAACAGCGTTTATGGTAATACTTTCAGAATTCCTGAGCCTTATATCGGTAAGCAGGGGGCTAAAATTATGTCCCTCGCAGACCCGACTAAAAAGATGTCCAAATCAGATGAAAATCAGAACGCTACTATTTCTATCCTTGATGCTCCCGAAGTGATTATCAAGAAATTCAAACGCGCTGTGACCGACTCGGATATGGAAGTTTGCTACAAAGAGGGAAAAGATGGTATCAACAACCTTATGGGTATTTACTCTGTTGTAACAGGCAAAAGTTTTGATGAAATCACAAACGAGTTTGCCGGCAAAGGCTACGGCGACTTTAAGACTGCAGTAGGTGAAGCTGTTGCAGAAGAACTCCGTCCCGTAAGAGAAGAGTTTGCACGCCTTATGAACGATAAGGCATATGTTGAAGAATGTTACAGACAGGGTGCTGAGAAGGCTGCAAGAATTGCGGCACGCACAATGGATAAAGTTAAACGCAAGGTAGGTTTAATAGGATGATTGTTGACGGAATAAATAAAAAAGATAATAAGATTACCTCGTTTTTAATTGCAGGTCAGTCCAATATGGCAGGCAGAGGTAATTTGTGGGAAATCCCTCCTTTTGAAAATCCTCTTTGCTTTATGCTTCGAATGGGCAGATGGCAACCGATGAGCGAACCCGTAAATGCTGACAGAGCAGGTTCAGGGGTAGGCCTTTCTTCGAAATTTGCAGTTGAGTTTGCAGACCTTTACAAAAAGGAAGTCGGTATTATACCTTGTGCCGATGGTGGTACTGCTATCTCTCAGTGGCAACCGGGTGAAGTTTTGTTTGACCACGCTGTTATGATGACACGCCTTGCTATGCGTACCTCAAGCTTTGGTGGTATTCTGTGGCATCAGGGCGAAAACGATGCTGTTGACAGCACTCCTCTTGACGAGTATGAAAGGATGCTTATCAATACACTTACTTCCTTGCGTCGTGAACTTGGTGCAGAAGATTTGCCGATTATTATGGGTGATATTTCATATAATATAAATCTCACTTACCATGGTTGGGCAACAGAAGATGTTGTTAGAAAGTATAACGACATTATTTACAAAGTAAGTGAAATTTTGCCTTGTTGTGCAGTGGCTTCTGTAGAAGGTCTTGCGATAAAACCCGAGGACGGAATTCATTTTACTTCGGCTTCATACCAGGAATTAGGCAGAAGATATTTTGAAAAATATAAAGAACTTGTGAAATAAAAAATCGCTCGGGGAATCCCTGAGCGATTTTTTGTGTTGACTTAACATTTAAAAGAATGTATAATATATAATGGATTTTTGTGGTTTAATAAAAATGATTTAGTAAAACTCACTTTGAGGAGGAGAAGATATGAAAATTAAAAAGGCGGTAATCCCCGCAGCAGGACTTGGTACAAGAGTGCTGCCTGCGACAAAGTCAATGCCGAAAGAAATGCTGACGATTGTGGACAAACCTGCAATTCAGTACATTGTTGAAGAGGCAGTAAAAAGCGGAATCGAGGATATCTGTATTATCTTAAGCCGTGGTAAGCATGCGGTTGAGGACCATTTTGACCGTTCCCCTGAGCTTGAAGAAAAGCTTCTTAAAAGCGGGAAAAATGATGTTTATGAGGAAATTTTAAAAATTGCAGAGCTTGCTAATATTACATATGTCCGCCAGCAGGAACCCAAAGGTTTAGGACATGCAGTACTTTGTGCAAAATCCTTTGTAGGAAACGAGCCTTTTGCGGTTTTGTATGGTGACGATGTAATTATGGGCGAAAATCCTGTTTGTAAACAACTTACTGACCAGTATGAAAAGCACGGGCTTGGTTGTGTAGGCATCAAGGAAGTTCCTTTTGAACTTGTGACAAAATATTCTTCTTTGAAGGTTGAAAATATTGAAAATAATATATACAGGGTATCTGATATGGTTGAAAAACCTAAGACAAAAGCAGAAGCTTTTTCGAACTTTTCTGTACTTGGAAGATGCGTACTTCCACCTGAAATTTTCAGTATTCTTGAAACTCTTCCGACAGGTGCCGGAGGCGAGTATCAGCTGACCGATGCGATGAAGATTTTAGCTCAGCGACAGGGTATGATAGGTGTCGATTTTGATGGTCAGAGGTATGATATGGGCAATAAGCTCGGTATTATGCAGGCTTCGGTAGAAACTGCGATAAATCATCCTGAAATAGGAGATGCTTTCAGAGAATATCTTAAAGATTTTTCATCTAAACTTTAATTTTAAAATTAAGCCGACATTACTTAATGTGATGCCGGCTTTTGCTTTAATTTTCTTAAGAATTTCTTTAGTTTTAATTATATGTTTTGCAATAATTCATACGGAAAAAATTGTTTAATTTGCACAATTGAAAAAAATGATTTTGAACGATTTGTCAATTGAAAAAGATGTTAAAAAAATGTATAATGTATATGTATTGTTATAACAAGGAGCAGAATGTTTACAAGAGCGATTTTTGATTTGCACGGTATTTACAATCAAAGTCGCGGTAATTTGTTGTGTTTTGCGTTCAGAAAACAACTATCAACAGACTGTGAAATAATTATTCTGTTAAATAAAACCGGTATGTTGAGGCCGGCGTTATTTATATAAAAATCAGATGAAAAGGAGATTAACTATGAACTCAATCAAACACATGAGCAAGCGTGTGCTTAGTGTATTCATCGCACTTTTAATAGTGCTTAGTGTTATACCTACAGCATTTGCTTCTACCGAAAATGCATTGCGTTTCAGCAAAGAAACAGTTATGCCCGGCGAGGAATTTGTAATGACATTTACAATTCCTGAAACTGTTGTGGCTTCAAGTATGAGCTTGACTGTTTTGTTTGACAACGAAGCATTTGAAATCACAAATATTGAAAATGTTCCTTATGCGGACATGCAGCCCAGTTTGTCAGGCTGTAACCAGAATGCAAATGTGGCATTTTCCTATTGTGACCCCACATACGATGCTAATACAGAAGTTACTGAAGGCACTGTATTGCTCGAAGTAACATTCAAAGCCAAAGAGGGAGCTTCCTCCGGTGCTAAGACCTTTGAAATCGCTGATTTCAATATAACAGGTGTATTTAATGAAGAAACATTTACACCTGATGATATTACACCTGAAATCGGTGCATGGGAAAAGGATATAACAATTCTTGGTGAGGAACCTTCTGAGGAACCTTCTGAGGAACCCTCCGAAGAACCTGTTTTCACAATTCCTGTTCCCGAAGTTTCTATCAGAAATGGTGAAGAAGTTACTATCTACGACGGTTACATCACACTTATTGCTGATGCAACTGTAGAAGGTGAAGGTGTACTTACATATCAGTGGTACAAAGACGAGGAAGCTATTGCAAACGAAACTGCACCTCACTACACAATGCCCGGTGGTGCAGAATCATCAACATACAAGGTTGTTGTAACTAATACTGTAGGCGATGATACTTCCTGGGCTTCTGCTTCTACAACTTTGACAATGGATGAAAATATTGTTAATATTGCACGCGGTAAATCCTATGAATGGGTTAAAGGTGAATGGAGCGCATATCCTGACACAGACCATAAAGAATTGACAGATGGAACTATCGATAACACATGGGCATGGTACGCAAACTCTGTATTCGCAGGTGCTGCAAGCCCCGAAATTATTATTGACCTTGGTTCTAAGAAAGATGTTTCAAAAGTTGCTACATATTTTATGTCTACAGGTAACTCCGGCCTTGCAATGCCTACATCTGTTAAATATCAGTACTCAAATGACAAATCAACATGGACTGATTTTGGTGCTGAATGGACAAACTATGATACAACATATACTGGTTTCCTGGTTACTGATGCAGTAGTTAACGCTCCTGTAAATGCGCGTTATATCAAGCTTACTGTAGCAGGCAGCTGGGTATTCCTCGGCGAAATTATGGTTTACGGTGAAAGCAACGGGGAAGAACCCTCCGAAGAGCCTTCTGAAGAACCTTCCAATGAGCCTTCCGAAGAACCCTCAGGTGAATCTTCCGAACCTTCCGGTAACCCCGACCCCACAACCAACCCCAATATTCTTCTTGGTAAATCCTATACACACGATGTAACAAAATGGTACGCTGCAAAATCCGATGATACAAACTGTGTATACCTTACTGATGGTAAGAAGGGCGGTAACTTCTACGGTTCCGAATACTTCGGTGCTCAGGACAGCTCCGCTACAATCGTATTCGATCTTGATGCTCCTCAGGAAATCAGCGAATTCTTTATTCAGTTTATGCCTGATGCAGGTGCAGGAATTTCACTTCCTTCTCTTCTCACAGTTTCTGCCAAACTTGATGGTAGTGACAGATACTCTGTAATCTATAAGGGTGCAGTTTCCAATGGTAATTTCACTCTTACAACAAATGGTGAAGTTTTGACTGCAACATCACTTAAAGTTGAAATTTCCAAGACAGGCTTCCTCTTCATTAAAGAAGTTGAAGCTTATGCTGAAAGAACAGGCGCTGCTTCTCACGGTACACTTGAAGACCTCAAACTTAAAGATAACCTTGCAAAAGGACGTAAATACACATCCTCAATGCTCGCAGGTAAGTGGTACTCAACCAATACAACCGATAACGATTACCGCTTGACAGACGGTACTTACGGAAGTCTTTCTTCCTATAACAACAGTGCATGGGCAGCATGGCTTAACTCCAAGTCCGTTACAATCGAAATGGATCTCGGTGCTGTTGCTGAAATTTACGAAGTAAATACCCGTAACTTCAATACCCAAAAAGATGGTATTGCTTCTGCAGGTTCTTACGAAGTTTATGCTTCCAACGATGGTATTACCTGGACAGAAAAATATGTAAACAATAATATGCACGGATTGGAATGGCTTAAATATCAGACTGAAACTCCTTTCAATGCAAGATTTATCAAGATTGTAGTTTCCGAAGGTAATTCAGGCTTTATCTTCCTTGACGAAATCGAAATTATGGGCTTCGGTGGTAAAGTACTTCCTGCTGAACCCGATCCCGATGTGACTGCATCCCAGTCTTTGGGCAAGGCTTATAACCTTGAAGCAAAAGATACAAATGGTGATCCTGTTGCAAATACAGAAGATGCATCCTGCACTCTTATCACAGATGGTTTGAATGATAAACTTGTTACATTCAACGGTGCAAAAGAGATTACAGTTACTCTCAACTTAGGTTCTGTAAAAGCTGTTGAAGCAATTCAGATGTTCACAAAGAACTTACCTTCTGTTGATATTTACTTTGCTGAAAACTTTGTAAACGGAAAAGTAAACTGGATACTTATGGATTCTGTTTCTGAAAAACCTGACACATATACTCATGTATTCCAGAATGCTTACAGAGCACAGTTTGTTAAACTTGTATTTACTGCAGGCGAAGATGCAGGTATCTATGAAATCGATGTAATAGGTAAGGGCAACACTGCAGGTGCTTCTGCTGCAACAGATGGACTTCTTGATAAACTTGATAATCTCTCTGATTCCAGAAAGTATAAGATTTCCACAACTGTAGCAGGTATGGATGACAGCGAAGATTACAAACTTACTGATGCTATCGAAGGTTCATCCAATTCTCTTGATGGCAACTGGGTAGGATTTGACCACTTGTCAGGCGTTACCCGTTATGTGAAGATGGACCTTGGCGATGTTTATACATTGAATGCATTTACTGCTCTCTTCCACGGAAACTTCCTCCCCGCAAGAATTCAGATAATGGTTTCTGACGATAATGCAAACTGGACAATGGTTAATGAAATCAGTTCCGGTATCACAGCTACTGCAGGTGCTTACAGTGCTGAATATGTTCTCGGTGAAGGTGTTGAGGCACAGTATGTAATGATTTCCTTCTATAAAGACAGCGGTATTACTGCAGTATCTGAAATCGGTATTTATGGTAATGGTACCAAGGTTTCCGATGGTGTTAAAGCTAAAGGAACTTCTCATTATATGATGCCTGATGAAAATACAAATTACTTAAGCGATTATGCTGCTGTTCATACCGATGCTATCGACTATGTTGATGATATGGTTAAAGCAGGTATCAAGGCGTTTACAATTACAGGCGATGAAAGTAAAATCCCTGATGTTCTTGCTGCAATCAATGCTGCTGCAACAAGTAAAATCGTGATTGACAACCCCGATCTTGATCTCTCTGCTTACAACAAACTTGTATATTCCGATATTGTAATCGGTGACGGTATTTACATCTCTCCTGAAGATGTTGCTAAAGCAAAAGCTGAAGGCAGAGCTTTGAGAATGATGAGTGGAAACTTCGGCCAAATGATGGCTGATATGGATATGCTTGTAGCTGGTGAAGCTCAGGGTAAATATGTTATGAAGGTTTATTCCTTCGGTGCTAACTTTGCTGATGGCTTTACAGCTGAAGAAGTTGCAAAATACTTCGAAAGCCTTGCAAAACTTATCAAAGGTACTTTGAAGGCTTCCAACGATACAACTCCTGTTGGTGCAGCAGTTGCTTCAAGCGGTGAAGGCTGGATCAAGCTCGAAGGTGCTGACGGATATGAATACTCTATCAACGGAAAAGACTGGGGTAAAGATTCTCTCTTCAAAGGACTTGTAGCAGGCGAATACACATTGTATCAGCGTGTTGCTGAAACAGCAGACACAGAAGGTTCTGTTTACAGTATGGTTACTGCAACTCTCGATATAGGTTCAAGTGATCCTTCCGAAGAACCTTCAGATGAACCCTCAAGCGAACCCTCCGATGAACCTTCAGACGAACCCTCAAGCGAACCCTCCGATGAACCTTCAGGTGAAACTTCCGAACCTTCCGGCGGCGGATCCGGTGGCGGTTCCGGCGGTTCTTCCGGTGGCGGATATGTTGGTGCAGGCGAGCTTGAAATCAACAAGAATCCTGTCGAGCCCGATTATTCTGTTGACACAGGTGAATGGGTTGAAACTGAAGATGGCAACTGGATGTACCTTGAAAATGGTAAAGCAGTTTCCGGCTGGACAGTAGTTGGCGGTAAAACTTACTTTATGAACTCTGCAGGCGTTATGCAGACAGGCTGGTTCAAAGATGGTGGTAAGTGGTATTACTTGGGCACAGACGGTGCTATGAGAACCGGCTGGAGCAAGGCAGGAAATACATGGTACTTCCACAAAGATAACGGTGCTATGGCAACAGGCTGGATTAAAGATGAAGGTGTCTGGTATTACCTCGGTGCAGATGGCGCAATGAGAACCGGTTGGTTCAAGCAGGGTGAAACATGGTACTATCTCCACAACTATGGCGGTATGGCTTCCGGTGAATGGGTAAAATCCGGTAATTACTGGTACTACTTTGAAGGTGACGGAGCTATGGCATCCAACCAGTGGATGAAACTTAACGGCAAATGGTACTTCTTCTATGTTTCCGGTGCAATGGCTTCCAATACAACAGTCGGCGGTTACAAAGTTAACGCTGACGGCGTTTGGGTTAAATAGTTTAAATAGTACGGTTGGGGGGAGAATTCCTCCCCCGGCTGAACATTAAATATTCAGGAGGAAATTTTAATGAAATTGTTTAAAAAACGTATCACTGCTATCATTATCGCTGTGGTTGCTGTCCTGGCAATTCCTACAGCAGTAGTTGCAGTCATCAATGCTATGCCCGACCCCTTGGCAATCACAACAGTTTCCGGCGTTAAGGTAACTGTCGATGCTCCCGAGCTCGGCGCTGCTCCCGGTTTGCTTAAAGTAGACGGAAGCGATTATGTTATCGACTCTTATAAATGGGTTGACAACAAAGACGGTAAAGAAGTTACAGGTACATTTGAAGTGAACAAAGCTTATGCTGTTGAAGTTGTTCTGAAAGCTAAAAAACATGCAAAATTCACAGCAATCACTCCAGAAGTTGACGGTGCAGTTCTGATTTCTAAAGGAACAGTAAGCGCTGACAAGGCAGGCAACACAATGACTTTCAAAGCATTGTTCCCCTCTGTTACTACACCTGTTCCCGATGCTCCTTACTTCCTCAAAGTTAAAGACAATGGTTCTTTCAGCGTTGTAGCTCCTTTGAGCGACAGTGAAAACATTGTTATGAACTTTGGAAGAAAAGGTCCTAACAACCTTTTGGAATTCACATCCTTTGGTACTGCAAGTGTAGCTTATAAAGATGCAAGTGCTTTGGGTTCTCCCAACTACCACGGCAAAATGACAAGCTATACTGATATGTTCGGTCCTTACATTGTTGATGCTACTGCTGATCCCGCAGCAAGCGGACCTTTCACAGGCGGTAACCATGGTTATATGAACTCCGGTTCTACATCTGACCCTGCAAACACTCCCACAGGCAGATGCGTTTATGTTGAAATCTACGCTGACGGCGAAAAAATCGAAGGTGCTTTCGAAGGCCTTGTAGACGAAATCATAGTAAAATGGGAAAACAGAGTTCAGGGTAGAAACACCTGTAAAGCTGACGGTAGCGGCCGTGAAATCCTCAAAGAAGAATACACAATGGTAATGGATGGCGAAAAGCTCAATATCAGCAACGTTATCACAGCTCTGGAAGAAATCAAAATCGGCAACTACTACGGTTTGCAGATGACTCCTTGGTTTGCAACTCTTGAATACATCAATGGTAGCACACCCGGTCCTTTCAACATCGGTACAAGTAGTGCAGGAAGCAACTCATGTAACGAAACACTCTATCAGAAAGACGGTTTGTATGTTAAGATGTTTATGCTTCCCATGGTTGGTATGGGTGACTTCAGATATGCTAACCCCTCAAGAAACGGTTCTGTATTTAACGATGCAGCAAGTAGCTCTAAATCTTACTGCAATATGATCGGTGGTACAGGCGCTGTTACAGTAGCTGCAGGTGATTCACTTGAATTCAGCGGCGGTTACCAGTTCTACTATGTAGACAGATAATTTTATAAATTTAGAGGAGTTTTCGTAAGAAAACTCCTTTTTTTATTGACAAAAAATGAATTTGTTGATATTATATAATTTATAGACTGAATGTTTAAATCAATTGACATTTAGCCTGTTAATTATGGCTTTTGCCATCAGTTGGAGGAGAAATTTATGTTTAAAAAACGCATCACTGCTATAATCGTTGCTGTGGTTGCTGTCTTGGCAATTCCTACAGCAGTAGTTGCAGTCATTAACGCTATGCCTGAACTTTTACCGGTTTCGATAGTTTCTGAGGTTTCGTTAACTGCTGATGCACCTGAATTGGGCGTTGCTCCCGGTGGTATCACAGTTGATGGCGATGACTATGTTATTGACTCTTATAAATGGGTTAACAACAAGGATGGTAAAGAAGTTACAGGTGCTTTCGAAGTAAACAAGGCATATGCTCTTGAGGTTACTTTAAAAGCTAAAAAACACGCTAAGTTTGAAGTGCTTACTCCTGTGGTTGAAAACGCAATCGAAGTTTTCGAAGGAACAATCAATGCTGATAAAGCAGGTAATACTTTGACATTCAAAGCATTGTTCCCCTCTGTTGTAACTCCTGTTCCCGATGCAAAATATTATATCAAGGTTAAAAGCGATGGTGCTTTCAGTGTTATAGCTCCTTTGAGCACAAGTGAAAATCTTGTTATGAACTTTGGCAGAAAAGGTCCTAACAACATTTTTGAATTCAAATCTTTCGGTACAGCAAATGTTACTTTGAAAGATTCCACTGCTTTAGTTACTCCTAACTATCACGGAAAAATGACAAGTTATACCGATATGTTTGGTCCTTACTATGTTGATGCTACTTCTGAACCATATGTAAGTGGTCCTTTCACAGGCGGTAACCATGGTTATATGAACTCAGGTTCTACAGATAACCCTGCAAATACCCCCACAGGCAGATGCGTATATGTTGACATTTATGCAGATGGTGAAAAGGTTGAAGCAGGTTTTGAAGGACTTGTAGACGAAATTATGGTAAAATGGGAAAACAGAGTTCAGGGCAGAAACACCGTTAAGGCTGACGGAAGCGGTCGTGAGCTTCTTAAAGAAGAATACACAATGGTAATGGACGGCGAAAAACTCAATGTACATAATGTTATTACACCATTGGAAGAAGTAAAAATTCCCAACTACTATGGCTTGCAGATGACACCCTGGTTTGATACTGTTGAGTACCTGAATGCTAAAACACCCGGTCCTTTCGCTATCGGTACAAGTACTGCAACCGACCACGCTTGTCGCGAAGCACTCTTTGAAAAAGATGGTTTGTACTGTAAGATGTTTATGCTTCCTGTTGGTATCGGTAATTTTGAGCATCTTCCCAGTAACAAAGCTTCTATCTTTACTGCAGATTATGGTAAATCTTATTTCTATCCTCTTAACGATAACTGCATCTTCCCTGCAGGCGAGCCCATTGAATTCAGAGGCGGTTATCAGTTCTACTATGTAGAAGAATAATTTCAAAGGAGTTCTTCGGAACTCCTTTTTTGTTGACAAAATTAAGTTTTGTTGGTATAGTATATATTATGAGCAAACTATGTGGCAGCGCGGTTTTTACCGTGAGGAAAGTCCGAGCATCACAGGGCAGGATAGCTGCTAACGGCAGCCGAAGGCGACTTTAGGGACAGTGCAACAGAGATATACCGCCGGAATTTTCCGGTAAGGGTGGAAAGGCGAGGTAAGAGCTCACCGGAACGGGGGGAACCCCGTTGCCATGTAAACCCTATCCGATGCAACACCGACTGAGGGGTTATCGTTGGCCCGGCGCTCTCAACGGGTGGCTTGAGCAAGGCGGCAACGTCTTGTCGAGATAGATTGTCACACACGACAGAACTCGGCTTATCGGTTTGGTCATACCAAAAAAATGCAGTCAAAAAAGACTGCATTTTTTTATTGCTTTTTTTATTTGTTCTTGGTATAATAACTATGTATATACAAAAAAGGAGTGATTTTATGGAAATGATATTCTGGGGTGCGTTATTTGTGGCATTTGTTATAGCGGAAATTGCAACAGTAGCCTATGTTTCCGTATGGTTTGCCGTAGCAAGTCTTGTGTCTTTCGTTTTAGCACTTTTCGATGTTTCACTTAAGATACAGTTTATCGTTTTTGTGGTTACATCACTTGCTGTTTTTTTAATAACAAGACCTCTTGTCAGTAAGATTTCCAAAGGCAAAATTGTTCCTACAAATGCTGATGCACTTATAGGGAAAGAGGGAATTGTCAGAATAGAAGTAGACAATCTTAAATCTCAGGGAAGAGTGTATGTAAACGGCCTTGAATGGGCTGCTAAATCTTCTGATGGCAGTGTTATCGCAAAGGACGAAAAGATTGTAATCTGCAGTATTGAAGGCGCAAGCCTTATTATAAAAAAAGTATAGAAAGGATATGAGTTTATGGGTTTACCGGTAATTTTAGTAATTGTTGTTATCATTCTTATGATACTTATTTCACATCTTAAAGTTGTTCCGCAGGCACAGGTTTATGTAATTGAGCGTATCGGCTCTTATTATGTAACATGGGAAACAGGTCTTCACTTTCTTGTTCCTTTTATCGACAGAGTAGCAAAGAAAGTTTCCCTTAAGGAAAATGTTGTGGATTTTCCACCACAGCCCGTTATCACAAAAGATAATGTTACAATGCAGATTGATACGGTAGTTTTCTACCTTGTTTCCGATGCGAAGCTTTTCACATACGGTATTGACCGTCCTATTGCGGCTATCGAAAATCTTACCGCAACTACTTTGCGTAACATTATCGGTGACCTGGATTTAGACCAGACCCTTACTTCCCGTGATGTTATCAACACACGCATTACTGCCATTCTTGACGAGGCTTCCGATAAATGGGGTATCAAGGTAACGCGTGTTGAGCTTAAGAACATTATGCCTCCCCGTGAAATTCAGGATGCTATGGAAAAACAGATGAAGGCTGAGCGTGAACGCCGTGAGGCTATTTTGCAGGCTGAAGGTCGCAAAAAAAGTGAAATCTTAGTAGCCGAAGGTCAGAAACAGTCCCAGATTTTAAAGGCCGAGGCTGAGAAGGAATCTGCAATTCTGCTTGCTGAAGCTGAAAAGGAAAAACGCATCAAAGAAGCTGAAGGCCAGGCTGAAGCCATTATGAAAATCCAGAAAGCGAACGCTGACAGCCTTAAACTTTTGAATGAGGCTAACCCCACTGATAAAGTGCTTACTTTAAAAAGCTTCGAGGCTTTCCAGAGAGCTGCTGACGGTAAGGCTACAAAAATTATCATCCCGAGCGAAATTCAGTCTCTTGCAGGGCTTGCTGCATCGGTCAAAGAAATTATGACAGGAGATAAAAATAATGAAGAGTAATTTATGGGATAAGGTTCCCGGAATGTGCAAGGAAATACCCACACTCACAGCATATATTCCTGAGAATAAAACTTCAGATGGTGCGGTTGTGGTTTTACCCGGTGGTGGGTATTCAGGCCGTGCCGAGCACGAAGGAAAAGGCTATGCTGAGTTTTTGAATAAGCACGGAATTACTGCTTTTGTGGTAGATTACAGAGTATCTCCGCACAGATTTCCGCTTCCGCTTATGGATGCAAGAAGAGCAGTGCAGACAGTACGATATATGGCAGATAAATATGGCATTGACAAGAATAAAATCGCAATTATGGGCTCTTCTGCAGGAGGACATCTTGCATCCCTTACTTCTACCTGTTATGAAAAAACAGAATTTGATGCAGAAGATGAAATTTCAAAGGAAAGCTTTATTCCCGATTTTCAGATTCTTTGTTACCCTGTAATCAAGCTTTTAGGCAAAGGGGTAGGGCATTTAGGTTCCGGAAGAAATCTTCTTGCCGAAAAACAGGTGGATATGGGTGAAGAATTAAGCACTGATAATATTGTGAGTGAGAAAACTCCTCCCGCATTTATCTGGCATACCTTTGAGGACGATTGCGTTAATGTTATAAACTCGCTTGATTATGCAAAAGCACTTAAAAAGTTCAATATTCCGACGGAAATGCATATTTATCCTCACGGACCACACGGAATGGGAGTTCCGATGGGTGAAGATAAAGTTTCAAAGCATAACTATGCCTGGTCCGAAGCTTTGATAAATTGGCTTAAATATAATGAATTTTGACTTGATTAATATATCAGGTGATGGTATAATAATTATATAAATTCCGATATAAAGGAGCAGAAGAATGAAAAAACGTATTTTGTGTGTAATTTTAGCGATTGTTATGGTGGCTTTGATGGCGCCGAGCGTTATGGCGGCAGATACTGTTCTCACAATCGAAGCTAAAGATGTTGAGATTAAAAAAGGGACAACATCAGTTGAGGTTGATATTGAAATCACTTCTAATCCTGGTGTTGCAACTTTAGGGTTTGATGTTGGTTATGACAACACTGCACTTACCCTGAAGAGCGTTAAGAACGGTGTTATTTTTGCGGACGATGAAATTGATTCCAATACAGCAAAAAATCCTTTTATTATAAGTGCTGTGTGTGGAACAGAAAATAAAACCGCAAAAGGTGTTTTGGTAACTCTGGTATTTGATGTAAAGAGTGCTGCTGCCACAGGTACTTATAATATAACTTTATCTGAGAATGCAACTCTCGGCGGATATTATAATTATGCTGAAAAAGATGTTCCTGCAACTCTTGTAAGCGGTAGCGTTACTATAGCGTCTTTAGGTGGTATTTCCGGTACAACCAAGAGCTTTGGTACAGCTTCTGATGCAACTACAATTGAACTCTTAAGCGGAAACGCTGTTATTGCAACAAAAACTGTAACAGGAAATAGTTCCTCATACTCTTTTGCAGACCTTGAAGCAGGTACATATAAATTGAGAGTTTCTAAATCAAAACATGTAAAACGCGAGTATGCAGTTACTGTATCAAACAAAAATATTACTCAGAATGTTGAAATCTGGTTGTATGGTGACATTACAAAAGATGGCAATATAAACAGCCTTGATACATTGCAACTTAATAGAAAAATAGCTAACCTTAGTTCTGTTATGGATTCTCAGACAGATAAGGATTATAGATTTAAAGTTGCAAATGTTTCTGCAATTACGGGAACCGATACAATTCTCAATGGTACAGATGTATTGCATATAAACAGAAAAATTGCAAATCTTTCTTCTGTTTTTAATACTTTGAAATAAGGAAAAACGATATGAAATATTTAGTGTTACTTTGTGATGGAATGGCAGATACCCCCGTACCTGCACTTGGCGGTAAAACTCCGATGGAAGCAGCAAAAAAGCCTAATATGGATGCGCTTGCGAAAAATGCTGTTGTAGGCCTTGCAAAAACAGTTCCCGATGGTATGAAACCGGGAAGTGATGTTGCAAATCTCTCTGCAATGGGATATAATCCTGCAGACTGCTACACTGGTCGTTCTCCTCTGGAAGCGGCTTCAATCGGTGTTGACTTAAAGGCGAGCGAATACGCAATTCGTTGTAATTTAGTTACTTTGAGTGACGAGGAAAACTACGAAGATAAAACAATGGTGGACTACTGCTCTGATGATATTTCAACTGAGGAAGCTGATGTACTTGTTCGCTTTTTGCAAAAACATCTCCCGGAAAGTATTTCACTTTACACTGGTGTCAGCTACCGTCATTGCCTTGTCTGGGATAACACAAACGATGATATCGGAGAACTTACTCCTCCTCACGACATTTCCGATAAAAAGGTAACGGAATACCTTCCTGACCCCGAAAAGGCAGGAGTACTCCTTGACCTTATGAAGAAAAGTTATGACCTTTTAAAAGACCATCCCGTTAATCTTGAAAGAATAAAAAACGGCAGACGACCTGCAAATTCCATGTGGTTCTGGGGGCAGGGAAGAAGAGCAGCACTTGAACCTTTCGTTGATAAGAATGGTGTTAAAGGTGCGGCTATCTCTGCGGTTGACCTTATAAAAGGTATCGGAATTTTGGCTGAAATGGATGTTATCGAAGTAGAGGGCGCAACAGGATATATTGACACAAACTTTGACGGTAAGGCCGAGGCTTGTATCAAAGCTTTTGAAAGCAATGACTTGGTTTATGTCCATGTGGAAGCACCTGATGAGTGTGGACATCGTGGCGAAACAGAAAATAAGGTGCGTGCTATTGAAATCATTGACGAAAAGATTTTAAAACCCGTCAGAAATGCACTTGAAAAGATGGGCGATTATCGTATTATGATTTTGCCTGACCATCCGACACCTTTGGCTATCAAAACTCATACTTCAGTGCCTGTTCCTTTTATGATTTATGACAGTACACTTAAGGTCAGCGGCGTTGAAACTTTCTCTGAAGCTGAGGCTGAGGCTACAGGAATATATTTGGACCGTGGCTATATGCTTATGGAACAACTCCTTAAATAACAAAGGGGAAGAATATGGGCATTCAGATTATAATTATTGTTCTTATTCTTATAGTGATATTTTACTTTTTCGGTAAGAATTTCGGCGAGGCGGAAGAAACTGTCCAAACCATGACCGTAAAAGAAGATATTCCCGTACAAGCCGAAGAAATTCCGGCGGAAGAACCCTTGAAAGCTAATGTAGTTGCTGTAATAAGGCCAAATGATACAATTGAGTCTTTGTGGAAATATGGCACCGAGCCTGAATGGAAAAATGCGCTCGTAAGATATTACGATAAGCTTTCCGCGGATATAAGAGAACTTGACAAAAGTATTGAAAACTTAAATGCTGATGAAATTAAAAACCTTTCGGTAGAAGAGTTTTTTATGTTTTTGCACGACGAGTATTTTGAATGGAAATATACCGATAAAAGGCATCTTTCGGTAACAAGGAAAAACCTTGTGAAATATGTTTCCGAGGATAATCTTGCAGAGCTTGCTGATGTACATAAGCGTTTGTTTGAAATTGACTTTAATGATATCAGAAAATGCTTTAAAACAGCAGGCGAAATCAAGGGTTTGAGCCTTTCGGGTGCGAGTTGCTTGTTGTCTGTTCTGTTTCCTGAAAAATTCGGTGCGGTAGACAAATATACCGCTAATGTTCTGATTCGTGTTTTCGGGGAAGAAGATTTATCTATCGACCCGGAAAATTTAAAACTGGGGGATGCAGTTTTGCTTGAAGAGATAATCCGTGATAAGGCGGAAGAACTCAACAAAAAATTCAATACAGATTTCTGGACACCAAGAAAAATTGATATGATACTGTGGTCGACAGAAAAATAAAAGCGAGAGGAAAATCCTCTCGCTTTTTTGCTGTAAAGAAAAATGCTTTACATTTCGTAATCCACGACAGCACGGGAGTTCACAACTTTATGAACATACTGACGAACTGCATCGTGCAGGGGATGTCCCTGATAAAAATTGAGTGCTTCCTTGCTTTCAAATTCACTTACAAGGCACAAATCCATACCATTTTCATTGAAGTTAATTCCGACATGTGCAGAGATAAGACCTTCAATCTGTCCTGTGAGTGCTTCGAGGCGTTCTTTGATAATCATAGAATTTTCGAGTTTTGTTTTTCCTTCAGCTTTATCTTTAAGATTCCAGAAAACGATGTGTTTAACCATAATAATTCTCCTTTACATAATTCCCATCAGAAGGTAAGCTATCATAGACAAACCATAGGGGATAATAAAACACAACAAAAGAGCGAGTTTTGAAGTTCCACCTTTTTTAGCGAGAATAGTTGAATAGTCTTCTTGGTCGCCATATGTTTTTTTGAGTTTTTTAACTTTTCTGAATGCCATTTTTGCATAAAGGCTGTTTGCGAAAATACCAAAAAGGAATTTTAACGCAAATGACAGAAAAGAGCAGACCTGAATGGCTGTTTCCATACTTTGTGACGGTTCGGGAACTTCGGACAATCCCATAATAGTTGCTTTCATCATATCGAAAACGGAAATGAGTTGAGGAAGTCCTAAAACTACCGAAACCAAAAGCGATACTATCGCCATTCCCCACATTTTTCTGTAAATGAAGAAGTAAAAATCAAACAGGAATGCCGACCATGAAAAACCGCCTTTTCCGTTTTTGGAAACCGATTTGAAACGGGGAATATAATAGTGGGTGTTTTCCCTTGCGAAAAGGGCTAAATCCTTTACAGGTAGACCTTCGATTTCTTCATCGGGGTTTACTCCTCCCAGGGGGTTTATAAACGGGTTAAACGGTATGTAACCGTGAGGAATATTTCCGTTTGGAAAAGGAGTGGATTCATCGCGATTCAAGGGGGTTCCGCAAAGTTCACAGTTCAGTCTGTCGGGCGGATTTACAGTTCCGCAACGGCTGCAGCGTTTTTCGGAATCAGCATCAAACCGTGGTTGTTCGTGAGTATCTTTTGTAAACTCAAAGCTTTCACCTTTTTCGTGGAGTTCAGTGAGAATACAGCCTGTTTCCTTTACACATTCTTTATGATAGGGAGCGCCACATTCAGGGCATACTGCAATATCGTCTTTTTCTGTGAATTCCTTTTCACAGACAGGACATTTTATACCTTTGTATTTAAACATTACATTCACCTTTCTTTGGATATCTCAGATATTATATCATAAATATTTAAATATATCAAACAAATCTTTACAGAATTGAAAATTTAAGGTATAATAATATGTAATGAATTTTTATGGAGGAAATTTCAATGCTTCAGTTTGAGGAACAAAAACTTGCCTTAAGGGCTTTGAAACCTGAACTTGACGAGCTTGGTTCGGCACTCGGGATAGAAAATGTTAAGAAGGAAATTGCATCTTTAGAAGAAATGGCATCAGCCCCTGATTTCTGGGACGATACCGAAAATTCTCAGAAGGTATTGAAGAAAACAGGTGCACTGAAGTCTGTTTTAGAAGGCTTTAACGGGCTTGTTACACTTTATGAAGATGCTGAAACTATGCTTGAGATGGCTGAAGAAGACGATGATGAGTCAATGCTCACAGAAGCTGCAGAAATGACAAACTTGTTGCAGAACGGCATTGAAACACAGAAGCTTTCTACCTTGCTTTCAGGTGAGTTCGACTCTAAAAACGCAATTCTCACATTCCATGCCGGTGCAGGCGGTACCGAGGCTCAGGACTGGGTAGAGATGCTTTACCGTATGTACTGCAGATGGGGTGAACGCCATAACTTCAAGGTAAGCACTCTTGATATTTTAGATGGTGATGAAGCGGGTATCAAAAGTGCTTCTATCTTAGTTGAAGGGCTTAATGCTTATGGTTATCTTAAATCCGAAATCGGTGTACATCGTCTTGTAAGGGTTTCTCCGTTTGATGCATCGGGAAGAAGGCATACTTCTTTTGCATCTTTGGAAGTAATGCCCGAAATTGACGATGATATCCAGATCGATATAAGGCCTGAGGATTTAAAAGTTGATACTTATCGTTCAAGTGGTGCAGGTGGTCAGAAGGTAAACAAAACCGACTCGGCTGTAAGAATTACTCATATTCCTACCGGAATTGTAACTTCGTGCCAGACTGAAAGAAGCCAGTACCAGAACAAGGATATGGCAATGAAGATGCTTAAATCCAAGCTTTATGAAATCAAGGAACGAGAGCACCTTGACAGGATTGAGGACATCAGGGGCGACCAGAAAGAGATTGCCTGGGGCGCACAGATACGCTCGTATGTGTTTATGCCGTATACACTTGTGAAGGACCACAGAACCGGGTTTGAAATGGGAAATGTAAGCGCTGTTATGGACGGAGATTTAGACGGATTTATCAACGCTTATCTTAAAGCTCTGGCACACGGAGAATTGAAATAGGGGAGTGGGGTTTCTATACCCCACTTTTTTATTGCAAAACTTTAAAGATTCCACTTTGTTCTTTAAATATTTTTGGACAAATATCAAAAAATATATACTTTTATTGCAAATTGTGGTTTAATATTAGTGATACTGAATAACTGTGTTCAGTCGCGAGAAACTGAGATTTTAAAAGGAGGATTACAATGAAATTCAGTAAAAAATTGATGAAGAAAATCATAGCTGCTTCTATGGCAGTTTCCTTCATCCTCAGTTGCATCCCCACAGGCGTTTTTGCTGCTCCCGTAACGGAGTACAAAAACTTGGCATCAGGATGTGACTACATCATTTCGGACACACCCCAGTATGGTGACTCAGGCGGAGAACTCACTGACGGTAATGTCGGTGTGGTAAACTTCTATGACTCCAAATGGGTAGGATGGTCCGGCGTAAAAGGCAGACTTGCCAATGTTGTTATTGACCTTGACGCTAAGAGAGAGTTTGACAAAGTTGCAATTACAGCTTTGAACTCCATTGGTTCCGGTGGTATTCCTTATCCTGATGGGGAACTTATTGTTTCCTATTCCGATAATGAGGACGGACCTTTTACAGAGTTTGCAAGAGGAGCTTATCCTGAAGATGCTCCTGCTAACAGTGTATACACACTTGATATTACAGGCGGTGCAGTTGAAGGCAGATATGTAATGGTTGAATTTGAGGCAGCCAGCTGGTCTTTCCTTGGTGAAATTGAGGTATTCGGTAATATTACCGTAGAACCCGTTTTGCCCGTTATTCAGACTGATATCGCTTCTGCTCTTGATATAAACGAAGGCAGTCCCATAAACCTTGAAGTAAATGCTTCTGTTACAGATGCAGGTGTAGTTACTTACCAGTGGTACAAAAATGGCGAAGCTTTGGAAGGTGAAACAGGCAAACAGCTTTTCATTCACCCTGCAGCTATTGAAAATACAGGTGATTATTACTGTGCTGTTACAAATAACTTCAACTCACTTACCAAAACTGTTAATTCTACAGTTTGTCATCTGGTAGTTTATCCTGTTGGCCTTGTGCTCAATGAACCTGTAATTACTAAAGATTTGCAGAATTCTGTAATGTATGCTTTCAGGGACAGAGTAGAGCTTAAAGTTACTGCTACTAACGATGATGGCGGCGTGCTTTCTTATCAGTGGTATAAAGATAATACTCCTGTAGGCACAGACAGCGATACACTCGTTATTCCTTCTGCAGTAGTTGCTGACAGTGGTGAATACAAGGTAGTTGTTACAAATACAAAAGAAGAAATCTATAAGAAATCTGTTACAAGTAAGACTTGTGCAGTTACTGTAATGTCCGGTATGGCAAACAATCTTATCAGTGGCATAAGATATACCACCAATGCTGTTAATGATACTCATTCAAACGGCGGTGACTATCACAACTCTCATCCTGATAAGACTCATGTTGCACTTACAGACGGTGTCAAGAGCAGTAGCTGGAGCGGAAACACTGTAGGTTTCCATTCTTCTATCGATGACGGATATCTTCAGATTCTCTTTAACCTTAACGGTGAAAAATCCTTTAAGGAAATTCAGCTTTCTTCTTATTACAACGCAAAAGATGGTCTTTACAACGCAAGAACCATCAGAATTGAAGCTTTGATGGGCGAAACATGGGAGATCATCTATGACGGAACTGATCTTAACCGCGGTGAAGGTAAGATAACAGAAGTTTTTGCTGTTCCCGATGATGTTGCACTCACAGCAGCAGCAATCCGTTTCAGATTCTCTGATTACGGCGCTTGGCTCTTTATGGACGAAATCGAAATTTTCGATGACCTTACAGGTACTACACCTACAGGTAAACTTAAAATCTCCAAAGAGAATAACTTAGCTGTTAACTCTACATACACATATTCAAGAAAAGACGACTGGGGTTCCTATCCCGACACAAATAACACAGAGCTTATTGATGGTCAGTATGGTGGCCTTTCCTACACTGATGCTAAATGGGTAGGTTACGCAGGTACATTCTTTATCACTTTTGATTTGGGTGCTAAAGAAACTTTCTCTGAATTCAGAACAACATTCCTGAACAGCCCCAACCCTGCTATTTATGTTCCTGAAGTAATAACAGTTTCTTATTCTGACGATAATGAAAACTTTACTGTACTTGCAACTGATACAATTCCTGCTCTTTCAGCTGATACACTGTATGAATATGTTGTTACAGCTAAAGAAAAGGTTTCTGCTCAGTATGTAAGATTGGAAGTGGTAAAATCAAGAGGATGGTCATTCTTCTGTGAAACACAGATTCTCAGAAATCCCTTGAGCAATCCTCAGGCTGATGACAACAACATTGCACAGAGAAGAGCGTATACTTCCACAGTTGCAACAGAAAATGAAGATACAGACACAAAAGAACTTACAGACGGAAACTTTGCAGGTAATAACTATGAGGATGAAGCTTGGGTGGGTTACTCAAAAGCAGATGAAAATACAGAAATCGTTCTTGACCTTGCTACATTCCGTGCATTCCAGCAGATTGATGTAAGATTTTTACATGACCCTGTAAATGAAATTTATCTCCCTGAAACAATGGATGTATTCCTTTCTGACGATGATGTTTCTTACAGAGAACTTGGAAGAGTTCAGATTGCAGAGATTACAACATTAGATGCAGCTGCAAGTACATACAGCTATGCTTTCGGTCAGGTGGAAACCGCAAAATATATTAAACTTGTTTTCCCTGCAGACGAAAAGATGTATATCGATGAAATTGAAGTTATGGAAAAACAGACAGCTTTTGATCAGGCTGCTGATGTGAACTCCAGTGACACAAACAACATTTCAATCGGTGCTGCATATACAACCTCATGGGAAGCAGGTATACCCATTGTTGTTGGTAAAGATAAAGATACAGGAAAAGATATAATTGAGATCATTTCTCTTGATGCAGATAAGAAAAAACTCACAGATGGTAAACGCGGTACATACCTCTACTCCAACAACAACTGGGCAGGTTATGTTCCCAAGACTGACGACCAGGGCTTTGACAAAGAATTTGAAATCCTTGTTGACCTTGGCGAAGTAAAAGAATTCGGACAGGTTCAGATTGGCCTTTTGAAATCTACTTCTTATACAAACAGTGTATATGTTCCCGAAAATATCAAGGTTGAATATTCAAGTGACGGTACACACTGGAACTTGTATGCAAACCAAGGTGGACATACTGCTGTTGAAGGCGTAAACCGCATGAACTTTACACTTGACGGTGAAAAAACAACCGGTCAGTACATTAAGTTCACATTTATCGTATGCCAGAACTTCTATATTGATGAAATTTCTGTATATAAAGAAATGATGCCTTACGGTGACTATGAAATCGACCCCGATAAGGGTCCTGTTTCAAACCTTATTCTTAACAAAACTTATAACCTTTCCCGTTCTGCTGATTACAGAAATACTGCAGGTCTTCTTACAGATGGCCTTTATATGCAGACAGCTACTTTGTTTGATGGAAACTGGACAGGTTTCTTAAGAGATGAAACACGAGTACATTTCAACAAGATTGAATTTGTTGTTGATATGGAAGCTGCAAACTCTGTAAGTGAAGTTATTATTCATTCTAAGAACGATGCTGCAAATAATCTCACAACACCCAAGAAGGTTAAACTTTACGCTTCTATGGATGGTATAACATGGGATGAATTTGCAAAAATTGAAGATGTTGAAACAGAAGGCGAAGTAGACATTAAATGGAACGGCGAAACTGACGGTTTTGTTTCCAAAGGTGGCGAAGCTACAAAAGTTTACGCTAAATACATTAAAGTATACTTTGAAACACCTAAAGAAGCAGGTATCTACGCTTGTCTTGATGAAATCAAAGTCTTTGGTCAGAAAGGTAAGACATCTGATGCTGACTATATAGCTTCTTCAAGTGGTTTCGGAAACCTTGCTTTAGGTAAGAAATATTACTCTATTCCTACTTCACAGAAAACAACTCAGCCCGATATCGGCGAAAGTCAGCTTACCGATGGTATCAGAGGTACTTTGACAGATAATACTGACCCTGCATGGGTAGTAATCAAAGCAAGCTACCTGAACGAAGAAAACCACGCAGGCAGTAAGACTGTTATCCAGGGTTATGTAATCGACCTTGGCAAGGAAATGTATGTTTCCAATGTTAATATTAAATTTATTTCCAAAGGTTTCGGTGGTACAACCGAATATCCCTGGACAGTATGGACTTATGCAACTGATGATATCGGCGATGAATGTCCCACAGAATGGTTTATGCTCTCGCGTCAGTGGGATGTAGGTAGAGCTTGGAACTCAGGTACACTTACCTACGGCTGGCGTTCCGGCTGGTCAGGAAGAAACTTTGCTACAAATGACCCGCAGTCAACTCCCGATACAATTCCGGATTATACAACTGTTAAGACAAGATATATCCGTGTTGACATCGAAATTATGAGAACTGCTGCTATTGATGAAATCGAAGTATTCGGTTACGAAACACCTCAGGAGGGGGCTTTCGTTATAGCAGAAGGTTCCGGTCGTGACCTCGATAATGGCCGTGATTACCTCAAAGCAGGTGAACAGACAGGCGGAGTTCAGGATATGGTACTCTGCTACAACGGCTGGTACGGATATGACAAGGTTGGTGAAGAATACAGAGGTGACTGGTTGCCTTACCAGTATCGTCCTTATCTCACATACATTGATAAGAACGGTAACGCAGTAGACACAATGTTTGATACAGTTTGTCTGCTTGCTCTTGGTGACCGTGTTGGTGCTTCATTTAACGCAGACGTTAACAACAAATACTATGAACAGAGTGCAGAAGCTTGGCACTGGTATCTTGACAAGACATTTGACCAAGAAACAGGTGACGTTGCTAACCTTGCAAAGGCTGCTGAAATTGCGGCTCAGGAACTTAATGACCCTGACTACACTGTTAAACTCGTAGTAATGCACCCCGGTGCTGACCGTAAGAATGGTACAAACTTTGGTCCTCTTGACGGCGAATACTACGATACAAATTTTGATGATGCTGGCGGTAGTGACTACTACTCTTACCCCACAGACGAAAACAAACGCGGCTGGCAGAAAGCTTCCGACTGGTGGTTCAAAGAAGTAATTGAACGCTGGGAAGCTGGTGTCGCAGCAGGCAAATACGACAGAATCGAATTCGTTGGTTTCTATTACCTCTCTGAACAGATTGGTTATACTCCTGCAGCTCCCAAATATCATATCGACACAGCTCACAAATTAGGATACAAGATGTATTGGATTCCCTTCAACTTCGCTAACGGTTATCACTGGGCTGATGACTGGGGCTGGGACGGTGTAGCTATTCAGCCTAACCACTTCTTCCAGTCTCCTTTTGAAGACGGTTCTGCTACAGAACTTGGCAACGACTACCTTGACTCTGTTGCATATTCCGCAAACTACGGCCATGTTGGTCTTGAAATGGAATGTGACGGACGTTATGCTACTGATATTATGAAGTACAACCAGTGGATTGACTATCTTAACGGTGCGTACGACAATGGTATGGACGGCGCTAACTGCTACAGAAACTGGTACGAAGGTACAAAGGCTATGGCGCTCGCTGCATTCAGTGATGACCCCACAGCACGTTCTGCATATGATTACTCTTATCAGCTTATGAAGGGTACATATACACCTAAGAACTATGTTTCTGCATTTGGTCAGGTTCCCACAGAACGTACAGGCGAAGACGAAATCTTTGAAGGTACAGGCGGAACAGGTTTCGGTGGCGACAGATTCGTTGATAACGCTTCAGGTGGCGCTTCCAACGGTGGTGGCGGAGGTTCCTACTATGTAGAGGAAACAAAACCCGTAATCGGAGAAACAACTACTGTTCCCGAAACAGGCGAAGTTAAACCTTCTTATGAAGGCTATACCTGGGTAGCTGCTGACGGCAATTACAGATACGAAGATGCTGACGGCAATTACGCAACAGGCTGGGTTAAAGTAGCAAACACATGGTACTACTTCAAATCAAACGGCGTTATGGCAAAAGGCTGGATTAAAGATGGTAATACATGGTACTATCTCAAATCAAGCGGTGCTATGGCAACAGGTTGGTTTAAAGATGCAGGCAAGTGGTATTACTTGAACGCTTCAGGTGCTATGGCTAACAACCAGTGGGTATACGATAACGGCTGGTACTATATGAGCGGTAACGGTGAAATGTTCACAGGTTGGCTCAAAGAAGGCAACAGCTGGTATTACCTCAATGCAAACGGTCTGATGGCGAAAGACTGGAACCAGATCGGTGGAAACTGGTACTTCTTCTACGACAGTGGTCGAATGGCAGCAAACGAAACTGTTAACGGTTACAAAGTAAATGCTTCAGGCGTTTGGGTAAAATAATTAAACATTTAAAGGGTCTCAAAAGAGACCCTTTTTTGTTTTTGTGATATTTTCTTGTTTTTTAAAATTTTGAGTAAAAATTTTATATGAATTATAATTATTTTATTGTAAAATAAAAGAGTAATGATTTTATCGCGTAAAAAAATCGAATAATACCATTTTGAAATCATTTTTTTTATTGCAATATCTTTAAAAAAACTGTAAAATTAATGTATAGTAAATATAAGGGGGAATTTTTTGATGAAATCGAAAACTCTTTTTACAAAGAAAGTTTTAAGTGCTTTACTCGCACTCAGTTTTGTTCTGAGATGTTTGCCGACAAGTATTTTTGCGGCACCTGAAACAGAGTACAGAAATATCGCTCTGGGACGCAGCTATACTATGTCCCATCAGCCCAATGCATCATATGGTGATGCAGGAGGTGAGCTTACTGATGATAAAATCGGTGGAGTAAACTTTTATGATTCCAAATGGGTAGGCTGGTCGCTTGTTCCCACAGGAACTCTTGCCAATGTTACCATTGACCTTGGTTCCGTGAAGGAATTTGAGGATGTTGAGTGCGTGGTACTTGATATGCAGGCACCAAGTATTTTCTATCCTGCAGGTGACATAATTATTTCCTACTCTGATACAGAAAATGGTACTTACAAAGAGTTTGCACGCAATGCTGTTCCCGACGATGCTCCCAAAGACAGTGTTTATACTCTTACATTCAGCGGCGAACCCGTAAGTGCAAGATATGTAAGAGTTGAATTCAACGCAAGAACCTGGTCCTTCTTCAGTGAAATCAGGGTTTTCGGTAATGTTTCTATCGAGCCCGAGCTTCCTGTAATTTCTATGGATTTGCCTGAAAATCTCGATAAAAATGAAGGCGATAAAATAACCCTTTCCGCTGAAGCATCTGTTACAGATGGCGGTGTACTTTCTTATCAGTGGTATAAAGATGGGGTAGCACTTGACGGTGAAACCTCCAGAAAGCTTGTTATCAATTCAGCAACTGAAGCGGATACAGGACTTTATTACCTTGAAATCACAAACTTCTTTAATTCCCTTACAAAAACTGTAAAAACAAAATCCTGTAACTTAGTTGTTTTCCCCGGCGGTCTTGTAATCAACGACCCCGTAATCGATACAGACCTTGATGCTTCTGTGCTTCTTACTTTCAAGGACAAACTTGAACTGAAGGTAGAAGCTTCCAACACTGATTCGGGTACACTCTCTTATCAGTGGTACAAAGACGGAGTGAAAATCGGTACTGACAGTAACACTTATGTTGTTGACTCTGCAAAGATAGCTGACAGCGGTGTTTACAGTGTAGTTGTCACAAACACTGTTGATGAGATTTACAAAAAGAGTGTAACAAGTGCTGAATGTGTGGTAACAGTAGCTACTGTTGAAAGAGAAAGCATTATCAGTGGTATGGCTTACACCACCAATGTTCCTGACGGCAGATATGCTGACGGCGGCGGATACCATAATACTTATACCGACCCCGACCACAGAAAACTCACAGATGGTAAGTTCGGCACTTCCTGGCAGAATGTAAACAATGCAGGTTTCCACAACACTACTGAAGGATATGTTGAAATCGTTTATGATTTCTCTGAAGAAAAACCTGTAAAGGAAATTCAGTTGTCAGGATTTGCAAACAATGCTGCCGGTATCAAGGTTTACCAGTACATTAAGGTTGAAGCATTGATTGACGGCGAGTGGCTCTTGCTTCACAACATCACTTCTCAGGAAAGGGAAGACGGCAAAGTAATTGATGTTTTAGCTGTTCCCGATGATGTTGCTTTCAGTGTAAAATCCTTGAAGATTACTATTGCTGATTTCGGCGCATGGCTCTTTATGGACGAAATCGAAGTGTTCAGTGAGCTTACAGGCGAAACTCCTACAGCAAACCTTAAAATCATAAAAGAAAACAATGTTGCAAAAGATGCAACTTACGAATACTCAAGAGAAGATGACTGGGGCTACTACCCTGACACAGGTAATAAAGAGCTCAATGACGGCAGACTCGGCGGAATTACTTACACCGATAAGAACTGGGTCGGATACTCGGGTGCTTTCTATATCATCTTTGACCTTGGCGAAAGAACAACCTTCTCCGAAGTTAAAGCGGTTATGCTCAATAACCCCGATCCTACTATCTACGTTCCCGAAACTATCGCAGTTTCTTATTCGGACGATAAAGAAAACTGGACTCTGATGACAACCGATACACTCTTGAAGCCTTCTGTTGATACCCTTTACGATTATATCGCGACAGCTCCCGAAAGAGTATCAGGCCGTTATGTGAAGTTTGATGTAGTCAAGTCAAGAGGCTGGTGCTTTATTTCGGAAATCCAAATCCTAAGAAATCCTTCGGGTAACCCCGATATGGAGGAAAATAACCTCGCAGTAAGAAAAGAAACTTTGGTTGATGGTGAGAATAGTAAAAAACTCACTGACCAGAAATTTGCAACTGCCGACCTTAACGATGAAAAATGGGCAGAAGTTGAAAATGAAGTTGTTATTGACCTCGGCACAAGCTCTGAGTTTGAACAGATTGATGTAAGATTTTTGCACGATATGGCAAACGGCATCACTCTCCCCGAATCAATGGATATCTTCGTTGGTGAGGAGGCAGATGACCTTAAGGCTTTAGGAAATGTTTCCATCTCACCCCTTGAAACCGAGGATGCTACTGTAAGTACTTACAGATTTGCTCTTGGTCAGACCGAAAAGGGAAGATTTGTAAAAATTATCTTCAATACTTCCCAAAAGCTTTATATTGACGAAATTGAAATCCTCAAAAACCAGACATTCTTTGCACAGGATGCCGATGAAGAATATGTTGACACAAACAATATAGCTCTTGGTGCTGCTTACACCACTTCCTGGGATGCGATGACAAGCTATCCCGATACCGATAAAAAAGAGCTTACCGATGGTAAGCGCGGTACACATCTTTATTCAAATGATGCGTGGGCAGGATATGAACCTGCTTACGATGAAATGAGCTTTGACAAAGACTTTGAAGTTGTGCTTGATCTGGGCGAAGTAAAGGAATTTGAACAGGTTCAGATTGGTACTTTGCAGTCAAACGCTTACGAGTACAGTGTTTCAGTACCGCTGAACATCAAGGTTGAGTATTCATCCGACAAAGTTCACTGGAACCTGTATGCGGATAAAACCTATTATAATGTTCCCGATGGTGTAAATCGTATGAACTACACACTCGATGGCGTTAAGGCATCCGCTCAGTACATTAAGTTTACACTTATTGTTCCCGAAAGATTCTGTCTTGATGAAATCTGCGTTTACAAGGAAATGATGGAATACGGCGACTATGAAAGCGACCCCGACAGAGGTGCTGAAAGTAACCTTATCTACAAAAAGCCTTACGATGTTTCCCGTTCTGCAGATTACAGAAGTACTGCAGGAATTCTTACAGACGGACTTTATATGCAGTCAGGTAATCTTTATGACGGTAACTGGACAGGTTTTGTAAGAAGCAATAAAGCTCACTTCAACGAAGTTGAGCTGGTATTCAATATGGAAGCTGCCAACTCTGTGGGTGAAGTGATTATAAGCTCAAGAAATGACAGCGCAAATAATCTTACAACTCCTAAAAATATCAAGCTTTATGCGTCTATGGACGGTGCAACCTGGGACGAATTTGCGAATGTTGCTGATGTTACCGATGATGGTAGTGTGGAGCTCACCTGGAACGGTGAACGCGATGGATTTTCTGCAAAAACCGAGGGCGCTACAAGAGTTTATACGAAATTTATCAAGGTTTCATTTGAAGTTCCCGAAGAAGAAGGCGTTTATGCTTGTCTTGACGAAGTCAAGGTTATCGGTAAAAAAGGACAGACAACCGATTCAAGCTTTGTAGTTTCTTCAACAGGCTATGGCAACCTTGCTCTGGGTAAAAAATATTATTCGCTTCCTACTTCACAGAAGACTGCACAGCCCGATATCGGAGAAATTCAGCTTACCGATGGTATCAGGGGCGATATTACAAATAATCAGGACCCTGCATGGGTTATGATTCAGCAGGACTACTGTGAAATTCCCAACCACATGGGTAGCAGAACTGTGGTACAGGGATATGTAATCGACCTTGGCAAAGAGATGTATGTTACCGAGGTAAGAACCAAGTTTATCTCCAAAGGCTTTGGTAAATCCACAGAATTCCCTTGGACTGTATGGACTTATGCAACCAATGATGCAGGTGATGAGTGTCCCGAAGAATGGTTTATGCTTTCACGCCAGTGGCATGTAGGTCGTGCGTGGAACTCGGGTACTTGTAACTTTGGCTGGCGTTCCGACTGGACAGGTAAGAACTACCCTGACGGAACACCGCAGACTATGACTGATTCTATCAAAGGCTATCCCTTTGTAAAGACAAGATATATCCGTGTTGACATCGAGGCTTTGAGAAATGCAGCACTTGATGAAATCGAAGTTTATGGTTACGAAACTCCTCAGGAGGGTGCTTTTGAGGTGGTGGAAGGTACAGAAAGAAACCTCGACACAGGCAGGGATTACTTAAAAGCAAGCGAACAGACAGGATATATTCAGGATATGCTCCTTTGCTACAACGGCTGGTACAGAATCGATGCTCAGAGTGGTGAAGAGAGAGGTGCATGGAAGGATTATCAGTTCCGTCCATATCTTACCTATATCGACAAACAGGGTAATGCTGTTGACACAATGTTTGATGCAGTAATGTTCTTGGGCCTTAGTGACAAGGTGGGAGCTTCTTACAGTGGTGACGCAGGACATAAATACTATCCTCAGTCTATAGATGCATGGGAATGGTACTTAAGCAAAACTCTCGGTGAGGGTGGAGATGTCTGGGAGCTTAACAAGGCAGCTAAAATTGCTTCTGAAGAGCTCGGCGATCCCAACTATAAGGTTAAATTTATCGTTATGCACCCCGGTGCTGACGGCAAAAACGGCGATAAATTCGGTCCTATAAATGGTGAGTATTACGATACAGCTATTCCTACAAGTCACTATTATAACTATCCTACCGATGAAAAAGCAGGATGGCAGATTGTAGCTGACTGGTGGTTTGACAGGGCAATGGAGCTTTACGAAGAAAACATAAAGGATCTCGAATATGTTGAATTTGCAGGTTTCTATTATCTTCCCGAACAGGTAGGTTATCTCCCTGCAGTTCCGAGATATTGTGTTGACAGAGCTCATGAACTCGGTTACAAGATGTACTGGATTCCTTTTAACTCTGCAAACGGTTACCACTGGGGCGAGGATATCGGCTTTGATGCTGTTGCACTTCAGCCCAACCACTTCTTTGGTCCGGCTACTCAGGAAGGCAGTAAGTCCGAACTCGGTAACGACTACCTTGATGCAGTTGCACGCGCTATCAACTACTCACATATCGGTCTTGAAATGGAATGTGACGAACGCTACACAACCGATATTATGAAGTATAACCAGTGGATTGACTACCTTAATGGTGCATACGACAATGGTATGGACGGCGATAACTGTTATAGAAACTGGTATATCGCATTAAGAGGTCTGACCAATGCGGCATACTCTGAAAATCCCCTCATTCGTTCGGCTTATGATTACGCTTATCAGATTATGAAGGGCACATATACTCCCAAAAATTACGCAAGTGATTACACAAGTGGTGTTCCCACAGACCGTGTTGGCGATACCGAAATCTTTGAACAGCGTATGGGCGAAACAGGATTTGTAGGAGATGCATATATAGATAATGCTTCAGGTAATGCTTCCAATGGTGGTGGCGGAGGTTCTTACTATAAAGACCCCGTTGAAACAACTGTTGAAACAGCTACTCCTTCCGATGAAGGATATGTATGGTTCACAGGTACAAACGGCTATCAGCTCAAAGACAGTAATGGTGAGTTCGTTAAAGGCTGGGCAGAGGTAAACGGCGACTGGTATTACCTTGATGCCAATGGTTATATGAAGACCGGCTGGGTTAAAGACCAGAATACATGGTACTATCTCAAATCAAGCGGTGTTATGGCAGACGATGGATGGTACAAGGTAGATAACGCATGGTACTACTTCGGCTCAACAGGTGCTATGAAGACAGGTTGGGTACTTGACAACGGCAGATGGTACTATATGATGAGTTCAGGTGCTATGGCATCAGGCGAATGGGTACAGGTTAATGGTAACTGGTACTACTTCCTTGGCAATGGTGCTATGGCGACAGGCTGGGTACTTTATGGTAATGACTGGTACTATCTTGATAATACGGGTGCTATGGCAACAGGCTGGAAAGTAGTAAAAGGCGAATGGTATTACCTTGACCCTGCTAACGGCAAGATGGCAAAAAATACAACCGTTGACGGCTATAAATTAGGTGCCAATGGTGCTTGGGTAAAATAATTCTGATCCCCCTTATATATCTCATTGGTAAAACGGCTTCGAAATTTCGAAGCCGTTTTACTTAGGTGTAACCGACAAATCTAACATTATGACAAAAACATAAAACAAAATGACATTTTTGCAGAAAAGATACTGTTGTAAAATATAGTTAAGAGTACCGAAAAAGTTGAGGTTTCGGTATTTTTTCAAAAAAACGGATTGGCAAATTATCCAATCCAAAAAAATGATAAAAACGGAAGGAGTTTTATTATGCTCAAGAGAATTATCTCTGCAATGCTCGTTGCTGTTATGGCAGTTTCCCTTATGGCAAGCTGTGGCAATGAAGCAAACAAACCCGCTGAAGGCGGTGAAGTTAACCTCGAAGTGTGGGTTACAGATGCTGAAGACCAGGAAGAAACTTCCAACTATCAGCGTTATCTCAAAGCGGCTAACAATTTTGCTGCAAACAATGAAGGCTACAATGTAAAGGTTGTAGGTGCTGTAAAAGCTGAAAAGATTATGACAGCTTTAGCTTCCGGTTCAGGTCCTGACCTCGTTCAGGCACAGTGGCAGACAGCTGGTGTATGGGGTACAGAAGGCATTATCGCTGACCTTACAGATTTTGTAAACAACGATAAAGAATTCGACAAAGACGATATCATTCCCGCAGCTTGGGACCGTTCCACATACAAAGGAAGAATTTATTCTATTCCTTTGACATTCAACTCTTCTGAACTTTACTACAATGTAGATTATATGAACGAGTTTAATGCTGAAGTTCCCAAGACTATCAATGAACTCAAAAAATTAGCTGTAGAACTTACAGAATATGATGAAAACGGATTTATCACACGTTGTGGTTACATCCCCGATTATCCCTGGCTTGACAATGTATTGTGGCCCATCGCTGCAGGTGCTGAATGGATCAATATGGAAACAAATGAAATCACATTTGACACTCCCGAAATGAGATACGCTTACCAGTGGCAGGTTGATATCTACAATGAGCTCGGTTACGACAAATTGCAGACCTTCAAAACAAGCCTTGGTACAGGCGCTCAGCAGCCCTTTATGTCCGGTAAAACTGCTATGCAGTTCGCAGGTGAATGGGTTCCCGATGATGCTGAAAAATATGCTCCTGGCTTGAACTATGGTGTAACATTTGTACCTTACCCCGATGACAAACCCGAACTTGAAGGTTCTATGTTCTGCACAATCAGAGCATTTATGATGAACAACGAAAACAAAAACTCCAAAGAAGATGCTTGGAAACTTCTTTCCTGGATGACAGGTAAAGATACTGCTTCTCAGCTTGCTGAAGGTATGAACGGTAAAGGTACTATGATGTGCCGTGTATCTGCTCTCGATTACATCCAGACTCTTGATACAGTAGATCCTATCAAGAAAGAAATCGCTGAAATGATGAAGAACCCCAATGTAAAAGGTTTCCCGATGCTTGCTTATGTTGACGAATACCTCGGTATCGTTGCTGACGAAATGAACAAAGTGTTCACAGACAGCACATATACTGTTGAAATGGCTACAAAAGCTGTTCAGGAAAAAGTACAGCCCATTGCTGATGCTAAACCCATCAACTAATTGAATCTTTGATATTAAAAGAAGAGTTCAGGTAAAATTTTGCCTGAACTCTTCTTTTTTGCTTTACTGCTGTTGCCATACTTTTAAAAGTATGGCAACAGTACTTTGAATTATTCTTTGCAAAGTTGTAAGATTATGTTACAATTAAGTTGATAGTAAATAATTTGTGCGTTTTGAGAGGTGTGTTTATGTTTAAAAAGTTTACCGCTTTGTTAATATCGGCCGTAATTATATTGTCAACTTTTATTGGTGCAGTTGATGTAAGTGCAACCGAATCTGAAAACCTTATTGCAGGCGTTACATACAGTATGTCTATTGCTGATGAACATTTTCATTCGGCTCATCCGGATTTTGGTTATTCGAAGCTTACAGATGGCGGGTATGGTGCTACCTGGGAAGATGATGCCGCAGTAGGCTTTCACACAAAGGATGCTACCAAGACCTTCAGTATGACCTTTGAATTTGACAAGGCGATTGCTTTTAAGCAGATTGTTCTGGGATTTTTCGGCGGACAGGCAGGTATTAAATTCCCATCAGCACTTGCTGTAGAAAGAAAAACATCAGGGGGTAACGACTGGGAAACTATTTATAACGGAAACGCTTTGTCGGGTACAGGGCGCGCCGATACAATACTTGCAAGTGACAGCGATATTTATGCCTATGCTTTAAGATTTACCCTGACAGGTGGCGGTGTCTGGACATTTTTAGACGAAATCGAGGTTTTTGCCGAAACAAAAGGTGTGGCATACGGTACACTTAATGCAACTCAGAAAGTTATTTCCCCACAGATTAAAAAAGACCTTGAAGACTACAGATATGTTGAAGAAGGAAATTCCCTTACAATGGAAGTTCTTGCCACTTCTCCCGATGGTGGAGAAATTTCTTACCAGTGGTACAAGGAAAATACACCTGTCGGAGATAACTCTCCTGTGTATACTATTGAGAATGCTGCTGTTTCCGATGCAGGAAACTATCGTGTTGAAATAACAAACACAGCAGGCGGATATTCTGCATCTTCGTTCAGTAAAATATGTTCACTTATTATTGGAGAAGCCGATGCAAAAGCGTATCCACCCGTAATTGATAAAGATATTATTTCAAGCTGTCTTATGGCATCCGGAGAAACTCTTGAACTTAAAGTGTCAGCACACTCGGTTGACGGTGGTAGCATTTCTTACCAGTGGTATAAAGATGGCGAAAAGCTTGATGGCAAAACTACTGATACACTTGTAATAAATTCTGTTAACCCCCTTGACGAGGGTGTTTATGAGGCTCAGGTTACCAATACCAGAAACGGTACAACTGCAAGTGTTTTCAGTAATGACTGCATACTTACAGTGAAAAAAGAACCCGAAAATCTTATATCAGGCAAAAAATATACAACCTCTGTTACTGCTGATGGTTTCCACACAAACGGCAAGGATGCCGAGGGTGTAAAGCTCACAGATGGCGTTAAAGCGACTAAATGGAACAGTGGTGAAGCGCTCGGCGTACATACAAAGGAAGAAAATACCACTTTCGATATTGATTTTGCGCTTGGAAGCAAAATTGAATTTCAGCAGATTACTATAGGTTTTCTCGGAAACACTTCCGGTATCAAAATGCCTTCAAATGTCAAGGTATTTGTGAAAAATGAAGATAATCCCGAGTGGACTGAGATTTTCAGCGGACAGCCATCAAGCACTGCGACAAGATATGATTTTTCCATCGGCTCCGATGAAACAATCGAAGCTACCGACATAAGATTTACTGTTACAGGCTCGGGTGCATGGGCATTTATTGACGAAATTGCAATCTATGATATTCTTACAGGCTCTGCTCTTGCGGGTACTCTTACAGTACCTCCCTCATACGATGATGACGATAAGCCCGATGCCCCCGTACCGCAGGATAATAACCTGGTTTACGGCAAAAAGTATACGTCCTCAATCATTCCCGACAGTAAATACCCCGATACCGATGGTAAAGAACTTACCGATGGTGTTCTGGCGGTTTCTCCAACTACAAGTGATGCAGCCTGGGCAGGTTTCAATGGCAAAATAAAAGCTGAAAATAATGTTACCTTTGACCTTGAAGAAGTTAAATCCTTTGAAGAGGTTAAGGTAAACTTCCTTACAGCAAGTGGTGGCATAAGCGTTCCAAACAATATTCTGATTGAGATTTCTTCCGACGGAAATCAGTGGACACCATTTATGCCAGATGACTCTGCTTATTCTGTTATAATCGACCTTGGAGAAGAACAGGAATTCCAGAGAGTTTCCGTTGGTTTACTCAATGCTTCGGGCAAGACCGCATCAGGTGTTTATAAATACATTTCCACAGTTCCCGAAGCGGTAAATGCACGTTATGTGCGACTCAGCTGGGTGTTTGACACTTCCTGGGTGTTTGTTGATGAGGTACAGATCAATGCTGTTCAGACACCCCGTGAAAAGAATACTCCGGAGAAGATGGGTGAGGGAGTTTCTGATCTTGATCCCGAAAATATTGCCTTTGGTAAGTCTTATGAAGTAAATTCCGATTTTGCATCCTTCTATCCCGACAGCGGAATCAAGCTTACTGACGGAAGACATGGTACTTCAAGTGCCGATTCCAAAGAATGGGTGGCATTCAATGCTCCCGAAGGAAACGGTGGTTACCAGAGCGTTGAAAAAGCTTCCTCAAAATATCCCACATCTATTAAGGTGGAATATTCAAGTGATAAAATAAAGTGGAAATACTTTATTGACAGTGACCTTGCCGATTTACAGGGTGCACCTGCAGGAACAAGCCGGTTTGATTATGGTCAGCCGTTTGCTTCAACGGGAAGATACATAAAGGTTACTGTAACGGGTACTGATTTTATAGCACTTGATGAAATCGAAGTGTTCAACACCTTTGACGGCGCGCTCGATGACGAACTTACCTGTGACAGTAAGCTTTCTTATAACCTTGTTGCAAATTATGATGTAACTGCTTCCCGTACTGCAGATTTCGGTGATACAAAAACTATGCTCACTGACGGAATTTACGGCGAATGGGTTAAATACGATCATCTCGGTAGTTCTGACGACCACATTGTGTTGCAGTTTGATATTACCGACTTAAACTCTGTGGAAAAAATCGACTTCCATACAAGAAGTGGTTCGGGTACACCTAAGAATGTTGTGTTCAAGGTTTCCACTGATGGTAACAAGTGGGTGACCCTCAAGGAATTCTTCACCTATTCCGAAGATGATGAAAACGGCAGGGGAGTTTCCTTTATCTGGGACGGCGGAGAAGACCCTTTCTATACATTTGTTGAGAATGCAGATGCTGTTTATACACGCTTTGTAAGAGTTGAATTTGATGTTCCCAAAGGCGCGACAGTTTCTGTTGATGAGATGAAGATTTATGGTAGACGCGGAAAAACATCCACTTGTGCAATTGCAATTGACAAGCCTGACGGGGAGCATAACTTAGCACTTGGGTTACCTTATGAGAGGGTTCCTGCGCTTACAACTCCCACATACCCCGATACAAACAATACAGAGCTTACGGATGGTATTCATGGTACTACTTCTTATACAGATGCCGCATGGACAGGACATCTTATGAAAGAAGAAGGTCCCACGGGTGACAACAAAAACCGCGAGGAATACAAGAGTTATATTATTGACCTCGGAGAGCTTAAGACAATTACTTCTGTAAAAGCTACTTTCTTAGGTTCTATCAGTAATGGTATCAATGTGCCTAAGTACTGCGATACATTGGTGTCTGTTGACGGGTACAACTGGATGAAGATTTCTCATAACGACCTTGCTTCTATCCGTCCTAACGGAATTATCGAATATGGTTGGCATATAAACGACACCAACGGCGAAAACAAGGATATGACCGATGGTGCCCAAATGGTTGTTGCAAGATATGTCAGAGTTTTCTGGGAGCTTGTTACAACAACTATGATTGACGAAATCGAAGTAATGGGTTATGATGAAGTTAAGACAGGCGATAATATAATGTCTGCCGAAGAGGTTGAAGCAAGAGCTACTCCCCACGATAATGGTGGTGACTACTTAACTCCTGCTGAAACAGGTGGCATTCACGACCTGCTTCTCTGTTACAACGGCTGGTATGAATATGACTACGAGGGTAATGCGTGGCCCGGTGAATGGGATGCTTTCAGGTTCAAACCGATGCTTACCTACATTGACGAAAACGGAAATTCTGTTGACACACTCTTTGATGCAGTTTTATTCTTAGCACTTAATGCCCGTTCGGGCCGTGGTCACGGCTGGGACACATCCTGGATTGCCGAGGATATCTACTACTGGCTTGACCAGATGTTTAAAGAGGGCGGAGATGTTGACGAGCTTAATAAAGCAGCACTCGAGGTCCGTGAGGACTTAAATCTCCCCGATTACAAGGTTAAGCTTGTAATGAGCTTCCCTCAGGTGTTCCATACAGGCAATTATAAACCCGACTACTTTGGTTTTATCGAGGGTAGGGAAATTGTCGATATCGAAGATATGGATAACTTTGAATATTTCATCAGATGGTGGGTTGAAGTTATTCAGGAAAAACTCGCTGAGAAAAATTACGAGGCTATTGATTTTACTGGCTATTACTGGACACACGAGCATATCCAGACAGTTGACTCAGATGACGAGTATATTATGAAAACTGCTGAGATAATAAACGAGGCTGAGGAAAAATATAACGATGAATTCCTTTTCTACTGGATTCCTTACAGAAGTGCAGGCGGTACCTTCCATGCCCGTAAAAACAATATTGATGTATGGTCGATACAGACAGGTACATATTTTATCAAGAATAACGAAGTGCACGATTACGGCGGCTTTGGTAATCCCGGCTACTGCACAACGATTGCCGCTACTGCAAGCTACCTACACGCAAGTATGGAGTTTGAGTTTAACGGAAGTGTAGCCACAGATCCTCTAAAATATAATGCATTCCTTGACTATATCAATGCCGCAGTTCAGTACAATATGACAGGCCGTGACATTTACAGATCTTGGTATCAGGGTAAACGAGACCTTTATCCGATAGCTTATTCAAAGAACAAGGATGTCCGTAAGTTGTATGATGCAATTTATGGTGTTATCAATGGTACTCTTACCGAACAGATTCCTCATATTACGGAACTGACTACCGAAATGGTTGACGGCAGTGTTGAAAAACCTACCTTTACAACGGGTGGTAACAGCGGTGGGGGAGGAGCTTACTACGATGACTCCGCTGATGATATTGTAGAAACTGCTAAACCCACTACTGAAGGCTATGTATGGTTTACAGGTACAAACGGCTATCAGCTCAAAGACCAGGATGGTGACTTGGTTAAAGGCTGGGCGAAAGTGAATGGTGACTGGTACTACCTTGATGCTGACGGATATCTCAGGACCGGTTGGATTAAAGATGGTAACACATGGTACTATCTCAAATCCAATGGCATCATGGCAACAGGTTGGTATAAGGTAGATAATATCTGGTACTATTTCAGTAATTCAGGAGCTATGAAAACAGGTTGGGTACTTAATAACGGAATATGGTACTATATGACAAGCTCTGGTGCTATGGCATCAGGCGAATGGGTACAGGTTAATGGTATCTGGTACTACTTCCTTGATAATGGCGCTATGGCAACAGGATGGGTGCTCGATGGCGACTGGTATTACTTAAGCGAATCAGGTGCTATGGCAACCGGTTGGAAGCTTATAAAAGGCGAATGGTACTATCTTTTGCCAGATGGTAAAATGGCAAAAGACACCACTGTTGACGGCTATAAATTAGGTGCCAACGGCAGATGGATAAAAACCGTATAAAATTGTGATGGCAAAAATTTGCTTATTACAATTTTAATATTAAACTTTTCATTTTGAAAGGAGCTTATTTATGTTGAAGAGAATTATTTCCGCAATGCTCGTTGCAGTTATGGCAGTTTCCCTTATGGCAAGCTGTGGCAACGAAGCAAGCAAACCCGCAAACGGCGAAACAGTCAATCTGGAGATCTGGCACACAGACCCCGAAGACCTTGAAGTAACAAGTAACCATCAGCGTTACCTTACAGCGGCCGAAAAATTTGTTGCTGCTAACGAAGGATACGCTGTAAAGGTTGTTGGTTCTGTAAAGGCAGAAAAAATTATGACAGCTTTGGCTTCCGGTTCAGGTCCCGACATCGTAAAAGCTCAGTGGCAGCAGGCAGGTGCATGGGGTAAAGAGGGAATTATCGCTGACCTTACAGACTTTGTAAACAATGATGCTGAATTCGATAAAGACGATATCATCCCCGCAGCCTGGGACAGAGCTACATACAAAGGAAGAATTTATTCTATTCCCGTAACTTTTAACTCTTCCGAACTTTACTACAACACAGATTATCTTGCTGAGTATGAAGCTGAAGTTCCCAAGACAATCAGTGAGCTTGTAAAACTTGCTGTTGACCTTACAGAATACGATGCAAACGGCTTTGTTACACGTTGCGGATACATTCCCAACTACCCCTGGCTCGACAACGTATTGTGGCCCGTTGCTTTTGGTGCTTCCTGGATTAACCCTGAAACAAACGAAATTACATTTGATACTCAGGAAATGAGAGATGCTTATCAGTGGCAGGTTGATATCTACAAAGCTATCGGTTACGATAAACTGATGACATTCAAAACAAGCCTTGGCACAGGTGCTAACGAACCCTTCCTTTCCGGTAAAACCGCAATGCAGTTTAACGGTGAATCGATGCCTGATAAACTTTCACAGTATGCTCCCGAAATCAACTACGGTGTAGCTTATGTTCCTTATCCCGATGGCAAACCCGAACTCGAAGGTTCTATGTTCTGTACAATTACAGCTTTGATGCTCAACAACGATGCTCCCAACCCCAAAGAAGACGGATGGAAACTTCTTTCCTATATTACAGGTAAAGAAACAATCGGCGAACTTGCTAAAGGTATGAATAACAAGGGTGCTATGATGTGCAGAATTTCTGCTCTCGAGTCCTTGCAGGATATGGATACAGTTGACCCTGTTAAGAAGGATATCGCAAAACTTATGCAGAACCCCAATGTAAAAGGTTTCCCGATGCTTACTTATGTTGACCAGTACCTTTCTGTTGTTGCTGACGAAATGAACAAAGTGTTCACAGATCCCGAAAACTACACAGTTGAGATGGCTACAAAAGCTGTTCAGGAAAAAGTACAGCCTATTGCTGATGCAAATCCTATCAATTAATTGATTCCTTGATATTAAGACAAAAGCTCAGGGCAAATGCCCTGAGCTTTTGTCCTTTTATTTATCGGGGTAGAGTTTTGCGGTTTCCAAAACCATACTAAGTGCTTTTGATGAGGCGAGATACCGTATAAGCTCACGCAAATCTTTGTCACGGCGTTTTATGTTAAGCTCGAAAACCTCGCTTTTTAATTCGCTGTCAATTCCTATATATACAAGCCCAACTTCCTTTCCTTCGGAGGGGTTGGGTCCTGCGTTACCTGTAACGGATACGCCTATATCAGCGTTTGCAAGGGCCCTTACACCTTTTGCCATTTCGAGGGCTGTTTCGGAAGATACAGCGGAAAACTCCTGTAAAGTATTTTCCTTTACGGATAAAATTTCGTTTTTAATGCGGTTTGAGTAACTGCATATACCACATTCGAACACATTTGAAGCCCCACTTACTTCGGTTATGCGTTTTGAGATAAGGCCACCCGTACAACTTTCGGCAGTGGCGAGTTTAAGCCCCTTCTTTTCGAGTGTTCTTACAACGGCAGTCTGCAGATTATCAATATCAATGCCATAGATATATTCACCGACAACGCTTTTGATTTTTTGGATAACGGGCGTGATAAGTTCTTCAGCATCTTCTTTTGTATAGGCAAGAGCTGTAACGCGTAAGGTAACTTCACCTGTTTTGGCATAGGGAGCGACAGTCGGATTTTTGCTGTTTTTCATAAGGTCGTGAAGTTTTGTTTCTAAAAGCGATTCACCGATTCCGTAAAAATAAAGGTTGTGAGAAACTAAAATGCGGTCAGTACCTTCTAAAAGATATGGGACTACCTTACTTTCAAACATCGGCTCCATTTCCCTTGGAGGACCGGGGAGCATAATGATTTTCTTAGTGCCATCGTCAATTGCGCAGCCCGGGGCAGTGCCGTTGGGGTTTTCAAATATAACTGCACCCTCAGGCATCATAGCCTGCTTTACATTACTTGCAGGCATCTCGCGTTTTGCATTTCTGTAATACATTACAATGCTTTCGAGAGATTTTTTGTCCATAATAAGTTTTCTTCCAAAAAACTTTGCAATAGTTTCTTTGGTAAGGTCATCGTATGTCGGACCAAGACCGCCCGTTGTGATTACAGTGTCAGCACGGGAAAAGGCAAGGGTCAGTGCCTCATAAAGTCTTTCGGGGTTGTCACCGACTACTGTCTGGTGATACATAGTGATACCGAGTTCTGTTAATTTTTTTGCAATAAAGGAGGCGTTTGTGTTTACAATATCTCCCATAAGAAGCTCGGTGCCGATACAAAGTATCTCGGCATTCTTAGATTTCATAAAAATACTCCACCTTTCATACTTATTTTACCACATATCTCACAAAATGAAAATATCTTTCAAAAAAATTCTTGATTTTGCAAAATATATGTGATAGAATTAAATTTAGTGGTAATTGTTAAAAAAATAACAATCTAAATCTATTAGGAGGAAAACGATGAATTACGAAATTATTGACAGTGTTGAAAAGCTTGAAGAAGCTATTGCTAAAATCAGAAAAGCACAGCTTGCTTTTGCAACCTACACACAAGAACAGGTAGACAAGATTTTCCTGGCAGCTGCATCAGCTGCAAACAAAGCGAGAATTCCTCTTGCAAAAATGGCAGTAGAAGAAACAGGAATGGGTGTTGTTGAAGATAAAGTTATCAAAAACAACTATGCTTCCGAATATATTTACAATGCATATAAAGAAACAAAAACATGTGGCGTTATCGAAGAAGATAAAGCATTCGGTACAAGAAAGATTGCTGAACCCATTGGTGTTGTTGCGGCGGTTATCCCTACAACCAACCCCACATCCACAGCAATTTTCAAATGCCTTTTGGCACTTAAAACAAGAAACGCTATTATCATTTCTCCTCATCCCAGAGCCAAGAACTCCACTATTGCGGCTGCAAAACTGGTACTTGAAGCAGCAGTAGCTGCTGGTGCTCCCGAGGGAATTATTGACTGGATTGATGTTCCTTCCCTTGAAATGACAAATACTGTTATGAAAGAAGCTGACATTATCCTTGCAACAGGTGGTCCCGGTATGGTTAAGGCGGCTTATTCTTCCGGTAAACCTGCTCTCGGTGTTGGTGCAGGTAACACTCCCGCTATTATTGATGACAGTGCTGATATAATTTTAGCTGTAAACTCTATCATTCATTCCAAAACATTTGATAATGGTATGATTTGTGCTTCTGAGCAGTCTGTTATCGTAATTGATACAATTTATGATGCAGTTAAAAAAGAATTTGCAAAAAGAGGCTGTTACTTCTTAAACGATGAGGAAACCGAAAAAGTCCGTAAGACTATTATTATAAATGGTGCTCTCAATGCTAAAATCGTAGGACAGAAGGCACACAAAATTGCAGAACTTGCAGGCGTTAAGGTTCCCGAGGGTACAAAAATCCTTATCGGTGAGGTTGAAAGCGTAGAGCTTTCCGAAGAATTCGCTCACGAGAAGCTCTCTCCCGTACTTGCAATGTATAAAGCAAAAGATTTTGAAGATGCACTTAAGAAAGCTGAGCAGCTTGTTGCTGACGGCGGTTATGGTCATACATCTTCTGTATACCTTAACGAAATCACCGAGAAAGAAAAACTCAGTGAGTTCGAAGCAAGAATGAAAACCTGCCGAATTTTAGTTAACACTCCTTCTTCTCAGGGTGGTATCGGTGACCTTTACAACTTTAAACTTGCACCCTCGCTTACTTTGGGATGTGGTTCCTGGGGTGGTAACTCTGTTTCCGATAATGTTGGTGTAAAACACCTTATAAACATTAAAACTGTGGCTGAAAGAAGGGAAAATATGCTTTGGTTCAGAGCACCTGAGAAGGTATATATCAAAAAAGGCTGTCTGCCCGTTGCTTTAGATGAGCTTAAAACTGTAAGGGGTGCTAAGAAAGCATTTATCGTAACAGATACCTTCCTTTATGTAAACGGTTATACAAAACCCATCACAGATAAACTTGATGAAATGGGTATTGCTCACACAACATTCTTTGATGTTCAGCCTGACCCCACACTCGAAAATGCTACAAATGGTGCTAAACAGATGGCTGCATTCAAGCCCGATACAATCATTGCACTTGGTGGTGGTTCTGCAATGGATGCCGCTAAGATTATGTGGGTTCTCTACGAACATCCCGAAGCTGACTTTATGGATATGGCAATGAGATTTATTGATATCCGTAAACGCGTATACACATTCCCCAAAATGGGCGAGAAAGCATATTTTATCGCTGTTCCTACCTCTGCAGGTACAGGTTCTGAGGTAACACCTTTTGCTGTTATCACTGACGAAAAGACAGGTGTTAAATATCCTCTTGCAGACTACGAACTTCTCCCCAATATGGCTATTATTGATACTGATTTCCATATGTCTGCACCCAAGGGTCTTACTGCGGCTTCCGGTATTGATGCTGTAACTCACGCAGTTGAAGCATATGCCGCAATGCTCGCAACTGATTACACAGATGGTCTTGCTTTACAGGCACTCAAAAATATCTTCAAATATTTGCCCCGTGCTTATGAAAACGGACAGACTGATGTTGAAGCAAGAGAAAAAATGGCTAATGCTGCTACAATTGCAGGTATGGCTTTTGCAAACGCTTTCCTTGGTGTATGTCACTCTATGGCACATAAACTTGGTGCATTCCACCATCTGCCTCACGGTGTTGCAAATGCTTTGATGATTGAAGAGGTACTTCGTTTCAATGCTTCTGAAGCACCTGCAAAAATGGGTACATTCTCTCAGTACGACCATCCCCACACTTTGGCAAGATATGCTGAAATTGCCGATTACTTAGGCCTTGGCGGTAAGACAGATAAGGATAAATTAGAAAATCTTATCAAGGCTATCAACGACCTCAAAAAGACAGTTGGTATCAAAGAAACAATCAAAGATTACGGTATTGACGAAAAAGACTTCCTTGACCGCCTCGATGAAATGACAGAGCAGGCATTTGATGACCAGTGCACAGGTGCTAACCCCCGTTATCCTTTGATGGAAGAAATCCGCCAGATGTATTTGAATGCTTATTACGGCAAGCACTTCAAAGAAGCTAAGATGCCCAAAGCGTAAGGAGGAAGATTTATGAAACTTGATAATGTAATTGCAAAAAGTGTAAACAAAGTGATTTATCGTGACGGCGATAAATGTATTAAGGTTTTCAATGAAGATTACTCTAAGGCTGATGTTTTAAACGAAGCTTTAAATCAGGCTCGTATCGAAGAAACAGGTCTTAATATTGCAAAAATCAGGGAAGTAACGATGGTTGACGGCAAATGGGCTATCGTTTTAGACTATATCGAGGGCAAAACTCTTGCTCAGTATATGGAGGAAGACCCCGGAAATATCGACAAGTATGTTGAGATTTTAGTTGATTTACAGCTTGAAATCCATTCCAAGAAATCTCCTTTGCTTACAAAACTCAAAGACAAAATGAACAGAAAAATCAGTTCCTCCACTCTTGATGCTACAACCCGTTATGAGCTTCATACCCGCCTTGAGGGTATGCCCAAGCATAACAAAGTATGCCATGGTGACTTAAACCCCTCAAACATCATTATCACAAAAGACGGCACACCTTACACTATTGACTGGGCACACGCAACACAGGGTAACGCTTCCGCAGATGTTGCAAGAACTTATCTTCTGTTCTGCTTGAACGGCAAGGAAGATGTTGCAAAAAAATATCTTGATGTATTCTGTAAAAAGAGTAACACTGCAAAACAATATGTACAGAAATGGATGCCCATTGTTGCGGCTTCGCAGTCTGTAAAAGGCAATGCTCACGAAAGAGATTTCCTGCTTTCCTGGGTTGATGTTGTAGATTACGAATAATATTAAAAAAGCAGACATTTTTTTAAAAAGATGTCTGCTTTTTTGTTGCATTTTTTTGTTTGTATGGTATACTTGAGGAAAGGGAGTGATTCTTTATGAAAATTACAAAAATCGGTGAAAACCGTGTTATTATGAGTAATCCTGAAAGCAGACATAATTATTTTGCGTGGCCTACTGTTACAAAGCTTCAGGACGGCAGAATTTTAGTTGGTGCATCAGGCTTAAGGGTTGAACACGCTGACCCGTTTGGTAAGGGTGTTATCATCTTTTCCGATGATGATGGTGAAACTTATACTTTGCCGCAGATTGCAATTGACACACCTCTTGACGACAGAGATGTGGGTCTTTGTCCTTTCGGTGAAAAGGGACTTGTTATCACCTCTTTTAATAACTCAATTGAAACTCAGTACGGATACCATTCGTGGAGAAAGGAAAAAGGTAGTAAAGAAGTTGACGAGATGAACTATTTTTACTCCTATCTTAAAACACTGGATAAAAAAGAAGAAAGTAAATATATTGGTGCTACCTATAAAATCAGTAACGATATGGGTAAATCTTTCGGCGAAACCAAGATAAGCCCCATTACTTCTCCTCACGGCCCCATAGAGCTTCGTGACGGCAGAATTTTCTGGGTAGGTACTGCGTTTAAATCTCCGGGATATTATGATGTTGAAAATGCTATTATGCTTTATGAAATTAAAAAAGACGGCAGTATGGAGTATATAAGCACTTTACCGAAAATTGAAGAAGAAGGAAAAGACCTCTTCAGCTGTGAGCCTTATCTTTTTGAAGCTGATGACGGCGTACTTTTAGCATACATAAGAATGGAGCCTGATGTTTTCACAACCTATCAGGTGAAATCCTATGACAAGGGTAAAACCTGGTGCGAGGTTGAAAAACTTTTCCCTGATAATGGTGGCGCACCTATGCATATTATGCGCCATTCTTCGGGTGTTTTAATCGGTTCATATTCTTACAGAAAGCATCCTGATGAGAGTATTAAAGTAATGTTTTCTTACGACAACGGCAAAACCTGGGATAAAGACAATGTTATAGTCACAAACGGAGTTATGTGGGATATGGGTTATCCGTCTACCGTTGAACTCAAAGACGGCTCACTTTTAACTGTTTACTATGGACACGAGAGTGAAGATACCCCTGCAGTAATTATGCAACAGAAATGGAATTTCGAGGTGCAATAGCACCTCGTTATTTTTTTAGTTGAAAAATTAATATAAATATGATAAAATAATATTTTAAGGAATTCCAAGGAAAGGGGTGAGCAAAATGCCATTTTCACAGTGGCAGTATCCTGAAGTTTCAGATGCTGTGAGCAGGCGCATAAAAGAAGAATATGGTGTATCTTCAATGATTGCGGATATTCTGTCTGCGAGAAAGCTTTCTGATACCCAAATCGATAGTCTCTTAGGTGATGGCGACTATTTCGCTGACCCGTTTTTGCTCCCCGATATGGATAAGGCGGTAGCACGCATAAATCTGGCTGTTGAAAACAACGAAAGAATAGCAATTTATGGCGATTACGACTGTGACGGTGTTACAGCTACTGCTATCGTTATGCAGTTTTTGCAGTCTATGGGTGCCGATGTGTTTTATTATATCCCCGAAAGACAGGGAGAGGGCTATGGATTAAACCTTGATGCAATCGATAAAATTATCGAAAATGGTGCTAAACTGATTGTCACTGTCGATAATGGTATTTCGGCGATAGATGAAGTGCTTTATGCAAGTGAAAAGGGCATAGATATAGTTGTAACCGACCATCATCAGGTGGGGGATGTCTTGCCAAAAGCTTGTGCTGTTGTTAACCCACACAGAAAAGATTATAAAGGTTTTAAGGACCTCTGTGGTGCAGGGGTGGCACTTAAACTCTGTGCGGCACTTGAGGGCGATATTTATACAGTTATTGAAAATTTCTCGGTACTTTCTATGATAGGTACTGTCGGTGATGTTATGCCACTTATTGGCGAAAACCGATGTATTGTGAAAAAAGGTCTCGAACAGCTTGCATACACTGAAAACATAGGAGTTCAGGCGCTTATCTCGGTAAGTGGTATTGACCCTACGGATATAAATACGCAGAAGGTAGCCTTTGCAATAGTTCCCCGTATAAATGCGGCAGGGAGAATGGGAAGTGCCAACTTAGCTGAAGAATTGCTCCTTTGCGAGGATGAAGAAAAGGCTTTTACAATTGCTGATCAAATCAATAAATTGAATTTTGACAGACGCGCTGAAGAAGACGAAATTTTAACAAAACTTTACAAAGAGATAGAAAAAACACCTTCTGTGATTTTTGACAGAGTTCTTACAGTGGCTTCTGAAAATCTTCATCAGGGTGTTGTCGGAATTGTGGCGTCACGATTATCAAATCTTTACGGAAAACCCTGTGTGGTACTTTCAAAAGAAGAAGAGTGTGCTGTCGGTTCTGCAAGAAGCTTCGGTGAGTTTTCCCTTTTTGACGCGATTTCTTCTTGTGACGACATTCTCGTAAAATATGGCGGGCATAAGTCTGCGGCAGGTATGACAGTTAAAATAAAAGACCTTGATATACTCAGAAAAAGGCTTAACTTATATGCTGAAGAAAATTACGATGTGATGCCAAAGCTTACAAAGGTTATTGATAAAGAGCTTCATATCGGCGATATAAATGTAAATTCAGTGAGTGAACTTGAGTTGCTTGAGCCTTGCGGTGAAGAAAATGCAAGACCGCAGTTCTTGCTTAAAGACTGTATTATTGAGCAGGTTATACCGATGGCTCAGGATAAGCATCTTAAAATCAAGGTGAAATTTGAAGGTAAAAGTATTTATGTTCTTTATTTTAGAATGTCAACCGACAAATTTATATATTCTGTCGGAAATTCTGTTGATATTCTTGCAAACCTTGAAATTAATACATATAAGGATACTGTTTCAATTGCTGTAAAGCTAAATGATATAAGACCTTCGGGGGTTGATTTTGATAAGGTTCTCAACGCTTCACACTACTATGAAAAAATCCGCAGAGGCGAAGTTGTTGATAAGAGAATTATGGATATATCAGTGCCCGATACCGAGGAGTTAAGGACTGCTTATAAGATTTTCAGACAGCTTGAAAACAGGAATTTTAATCTTGACGACATCTATCTTTTAGCCTTTTCGGGCAAGATAAATTATTGTAAATTTAAACTTATGACCGATATTCTGTCAGAACTTAAACTGATAACGGTAGCAGAGGACTTTTCTTCTGTGAAACTTGAAAAGACTGACAAGGTTAATCTTGAAAGCTCTGAAATTTTAAAGAGCTTAAAAGGAGAGTAAAAAAATGCTTAACAAACTGCTTCAAGCACTTGATGCATCGGACCGCAGTTATAATATTAATAAAATAAAAAAGGCTTATGAACTTGCTGATTCTGCCCATAATGGTCAGTTTCGCCAATCGGGTGACCCGTATATCAGTCACCCTGTTTCAGTTGCAATAATTCTGATTGACCTTGGTATGGATACCGATTCTGTCTGTGCGGCACTCCTGCACGATGTAGTTGAAGATACCGATGTTTCACTGGCAGAAATCTCCAAGGCTTTTGGTGACGATGTGGCACTTATGGTTAACGGTGTTACAAAGTTAGGACAAATTCCGCTTTTTACAAAAGAAGAGCAGCAGGCTGAGAATATCAGAAAGATGCTCCTTGCGATGAGCGAGGATGTAAGGGTTATTATCATAAAGCTTGCTGACAGACTTCATAATATGAGAACCCTTGATTTTAAAGCTGATAAACGCCGTCGAGAGATTTCACTTGAAACTATGGAAATCTATGCTCCCATTGCGCATAGACTTGGTATCCGTGCGCTTAAAGAGGAACTTGAGGACAGAGCGCTTAAGTACCTTGACCCCATAGGTTACAAGGAAATTGAGGAAACCCTTGCCCTTAAAAGCGGCGGTAAAGAGAAATTTATTACTGACATTCAGGAAAAAATTTCCGAACGCTTGAAGGATTACGGATTTGAACCCCATATCGCAGGTAGGGTTAAGAGTATTTACGGAATTTACAGAAAAGTGTATATGGCAGGGAAAACCTTTGAAGAGCTTTATGACATTTATGCTGTAAGAATTATCGTTAATACTGTTATCGAATGTTATAATATTCTTGGTATTATCCACGATATGTTCAGACCTATTCCCAACAGGTTCAAAGACTATATTTCTACCCCTAAGCCCAATATGTATCAGTCGCTTCATACCACTGTTGTCGACAAAGAGGCTATTCCTTTTGAAATTCAGATAAGAACCTGGGATATGCATAATACCGCTGAGTTCGGCATTGCGGCACACTGGAAATACAAAGAGGGTATTCAGGGTAAAGACCGACTCGAAGAGCGTCTTGCGTGGGTACGACAGATTATTGAGTCACAGCAGGAAGCTGAGGGCGCTGAGGATATTGTTAAAAATATCAAGACTGATTTGTCCCCCGATGATGTATTTGTATTTACTCCGAAAGGCGATGTTAAGAGCCTGCCTGCGGGGTCTACCATCATTGACTTTGCTTATGCTATTCATACTGCTGTCGGTAACCGTATGACAGGTGCTAAGGTTGACGGCAGAATTGTACCGCTTGACTATCAGGTTAAAACAGGTCAGATTGTTGAGATTATGACAACCAAATCCCTTGTCGGTGCGCCGAACAGGGACTGGATTAAAATAGCCAAAACCTCTGAAGCGAGAAACAAAATCAGGGCGTGGTTTAAGCGTGAACGCCGTGACGAGAACATCGCAGAGGGTAAAGCGGAAATCGAAAGAGAATTCAAGCGTAACTTTATCCATTTTGACGATGAGGAAAACTTTATAAAATTTATGGAGCCCATCATAAAAAGACAGCATAAGGATAATCTTGAGGATTTCTATGCGGCAATCGGATACGGGGGTATCTTCCTTTCAAGGATTATGTCGCGTATCAAGGACGATTACGCAAAACTTATGAAGGCTAATTTAGGTCCCGAACTCACAACCCTTAAAGTCCCGAGCAAAAAGAAAAATACAAGTGCTGTTGTGGTTGAGGGAATAGACAACTGTCTTGTTAAATTCTCGCAGTGCTGTAACCCGTTGCCCGGTGATGAAATCATCGGATTTATCACAAGGGGATACGGCGTTTCGGTTCACAAAAAGGATTGTGTGAATGTAATCAACTCGATGAACGATGTTATTCAGCGCGAACGCTGGATAAATGTCCGCTGGGTTGACAATAATCTTACCCACTTCAGGGCAACTATCGATATTGTCGCACACGACAGAACTTCGCTTGTCGCCGATGTCAGTGTGTGTCTTGCAAATATGCGTGTTCCCATTCATGAATTCAATGCAAGGGAACTCAAAAACGGCGATGCAAGTATCACTGTTACTGTTGATACTCAGGGCAAGGAGCATCTTGAAACCATTATCCAGAAGCTCAGCAAGGTTAATGGCGTAATTTCAGTAGAACGTTCAGGAAAGTAGGAAGAATATGAAACTTGTAATTCAGAGGGTAAGCAGAGCCACTGTTACATCCGATGGTGTTGTGACAGGAAATATCGAAACAGGGCTTGTGGTTTTAATCGGTGTCACCGATGGAGATACCGAAAAACAGGCTGAATATTTAGCGGGAAAAACTGCAAGACTCCGTATTTTTACAGACGATGAAGATAAGCTCAATCTTTCTGTTACCGATGTTGGCGGAAAGGTTATAGTCGTTTCAAACTTTACCCTTGCAGGGGACTGCAAAAAAGGCAACCGTCCGTCATTTGACAAGGCTGCAAAACAGCCTGTTTCTGAGGAACTTTACCTTAAATATGTTGAGTATTTAAGGGCTGCGGGGGTAGAGGTGTATACAGGAGTTTTTGGTGCACATATGGAAATTGATATGAACGCATATGGTCCTATCACCATTGTTATGGACTCAAACGAAATGGGGCACTAAATGAAGATTTTTACTCTTGATGTAGGATACCTGGGGACTGACTGTTATGCCGTTACAAATGATAACGAGGCAGTGCTTATAGACCCCGGTGACGGTTTTGCCAAGATTTCTGCTTTTCTTGAAAGGGAAAATCTTACCTTAAAAGCTGTTTTCCTCACCCACGGGCATTTTGACCATATCGGTGCTGTGAACGCAGTTAAGGAAAAATATGAGGTTCCTGTTTATATCCATAAGGCTGATTATGAGATGGCAAAAAATCCCGTTCTGAATTCCTCTTATGATTTCGGAGGACACGAGATTTTCTGCGACCCCGACAAGTTTTATGAGGATGGCGAAAAGATAAATCTTCTGGGCGAAACTTTTGAGATAATCCATACCCCAGGCCATACCGAGGGCGGAGTATGTATAAAGGTTTCTGATTCGATTTTTACGGGTGATACGCTTTTTTATGGAAGTATCGGGCGTACTGACCTTTATAAAGGTGACTATGACACCCTGATGAATTCCCTTAAAAAGCTTATGGCACTCCCCGGAGATTACAATGTTTTCCCGGGACACGGGGAGGCTACCACTTTAAGTAACGAGAAGAAAACAAACCCATTTTTGAGGTAAGGATATGACGATTTTTTACATTGGAAACACCTTTAAATATGAAATGGAAAATATCTTGAAGCTTTTCTATCCTGTGAGAAGATTCAAGCATATTTATGAGGTTTCTGAATATCCCGATGATGAGTATATTGTGATTAAAACTGAAGAAAATGATGTTTTTGTCACCGTTAAAAAAGGTGATTTTTTTAAAACTCTCAAAACTTTAAATCATCCTTATGACGACCTTGAGATGGAAGCCGCAAGGCTTTTGTATACACTTTTGAATGAACTTACCGGCGTTTTGCCCGAGTGGGGGATTTTAACGGGTATACGCCCTGTCAAATGGGTACAGAGAAGACTTTCTGATAACAAAAGTTACGATGAGATAAGGGAAGAGTTTAATAAAAAGCTTTATATGGCACCCGATAAAATTGATTTAAGCTTTAAAATTGCTGAAAATCAAAAGGAGATTTTATCCGATAACGGCAAGCGTGATTTCAGTCTTTATGTTTCAATTCCTTATTGTCCGTCAAGATGCAGTTACTGTTCTTTTGTTTCCCATGCGATAGCAGGGCATAAAGCAAAAGCGCTTATCCCGGAGTACTTAAATAAACTTGTGGAAGAAATAGCTTTTACAGCAAGTATAGCAAATGAGAAGAAATTAAACCTTAAAACGGTTTACATAGGTGGGGGAACCCCTACCGCTTTGTCAGCAGATGAGCTGAAAGTAGTTACCGATGCAGTGAACAGGTATTTTCACCCGAACGGCATTGAATACACTATCGAAGCAGGCAGAGCCGATACTATCGATAAAGAAAAGCTTGATGTTATCAAAAACTCGGGTGCTACAAGAATAAGTATCAACCCTCAGACTTTTAACGATGAGGTTTTAAAGGTTATAGGCAGAAAACACACTGCAAAAGAAGCAGAGGATTGCTATTATCTTGCTAAAAGTATGGGATTTTCTTCAATTAATATGGATTTTATAGCGGGGCTTCCCACTGATACTTTTGAAAGTTTTAAGGAAAGTATCGACAAGGCGATATTGCTTTCACCCGAAAATATAACGGTGCATACACTTTCATTGAAGCGTTCTTCAAAGCTTTTTGAGGAGTCGGGCGATGATGACGATTACAGCGATGTGCAGAAAATGGTTAAGTATTCTTATAAAGCACTCACGGAAAACGGGTATGAGCCTTATTATCTCTATCGCCAGAAGAATACAAAAGGTAACCTTGAAAATGTGGGGTATTCTAAAAAAGGTCACTTCGGGAAGTATAATGTCTATATTATGGATGAGATGCAGACTATTTTAGCGGTCGGTGCAGGTGCTGTGACAAAGGTAGTTTTACCTAATGATATCGTGAGATTTTATAATTACAAATATCCTTACGAATATATTTCGGGTTTTGACGATATACTTGCAAAGAAGAAAGAAGCCTTTAAACTGTTTACAGAAAGTTATTGATTTTATTTTCAAATAAGTGTAAAATGAATTTAGAAAGGAATGATATTATGGCAGTTTTAGATGATATTTTGAATGGTGCTAAGAATATTGTTGATGTTGCAGAGGACAAAGCTACAAAGGCTTTTGAGTTTTCAAAGACTAAATATAAGAGTGCACAGCTTGCAAAAGAGCTTTCCGATTTGTATAAAAGCTTGGGCTCTGCTGTGTATTCTATGATGAAATCCGAGTATGAGGACAAGGAACTTATCGATTCTCTGGTTTCTGAGATTGATATTGTTAAAAACGATCTTGAAGAAATCAATGCAAAACTTGCAAAGAAAAAGAATAAAAAGATTTGCACTGCTTGCAATACCGAAAATGAAAAGGACTCCGCTTACTGTACAAGATGCGGAAACCGCTTTGATGAAGAATAATTCTTATCCTACCGCTACGATACCCTCGTGGCGGTAAAACGCGAAAAAGGAGTGTTTTACTTGCCAAAAAGCAAAGGACAAAGCCTTCTGCAGGGCGCCGGTATTTTAGGTGCCGCTATGATTACAGTTAAACTTATCGGTGCCGTCTTTAAAATTCCACTTGGAAATATCTTAGACGGTGACGGTATGGGATATTTCTCAACGGCTTACAGTGTTTTCAGTATGATTTTTGCTTTTTCCACTGCGGGTCTTCCTGCCGCTATTGCAAAAATGGTGGCAGAACAATCTGTTCACGACAGGTACCGCGATATCCGTAAAATCCATAGAATTTCTACCAGACTTTTCTTCTGTATGGGGCTTGTCGGATTTATTCTTATGGTAGCTTTTTCGTGGATTTATGTTCGTATGGCTGACAATGAAAATGCGTGGCTCTCGGTTATAGCGATTGCTCCTGCTATATTTTTCGGTTGTGTAATGTCGGCATACCGTGGTTACTATGAAGGGCTTCGCAATATGATTCCCACTGCGGTTTCGCAGATTGTGGAGGTTGTTGCAAAGCTTATCTTTGGGCTTTTACTTTCTGTTTTAGCGTTGAAAATCGGTATGGCGCAGTTTGAGGCAGGACTCCCTGTTTTCGGGCATACTGTTTCTACTGAGATTGAGGCAAGGGCCGCGATAATGCCGATGGCTTCTGCAGGTGCTATTTTTGGTGTTACTCTGAGTACCTTTGTCGGAACAGTATTTTTGTTTATAAAAAGTAAAAGAAACGGCGACAACATCACCGAAGCTGACCTTCTTTGTTCGCCTGAACCTATGGCGACAAAGAAGCTTATCAGCGACCTTGTAAAGATTGCAATACCGATTTCTCTTGGCTCTATTGTAATGAATGTAGCTCAGCTTATTGATACCCTTACAATTATAAACCGCCTTGCGGCAGGGTTTGAAACAAATAACGAGGGTATGATGCTTATGATAGGGGAGTATTTAAAACCGGGGTTAACCCCTGCTGAGGCTGCGAACTTTGTGTTCGGCTCTTACAGCGGTTATGCGCTTTCCATTTTCAACCTTGTTCCTGCATTTACAAGTATTTTCGGAAAAAGTGCTTTGCCTAATGTTGCGGCATCCTGGGAGGAAAAAAATCTGCCTTCTGTTAAAGTGAATGTGGAATCTGTTATAAGAATGACTTCACTTATCTGTATTCCTGCAAGTTTTGGTATTTTCTTCCTTGCAAAACCTATCTTAAGTTTACTTTATCCGCTTAAGTATTCCGAAGTGGCAATTGCTTCGGGGGTTTTAAGCTGGCAGGGTTTAAGCCTTGTTTTCTTAGGACTTACCGTTCCACTTTTTGCAGTACTTCAGGCACTTGGCAGACCCGATTTGCCGCCTAAGTTTATGCTTGTCGGTGCGGCGCTTAAATTTGTGGTAAACTGGATTACAATCCCCCTTGCATTTTTCAATGTAAAGGGTGCAGCACTCGGTACAGCAAGCTGTTATATTTCGATTTTCGTTCTTTGTCTTATCTATCTTAAAAAGATAACAAAGATAAAATTCAAGTTTATTTCTTTGATATACAGGACTGCAATCTGCGGATTTTTCTGTGGATTATCAGGAAAAATCATTTTTGACTTGCTTTCAAAATTTTTGGACAGTAACATAAAAACTTTGGTTTCTGTTGGTTTTGCCGGTTTTATCTATGTAATTTTGTTGCTTTTTACCCGTTCAATATCAAAAGATGATATTTTAATGCTCCCAAAAGGAGAAAAATTTGCAAAAATACTTGCAAAATATAAATTTATAGGTTAAAATAGAATATGTACGGAAAATGTAAAAGAGGGATTGCTCTGGATTTTCAAAGAAAAGATAAATATGATATTTCCGATTTAAAGGAAATTATGGTTTTGCTCAGAAGTGAAAACGGTTGTCCGTGGGACAGGGAGCAGGACCACAAAAGTATCAGGAATAATTTTATTGAAGAAACCTACGAGGTTGTGGAAGCTATTGATAAAGAAGATACGGCTTTGCTCCGTGAGGAACTCGGCGATGTTCTTTTGCAGATTGTATTTCATACCTGTATGGAAGAAGAACAGGGTACTTTCACATTTGACGATGTTGTCACCGAGCTTTGTGACAAACTTATTATAAGACATCCTCATGTGTTTGCAGAAACTAAAGTCAATGGCACTGACGAGGTTCTGACAAACTGGGAGAATATAAAAAACGAGGTTAAGGGAACTGAGAGTTTTACCGAAACCTTAAAAAATGTTCCGTTGACATTCCCGTCTTTGATGCGTGCGCAGAAGATTTCAAAGCGTGCCGCTAAAGCCGGAATGGATTACCCCGATGTGAACGCCGCTTTTGATGACTTGGAAAACGAAGTCGGAGAGCTCTGGGAGGCTATTGGCAAGGCTGACCGTGAGAATATCAAAGAGGAACTCGGCGACTTGCTTTTCTCGTGCACCAATGTGGCTTATAAGCTTGGGATTGATGCTGAAGAGGCGCTCGGAAAATCGTGTGACAAGTTCATTTCCCGATTTGAAAAAGTCGAGGAGATGGCAAAAAGTGAGGGCGTTTCTATGAAAGATTCACAGCTTGATTACTTAAACAGCCTTTGGGTAAAGGCTAAAAAGGATTGAATCTATGGTGAAAACCTGGATATAAAAAAATTGGAGGTCTATTGTCATGACAAAAACAGAATTGATCAGCGTAGTTGCTGAAAAAACTGGTTTCTCCAAAAAAGACGCTGATAAAGCAGTTGCTGCTGTAATCGACAGCATTTCTGCAGCTTTGGCTAAAGGAGAAAAAATTCAGTTGGTAGGTTTTGGTACTTTTGAAGTTCGCGCTCGTGCTGCTCGCGAAGGCAAAAACCCCGCTACAGGCGAAAAGATCAAAATTGCTGCTACCAAAGTTCCTGCATTCAAAGCAGGTAAAGCTCTTAAAGACGCAGTTGCTAAATAATTATCGCTTTAAGCGCATTCAAAATCCTATACCGATTACGGTATAGGATTTTGTTTTTAGGCGTAATGGACAAATCCTAATTTTAAATAATTTCAGGCAGGTTCGGATTTGTCGGTTACGCCTAACAAGAAAGGAAAATACTATGCGACTTGATAAATATCTTAAAGTTACAAGACTTATTAAACGCCGTACCGTTGCCAATGAAGCCTGCGATGCAGGAAGAATATTGGTAAACGGCATTGAAGCAAGAGCCTCCTATGCTGTAAAAGTCGGCGATAAGATTACTATAAATATGGGCAGACCCCTTACCGTAAAGGTTCTTCAGGTGTCCGAATATGCAAACAAGGAAACAGCCTCAGAACAGTACGAGGTTGTAGCAGAATAAGAATAAAAATCCCTCCAAAGGAATATATTTTAACAATAAAACCTTGGAGGGATAAAATAATGCAAGAAGTAAAATCTTTAAAACTACCGCACAATATTATTATGGAAGACAGGAAAAAACTTTCGGTTTCGGGGGTTCAGGATGTGGATTGTTTTGACGAAACTGTCGTAATGCTCTTTACCAATATGGGGAAGCTGACAGTAAGAGGACAAAACCTGCATGTAAACTCTTTCAGCGTTGAGAATGGCGAATTTTCAATGGAGGGTGAGATAATATCCCTCGAGTATTCGTCCGGTGAAAAGACTAAAGGCGTTCCTTTTATTTCAAAGCTTTTGAAATAGTGAAAGGGGATATCTATGACTGTTGCGAGGGAAACTGTTATTTTTCTTCTTTCATGCCTGCTTGGAATGTGGATAGGCGTTATTTATGATGTGTTCAGGATTATGAGAATTGCATTTCCTCTGGGCAAATGGATTATTTTTATTGAAGACTTTGTATTTGTCTTTATAGCAGCGCTGTTTACATTCGTTTTCAGCGTTAAGTTTTTAAACGGATTATTCAGGGGATTTGTGGTAACAGGGGAGATTTTAGGCTTTGTAATTTACTACTTTACGGTGGGAGTTATAGTCTTAAAATGCTCCAAAACTCTGATTTCTTTAATAAAGTCTGTTTTATGGTGGATTTATCGCTTTTTTGTTCTTCCTGTGTATCGATTTTTTAAGTATATTTACACTAAATTTTTCAAAATATTTAAGCATATTTCACAAAAATTATTATCTTGCCGATTTGGCAATAACTTTCACTTGAAACATCGGTAGAAAGTAGTGTATAATTAAGGAAATAGTGGGGACTTGTTTTAATATTTGAGGAGTGTGAGGCAGAATGAAACGCAAAAAAGGTGTACTCAACCGCGTTGTAAATATCGCGATAGTTGCTATTTGCTGTTATCTTGCCGCTTCTTTTGTGACACTTTTTATGGAGGTTTCTGCCCGTAAAAGTAAAATCGAAGAAGTCAAAGCACAATGCGAGGAACAGAAAATCCAGAACGATGAGTTGGAAGGAATGCTTGACCAGGGTTCTGTCAAGGAATTCGTTGTGAAAATTGCACGCGAAAAGCTTGGCTTTATTTTCCCTGATGAGAGGGTTTATTTCAATGCATCGGGAAACAGGTAACCGAATATTTAAGGAGGCATATACGCATTTATGCAGCTTGAAGTAGGAAAAATTTATGACGGTAAAGTAACAGGCGTTACAAAATTCGGAGCTTTTGTAGAGGTGGAAAAAGGTGTCACCGGTATGGTGCATATTTCTGAGGTGGCTTCTACTTTTGTAAAAGAAATTTCTGACTTTATTACTCAGGGTCAGGAAGTTAAAGTAAAGATTATGAGTATCGCAGAGGATGGCAAAATCGCGATGTCTATTAAGCGTGCCGAAGCTCCTGCACCAACTACCCGTAACAACAATCGCAACCAGGGACATAACAGCAGTAAGCCTGCCAATCGTCCGTCTTTTGAGCCTCCGCAGGAGTTTGCTACATATCAGGAGGGAAGTAAGTCTTTCGAGGATATGCTCAGTAAATTTATGCAAAAGAGCGATGAAAAGATTTCAGACCTCAAAAAGGCCACAGATAACCGCCGTGGCTCATACCAGAAAAGAAGATAATTTTATGTACATCTTCCTTAAAAAGAAGATGTACTTTGTTTTATAAAAGGTGACAGATATGAGAACAGGAAACTATTATTGTACATGGGACTCTCAGGACCGCTATGCAAAAGACTATGGTATTAAAGACTGCAGAAGCGCTATGAGTGAGGATTTTTTATTTTTTGATAAAGGTGTTTTGAAGAATTATTTCAAATCCTCCCGTGAAGACCTTATCGTTGTTATCGATGATGGCTGGGATGTGCCGTATGATGCTGTAAGTTTTGATTTCAAGACTTTCGGTTCGCTTATACTTGACGATGAGCGTTTTCCCTCGTTTAAGGGTACTCCCGAAGAAAAGCTTAAGGCATTGTCTGATAAGGTTAAGGAAATGGGTTATATGGGACTCGGACTCTGGGTTTGCATAAACTGTGTTACTGAGGAAGAAGATAACCGTTTCGACAATGATTACGCAAGAAAATACTGGGAAGAACGCGCACGCTGGTGCAAATATGCTGATGTTAAATACCTTAAAATCGACTGGGGTATTTATGGTCGCGACCCTGAGTACAGGGCACTTGTAACAGAGTCTGTAAGAAAAGTAAATCCCGATATTATGATAGAACACGCTTTGCCGTTTGATGCTTATAATGTGGGTATGAACGAGGAAGAATCGGAGAAAATCCCGAAGATTTTAAAATGTTCGGATTTTTACCGCACTTACGATGTACTTGAAAGCCTTGATACTTCGGTTACCCTTGCCCGTGTCTGGGGAATAGTCAATCTTAGTGAGGATAAGGCTTCCACTGCTTGTATTCTTAATGTTGAAAATGAGCTTAAACTTGGCGCAACACTTAATTCTTCGGTTGGTGTTATGAGTCATCCCAAATGGAAAAACGGGGTAGAGGATATGACAAAAGCTTGTGTTGAATGGCACAAGGTATCTCCTCCCGTACCGCTTACCAATGTTAAGTTTTCCGATGAAAAGCTTACTGACTCAAGAGATTATTCATACCTTGCAGAGGGTCACTGGCTTTATAATACAATGTACGGCAAGGTTATAGAAATTTCAGCCCCTGCTGTGATTGCTGTAAATACCGATTTGCCGAAAGTTACATATGCGGAAGATAATCCCTTTATAATTGCTTCCGAAAATACAAAGACGGGTGCTTTAAGTATCGGATTTTTAGAGCGTGTGTATAAGAATCAGTGTGGGTTTATGAAACGCATTGATGTTGAGATTTCAAATGAAAACAACGCGCCTTTAGGTGTATTCGGTGAGTTTAAGACGCTTACAGTGAATTATGGTAAAGAGTTTTCAAAGGTTATATTGCGAAACCTCATATCGGGCGAAAGTACTGATATTACTGCAAAAGTTTCTGTAAACGAAAATGCTTTACAGCTTGATTTTGCAAAAATCGAAGACCTTGTAAATTGTGGATTTGAAATAACAGTTAAATAAAATGAAAGCCTGAGGATTTTCCTCAGGCTTATTTTATTCTTCTGTTTCTTCCTCATCTTCGGAGTCGAGATAAAGTTCTTCGCTTTCCTATTGGGCTTTTTTAAACTCCTCTATGATATCACTTACTGCGTTGAATAGTTTGTAGTACATTGTCTTGTAATCAGCCATTTTGTTTTCTCCTTTCAAAATAAAAAAAGTGCAACAACCGAAGTCATTGCACCGAAAAAGCACAAATTCCCTTTGGTTGCTGCTAGACGAACCAAAGCAAATGAAAAATGAATTTGAACACAAAACATCATCATGGGAATTTGTGTTTTTACCAAATTCTTAATAATGTTTTGTGTCAGCAAAACGACAATATACACTTCCTTAAAAAGGAAGTGTTGTTTTTCATTTGCGAGTGTTATTCGTCTAGCATTTTTATTTTATCATGAAAGAATAAAATAATCAAGTAGAAAATAAAAAAGGCTTCTCCTTGGGGGAGGTTGCGAGCGTGCCCAGTGGGCAATGAAGCGAGCAAAACGAAGCGTAGCGGTCAAAAGTTACGGGCGTAGCCGTTAGTAACTTTTGGGTACCGCAAGAGGGTAAGGAGGGTTCCGTAGCAACTCGGATGAGGTACAGATCGCGTAGCAATCGTTAATTGATTCCCACCTCATCCGCTTTACTTCGTTCAGCACCTTCCCCTCAAAGGGGAAGGCTTAATTTTGTGTAAAACGGAGTAGTTAAGTGAGAGGTATCGTCTTTTTGTTTTTGGGATAAAGTTTTTTGAAAACTACATATTCTGCGAGTAAGCAGACAGGGATTGCGGCAAAGCCGTCCAAAACCGAGTGCTGTTTTATAAACGCCGTTGAAAGGCAGACTAAAATGCAGGACACAACGATAAATGCTTTCCACCATCGTGATACGCCTTTTTCTTTTGTCCAGACCGAAATGATGCCGATGGAGTATGCAACATGCAAAGACGGAAATACATTGGTGCTTGTATCGAATGTGTATAGCAGGGAAACTATCCATGTGAAGAAGTTTTCGTTTGCAAATTCTTCGGGGCGCAGGTTCTGGCAGTTGGGGAAGATGATGTAAACTGCCATCGCTACTGCCTGGGTTATTATTATGTAGACTGAAAGTTTTTTGAAGCTTTCGATATTGTACAGCATAAAGTACAGAAGTGAAATCACGATAAGCAAGTACCAGAACACATAGGGGACAACGAAATACTCACAAAAGGGGATTAAGTTGTCAAGCTTTGAGTGTATGGGGTAGCAGTTTTCCCTTGGGATGAGGTTTTCGGTGAGAAAATAAAGGGCAAAGTAAATTACCCAGCCGAGTAACAGTTTTAAGTGAGAAAACCTCGGTTCATTTATCTTTGAAAGACGGAATTCTTTATAGTTTACTACGGGTTTACGCATCTTAATCCTCCTTGTTGTATTTAAACTTGCGTTTTGGAGTGTTGGGATAGGGGACTACTTTGTGACGGGGAAGCGAGATTGCAATTTCTGTGATTTCATCCATAAGATAGTTACAGATTTTTGTCCTTTCTTCGTCAAACGGCATATCGGCAGAAAATTTTATCGGCTTTCCGATATATACTTCCTTTAGCATTGGAGCGATATACATCGGGACAAAGCTTAGTTCCTTGCCTGTTTTTTTGTGGTACAGCTTTGCGATGTCGATAAATCTGTCCTGAAAATCGTTTACAATGTGGTTGTGATTTACATAATGCTCGGGGAAGATGATAACATCATTGCCGTCACAGAGGGATTTTATGGTGTTTTTGAAGGTCGCAACAATCTTTGAATCGTGGTAAACGGCGATAGTTTTTGCATTGTTGAAAACCGCTACCGAGAGTGGTGCAATTATATAGGAGAGAAGCTTGTAAAAAGGTCTTAACAGCTTTGGCTTTTCTGACCAGAAGTCCTTATAGGCATAAGGGGGAACTTCTTTTAAGTGCATCATCTGTCCTGCGCACCAGGTGACACTTTTCCTCGGATAATAAAGTTCACCGATAATCGGCCCGTTCATCTGGGTATGGTTGCCGACTATAATTGACGGCTCATCGGGGAGATTTTCGGTACCGAGAACACGGGTTTTCGGGTAGAAAACCCATACAAGCCACCGTACAGTTTTGAAAATAATAAAGGATAATTTTTTCACTCTCTCACTTCCTTTATTACATTTTAGCACCGAGGAAATTATTTTGTGTTACGGGAGTGTGAATAATTTTCAGTGAATAGTGATGAGGTAATAGTGAATAAGTAAAAATCCCCGTACTTTTGTACGGGGATTTTTGGTGCCGCTAACCGGACTTGAACCGGTACGGTATCGCTACCGAGGGATTTTAAGTCCCTTGTGTCTGCCTATTCCACCACAGCGGCAAACCGACTTTATTATTTTATACGATTTTAAAGGATTTGTCAAGGGGGAAGCAGCTTTTTTTAAAAATAAAAAGGTTATTTTTAAAGGTGTTTAATTTTGTAAAAAATATTTGCTGGAAATTGACTTTTTTGTGTTTTTGGGGTGGACAAGTTGACAAAGTTGTGATAAAATGGTATTTGTGAAATTTTGGGGCAAAAATCAGTATAAAAGTGGAACCGACAATAAGCCCCTCATTTAATAAAGATTGTCCGGCTCTTAATACAGCAGATAGAGAGGTATATTCTATGAGTACTTTACTTTCAGTTTCAATTGCGTTACTTGTAGGTCTTTTGATGACAAGGGTATTTAAACCCTTAAAGCTTCCGACTGTTACGGCGTATCTTATTGCAGGTGTTTTAATCGGTCCTTATTTTATGGGCAGACTTGGTGTTGCAGGTCTTGGTTTTAATAACGCGGAGGCTGTATCGGCACTTGGACTTATTTCCGAAGTAGCGCTCGGTTTTATCGCTTTTTCTATCGGTAGTGAGTTCAAGCTTGACGACCTTAAGAAAACTGGTATGCAGGCTACTGTAATCGGTATCTTCCAGGCACTTGTTGCGACACTTTTTGTTGACCTGGCACTTTATGGTATGCACCTTCTGATGCCCGACAAACTCACAATGTCCCAGGTTATTACTCTCGGTGCTATCGCTACTGCGACTGCTCCTGCGGCAACTCTGATGGTTGTAAGACAGTATAAGGCAAAAGGTAAGCTTACCGATTTGCTTTTGCCGATTGTTGCGCTCGATGACGCCGTTGGTCTTATCGTTTTCGCAGTTTCATTTGGTATTGCAAAAACTCTGGTATCAGGCTCTGTTGACTTTATTTCTATTTTTGTCAATCCTATTCTTGAAATTGTCTGCTCGCTTATTCTCGGTGCGATTATGGGATGGATTCTCACTCAGCTTGAGAAGATGTTCAACTCCAACACAAACCGTCTTAATATGACTATTACTTTTGTATTCTTAACAGTTGCACTTTCTATGATGGAGTTCCATATCGGTGCGTTACATATCAGCTTCTCGTCACTTCTGGTTTGTATGATGCTTGGTACAATTTTCTGCAACATCTGTCCTTTGTCCTTCGACCTTATGGAAAAATCCGAAAGATGGACTTCACCGCTTCTTGCTTTGTTCTTTGTAATCAGTGGCGCAGAGCTTGAACTTAATGTATTTGCTGACTGGGCTATTGTTGTAATCGGTATGGTTTATATCATCTTCCGTTCACTTGGTAAATACTCAGGTACATTTGTAAGTGCGAAGTTTACAAAATGTTCTCCTGAAATCTGCAAATATTTGGGTATCACACTTTTGCCCCAGGCAGGTGTAGCACTCGGTATGTGTTCAATCGCGGCAGCTCAGCTCCCCGGACAGGGTACTCTTATCAGGAACATCACGCTCTTTGCAGTGCTTATTTATGAGCTCTTTGGTCCTGTGTTCACAAGAATGGCTCTTACCGCTGCAGGTGATATCAAGCCTATGGAAGACCATGTTAAAAACCGCCGTCAGATTAAACTCAATGAGGCTAAGAAATAAAAATAATCCCCGACCTGATGGTCGGGGATTTATTATTTTTTACGAAGTTTTATTTTGATTTTTTTAGGGGTGGGGAGAAGCTTGTTCGGGCTTTTGCCGTAGACATTTGCATAAACTGTCAAAAGGTAGTTTGCCAAGTTTTCACTTCCTGCGTTTTTGACACTTTCTCTTACCGAATGGCGCAGAATTTCTTTATCTTCTTTTGATTTTTTCTGAAACGCTTTAAGCTGTTCATACATTTCATACTCGTTAAAGAAGATATATCCGTTTACGCCGTTTTGCACCTGTCCTTTGTTAAGCTCGTCAAAACGATGCAAAACGGGAAGTCCTGTCGCCATTGCTTCAAGCATTGAAATTGAGTTTGTATCCGAAAGTGAAGCGGTGACATAAATGTCACAGGCAGCGTAATAGGGTGGCATTTCGTGGTTAGGAATGGCTCCTGTAAAGGTTACCATATCGGAAATACCCAAATCTTTTGCCAAAGTTACAAGTTCTTCTTTGCAAGGTCCGTCACCGATAATCACAAGTCGTAGTTTATCGTCTTTTTTTACTGTCTTTGCCCAGTAGTCAAAGAGTACATCGATACTTTTTTCCTTGCCTATTCTTCCGCAGAAGCAGACAAGCATTTCATCGTCTTTGATGCCATATTTTTCCTTGAAAGCCTTTTTGCTTTCTTCGGTGATATTTGACGGGTGGAATTTATCAAGCTCCACGGGGTTCGGGATAACGGTTACATCGGTGTCGATTTTACATTCTTTTTTGATATATTCGTCACATTTTTTGGAAGGACCTGTGATGGCATTTGCACTCTTTGCAAAGTATTTTACATACTTGTGTGAAAGTTTGGTTGCAAACGGAATAAGGGGCTTTGGTGCAACATAATAGATATAGTCATCGTACATTGTGTGCAAGGTATAGACAAGCGGTTTTTTTAATTTTTTGGCAATGTATGAAGCGGAAATTCCTATTGTGAATTCGTTGTGGACATGGATGATATCGGGGTTGAAATCCTCGATAATCTTAAGGCGTTTACGACTTATCGGAACAGAAACGCCGTAGTTGTAAAACTTTTTCATAGCGTGAGCGGGGCAGTGGAGAATATCATTCTGGATATAATGCTCACGGGTTTCAGGGTCGGCGGTGACGATAAGCACCTCATGCCCCATTTTTTCCAAGCCTTCTTTTAAGAGTTTTATATGTGTAACAACGCCGTTTATGTACGGCAGATAGGTTTCAGTGAAGATTGCAACTTTCATAAAGGTTTCTCCTTTCTGCTCCATTGTATCAAAAACCGGAGTTTTTTTCAATAGGATATAAAAAACTTCAAAAAAAGTTAGTAAAATTTCGTTTTTATACTACCAAAATTTTAAAAAGTGTGGTATAATAACTTTATATATACTGAAAGGGGAGGTCTTTTTTGGAACCGTTAAAAAGATATAACGAACTTGTTGATGAACTTAATTTCCACAGCAGGCTCTATTATACTGAAGATGCCCCTGTTATCAGTGACTATGAGTACGATATGAAGATGGTCGAGCTAAAAAAACTCGAAGAAGAATATCCTTTGTTTATAAGGGCTGACTCGCCGACTCAGAGGGTCGGGGATGTCATGGTCAACACCTTTGAAAAGGTTCAGCACAAAGTGCAGATGGGGTCACTCCAGGATGTTTTCAGCGTTGAGGAGCTTTATGCGTTCAATGAAAGGTGTAAGGCTTCCTTGGAAAAGCCCTGTTATGTGGTGGAACCTAAGATTGACGGACTGTCGGTGTCCCTTGAATATAAGGATGGCCACTTTGTAAGAGGTTCAACAAGAGGTAACGGACTTGTTGGTGAGGATGTTACATTAAATCTTCTGACTATCGCGGATATACCTAAGGAAATTCCCGAAAAGCTTCCGCTTTTGGAAGTCAGGGGCGAGGTTTATATGCCGAGGGAGGTTTTCAATGAGCTTACCTCTGAGCAGATAAAAAACGGTGAAGAGCCTTTTAAAAACCCGAGAAATGCGGCAGCAGGAGGGTTAAGGCAGAAAGACCCGAAAATTACAGCTAAGAGAAAACTTTCAATTTTTATCTTCAACATTCAGCAGATAGAGGGAAAAGAGCTTTCTTCACATAAAGAGTCGCTTGACTTTTTGAATTTTTTGGGATTTAAAACAGTGCCTTCCTACAAAACTTTTACTGAGTTTTCAAAGGTAGTGGAAGAGATACAGCTTATCGGTGAAAACCGTTACAGTTATCCTTTTGACATTGACGGCGCTGTTGTAAAGATTGATAATTTCACAGAGCGTGAAAAATTGGGTGCTACCTCGAAGTTCCCGAAATGGGCGGTGGCTTTCAAATATCCGCCTGAGGAAAAGGAAACGGTTTTAAGGGATATTGAAATAAATGTCGGAAGGACGGGGGCGCTCACCCCGACTGCGGTATTTGACCCGATTATTTTAGCCGGTACAACAGTAAGCCGTGCGGTACTTCATAACCAGGATTTTATCGATGAAAAGGATATAAGAATAGGAGATACCATTTTAGTCAGAAAAGCAGGGGACATAATCCCCGAGGTTTTGAAATCGGTTTCTCATCCTGACGGCAGTGAGCCGTATCTTATACCGAAACATTGTCCCGTTTGTAACGAAGAAACGGTGAAGGATGATGACGAAGCGGTGATAAGGTGCGTAAATCCTTTGTGTCCCGCTACTATTTATCGCAGTATCATTCATTTTGCAACAAGGAACGCTATGAATATTGAGGGGTTAGGTCCTGCGATAGTTGAACTTCTTTTGAATAACAAGCTTATCTCGTCACCTGCTGACCTTTATTACTTAAAGCTTTCTAATTTATCATCGCTTGAGCGAATGGGTGAGCTTTCGGGAGGTAACCTTTTAAAATCCATTGAGGAGTCAAAGACAAGAGGACTTGCAAAAGTGCTTTTCGGGCTTGGGATAAGGAATATCGGCGAACGCGCTTCAAAGCTTTTGGCAGAGCATTTTTTAAGTATTGACAGGCTGTTTGAAGCGACAGTTGATGAAATTACTGAGATTGAAGGTTACGGAGAAGTAATGGCGCAGAGCGTTGTAAGTTACTTTGAGCGTCAGGAAAGCCGTGACATTATCGAAAAACTTAAAAACGCAGGAGTTATGCTTTACGAAGAAGTAAAGGAAACTACCGATTTGTTTAAAGGCAAGACTTTTGTGCTGACGGGTACTTTGCCCACATACAGCCGTAACGAAGCAAAAGCTATCATTGAAGAAAATGGCGGTAAAGTTTCTTCATCGGTTTCTGCAAAGACTGATTATGTCTTGGCAGGGGAGGATGCAGGAAGCAAACTCACAAAGGCTAATTCGCTTGGTGTTACCGTTATTTCTGAAGATGAGTTCAATAAAATGGTGAAAGGAAATCAGTATGAAAATTGATATGAAACGCCTCGCAAAGCTTTCAAAATTAAGCTTTACACCCGAGGAAGAAGCAAAATTTGAAAAAGAGATGGAAAACATCGTAAATATGGTTGAAAAGCTCCCTGATATTGATGCAAGCGGTGCTTTGATTGACCCTGAAAACCCTATGGAAATGCGCAAAGATGTCGCTGAAAAGAAATTTGAGCGTGCGGAGCTTTTAAAGAATGCACCCGAAGTTCAGGCAGGCTGTATCGTAGTGCCTAAGGTAGTTGACTAAGGAGGAACTAAAAATGGAACTTTTTAAATATACTGCGTCCGAGCTTTCAAAGATGCTCGAAAGCAAAGAGATTTCCTCTTTGGAACTTACAGAATCCGTGCTTTCAAGAATCGATGAAAAAGAGCCGGAGATTGAAGCTTACCTTTCGGTAGACCGCGAGGGTGCTCTCAAAAAGGCGAAAGAAGTGGATGAAAAGCGTGTAAAGGGAGATGCTTTACACAAACTTGCAGGTATCCCCATTGGTATTAAAGACAATATCTGTCTTAAAGGAATGCCCACAACCTGTGCATCAAAGATGCTTGAGAACTTTGTGCCTCCTTACAATGCAACAGTTATCGAAAAGCTCGATGAAACCGATTGTGTGTACCTCGGAAAGCTTAATATGGACGAGTTTGCAATGGGTTCTTCCACTGAAAACTCTGCTTTTAAAAAGACTAAAAACCCTTATAACACTGAATATGTTCCCGGTGGTTCTTCGGGTGGTAGTGCTGCAGCAGTAGCTTCGGGTGAAGCTGTTATCACTTTAGGGTCCGATACAGGTGGCTCTATCCGTCAGCCTTCCGCTTACTGTGGTGTTGTAGGTTTAAAACCCACATATGGCTCGGTTTCAAGATACGGTCTTGTTGCGTTTGCATCATCACTTGACCAGATTGGACCTATCGGCAGAAGCGTTGAGGATTTAGCTCTCACTTATTCTGTTATCTGTGGCAAGGATAAGATGGACACAACTACTGTAAGCCGCACTTATCCTGATTTCACAAAAATTAACCCCGATGTTAAGGGAATTAAAATAGGTATTCCGAAAGAATACTTTGCAGAGGGTGTAACAGAGGATGTTAAAAACGCTGTTATGCAGGTTGCAAAAGAGTACGAAAAAATGGGTGCGACACTTGTACCTGTTTCGCTTCCGAGTACTGACTACGCACTTTCTGCTTACTATATCATTTCTTCTGCGGAAGCTTCCTCAAACCTTGCAAGATTTGATGGTGTTAAGTACGGTTACCGCAGTGAAAATGCAAAAACACTTGAAGAACTTTACTTAAATACCCGTAACGAGGGCTTCGGTGCAGAGGTTAAACGCCGTATAATGCTCGGTACTTATGTACTTTCTTCGGGTTATTACGATGCTTACTACAAAAAGGCAAAATTCACTCAGCAGCTTATCCAGAAACAGTACGCTGACGCGTTTACTCAGTGTGATTTTCTGCTCACTCCCACAACTCCCGATACAGCGTTTAAAATCGGTGAGAACGTTGACGACCAGGTCAAGATGTATATGAACGATATCCTTACTGTTATGATAAATATTGCAGGGCTTCCCGCAATCAGTATGCCTTGCGGATTTGACAGCAAGAATATGCCGATAGGATGTCAGCTTATCGGTTCAAAATTCAGTGAACAGACTTTGTTTGATGCTGCGGCTTGCTATGAAAAGCTTGTTGGTGGATTTGATTTGTCGAAGACTTTGAAGTAAGGGGTGAGTGTAATGGCTTATAATGATTATGAAATTGTAGTGGGCCTTGAAGTCCACGCTGAACTTAATACACAGTCTAAAATTTATTGTAGTTGTAAAAATGCTTTCGGTTTAGAGGTTAACACCCAGTGCTGTCCTATCTGTATGGGTATGCCCGGTACCTTGCCGACACTCAACGAAAAGGTTGTGGAATCTGCCGTAAGAATGGGTTATGCACTTAACTGTACCATCAATCCTATTTCCAAACAGGACAGAAAGAACTATTTTTATCCTGACCTTCCCAAGGCTTACCAGATAAGCCAGTTTGATATTCCGCTTTGCGAAAACGGCTATGTTGATGTTTTGGTTGACGGGGAGCAAAAGAGAATAGGCGTAACAAGAATTCATATCGAGGAAGACGCAGGTAAGCTTATCCATGAGGACAGCTTTACAGGTACGCTCGTTGACTTCAACCGTTGTGGTGTGCCGCTTATCGAAATCGTTTCCGAACCTGATATGCATTCTTCAAAGGATGCAAAGGCTTATCTTGAAACCATCAAATCGATTTTGCAGTACATCGGTATTTCCGACTGTAAGATGCAGGAAGGCTCCATCAGATGCGATATCAACGTATCTGTTCATAAAAAAGGCGAGCCTTATGGCACACGCGTTGAGATGAAGAATGTCAACACCTTCTCAGGTGCTGTCCGTGCTATTGATTACGAGGCTGACAGACAGATTAAAGCTATTGAAAATGGTGAAGTGATTACTCAGGAAACACGCCGTTGGGATGATGCAAAGGGTGTCAATGTAATATTGAGAAGCAAGGAAGATGCTCAGGATTATCGTTATTTCCCCGAACCCGACCTTTCAACTATTGTGCTCGATGAGGAATATCTCAGATCTCTTAAAGAATCTATCCCCGAGCTTCCCAACAAAAAGGTTTACAGATATATCACAGAGTACTCTCTTACAGAGGTTGAAGCAAACCTTATCGTTGACAATATGGAAAAATCCGCACTCTTTGAAGGTATTATCGCACTTAACAAAGTTAAGGCAAAAAGTGCCGCAAACTGGGTGCTCAGTGATATTTCAAGAGTTATGAACGAGCAGAACAAGACTATCGCAGAGCTTAATATCAATGCTGATAATATGTCGGCACTTATCGAGCTTATCGAAAAGAACGTTATCTCAAACTCTGCAGGTAAAACTGTATTTGAAGAAATGCTTGTTTCGGGCAAAGAGCCTAAAGCCATCGTTGACGAAAAAGGTCTTGGACAGATTTCCGATGAGGGTGCACTCAAAGCCATCGTTGAAGAAGTTGTGGCTAACAACCAGAAGTCCATTGAAGACTACAAAAACGGTAAGACAAATGCATTCGGCTTCCTTGTAGGTCAGTGTATGAAGGCTTCAAAGGGTAAAGGCAACCCCACAATTATGCGTGAAATGCTTATGGAATATCTTAAGTAAAACTTGTTAAAACAACCCTTCCACCGCTGACGCGGTCCCCCTTCCTGAATCCCTCCACCACCTTCGGTGGTCCCCCTCCCTTTAGGCAATGGAGGCAAATCAGGGAAGGCTTTAAGAGTATCAGTAAAAACAAAAGGCGTATCATTACGATACGCCTTTTGTTTTTGTATGTAAATCGATTTTCTTTACAAAGAGAAAACCCCGTAGAATACGGGGCTTTGTTATGTTAGATTACAAACTGTTCCATATAGCGTTTTGCGAGAACTAAGGAGCTTTCCACTCTTTCTTTGCTTCCTTCGAACGCTTTGTCTTCGATTTCAAGGCAGGTATAACCTTCAAAACCGATGTCTGTAAGCGCGGAAACATATTTGCCCCAGTCAACATCGCCAAGGCCGGGAAGTTTCGGGGACATAAAGGAGAGGGGAGTTGCCATAATACCGCAATCGTTAAGCTTGTCACGGTAAACTTTGATATCTTTATAATGTACATGGAAAATTCTGTCTTTGAATTCATAGATGGGTTTGATGTAATCAATCATCTGCCATACAAAGTGAGAGGGGTCGTAGTTTAACCCGAAGTTTTTGCTGGGGATAATTTCAAAACATCTTCTCCAGATATCGGGAGTTGTAAAGAGGTTCTGTCCGCCGGGCCACTGGTCATAACCAAAGAGCATGGGGCAGTTCTCGATAGCAACTTTAACGCCGTTTTCTTCAGCGAATTTAATGATATCGGGCCATACTTTCTTGAATTCTTCGATGTTTTCTTCAACATTCTTTGTCTGCATTCTGCCGACAAAGGTTGTTACCATATTAACGCCGAGTTTTCCTGACATAACGATAACCTTTTTGAGGTGGTCGATGTTAGCATTTCTCTTTTCCAAATCCTCGTCCATTGTGTTGGGATAGAAAGCAAGAGATGAAATCTCAACATTTTTCTTTGCACAGTAATCTTTGATGTAGTTAATATTCTTGTCGCTTGTATCTTCTACATCAATATGGCTTACACCTGCATAACGGCGTTCAGCTTTACCCTGAGGCCAGCAAGCCATTTCAACACATTCAAAGCCGTGTTCACTTGCAAAATCGATAACTTCTTCAAAGCTATAGTTATCTAAAATTGCACTTACAAAACCTAATTTCATAATCATCGCTCCTTCTGATAGATGTTAGGTTAATTGTAACACACTATTTTAAAAAAGTAAAGCACAAGTTATAAAAACTTGTGCTTTACATCTATTCTTCTTCGCATTCAAGCTCGGTAAGTCTTGGAGGGAAGAATTCACTCACGGGGAATTTGATTTTTCTGAAAAGCTCACAGGGGTCACATGTGTTTTCAGCAGATGTGCAGTCCTTGTCGGGAATACTGAAGTCGTAAACGGGAATCATCATCTGTACTTCGCGTTCAAGCTGAACAATCGAGAAAAGACCGATGGAAACATAAACATATCTTGCTGTTTCACCTGTAACGATAGTGCCGGGGAAAAGACAGGGAAGTGTTTCGGGGACAGCGACAGTGTTGCAGTCGCAGTCATTTCTCTGGGTATCGCAGATTTTTGAAGCTAAGATAATCGGGTCGACCACCTGAATGCGTGCAGTAGGTGTGTTTGAGGGGAGTGTGCAGTCCTCACCTGTGATAAATTCACAACCCGAAAGGGAAGTGAAGTTCTTCACATTGCCTTCTGCGCCGTAAAGGATAACCTTTTTGGAGAAAACAGAAACACCCTGAACGGTTGTGGGGTTGGAGCAAGGCTGAGCCTCGTAAGTGTCGAGCGTAATAAGGAAATAGAATGTTGTATCAACCGAGTAAAAACCTTTATTAAAGGGGACAGCTTCCACTTCCATTGTTACATTTGCAACTTCCACCCGTCTTACTTTGATGCTTTGTGCTTCGTTGATAATACCCTGATTTGTTTCGGTAAAATAAACCCTTAAGTTTTCTAAACAGTCCTTGTCACTGCAACTGTCGTAAATTCTTCCTGTGTTTACACATACAGCTTCTTTAAAGCAGTTGGCACCTGTGGCACCACCATATGGTGTGTAAGTCTGATCTGACATTTAAAAGCCTCCTTAAGTATGTCTTTAAATCCGCTTTGGGCGGTTTAGTACATAATATGAGGAAAACTTAAAAATGTTACTAAAAACCCCCCGTAATTTAAAATTACGGAGGATTTTTTTAAAAAAGTGAGATTATTATTCCTGATAAAACTGAGATAACATAGGTGGTTAAAAGGATAAGAAACGCTTTTTTGCGATTTTTACATTCTTTAAAGAGAATTAAATACCCGAAACCGCAACCTGCAGAAAGTCCTGAAACAAGCGATGCAAAGGTGATACCACCGTTTATGAAAAGTTCGGTTAAAAGTACCGACCCTGCACATCCCGGGATAAGTCCTAAAAGCGAAGTTAAAAAGGGTTGGAAGATACTTCCCGAAAGCAGAAGTTTTGCAAGATTGTCTTCACCGATAAAGTTTATTACAAGGTTTATAATAAGCATCGTTACAAACAGAAATGCCGTAACTTTTAAGGTGTGAAGCAAAGCACTCAGAAGAAGTGATTTATTGTCGCAACAGCAATGACAGTCGGGGTTTTCGTGGTTGTCGTGATGACCTTCCTCGTGGTGATGCTCTTCATCTGTCGGAATACAGTGACAGTGATGTTCGGGTTTTGGGATATTCTCTTTAAAAAGGGTGTATCTTAAAGTGTAGCCCGCAATTACCGCTATAACAAGCTTGATTATAATCAGCAAAGGAACAGTTTTTACGGTATCGGTATTTGACAAAAGCAAGGGGACGGCTTCATCGGAAGTAGCAATGAAAACCGCAATGAGTGTGGATGCAGAAATCATCTTCTCGCCGAAAAGCGAAGCAGATGCTGCGGAAAATCCGCATTGGGGAATAAGTCCTGTCAGCGCACCGAGTAAAGGACCCAGGAGGGAAGCTTTGGGGTTCATAATTTTTGAGAAGTCAAAGCGGTGCTCTATCCATTCGATAAAGAGATAGACTAAAAACAAAACGGGGAGTGTTTTTAAAGTGTCCTCTAAAGTGTGCAACACAGAGTGAATAATAACTTCAGACATATATTTTTCCTTTCAAGGTTAATGAAAGCATTATACCATTTCAGAGAAAAAGTGTCAAGAAAAGCCCTCGTAAAGAGGGCTTTATCTTATCTTATTTTTGAACCTGTGGGGATTGAGTCGTCAACGAAGATTACTTTTACATCGTTTTCAGAGCAGTCGGCAGCTAAAATCATACCAAAGCTTTCCTCACCGCAGAGTTTTGCGGGTTTTAAGTTGGAAACAAGGATAATCTTTTTGCCGATAAGGTCGCAGGGTTCATACCACTGGGAAATGCCTGAAAGCACCTGGCGTTCTTTTTCGCCGTCATTTACCTTCAAAACAAGGAGTTTCTTGGATTTTTTGAGCTTTTCGCAGGATTTGATTTCGCCTACACGAAGTTCAACCTTTGCAAAGTCGTCAATTGAAATCATATCGGTTATGCCCTCGGGTTTTGCGTTTGCTTTTGCAGCGGCAATCTGGGGTTCAACGATTTCTTTCTGAATCTGCTCTAACATTTTTGCTTCGTCAATTCTTGCAAAAAGTGCTTCGGCAGTGCCGACTTTTCTTGCTTCACCTTCGCCGAAAGATGCATTGTTAAAGTTACTCTCGGTAGCGTTAATCTGTGTAAGAATTGCTTTTGAAGTGGAGGGCATAAAGGGCATAAGGGAAACTGCTAAAACTCTGATAGCTTCAATGAGGTTAGAAAGTACCACTTTAAGTCTTGGGAGGGAAGCTTCGTCCTTTGCAAGTGCCCAGGGTGCAGTTTCGTCAATGTATTTGTTGGAACGCTGTGCAAGGCCTATAATTTTTGCAAGTGCATCGGCTGTACGGTATTCGTTCATCAAATCCACCGATGCTTTGAATGTATCGTCTGCAACTGCTTTAAGGTCAGCATCGAGTTCATTTTCTATGGATGCTTTTAAGATTTCGCCGTCAAAATACTTGTTAGCCATTGTAACTGTACGGTTTACAAGGTTACCTAAAGTATTTGCAAGGTCTGAGTTATACTTACCGATAAAGGTTTCGTAAGTAATATTTCCGTCCTGACCGTAAGGCATATTGGAAAGGAGGTAGTATCTTACAGCGTCAACACCGAAAAGGCGTACCAGATCGTCAGCATAGATAACATTACCTTTGGATTTACTCATTTTGTCAGCGCCGAACAAAAGCCAGGGATGACCGAAAACCTGTTTCGGCAGAGGTTCGCCAAGTGCCATAAGGATAATGGGCCAGTAAATTGTATGGAAACGCAGGATATCCTTACCGATGATATGAACATTTGCAGGCCAGTATTTCTCATAAAGGTCGCCCTCGTTGCCATCGGGGTTGTAGCCTAAAGCTGTGATGTAGTTGGAAAGAGCATCAATCCACACATAGATTACATGTTTATCGTCAAAGGAAACGGGAACGCCCCATTTGAATGAGCTTCTGGAAACGCAGAGGTCCTGAAGACCCGGTTTTAAGAAGTTGTTTACCATTTCTTTTTTACGGGATTCGGGTACGATGAAATCAGGATTTTCTTCGATGTGCTTCATAAGTCTGTCCTGATATTTGCTCATTTTGAAGAAATATGCTTCTTCTTTTGTAGTCTGGACAGGTCTGCCACAGTCGGGGCAACAACCGTCTTTTAATTGGCTTTCAGTGAAGAAGGATTCACAGGGAACGCAGTAAAGACCACTGTATTCGGATTTGTAGATATCGCCCTGGTCATAGAGCTTTTTGAAGATTTTCTTGACTGCATCTTCGTGGTAATCATCGGTTGTGCGGATGAACTTGTCATAAGTTGTGTCCATTGTGTCCCAGATGTTACGCACCATTCCTGATACTTCGTCAACATATTCTTTAGGTGTTACACCTTTTGCTTTTGCGCAGTCTTCAATTTTCTGTCCGTGTTCATCGGTACCTGTCAAAAAGTAAACATCGTACCCTTGAGCACGCTTGGAACGGGCAATGGCATCGGTTAAAACAATCTCATAAGTATTGCCGATGTGAGGCTTCTGAGATGTGTATGCAATCGCCGTTGTGATGTAAAATTTCTCGCTCATAGCTTTTCCTCCTAAATAAAAAATCCCGTCTTCTAAAAAGAAGACGAGATGATAGTCCCGTGGTACCACTTCAATTCGCGTCAAATAACGCCTCATTACCGCTATAACAGGCGGACCTGTTGCACCTTAAAAATTCGGGTGCACCGTTCGGGAGCCATCTTCAGTCACAACCCTCTGCTTTTTTCCACCAGCCAAAAGCTCTCTGTAATCAGGTTAAAAGACCTACTCTTTCCGTCACTACGTTTAGATATATGTTGATTATATCATTTAAAATAAGCTTTGTCAACTATAAAAGTGGGGCGAAAAGTTTTAAAAATCCCCGTACTATACTCTTGTACCACGGGATTTTCAAATCGCTTTCGCTGATTTTCCGTGAAACTTTTATGATAGCTTTAAAGTCGTCATCGGCTTCAAGTACAGCGTTTGATTTGTACATCCAGACCCCACATTCAAAATGCAGATAAAGGCTTCTGTAATCAAAGTTCTGCGTGCCTATTACTGCACATTCGCGGTCGGTTATAACAATTTTTGAATGGATAAAACCATCTTTATATTCGTATATATTTACTCCCGACTGAATAAGCCTTTTATAGTTGCTTCTTGTCATCTCGTGGACAAACCATTTGTCGGGAATACCCGGAGTTATAATATTTACTTTTATTCCGCTTTTGGCGGCAAGACAAAGGGCTGATAACATCTCGTTGTCGATTATGAGGTATGGAGTTTCAATGGAAATAATTTCCTTGGCGGAAGTTATCATATTCATATAGATGTTTTCGCCTGTAAGCTCGCGGTCAATCGGCATATCGGAAAACGGCATCACAAAACCGTCAGAAGCGTATGGGGTTTTGGGCTTTTGGGGCCTTTCATCATCGCCCCAGAGGTGCAAAAACATTGAAGTTAAACTTAAAACCGCTTCGCCTTTAAGCATAATTCCTGCATCTTTCCAGTGACCGAAACGCATTTTTTCGTTTATATATTCATCTGCAAGGTTAATTCCACCTGTAAACCCTACTTCACCGTCAATAACGCAGATTTTTCTGTGGTCGCGGTTGTTCATAAAAAGGTCAACAGACGGGACAAAAGGGTTAAAAACCTTGGCTTTTATGCCGAGTTTTTTTAGTTTTTTTGTGTATCCGTCAGGGAGGGTTTTAATGCACCCCATATCGTCATACATAACCCTTACATCGACACCTTCTTTTACCTTCTGTGAAAGGATTTCAAGGATTTTGTTCCAGAAATTACCTTCTTCGATTATGAAATATTCAAGGTAGATAAAGCTTTTAGCTTTTTTAAGCTCACAAATCATAGTATCGAGAAGCTTTTCGCCGGGGGAAAGGTAGGTGGTTTCGGTATTGGTATAGACAGGGTACCCCACAGAACTTATATATGATGCTTGTTTGAAAATTTCAGGATTTTCCTTTAAAGAGAGAAGAATATCAGAGTTTATATCGTCTGTTTTTTCGGTTTTTAAAATCTTTTTTACTTTTTTTGAAATGCCTCTTCGTCCGAAAAAGAGATAAAATACTCCTCCGAAAAGCGGGAACATCATAATTGGGATAATCCAGGCGATTTTATAGTTCGGATTATCGTCTTTGCCGACTATGAAAAATACTACAACAAGGCTTAAAACCTGACAAAGAATGTAAAAATAAACAGATAATTCCTGAAGCTTTATGATACTTAAAACTAAAAGTCCTATCTGTAATATGATTAAAAAGGCGAAGATAAAAAGCCTTGTTGTTAAGAATCCTAATAGTTTTTTCATACAGCTAAACCTCTTTTCTGTGATTTAAGTGTATCACTAAAAGAAGTATTTTGACAATAGTTTTAAATAAAAGTTTACTTTTTGTTTTCAATACTGTATTTTCTCATCTGCTTTGCATTATCATCGGGGATTTTGAGCTCACCGTCTTCTTCTTTCAAATCGGTGAGGGGGAAATTGTTAAACATCGGTACAAAATGTTCATCTTTTTTGATAGTTGTGCGGTTACCTTTATTACCGTTTACTGATCTGTTCATAAAATTACCTCCTTTTTTCAGTATTATTCCTTAAAAAAGCTCAATAATACTGTTGAAATATGAAGAAAAAAGGTATATAATAGAAAATGTATTATTATCGGTTGAAAGGAGTATCTTATATGCAGGGAAATCCGCTTTTGGTCGTTGACTTTGAAAACGATAATTATAACCTTAAAACTGAATATTTGACTTCTGAAAACATTCCCGACACCTTGAATGGTGAAAGTGGCTTTCATATATACCATGTAAGAATGCTTACAGAGCTTATTCTTAAGGAACTTTGCAAGGATGAGGTATATTCTTTTTCTGATGAAGAGATAAATTATATTGCGATGGCTTCTTCGCTGCACGATATTGGTAAAAGCAAAATTCCAAAAAGTATTCTTGATTTTCCCGGGAAGCTTTCTCCGCTTGAGTACGATATTGTCAAAAAACATGCAGCGTTCGGCGAAGATGTGATAAGAAAAATTGATGCTCCCGATATTTCTTCTTCTGTAATTGAATACGCTGCAGAAATTGCTAAGTATCATCACGAGCGTTTTGATGGTACGGGGTATCCTGAGGGGCTTGTTGGTGATGCTATTCCTCTCCCGGCACAGGTAGTTGCCCTTGCTGACTCCTATGATGCCCTTACAACCAAGCGCAGTTACAAGGATGCATTTTCTCAGGATGTTGCAGTGCAGATGATTTCAAGCGGTATGTGTGGTGTTTTCAATGAGGTATTGATTGAACGCCTTATGAAGGTTGTAAACCACAGCGAGCTTGTTGAACTCAGAAATACCCTTGATAAAAAGCGGCAGGTTACTTTTTCAGATAATGCAATAAAAACAAAAAGAGTTCTCTGTATCGGTAATACTGAGTACATAACCAAAGAATTTATTAACAACACTTTCCCCGACAGCAAGGTTACGGTAATTGGTAACAACGATTTGCAGACGGGTGGTAAGATAAAGCTTTTTAAGATTAAAAAGCCGTCAATCAAAGCAGTTCTTGATACCTATGAATTTGATGTAATAGTATATTTCTCGGGTGAGCTTACATTTAACACGCTTGAAAAAAGTGATGCCGAGGAATTAAGGGAAGTACTTGAGTTTTCAAAAGAAACCCAGAAAGATGTGAAAATCCTTTATCTTTCTTCACTTGATTCATCGTTTAATGAAATGACGGATAAGTCTATTTTGGCAAAGGCTAAAGAGAACCTCTGTGAATATTACGGGCAGGATAAAAGTTATGATATTAAGATTGTGCAGATTCCGTATCTTTACTCGGGACTCAGAAAAGGGGATTTTCTTTTTAATGTTTTCGAGAAAATGTATAAGAAAAAGGCTGTGACAATTGATGAAGAGGCCCATAACAAGATGTATTTTATCTCGATGAGAGATTTGTCCGAGCTTATCGTAAGGCTTATGGATAACTGGAAATCGGGTACGGGTATTCTTACCATAAACGATGACTTTAACCTTACTTTCAAGGATTTTGCAGAAAGGTTATGGTCCTGTGACAGCAGTGCAAAGGTTGATTTTACGGGTAAACATTCTTCTAAAACGCTTGAAGCAAATAACAAAGCTATAAGAAATGAATACGGCTGGTTTTCAAAGATTTCGATTATCGAGGATTTACCCGAGCAGTATCAGAAGTATATTGATTATAAAAACGAAACTCATCTTAATTTATTTGATAAAGTAAAGGCATTTTTGCAAAAGCATTCGCTTATAATCAAGGTTTTGGAGCTTGTTATTTTGTTTTTGATTTCGGAAGTGTTTGTACATATGACCGATTCGGCGGTAATCTTCTCAATAGTTGATTTCAGGACAATTTACATAGTTATTATGGCAACGGTACACGGACTTAACTTCGGGCTTGCGGCGGCAGGACTTTCGAGTATTTCGTGGTTTATCGCAAAGGTGGTAAGTGGAACAGCTCCAGAAACTATCTTTTATGAGCCTACAAACTGGCTTGCTTTTGTGTTTTTCTTCCTTGTCGGTGCTCTTTGCGGTTATGTAAAACTTCGTTATGACGATAAAATCCGTTTTGTATCGGAAGAAAATAAGCTTTTAGAAGATAAGCTTGTTTTTACAAGGGAAATCTACGAAGATACCCTTTTTGAAAAGCGCGAACTCAAAAAGCAGATCATTGGTTCAAAGGACAGTTTTGGCAAAATCTTTGATATTACAAGACGGCTTGACACTGTTGAACCACAGCTTTTGTATTTAAGGATAATGGAAACTTTTGAGGAGGTCCTTGAAAACAAGAGTATCACTGTGTATTCTGTCAATCCGCAAAGCGGGTTCGGGCGTCTTGAGGTGGCTTCCCGTGATATTATCGAAAATGTATCGCGTTCAGTTTCACTTGATACATATAAGCCTGTTTTGGAAAAACTTGAAAACGGGGAGATTTTCAGAAATACAACCCTTTCAAGAGATTTGCCGATGTACGCAGGTGGTATTTACAAGGGCGATAATTTAGTTTTGATGATCTTTTTGTGGCACGCCGATATGAAACAGCGTTCACTTTATTACGTAAATCTTTTTAAGATTCTTAAAGACCTGGTGCAGATGTCACTTCTCCGTGCGTATGACTATAATATTGCTGTTTACGACAAGCAGTATATCAAGGGTACCCGTGTTATGAAAAGGGAAGCGTTCACTGAATGCCTTAATAACTTTAAGGCTCTGGAAGAAAAGAAGGTTTCAAGCTTCATTTTAGCGGAAATTAACTGTAAAGAAAAAACGCTTACAGAGATGGAAAGCCTTATTTCAGGCAAAGTACGCGCCAATGATGTTATCGGTGAAGCGGAAAACGGAAAGCTTAATATTCTCTTTTCACAGGCAACAAAAGACGATTTGCAGTATATTTTACCGAGATTTGAGGGTATTGACATCACAGTTTTATAGGTGATTTTATGTTGTTTGCAGTTTTAGTTTTGTTACATCTTTTAATGTCACTGCTTGTTTTTTTTGGAATAAGAAGCGGTCTTTTAAAGGTGCACAAAATTATGTTCTGGGTGGCACTTTTGTTGCCTTTCTGGGGTGTGATATCGGTTATGGTTTTGCATCTGCAGATAGGCTTTAAGCTTGACGATGCCATTGACGTAGGCGTTGAAAAATTAAAACTCGAATCAGAACTTTACAAAACTGTAACTGTTGATGAAAAAAAGGTTGCAGCTAAAACTGTGCCTATTGAAGAAGCTCTCGTTATAAACTCCCCCAGAGAGCGCAGAAGTATCATTATGGACGTTTTGAACGACAACCCCAAAGAATACATAGAATTTCTGCAAAAGGCGGGTAACAACGAGGATACCGAGGTTGTGCACTACGCCGTTACTGCGATGGTTGAGATTTCAAAGGAAAACGACTACCGATTACAGCAGTTTGAAAAAAGATATTCGCAAAATCCTGAGGATTTGCTTGTTTTAGAGGATTATGCAAACTTTTTGTGGAGTTGTATTTCCCAGAACCTTATGCAGGGTCAGGTTATGATTATGAACAGAAAGCTTTATTCCGAGCTTATGGAAAAGAAGGTTTCTGTAGACCCCACCATTACTGATTTTGTAAGACTTATCACAAACGAGCTTGAGCTTAAAAACTACACTGAGGCGAGTGTTTATCTTAAAAAGTTTAAACAAATATACCCTCAGTCTGAAGACTATTATCTTATGAGGCTTAAATATCTTGGCTCTCTTAACCGTGGCGAGGATATAAAGAAGCTGATTAACGAAATCGAAAGCGGAGAGATTTTCTTCTCGTCACGAGCTAAGGAGGAACTTGCATTTTGGAAAGAATAAAGCAAAAATTCATAAAATTCCGTTACAAGGGTGTTTTAGCGATAGTTTTTGTCTTTTTTGTTATTTCTTTCATTCTGTTCACCGAACTTTCCGGTATCAGGTATACCTATGCGGGTACTGCTCTTGATTTTATGCCGGATGAAAGCTTGGTAACAAAGGCAGAGGCAGTTGCAAAACTTCAGAAAAATGCTCTCTTTTTGTATGACGGCAGTAAAAAAGACAATGAAGATATTATGGCGGAATTCATCCTCATAATGAACGATATGAAGATAGGAAGGGACGAGGTTGACTTGTCAGTGTCAAGTGTTCCTGATTTTTATAATTACGAATACGTTATCGTCTTTATGTCGGATTTAGAGCCTCTTGGTAACGACGTTATAACACTCAGTAACTACGTGCGTGACGGCGGTCAGGTGCTTTTCCCGCTCACTATTGATAAAAATCCCTATTCATCGGTTATCGAGCACGATTTAGGAATACTCGATTCTTCTTATGAATATCACGTCGTTGAAAAAATATACGTTGAGCCTGAGTTTATGCTCGGCGGAGGAAAGAGTTTTGACGTACCGAGCCCTTACGAAAGTGCGAGAGTCGTACAGCTTTCAAAAGACGTTAAGGTTTATGCGATTGACAAAGAAAACAACGTGCCTTTGGTATGGAAGACAAATTACGGAAAAGGTGCTTTTGTAGTTGATAATATAGGTCTTATCGAAAAGGCGTACAGAGGTTTTTATACCGCATCTTTAAGCCTTCTTACCGACGTTTATATCTATCCTGTTATAAATGGTGCCTGCTACTATCTTGACGACTTTCCGTCACAGATTCCGAGTGGCAACAGTGAATATATCCAGAGGGATTATAATACCAGTATCCGTGATTTTTACATTAACATCTGGTGGCAGGATATGATGAATCTTGCCGATAAATATGGTATGAAATACACGGGCCTTGCTATTGAAAGCTACGATGACCACGTTGACGGCACTACCGATGCAGAACCTGATACAGGTACTTTTTTGAATTTCGGTAATATGCTTTTAAGAAAAGGTGGGGAGCTTGGATATCACGGATATAACCATCAGCCTCTTTGCTTTGATAACTGTGATTATCAGGGACTTTACGACTACAAAACCTGGGAAAGCTATTCTGCTATGAAGAAAGGCTTTGACCACCTTATTGATTTTTGTGATACACTTTTCCCCGACATTGAGATGTCAGTTTACGTACCGCCTTCCAACCTTCTTTCAAAAGAGGGAAGGGCACTCCTTGCAAAGGAATATCCGCATATCAAGACGATTTCGGGTATTTATTTTGCCGATGCGCATCTTGACTTTTCGTGTACTCAGGAATACGACGTAGCCGAAGACGGAATTATCGACCAGCCCCGTATTATTTCGGGATGTGACCTTACAGACTATATGAAGATGGCGGCAATATCCGAGCTTAACTTACATCTTGCAAACAACTATTTTACCCACCCTGACGATGCGCTTGACCCCGACCGTGGTGCCGAGCTCGGATGGGAAAAGCTTTGCCAGAGCTTTGACGACTATCTTAACTGGATGTACACCGCAGTGCCGAATATCAGAAACTTTACGGGTTCGGAGATGTCGGCGGCGGTTTCAAGATTTGTTGCAGTTTCCCCCAAAAGGGAAATCTTCGATGACCATATGACGGTAAAAATTGAAGGCTTTTATGATGAAGCACAATTTTTAATGCGATTTAACAATAAAACTCCCGGTGAAGTAAAGGGTGGAGAGCTTACACATTACGTGGGGGATATCTACCTTTTAGTTGCTGAGAGCGATACAGTTGAAATTTCATTCAAATAGGTGACACAATGAGAATTTGCTTGATTTTGGAAGGATGTTATCCGTATATCAACGGTGGTGTTTCCACCTGGATGCATCAGTACATAAATGAAATGCCCGAGCACGAGTTCGTGCTGTGGGTAATCGGTGCAAAAGCTGCCGATAAAGATAAATTTGTATATACGCTTCCTTCTAACGTCAAGGAGGTTTATCAGGTGTTCCTTGACGATGCTTTAAGGGTTCAGCCCTCGGGCGTTTTCAACCATAATTTTACCGAAAAGGAAAAAGAAGCCTTGTCCGAACTTGTTGTTTCGGGCAAACCCGACTGGGACTTGCTTTTTGAAATGTATCAGGTAAAAAAGATAAACCCTATGTCTTATCTTAAGAGTGAAAGCTTCCTTGAAACACTTACAAAAGTTTGTGAAAAGGAGTTTCCGTATATTGCTTTTTCGGATGCATTCCATTCTGTAAGGTCAAGGCTTTTGCCCGTTTTGTACCTTATGGGTACTGAAATCCCGAAAGCCGACGTGTATCATTCCATCTGTACAGGATACGGCGGACTTTTAGCGTCTATGGCGGCTTACATTTATAAAAAACCATTGCTTCTTACCGAGCACGGAATATATACCCGTGAACGTGAAGAAGAAATTATCAGGGCAAAGTGGGTGGCAAGATCATTTAAACCCCATTGGATTGACTTTTTCTATATGCTTTCCGACTTAACTTACGCAAGAGCATTCAGGGTGACTTCGCTTTTTAACAGAGCTATGCTTACCCAGATTGATATGGGTTGCGAGGCTTCAAAATGCCGTGTTATCGAAAACGGAATAAGCTATGAAAAGCTTTGCAACATTCCGCTTAAAGAGGACGACGGTATCGTTGATATCGGGGCAGTTGTACGAATGGCACCGATTAAAGACATCAAGACGATGATATACGCATTTTTTGAACTTGCATCCCGTATGGACAACGTACGCCTTCATATAATGGGTGGCGTTGATGATCAGGAATATGCAGATGAATGTTACGCACTAGTGGAGCAGCTTAATCTTTCCGATAAGATTATCTTCACGGGACGCGTTAACATTATAGAATATTTTGAAAAACTTGATTTTACGATACTCACGAGTATTTCGGAGGGACAGCCTTTGTCGGTGCTTGAGTCATTTGCGGCAAGAAGGCCCTGTGTTACCACCGATGTAGGATGCTGCAACGAGCTTTTGCTCGGCGGTCCTTCGGACACCTTCGGCAGAGCAGGGTACATAGTTCCTCCCATGCAAAGGGAAAAACTTGCAGACGCTATGGAAATCCTCTGTTCTTCAAGGGAGTTAAGGCTTAAAATGGGTGAGATTGCCCAGAAACGTACTTATGAGTATTTCAGATACAACATTATGCTTACAAAATACAGAGATTTGTATAAAGAGGTGGAAGATTCTTGGCAGGTATCGGATTCGAACTGAAAAAGCTGTTTGTAAAAAAAGGTATACTGAATACAACGAAAGCCTACGGATACGCTACCGTTATCTGCGCAGGCCCGATGCTTTTAGGTGTTCTTTTATTGCTTTGCATTATGGGACTTTGTTCTTACTTCGGTGTAGAAAAGGGAACAAGGGAACTTCTTGTCTGTATGATAACCTATACACTTTTAGCCTCGGTTACCGTTTCATCGTTTTTTTCGATGGTTGTGACACGATATGTTGCCGATATGCTTTTTGAAGACAAAAACGAAGCAATTCTCCCGTCATTCTGGGGCTCAACCGTTGTGCTTATGATGTCAAGTAGTGTTCTTTACGGAATATTTTTGCTCTTTTCGGGAGCAACATTTTTGCAAGGTTTACTTCTGTTCATCTTTGTAAACGAGCTGTCGATTACCTGGAATGCGATGAGCTACCTTACCGCTATTAAAGATTATAAAGGAATTTTTCTTTCGTTTTTTGCGGCGGTTTTAGTGGCAACTGTTATGGGTATTATCGTACTTTTACTCGGATTACCGCCCATTGAGGGGCTTCTTATCGCGGTAACGATGGGTTATGGGGTTATGGTTATCTGGAACGTGATTTTGCTTCACAGATATTTCCCGAGTAAAAACCTTGACTCTTTTACTTTTATGAAATGGCTTGATTCGTTCTTCTATCTTGCACTTTCAGGACTTTTTATGAATATCGGAATGTTTGCTCACCTTGTTATTATGTGGTTTTCCAAAATCGGTGTACAGGTACACGGGCTTTTCTATGGTGCTCCGTGGCACGACGTTCCGGCACTCCTTGCCTTTATGACGGCGCTTATGACGACAGTTAATTTTGTAGTTTCAGTTGAAGTTAATTTTTACCCAAAATACCGCAACCACTACAGTTTATATAACGATAAAGGTACTATTTCGGATATTAAACAGTCCGAAAAAGAGATGCTTTTAACTTTAAAAACCGAGATTTTCTATACATCTTTAAAACAGCTTCTCTTTTCGGCGGTATGTATCGCAGTCGGCGGATATTTACTTGATATGTTACCGCTTGGATTCAACGAAATTATGCGCGGATATTTCAGAACACTATGCGTAGGGTACGGGCTTTATGCAATAGGAAATATGCTGATGCTTATTTTACTCTATTTTACCGATTACAAAGGAGCTATGATTTCAACTTTAATCTTTGCTGTTACTTCGGTAGTTTTCACAGTGATATCCTTATTGTTCCCGATAGAGTATTACGGATTCGGATTTTTGCTTTCTACAATGGTATTTACCATTGTTTCGGTTATAAGACTTGATTATTTTACAAGGCGTCTGCCTTATTATATTCTGGCAGTGCAACCGCTTGTAGCTGAAGACCGCTCAGGCTTTTTTACAAAAGTCGGCGCATTCCTTGAAAGGAGATAGTTATGAAAAGGCTTATATCACTTATTCTGACGGCCTGTACAGTATTTTGCTTTACAGGATGCAATGCGTTGCCTGAGGAGGTTACCGAAACCAATATGGGTACTACGGTCAATGTTTCAAAGGAAACAGAAGAAAGTATTCATATAAGGGACAAGGATTTGCTCTATAATTCTCAAACAGACGGCGAGGTCGTTACGATGTACCTTACTGTCAGCAAGGGTAACTCGGGTGAGGGTACCGACCACACCTGGGAAGAGGTCAACACATACTCTGCTTACGATTATGATGAGTGGGGAGTTGACAGATACAAGGTTGCAGGACTTTTACAGGTCGGCAACGAGGAAGGGTTAGTCGAAGGTGAACTCGGTTACGGACAGATTTCTCCCAACTGTACAGTGCAGATAAGAGGTCAGACTTCGAGTAAGTCTCCCCAGAAAAACTACAAAATCAAATTAAAAGACAACGAAGGCGACTGGCGTGGACAGACGACCATTGCTCTTAACAAGCACCAGACCGAGGGACTTCGTTACCGCAATAAGTTAGGATTTGACCTGCTTCGTGGTATTGATGAGATAATGAGTTTGAGAACGACTTTCGTTCATCTTTACGTCAGGGACTTAACCGAAAGTGAAGATGCAAAGTTTGTCGATTACGGCCTTTACACCCAGGTTGAACAGCTTAATAAAACTGCCCTTGCGGCACACGGACTCGATAAGCGAGGACACCTTTATAAGGTAAACACCTGTGAGTTTTACCGCTATGAGGATATCATAAAGCTTGTTGACGACCCGACCTACGATGCCAAGGCTTTTGAGGAACTCCTCGAAGTAAAAGGTGATGATGACCACTCAAAGCTTATAAAGATTTTGGAAAAAATCAACGACTATTCCATTCCGATGGAAGATATTTTAAACGAGCATTTTGATATTGAAAATATGGCGTACTGGATGGCTTTTCAGATTTTAATGGGTAACGTTGATACCCAGAACCGAAACTTCTACCTTTACAGCCCCCAGAACATAGAACGTTTTTACATATTGCCGTGGGACCTTGACGGTATGCTTAAACGAGTTGAATACGAAATGGTCAAACGAAGCGACTACGTTGAGTGGGAAACCGGTGTAAGTAACTACTGGGGTAATGTTTTATTCAGACGTGCTTTGAAAACTGAGCTTTACAGAGATGCTCTTGATAAGGCAGTTGAGGACCTTAAAGGATACCTTACCACCGAGAGAATCAATGGTATGGTTGAAGGATACACCGCAATTATAAAACCCTATCTGTACAGCGGACGTGATTTGATATATGCACCTCTTACGCAGAGTCAGTACGATTACGTTTCCAGAAACTTAGCAACTGAAATTGACTTAAACTATAATATGTACAAAGAGTCTTTCAAAAAGCCGTTGCCGTTCTTTATCGGTGTTCCGCAGCTTAAAGACGGCAAATACGAGCTTGAATGGGACCCCTCATATGATTTTAACGGCGAAAACCTCACCTATTCCTTTGAACTTGCAAAAGACTGCAACTTTAACAATGTGGTGTTAAAGGAAGAAAACCTTGTTGTTCCTGTTATAGAGTTTGATAAGCTTCCGAAAGGACAGTATTTCGTGCGTATAAAAGCGTATAACGAAAGCGGTTATAGTCAGGTGGCTTTCGACTCTTACATCGTTGAAACCGGTAAGGTTTACGGTACTAAATCCTTCCTCGTTGATTCTGAAGGCAAGATTACGGAGGTCGTTTAGTATGGCGGAAAAATACAGAAATGAGTGGAAATACCTTATAAATACCGCACAGAAAGAACTCATCTGTAAACGCCTTTCGCCTTTTTTACAGCTTGATAAACACGCACAAAACGGCGGTTATATGATACGCAGTCTTTACTTTGATGATTATTTCAATACCGCCTATGAAGAAAAAGATGCGGGTGTTTTGCAAAGAAAGAAATACCGTATCAGGATTTATAACTGTGAGGACGGGAGTATCAAGCTTGAACGAAAGAAAAAGTTCGGTGCCTATATCTTCAAGGAAGCGGCAAAGCTTACAAAAGAGGAAGTTTATAAGATACTTGACGGCGACTATGATTTCCTTTTGAAGAGTGAAAAGCCACTACTTCGTGAGTTTTATGTTGAATGTGTAAGCAATATGATGCGGCCGCGCACCATTGTGGATTACGACAGAGAGCCCTGGATTTTAGACGAGGGTACGGTGCGTATTACTTTTGATATGGATGTAAGGGCTGCTGTAGGAAGCTATGATATCTTTGACAAGACATTACCGGCACTTCCGGTACTTGAACCGGGCAAATGTGTTATGGAAGTGAAGTTTACCGAGTTTTTACCGCAGTTTGTGAGGGATATACTTCCCGACAGAGCTTCGGAATTCACAGCGGTATCGAAATATGTACTCTGTTATGAAAAAACCGAGTATATGAACAGTTTTAAATACTATTTTGACAATTAAGGAGAAATAACTATGAGTGTACAGGATTTTATTAAAAAGTCAGTCCTGGAGTCAGGTGCTTTTGATGGCGCGAGTATCACTACCATTTTACTCGGACTTCTGACTGCTATTGTAATGGGTGCTGTGATATATTTCGTTTACAGCAAGTTTTATGTTGGTGTTATTTATTCGAGAAGCTTTGCAGTGACTTTGGTTGGTATGACTATTCTTACAGCGATGGTAACACTTGCTATTTCGACAAATATCGTTATTTCGCTCGGTATGGTTGGTGCTTTGTCAATCGTCCGTTTCAGGACAGCTGTAAAAGACCCACTTGATTTACTGTATCTATTCTGGGCGATTACAACAGGTATTACTTCGGGTGCGCAGATGTATCTGCTTGTTTTCCTTACTGCTGCTGTTATGATTGTGATGATATGGCTTTTCTACAACAGACAGCAAAAGGGAAGAATTTATATCGCTGTTATCCATTACGAGGGTGACGAAGCAGGCGACAATATTATAAGAGCATTCGGCAAAATGAAGTATTTCATCAAATCAAAAACCGTAAGAAAAGATATAACAGAAATGGCCGTAGAAGTATACTGTAAAAACAATGATATGTTCTTTATGGATAAGATAAGGGATATTGACGGTGTAAGCGATGCTACACTTATTCAGTATAACGGTGAATATCATGGATAGGTTTTTTAAGAGCGCGGAAAATGTTGAAACAACATTAAAACTTGTTGATGCGATAAGCCATACAACAGATGATTTCTTTTTTATCTGGGAGATAAAAGAGGATATCAACAGATTTTTCGGCGATGTAAATAAACGCTATGATTTGAAACTCGACAAAGATGGCACAAACAGTACCGATGCGATGCTTGACATTATCTATCCTGCCGACAGAAAAGCTGTTACGGAGGATTTAAAAGCAATTGCAAACGGCGAAAAGGATACCCATAACTTAAACTACCGTTGGGTGACAAAGGACAATAACATTGTCTGGGTTAACTGCCACGGTAACGTTATAAAGGATAAAGACGGAAATCCTTTTGTTATGATAGGCCGCGTTTCGGAAGAAACATTAAGACATCTTTACAATCCTTTGACAGGACTCTGGAACAAGATGAAGCTCCGTGAGGATTTAAAAGAAAAACTTGAAGATAACAAAGGTTACCTTATGATATTCGATATCTGTTCTCTTGCTACGATAAACTTAAGCCATGGCAGGGAATATGGTGATATGCTTTTGAAGGAAATCGGTGAAGCTTGTGAAAACTATGAGGGTGTTGATACGGTTTATCATATTAACCACGCCGATTTTGCCATTGTTACAAGCAAGGAAAAAGAAAGCGAAGTCAGAGAGATTTTCAAAGGGATTTCCGACGCTTTTGAAGGCAAATGTACTTTCAGCGCAAGTGCCGTTCCGATAAACAAAGACCTTTTCCCTGATACAGGTCATCTTATTGACTCGATGAACTTTACCCTTAAAAAGGCTAAGGAAAATATCGAGGAAAGAATAGAATTTTTCTCGGAATCTGACTTACAGCAAAAGCTTACAGAACTTGAACTTTTGGAAGAAATGAAGCAAAGTATCGAGAATGACTTTGCGGGATTTGAAGTTTATTATCAGCCTCAGGTTTCGGCAGGAAACTATAAGCTTTCAGGTGTTGAGGCGCTTTTAAGATACGAATCCCCCAACAGAGGAAGAGTTTTCCCTGATGAGTTTATTCCGATACTCGAAAAGTTCAGGCTTATTGACGAAGTAGGACTCTGGGTTTTGGAAACTTCGGTAAAACAATGTAAAGAGTGGCAACAGGTAACCCCCGACCTTTCTGTCAGCGTTAACTTTTCCGCTATACAGTTTGAGGATAAATATATCGGTGATAAGATAGTAAATGTTCTTGAGAAGTATCAGCTCTCACCGGATACACTTACCGTTGAGATTACAGAATCTGCTGAACTTCACCAGAGTGAACATTTTATAGGTGTTATCAAATTCCTTAAAGAGTACGGAATTCATTTTTCAATAGATGATTTTGGTACAGGGTATTCAAATCTCGGATACTTAAAGCAGATGAAGGTTGATGAAATCAAAATCGACAGAATTTTTGTAAGCGGTATCGAAAAGGGAACTTATAACTATAAGCTCATAAGCAACCTTATCGAGTTTGCAAAAACAAACTACATCGATGTTTGCTGTGAAGGTGTTGAAAGCACAAGGGAACTTGCAATTCTGGAAGGTCTTTATCCTGATTTATTCCAGGGATACCTTTTTGACAAGCCTTCAACTGTTGAGGGAATTGAAAGGAATTACTTAAACTCTGATACCGATGAGTACAAAAAACGCGAACAGTTTATTCAGAAAATTTATGAGTTCAAAGAACAGATGGGTATCATCCATTTCGACCCCAAGGATATTTTAAGAGAAAACGGGGTAGGGCTTTTTGTAATCCGTATGGATAAAAATAAAGCCCGTTATGAAATGCATATCGATGAAACACTTGAAGAAATTATAAAAGTTGACCGTAAGTACACACCGACAGAATGTTACGAGCATTGGTACAACGGTATTTCAGAGTCTTCAAAGGCTTACGTTGATGAATGCATTGATAAAATGTCTTCGGAGAAAAAGGTTTTGCAGTTTGAGTACGAATGGAGAGATTTCTCTGTACGTTCAAGCGCAAAATATGTAAAAGATGAAGATGGAATGGTAATTTTAGAAGGATATCTTAAAAAAATCTAAGGAGATGTAACAAATAATGAAGTCAATTGGCGGTAAAATCCTTACAGTTGTTATTTCGGGACTCGTTATAATGACTACCATCGTTTCTATTATCGGATTTTCAACTACGCACGAACTGATGCATAAGGATGCTGACAGAATTTTGACTAACAGATGTAAAATGGAAGCAGCGTATCTTAACGATACCCTCGGTGATATCCAGAAATCTGTTGAAATTATGGAACATTACGCAAGAAAAGAACTTAAAAGCGTTGAAGCACTTAAGGATATCGACTACAGAGTCGAATACTTAAACGATGTAGGCGAGATGTTTAACGAAGTTGCACTTAATACTTCGGGTGTGGAGGCATTTTTCTTAAGACTTAATCCTGAGTATTCAAGCTATATTGCAGGATTTTCGGTAGGATATGACAAGAGTGGTGTTGTATTCACATCACTTCCTACAACTGACCTTTCTGAATTTTCACATGAAGATACAGATAATGTCGGATGGTACTACGAACCTGTAAAAGCTAAAAAGGCAATCTGGATGCAGCCTTACTACAACCACAGAACCGAGAAGATGATTATATCTTATATCACCCCTTACTATGTTGATGGTGAATTAGCGGGTATTTTAGGCATGGATATTGATTTTTCCTATATGCTTAAGACGGTTGAAGGAATTTCGGTATACGAAGATGGCTACGCTGTTTTAGTTGGTGCTGATGGTGAAACTCTCTATAATTCTTATGAGGAAGATAATACTCAGAAGCATACCGCGGCAATTGAGGTACTGAAAAACGGAATGAGCCTTGAACTTGTTGCGGATTACAAGGATATCCAGAGGGAAGTAAGACCTATTCTCTTTAAGATTATTGCATCATTTATAATCGTTTTACTTGCTTTTTGTATCTATGCTTATATTGTCACAAATAAGATCACAAAACCTGTAAGAAGGCTTACTGAAATCATATCTTCCGGAGTTCCTGAAGATGATATTACATCACTTCCCGTTGCTTCAAAAGATGAAATCGGTACTTTGGCAAGAGCTTTTGTTCAGGCATATGAGAAGATTAAAGAATATACAACTTACATAAACGCACTTGCATACCGTGACTCACTTACGGGCATCAAGAATACTGCTGCATATAATGAAGCTGTTGAAGAGCTTTCAAAGGAAATCAACTTAGGTTGTCCTTCCTTTGCTGTACTGGTTGCCGATATCAATAACCTTAAGGAAACAAACGACAAATATGGTCACGATGTGGGAAATAAACTTATTATACATACATCACGAATCATCTGTGCCACATTCAAATCAAGTCCCGTTTTCAGAATAGGCGGTGACGAGTTTGTTGTAATCTTAAAAGGCGAGGATTTAAGTAATTACAGCATACTTTTGGAAAATATGGATGCAGAGCTTGAAAAGGACCATATAAAGGTAAAAGACGGGGAAATCCCTGTTTTAGTGGCGCGCGGTGTCGCTGAATACAATCCCGATGTTGACAAAGTTTTTGACGATGTTTTCAGAAACGCAGACAAACTTATGTATATGCATAAAGAACAGATGAAAAATAATCAGTGATATTTTTATAAGGAGAAATTGAAATGGCGAAACTTTTGAAAAACTTAGGTTACTATGACGGAAAATATGATTTAATCGAGAATATGACTGTTCCGATGAGCGACAGAGTTTGCTGGTTCGGTGACGGAATTTACGAGGCAACCGCTACAAGAAACGGTGTTATTTACTGCCTTGATGAGCACATCGACCGTTTTTATAATTCAGCTTCTATGGTTGAGATTGAAATTCCTTATACAAAGGATGAACTTAAAAGTCTTTTGAATGAACTTGTATCTAAGGTTGATACATCTGAAACCAATGGCGAAACCTTCCTTTACTGGCAGATTACAAGGGGTGCTAACATTCCCCGTAACCATGTTTTCCCCGAAAACACAAAGGCAAATCTCTGGGTAACCGTTACTCCGAGAAAGCTCGCTGAAGTCGGCAGAGCTTCAAAGCTTATAACCTACGAAGATATAAGATTTTATATGTGTAATGTAAAAACTCTTTGTCTGCTTCCGAGTGTGCTTTCCTCAGAAGCTGCAAAAAAAGCAGGCGCTGATGAATGTATCCTTTACAGAAAAGAGGCAGACGGCATTAAAAACAGGGTAACAGAAGGTTCTCATTCCAATGTGCATTGTATAAAGGATGGCAAACTTTATACAGCACCGCTTGATAACCTTATCTTGCCCGGTATCGCAAGAAAGAACCTTATCAAGGCTTGTGAGGCTATTGGTGTGGAAGTTGTTGAAGCACCATTCTCGCTTGATTTTATTTTGTCTGCTGATGAAATTATCAGTACTTCAAGCTCTAACCCTTCTGTGGTGGCAACACATGTTGACGGCAAAGAGGTTGGTGGTAAAGCACCTGAAATTATTGCTAAACTGAATGAATATCTCGCTAACGATTATCTTACAAAGACCAGAGGAGCTAATTAATGAGAAAAAGCGGAGTGCTTATGCATATTTCCTCACTCCCCGGAAAATATTCTTCGGGTAGTTTCGGAGAGGGTGCGAAAGAGTTTATAGATTTTTTAAAAGAATGCGGATATTGTTACTGGCAGGTACTGCCTTTCTGTCCCGTTGATGAATATAATTCACCATATAAATCTCATTCAACATTTGCGGGAAACCCGTATTTTATTGATTTGGAAGTGCTTTATAAAAAAGGACTCGTGACTTATGATGAACTGAAAGAAGCAGAGCAGAAAACTCCGTATGTCTGCGAGTTTGAGCGTCTTTCCAAAGAAAGATATGACCTTTTGATGAGGGCTTCAAAGCGTGTTGCAGACAAGGAAACTGTTGAGCGATATATAAAAGAAAGACCTTATCTTGAGTCTTTTTGTGAGTTTATGGCACTAAAAACTGCCAACAATTTTTCCGAGTGGCAGAAATGGAATGTCAAGGATATTGATAACGATGTCCTTTTTATGTGGAAGTTTATAGAGTACGAATTCTTTACCCAGTGGAAAGAAATCAAGGATTATGCCAACGAAAAGGGTATCGGTATAATAGGGGATATCCCGTTTTATGTGTCGGAAGACAGTGCCGATGTCTGGGCAGATAGCGACCTTTTTGAGCTTGATGATAATTATATGCCAAAAAGAGTAGCGGGTGTGCCTCCCGATTATTTTTCTGAAGACGGTCAGCTTTGGGGTAACCCATTGTACGACTGGGATAAGATGAAAGAAACAGGTTACAAATGGTGGCTTGACAGGGTTAAGTTTATGCTTGAAATCTTTGACGGGCTTCGTATCGACCATTTCAGGGCTTTTGAGTCCTACTGGGCAGTTGAGGCAGGGGAGAAAACTGCTAAAAACGGCAAGTGGATACAAGGACCACAGATGGATTTACTTGAGAAAATCCGTGAGGTGGCAGGGGATAAGCTGATTATCGCTGAAGATTTAGGGCTTATCACAAAAGAAGTTGAGGATTTGGTGCGTGAGAGTACCTTCCCCGGTATGCGTGTTTTCCAGTTTGGATTTTTCGGCGGAGAGTCGACTCATATGCCTCATAACTATATCAAAAATTGTGTGGCTTACACCGGTACTCACGATAACAACACACTTTTAGGATATTTGTGGGAACTTGACGATAACACAAGAAAAGATATGCTCGAGTACTGTGGTTATACAAGCTCTGACTGGGAACGCGGACTATTTTCGATGATTCGCACCATCTGGAGCAGTAACGCAGACATTGCAATTCTTACCATTCAGGATATGCTGGGTTACGGCTCGGATACGCGCCTTAATATGCCCGGGCGTGCCGAGGGTAACTGGTGTTATCGTGTTACAAAAGAACAGCTTGACTCAATAGACAAAAATAAATTCAGGCGACTTAATGAGATTTATTACAGAAAGGGTTAGTTTTATGTTTTACAAAGGTGATATTTTAGTTCCTAAAGAAGAACTTTTAGAGAATTTTTCGGTGGTTGCCTGTGACCAGTTCACTTCCCAGCCCGAGTATTGGGAGGAAGTTAAAGAAAAGGTGGGGGATAACCCTTCTGCTTACAACATTGTTTTTCCCGAAGCCTATCTTGAAAAGGTCGATTTTGACGGGAAAATCAAAGAGATAAACGCTTCTATCAACGATTATCTTAAAAGGGAAATTTTTGATGAGTTCAAAGACTCGCTTATCTATGTTGAACGAACCCTTAAAAACGGCACTGTAAGACGCGGTATAGTAGGGCTTATCGATTTAGAGGACTATGATTATAACAAGGGATCTCAGTCTTTGATACGCGCTACCGAGGGTACTGTGCTTGAACGAATTCCTCCCCGTGTGAAAATCAGAAAAAATGCAAAGATAGAAGCTCCTCATATTCTTATCCTCATTGATGATGTGAAGAAAACTGTTATCGAGCCTTTAGGTGAGAATATTGCCGACTTAAATAAGCTTTACGATTTTGACCTGATGCAGGACGGCGGTAACATTAAAGGTTATCTTTTAGAGGACAGCCACTATAAAAAGATTTCAAAGGCTCTTTCAAAGCTTGCCGATAAAAAGGCGTTTGCAAAGCGTTATAAGACAGACAAAGATGTTTTGCTTTTTGCTGTCGGTGACGGAAACCACAGCCTTGCAACGGCAAAGGAATGCTGGACAAAGCTTAAGAAAAAGCTTACAGAGGAAGAACAGAAAAACCATCCTGCGCGTTTTGCACTTATCGAGCTTAACAATCTCCACGATGAGTCTTTGGAGTTTGAGGCTATCCACAGAGCAGTGTTCGATGTGGACAAAAAGGCTTTCGTAAAGGATTTTATGGCGTTTGCAGACGAAAAATCCGACAAAAAATTAAAGCCCCAGACAGTGGAGCTTGTGGTTGACGGCAAGCCTTCCTCTGTTACCATCAAGTCGCCTTCGCATAACTTGGCTGTCGGAAGTGTGCAGAATTTCCTTGATAAGTACATAAAGGAAAAAGGCGGTAAGGTTGACTATATCCACGGCGAGGATGTTACAATAAGCCTTTCAAAAAAAGGTGCAGTCGGCATTCTGCTCCCCGTTATGGGCAAGGATGAGCTTTTCAAAACTGTAATTGACGAAGGGGCTTTGCCCAGAAAAACCTTCTCTATGGGCGAAGCGAGTGAAAAACGCTATTACCTCGAGTGCAGAAAAATTAAGTAATGGAAACCCGTAAACCGACAAGGTTAAAAGATTACAATTACAGTACACCGGGGAAGTATTTTATTACGGTATGTGTTAAGAACAGAAAACAGATTCTCGGTGAAATTGTAGGGTGCGGCGATTTCGACGCACCACAGATGGTATTGTCCGAATATGGCAAAATTCTGAACAGATATATTAATTTGATGAATGATAAATATTCTCATATAAAATCCGAAAAATATGTTATAATGCCAAATCATTTTCATATTATTATTGAAATTATCGATTACAAGAATGGTGGTTCGTCGACAAGCGCCGAACCCTACAATAACGAGATTTCAAAATATGTATCTCTTCTTAAAAGATACTGTAACCGTGAATATGGTGAAAATATCTGGCAGAGGTCTTTTAATGACCATATAATCCGTAGTGATAAGGATTATTTCAAAATATGGGAATATATTGACACCAATGCCTTAAAATGGAAAGAAGATTGCTTTTATGAAAAAAACACCTGAACGATTTCGTTCAGGTGTTTTTTCAGCTTATTCTTTCAATTACAAGATTATCTAAAATGAAATTATCGTAGTCGCTGTTTTTGGGGGCGCTCTGGTTATGTTCAGTATATCCGTAAATGCCAAAATATGTTTGCCCGTTTTCGGCACCTGTAATTGTGAATTCTGCCTCTTTGGCCTCATTTCCGAGTGCCACGGGAAGCGTTATAAGCTTTTCGTAACTTCCGTCAAAAGGTTTACTACCGATAACAACGGCATATCCGTTTGCTACACCCATTTCGTAATCAAAGGTTACTTTGTAGTTGACACCGGGTTCGAAACGGAAATTCTGCGGAATGGTCTGATAAACCATTTTGCCTTTTCCAGCCATATCGTAAACTTTAAGAGAATGGTTGCCCGAGATTACATCATCAAGCTTTTTGTTATCCCAGCCCGACTGGGTATAGGGTGCGTGGAGCTCTGAGATATGCTGACGATTTTCAATGGCACCTTCGACACCGCCTACAACAAACGGGTATTCACCCTGAACCACATTCTCAAAATCCTGAGTGAATTTTATAACATTGCCGTTTTGGTCATAAGTAAAATTGTGAGCGCTGTTTTCGACAATCCTTACATCGTCAAAATAGGTGTTGCCGTCACCATTGTCACGGGAGAGGGTTAGGGTAGCCTTGCCGTCTGCGGGAGTTCTGAAGAACACATACATATTCTGGTAATAACTTGTATCACCCTCGGCAGGGAAATGTTTGTTATAGATATAAGCGCCGACAAAGTTTTCGGCAATGGATTTTTGGGTATGATTTTCACCTAAAACATTACCATTTTTATCGGTAATGGTGATATATGCTTTTGCGTTACTTCTGTTATCAACGCCCACATAAATTGCATAATCGGTGTTGGGTTTTAAGTCAATAAACTCTTGACTTACCTTGCCTTCGCCTGTGAATTTCAGCATTCTCGTATTACGGTAGGTTTCAAAAATTTCGGCATTGCCCGATACATTCCAGTTACTTTCGAGCTCGTCAATAAAGGAAACATCCCTTAAATGTGTGCCTGTGCTCCATTCAACAGTTTCAGGAGCAACAGGGGTTTTGTAGATAACATAGGGAGTATCGTACTGGGCATAAAGGGTAACACGGTTATTTGAAACCTTGATTTTCTGTTCGTTTATTCTGCCGTTGTCGGTGAGTTTGTACATATAGAGATATTCACAGCCCTGCCAGTCGGGGAGAAGCTCCCAGGTGGTTTCGCCTGTAAGGTTGCTGTAATGGTAAAGCTTCTGATTTTCCTTTGAAAATTCGTTGCCATCAGAATCCCAGTACCACGGGATAAGGTACGACATAGTGCCTTTTAGCTTTGTATCGGTGTCGCCCGGGGTGGGGGCACCTTTTAAGATAACAGTGCCGTTTAAAGTGATAACTCTTGAGCGGTAGTTCAGCTGTTCTTCCTCGGTACCATAAGCGAAAGTCATATCGGGGATTTCATCATTACCGCGTGTTACAACAACGGTGTCATCGCCGTTTTTAAGGGTAATCTGTGCTTCTGGGGTATAGTGTTTTTCTTCGTTTGTGAACTCCCAGCCTTTCTGGTTATATGGGAGAAGTACGGGAGTTTCGGAATTTGTCCATTTTATTACTTCATAATGCTGCAGGAATTTTGAGGGAAGTACCTGATTAAAGATGTTATTTATGCATCGGTTGAAGTTGGTTTCTTTCTGCCAGCCTTCGAATCCTACCATGGGGTTACCGCCTAAGAGTGGGGCGTTTGCAGCACCGCCAAAGTGTGGATAGTCGGGTAAAAATGTGTCTTTATAGCTGTTAAACAAAAACCTTAACACCATACTGTTTTGTTTTGCTTTTTCGGAAGCAATACTGTTAGGATAATCGTTTACCCAGTGAAGATATGTCGCATCCCACTCGTTGGCAAAAGCCCATTCGTGAGCTATTCTCCAGTCGTTTTCTGCGATATCGTAGCTTAGTTTTCTGGTCTGCCATGCATCTTCAGAACCAGACTTTTCATTGCCCCAGATATCTACATAGATGAAGTCAAGACGGTCGCCGACAATGGTTTTAAACTCATTGAGTCTATCAGCTCTTGCGCCTGTTGCCATATCTTTTAAGGTATTCATCATAACAGCCTGGTCAATCCACTGCCAGCCGTAGGCGAGTTTTCCGTTTGTGTCAAGAAGAAGGGTATCATCGCTGAAAGCCTGAGCTTCGGGATAAAATTCGCTCGCGTTGATATGTACACCGAAATAGGTGTTGTATTTTAAGCCTTCGTCCAAGAGAAGGTTAAAGTCATCAATACCGCCCATACGCTCGCCAATGTCGGAGTAATCGGGGTGACCCGAGTCGTGTCCTTCATTCTGGTAGCCTTTGAGCATCAGCCCCTGACCTAAACCATCGGTGTTAAGATAAACGCGTTTGATGTTGTCAAGTGTTGTTAAAAAGGGATTTTGCGCCTGACTTCCGAAGTTTAATGCAATTCGTGTGCCGACAATATCTTTTGTCCTTTCGCCACCGTAAGGAATGTGGATAATCTTTTCCCTTGCGGCAATGGCTGAATCCTGCCAGTTTACCTCGCCGTCATTGTTTTCATCGGAGGTGATTACAACTTTGGCATAAAAGGGGAACTCATTTTCATTTGGAGCGACTACACGATGTTCTTCCGGAACCTGTGAAACGGCATATAAGTTGTCGTAGCTGTCTTTGAGTGTTCTGTCATAGTACCACAAGGCACTTGCAAGGGAAAGGGAGTTTTTATCGGATGTTACCTTTATGCGCAGGTTGTCCTGTCCTGCTCCACGACTTCCGACCTGTGAATTGGAGGAAATACCCGCTGAAAGGTTATTTTCGGTGACAAATGCATAAAAGTAAGCCTTGCCGTCTGCATCAGCAAAGTTTTGTTTTGTGTAGTAATCGTCACCACGTTCTGTGGTGTCGGTTGCAAAGCGTGCGCCAATAAAGTTTGCGTTATCACCGTTTACCGATACAAGGGAGTGATTTGGAATTTCAATGCTTTCGATGGGGTTTTCAAGGCGGTCTTTGTTGTTTTTTACATTTGTTATCGCAAAGGTCAGGACATTTTCTGAAACAGAAAGCTCAGATGTAATAACCGCATCAATTTTATGTATAAAATCTTTTACCGTTAAATCGTATTTTACGGTTTTTTTATCGGTGGAAAGGTAAGCGTTGACCTCAGGTGTGATATCAACACCATTTACACGGATTTTTTTGATTTTTTCGGGACTTCCGTCCAGTTTGCCAAGGTCTAATTTGTATTCAATAATACGGGGGAAAGAAGTGTCGATAATTACACTCATTTCTTCGGTGTTGAGAGATACTACCTCGGTTTTATCGGAGTTAATCAGTTTAAAGCCCTGGTATGAGGTGGGTTTTTCTTTTTGACACGAGAAAAGAAAAAGTGTTAAAAGTATTACAAAGATTGAAACAAGTTTTTTGAATGTGTTCATATTAAAAACCTCCTTTGATTTGTATTTTACCATTTATAAAATGAAATGTCAAAAACACTTATATATATTTGCAACTTTTGCTATTGATTAATGTGTTTTATTGTGGTAAAATAATCTTGTATATACGTTGTGTGGTTGAGTATCTATACAAATATGGATATGAAACCTGTAACACCGGTATAAGATAAGGAGGAGCGTATGAAAATTTTAAAATTTTTACTATCTGCTACATTAATTTTGTCTTTTGTTGTATGTTCTGCGACAGTAACATATGCTGCAGGCAGTATCACTATTGACGATGTGACTATTGAGGAATATGTTGACGAAAATGGCGATATCGATGCAGATTTATTAACTGTTAAGGTTGCTTTTACAGCCCCCTCATCCCCAAAACAGATTACTGTGTTACTGGCATCAGAAAATATTTCTGAGGTTTCAGATGCTACAGAAAGCAAAGTTGTTTACATAATACAGAAAGATACTCCTGAGAGTGGTGTGTATGAATTTGTTATTGAAAAAGCCCGGGTACAGACAGCTACCGGTTTAAGCAATATAAATGGTTGTACATTGTATCTTAAACTTGGCGGTACCGGAATTGATAATCCGGCAGCTAAAACAGTAGTATACAAAGGTTCCGGAAGTTATTCGGTTTCCGGTAATGTAAAAGCTTTTGGAAGTACTTCTGTAAATGTAACAATTGAACTTATGAGTGGTACAGATATTTTAGCAACCAAGACGGTCAAAGGCAAAAGTGGTACATACACTTTTGAAGATATTGCAGAGGGTAACTATACTGTAAGAGTTTCCAAGACAAAGCACGCTCCACGCGAGTATTCTGCTGTAGTGGCTGGTGCTGATGTTACACAGGATGTAGAAATCTGGCTTTATGGTGATGTCAATAGTGATGGTGTAATTAATGCTGCAGATATCCTGCAGATCAACCGTAAAATTGCAAACCTTTCTTCGTTGTTCAATCAGGTTGCAACTGTTGATTACAGAACTAAGGTTGCAAATATCACAAGTATTACAATGAATGATTCTATTTTGAACAGTATCGATACTTTACAGATAAATAGAAAAGTTGCAAATATGACATCAATTTTTGACAAAATAGCGTAAAAAAAAGAACCTTCCGTGAGGAAGGTTCTTTTTCAATGAAATAAAATAAAAGCAAGAGCTTTCTCTTTGGAGAAAGCTCTTTTGTTTTTAACAAGGTTACATCAGATCGCTGTATATCCCATGGGTGGGGTGAGACCTAATTCTTCGCAGATTTCTGCGTTGTATTTTTTAACAGGGGATGTGTCGTATTCAATGGGTATTTCGGAAACATTGGCTTTTCCTGTAAGGATATCAACTGCCATAAGACCCGCTTTATAGCCGAGAGAGTAATAATTTACTGTGAGTGTGTATGCACCGCAAATGGAGCAGAGCCCTTCTTCACCTGCAAAAACCGGAACTTTTTTAGGTAAACAGATGCTGTTTATATTTTCAGCACAGGCAACTGCAATGTTATCAGTAGGAATATAGATTACATCGGACTCATCGGATGCTTTCTCAGTAACATCAGCAATATCGCTTTTATCAGTGAAAGGATATCCGGTAACGGTGACATCGTTATCTTCAAGGTAGTCTTTAACTATATCAACCTGATAAACAGAGGTAACATCTTCTGAGCAGTACAAAAGGCCTACATTCTTAGCTTCGGGGAAGAGCTCGATAATCATCTTTGCTTGTTCTTCGAGGTTGGATAAATCGGAAGTACCAGTGATATTAGTGCCGATTACACCGTCAAAACCTTCAATATCAAGTGCAACACCATACTCTGTAACGGATGTGCCGACAATCGGGATTCTTGTTGTACTGTTTGCGGCAGCAAGCAGGGCAGGTGAGGAGTTTGCCATAATGAGGTCTACTTTTTTTGATACAAAGCTTTGTGCAATAGTGGAAGCGATTTTGTCATTACCTGCAGCAGCCTGATAGTCGAAAATTACATTTTCTGCAGAAAAGTTTTCAATAACAGCTTGTTTAAAGCCCTCGGTTGCTTTGTTCAGCGCATCGTGTGCGGAAAATTGCAGAATGCCTATGGAATAGTTGTCGTTTTTTGGCTTTTGCTTACCGCAGGAAGTTAAACTGAATACAGTTACTACTACAATAGTTATTACTAAAATTTTTTTGAATACTTTCATTTTAAAGACTCCTATTAATATTATCATCAAAAAAATTATACACCCGATTACATCAGTTGTCAATAAAACGGGATAATTTACATATACATTTAAACTGTGAGGTGGTTAAAGTGATAGCAGAAATACTTTCATATCTTTTGTTTTTTGCGTTACATCTTGAAAGACAGAATAAGTTTCCAAAACCTTTAAGTTTCAAGGAGGAAAAAGAATATTTTCTGAAAGCTGAAAAAGGGGATAACGATGCAAGAAACAAGCTTATCGAACATAATTTAAGGCTTGTTGCACATATTGTAAAAAAATATTCAGGGTCAGGGGTGGAGTCTGACGACTTGCTTTCTATCGGCACAATAGGACTTATAAAGGCGGTTTCAACCTTTTCGTATGATAAAGGGAATAAGTTTGCGACCTATGCATCAAGGTGTATTGACAACGAAATTTTAATGTATTTCAGGAGTCTTAAAAAAACGGGGGCAGAGGTTTACATAAATGACCCTATTGAAACCGATAAAGACGGTAATCCATTAACGCTTTTGGACCTTATCGCAGATGAGGAAAATCTTGACGATATAATTGATTTGAAACTTAGATCTGCTGAGCTTCATAAGTATATAAAAATAAGCCTCACCCAAAGAGAGAGGCTTATTATAAATCTTCGTTATGGTTTAGGTGGGAGAAAACCGCTGACGCAGAGAGAAGTAGCTAAAATGCTACATATCTCAAGGTCATATGTCAGTCGCATCGAGAAAAAAGCACTTGAAAAGCTACGGGATAATTTCTCAGAATACAAATGAGAATATAACGGCAAAAACAATGGTGGGCAGCAGATTTGCTACCTTTATTTTCTTGCCCCAGATAAGGTTAAGTCCTACGCAGAAAATGAGCACTGAGCCTGTGAGAGAAAGGTTTGTGAGAGCTTTTTCAGTCATTACAGGTTCAATGAATTTTGAAAGCAGGGTGACAGAACCTTGGAAAAGAAATACGGGAATTGCTGAGAAAATACATCCTTTGCCGAGTGAAGCTGTGATGATAAAAAGAAAAATCATATCAAGTAACGCTTTAACGGTAAGAATGGAATAATCACCGTAAATGCCGTCTTTTATTGAGCCGACTACCGCCATAGCTCCGATGCAGACAGTAAGGGATGTGGTCACAAATCCATTTATGAAACGGCTGTCTCCTTCACTTTTTGACTTGCGTTTTAAAAATTCGCCGAAGTCCTCGATATGCTTTTCAAGGTTTAAAAATTCACCGACAAGCCCACCAAGGCAGAAAGATAAAATCATCATAAGTGAGCGGTCGGTTGAAACAAGGGTGTTGCCGTCAAATGTGAGCATCCCCTCAATGGTTCCGCTGATACCGATAAACAGGGTGCAAAGGCTTGCACCCTGTATTAATGTTTCCCTGAAACGCTCTGAAATTCTGTTGCCGAGCAAAAGCCCGAAAAGACCGCCAACTATAATGGCACCTGAGTTTATAATTGTTCCGAGTCCTATCATATGTACCGCCTATAAATATATTGTTTCATCATCGGGGGTTTCGAAGATTTCTTCTTCTTTTTCTTCCTTTGTTAAGGGAATATTGTGGTTTAAAAGCCAGTTTTTACGATAAAGCTCTACAATACATGCGATGAAAACCGGTGTAAGCAAAGCTGTGAAGATAACTGTAAGGATTGTAAAGAGCTGCATAAAAGCATAGAGTGTTGTAAAACCCGTAGCTGAAAGTATTATAAGCACCACCAAAACTGCCGGGATAAACATTACGGTAATTCCAAAGAAAATGTAATGTCCGATACTGCGCCAGAAGTTATTGAAAAGCATCCTGAAACCTCTTGCAAAGGCAGAGGAAACTTTGATGTTTTCGGTTGTGAGGGCAATTTGCGAGTAAAATATAATCATTTCTGTAATTATTGCAAAAAAGCTTAATATCAGCGCAATTATCAGAGTTGATATCAAAAATGCAATTTCTGAATCGAGAAGTGCGTGCAAAAAGATATAAACAGCTCCCAAAACGGATAATATTACTGCGATAACGCCAAGTACAACGGTTGTGAGAATACTGAGAAGAGTAAAGGGTAAAAACTTTGCCGAAAAGCGGTCGTTAAAAGTATAAGGACCATCGGCAGAGGGTTTTGTCAGCGCGATGATAACGGGCAGTATCGTGACAGATGGTAAGATAAAGGCAGATGCCAAAGAAAACGGGGCACTGATTATTTTAACGACAATAGTGTTAAACCCTAAAATTTCAGGGAGAGTGATGAAAAGAGAAACCGCAAGTGTAATAATGGTTCCGTACAAAAAGCATACCCTGAAGTTTTGTTTATAATTTTTAATTGCTACCTTAAGCATTTTAAATATGTTCATAAGAAAACCTCCTTTGAAAAATAATTATAGCATAATTTAAAGATAAATACAATATTTCTTGACAATAATGGCAAAAAAGAGTAAAATTAACGTGTTACATTATTTTTTCGGAGGTAAAATCAATGGATTTTAAAACAGTAAGAACAAGATTTGCACCAAGCCCCACAGGATATATGCATATCGGTAACCTGCGTACAGCGCTTTTTACCTATCTTCTTGCCAAAAAGAATGATGGTAAATTTATTCTCCGTATCGAGGATACTGACCAGGAAAGATATGTTGAAGGTGCAGTTGATATCATATATAAAACTCTTCGCCGTACAGGTCTTGCATGGGATGAAGGTCCCGACATCGGCGGACCTGTTGGTCCTTATGTTCAGAGTGAACGCATGGGAATGTTTAAAGAATACGCATTAAAGCTTGTTGAGAGCGGACACGCTTACTACTGCTTCTGCGATAAAGATCGTCTTGAGGAAGTAAGAAAAATTCAGCAGGCTTCGGGTATTGCGCCTAAATATGACGGCCACTGCCGTAACCTTTCCAAAGAAGAAGTGAAAGAAAAACTCGATGCAGGCGTTCCTTATGTAATCAGACAGAAATGTCCCACAGAAGGTACAACTACTTTCCATGACGAAGTTTTCGGCGATATCACAGTAGAAAACTCCGTACTTGATGACCAGATTCTTATCAAGGCTGACGGTATGCCTACATACAACTTTGCAAACGTTGTTGACGACCACACAATGGGTATTACACATGTTGTAAGAGGTAATGAATACCTTTCTTCTACTCCTAAATATAACCTTTTGTATGAAGCATTCGGTTGGGAAATTCCCACATATATCCATGTTTCTCCCGTTATGAAGAATGCGACAGAAAAACTTTCCAAGCGTAATGGCGATGCTTCATTTGAAGACCTTGCTGCAAAAGGATATCTTGATGAAGCTATTGTAAACTATATTGCTTTGTTAGGTTGGGCACCCAAAGGTGAAAACGAAATTTTCACAATGGAAGAGCTTATAGAAGAATTTGATGTAAATGGTATCTCAAAATCTCCCGCTATTTTTGATACACAGAAACTCAAAGCTATCAATGGCGAATACATCAGAAAGCTTTCTGTTGATAAGTTTATCGAGTATGCTACTCCTTATATCCGTGAAAGCTGTAAACGCGAAGATATCGATATGAAGCTTATGGCTGAACTTTTACAGCCCAGAACCGAGCTTTTCACTGATATCCCTGAGCAGATTGACTTTATCGACACACTTCCCGAGTATGATATCGAGATGTACACTCACAAGAAGATGAAAACAGATTCTGAAAACTCTCTTGAAGCACTTAAGGAAATCCTTCCTGTTTTAAGTGAAGTTTCCGACTGGACACTTGATAATATCCATAATGCACTTTTTGCACTCATTGAACGCCTTGAAGTTAAAAATGGAAGAATTCTCTGGCCTTTGCGTGTTGCGGTTTCAGGTAAACAGTTCACTCCCGGCGGCGGTGTTGAGCTTGCTGAAATACTCGGCAAGGAAGAAACATTAAAACGCATCGAAAAAGGTATTGAAAAGCTCTCAAAATAACTGTAAAGAAAATGACTTTACATAGCCGCAACCATAGTGGTTGCGGCTTTTTTGGAAGAAAGGATTTATTATGAGCAGTTTAATTAAAAAGATATCTGAGATGAATAAGAATGGTCAGTCCAGCTTTTTTGTTATGTTCGGCGGTACTTCTTTTAACTTTACCGAACAGCAGATTAAGAGTCTATGGCGTATAAAGATTTTTGCGTTGTTCGGAGGCGCTGATATTTTTGTTCCTGATAATGTCAATGTGAATGTTTCTGCTTTTTGCCTTTTTGGTGCGGTTGATGACAAGAGAAAATCAGTTGAGGTAAGCGAAAATGCATTGACTGTAAGTATCAAAGCACATTGTCTTTTCGGCAGAATATCGGTTAAAAATATTAAAAAGTAGGGATAAATATGCTTCACATATATTGTGGTGACGGAAAAGGGAAAACTACTGCGGCTTTGGGGCTTGCACTCAGAGCTGCGGGAAATAATATGAAAGTTCATATTGTTCAGTTTTTAAAGGGGTGTGAAACTTCGGAACTTAATACATTAAAAGGCGTTGATAATGTCACTGTCAGCCGCCTCGAAAAAGACTGCGGGTTTACCTTTTGTATGACAGATGAAGAAAAGTGTGAGGTCACATGCTTTCACAATGAGCTTTTGCTGAAAGTAAAATCCCTTTTAAATGAAATTGATATTCTTATTCTTGATGAGTTTAACGCAGCTTATGAATGCAATCTTTTAGATAAGAGTCTTGCTGAGAGTATCATTTTTGAAAATAAAGACAACAAAGAGATAGTCCTGACCGGACGAAACCCAGATAAAAAGTTTACCGATAAGGCTGATTATATAAGTGAAATAAACTGCATAAAGCATCCTTATCAGAAGGGTATTGATGCCAGAAAAGGTATAGAATATTAGTAAAAACTCCCTGTCTTGAAGACAGGGAGTTATTTGTTTAGCATAGCATATTTTTTTGGCGTGATGCCTTTTATCTTTTTAAAGACGGAGGCAAAGTAGTTGCTGTCGTTAAATCCGCATTCTGTGGCAATACGGGTTATTGACCAGTCGGTTGTTATAAGAAGTTTTTCGGCAAAAGAAACCCTTGAAATGTTAATATATTCAGAAAGCCCTATACCGGTACAGTTTTTAAACTGCTTTGAGAGGTAGTTGGGACTTATTGAAAAAATCTTCGAAAGGGTTAAAAGTGAAAGGTCTTCCTTTATATTTTCGGTTATAAATTTTGCGATGTTCTGTATCATTATATGGCTTTCCGAAAGGGTTTTATCGGCAACTTTTCTGTACCTTAAAAGTAGCAGGAGAATTTCTTCCAGAAGGATTTTTTTCATAAGCTCTGAGTGGGGAGCGTTTTTTGACTCCTCGCCCTCGATGATGTTTACAAGCCTTTCTAATTTGTAGAGCTTTTCAGGAGTTACGGTTATCTTTTTTTCGTTTGAGAGTGTTTCTAAAACAGGTGCCATTCTCAGGTCTAAATCACTGTCATCAAAAGAGAAAAGAAAACGCTCGGTTTTTGAATTAAGGTCATAAGATGTCTGGTGAAAAGTACCTTTCGGAATAAAGATAAAATCGCCTGACTCAAGCATAAAGATTTCGTTTCCGACAAAGTATTTGGTAGAGCCGTTTACAAGAAAATAAAGCTCGTGTTCATTATGAATATGAGGAGAGTGCATAGAAAATATTTTACTGCTTTTTGCGCGTTCAAAAAACATTTTATCAACTCCTTTATTTTAAAATAACATAATTCTGTTTTGAATGCAATAATATTTTCGTGTTTTTTCATTATATTCGGTAAATTTTTATGGAAAAAGAGATTATTTTTCTGTATAATTAAGATGAGGTGATTTTCATGAAATATAATAATTGTAAAGCCGAAGAGGTAAAAATTGCATATATCGGCGGTGGCTCAAAAGGTTGGGCGTGGGGTCTTATGAGTGACCTTGCCGCATGCGAAGATGTATCGGGTGATGTATATCTTTATGATATAGATTTCGAGGCATCGAAGAGTAATGAGATTATTGGCAATAAGTTCAACTCCTGCGAGGGTGCAAAATCAAAATGGAACTACCACGCTGTGGAGAAAATTGAAGATGCCCTTTGTGGTGCTCAGTTTGTTATCATATCAATTTTGCCGGGTACTTTAGAAGAGATGAGCTCTGATGTACATACTCCCGAGAAATACGGAATTTATCAGTCGGTTGGCGATACAACGGGTCCGGGTGGTGTGGTACGCGCTATGAGAACAATACCAATGTTTGAGGAGATCGGCGAAAACATCAAGAAGTATTCTCCCGATGCATGGGTTATAAACTACACAAATCCTATGACTTTGTGCGTAAAGACCCTTTATAGGGTTTTCCCTGAAATCAGGGCTTTTGGTTGTTGTCACGAGGTGTTCGGTACACAGAAAGTTTTAGTCCGTGCACTGGAAGATATCTGCGGTATCAAAGGCGTTGACCGAAGTGAGATAAGAGTTAATCCCGTTTCTGTGAACCATTTCACCTGGCTTACCGAGGCAAAATACAAGAATATGGACCTTTTCCCTGTGTATCGCGAATTTGCAAAAAAATATGCAAAGTGCGGTCACTCGGAACAGCTTGACGATAACTGGATGAACAAAGCCTTTGAGTCGGGTGAGATGGTGAAACTTGACCTTTTCAACCGGTTTGGTTATATCGCTGCCGCAGGGGACAGGCATCTGGCTGAGTTCTGCGAGGGCGAATGGTACTTAGGAAATCCCGAAAATGTAAAAAGATGGGGGTTTGCACTTACTCCCGTTACTCATAGGGTGCGTGACTACAAAGAACGCCTTGAAAAAAGTGAACGCCTTAAAAAAGGTGAAGAAGCGGTTAAAATTCTCGAAACAGGTGAAGAGGGAATTGCACAGATAAGGGCAATTCTTGGCCTTTCGGAGCTTGTTACCAATGTTAATATACCCAATGTGGGACAGATTCCTAATCTTCCTTTGGGTGCAGTTGTTGAAACAAATGCAGTGTTCAGGGACGGTAGTTTAACTCCCGTTATGGCAGGGGAAATCCCCACTGAAATTTATCCTCTCGTTTCGAGAATTTCGGGTCAGCAGGAGCTTTTGTCCAAAGCAATTGCCGAGCGTGATATAAATAAGATTTTCTCGGTATTTATTAATGACCCGCTGGTTACCTGTTCTCTTGACGATGCGAAAAAGCTTTTCAAAGAAATGGTGCTTAATACAAAAGAATACTTAAAAGATTACGATTTGAGCAAACTGGAGGAAATCTAAAATGAAATTTTATAATTCTTACGAGTATATGAGAGACGTTGTCGTTAAAAAAGAGCCTTCTTTGAGATTTAAAGGCGGAGATTTTAACGCGTGGCAGAAAGAAGCCTATGCAAAACTCTGGGAGCTTTTAGGTCTTGACCTTTTCGAGAAATGCGATGACGATTTTTCTGTTACCGAAACAAAAGATAAAGGTGATTATACTCAGTTTGACTTTGAATTCCAGACTGAGGAAGGCTACTATGCAAGAGGGTCTTTCCTTCGTCCGAAAAACATCAAAGGTACTGTACCTGCTGTGATTTGTCTTCAGGGGCATTCAACAGGTATGCATATTTCACTCGGTGAGGCTAAGTTTAATGGGGATGACAAATCCATTGCAGGTGGCAGGGATTTTGCCGTTCAGGCGGTAAAGCTTGGATACTGTAGTGTTACACTTGAACAGAGGTATATGGGAAGTGCAGGTCAGGACGAAAAGGGAAATGCAGAATGTATCGACTATTTCAGCAAAACTGACCCCACACTTTTGATGGGCAGATGTGCTATCGGTGAGCGCGTATGGGATATTATGCGACTTATTGATGTTTTAGAAAAGTATTTTGCTGACTCGGTTGATGTTGACAGAATCGCCTGTCTTGGTAACTCGGGTGGCGGCACTGCGACATTCTATGCTTCTGCTATTGAAAAGAGAATTTCTCTTTCAGTGCCTTCATGCTCAGTATGTACTTACGAAGCTTCGATTATCGCTATGGGACATTGCGACTGCAACTATGTGCCGTCTGTCAAGAGGTACTTTGATATGGGGGACATCGGTTGTCTTATTGCACCGAGAAACTTAATTGTTGTTTGTGGCGACAAGGACGGAATTTTCCCGATTGACGGCGTTAAGGAAAGCTTTGAGATTATAAAGAATGTTTATAAAAAAGATAATGTAAAGCTTATTATTGGTGACGGCGGACATCAATTCTATCCCGATGATGCTTGGCCTGTGATTAAGGAAATGTTAAGATGAGAGAAAAGATAATACAATTCGGTGAAGGCGGATTTTTAAGAGGTTTTGCCGACTGGATTTTTGAGATTACAAACGAAAAAACCGATTTTAATGGGTCGGTTGTGGTGGTGCAGCCGATAAAAGAGGGACTTTGCGATAAGCTTATGGCGCAAGGGTGCGAATACACCCATATTATGCGTGGCCTGAAAGACGGCAAGGCTGTGACAGAGGAAAAGAAAATCAATGTTATAAGCCGTTGTATCAACCCTTATGCGGATTTTAAGAGTTATCTTTCACTTGCTGAAAATCCCAATTTGAGGTTTATAGTTTCCAACACAACCGAGGCAGGGATAGCCTTTAATGAAAAGGATTCACTTTTTGATGAGCCACCATCTTCTTTCCCCGGTAAGGTAACAATTTTGCTTTACAGACGATTTATGGCGAATTTACCCGGGTTTATCTTCTTGCCCTGTGAACTTATCGACAAAAATGGTGAGAAATTAAGGGAAATTATCCTGAAATACGCAGAGTTATGGGACCTGGGTGAGAAGTTTAAAGAGTGGGTTTTGAATGAAAACATTTTCTGTAACACTCTTGTTGACAGGATTGTTACGGGGTATCCCAAAGATGAGGACTTGCCGTTAAAATCCACCGATATGATGCTTGATACGAGTGAGCTTTTCCACCTCTGGGTGATAGAGGGACCAAAAGCTGTCCTTGAGGAAATCCCCCTTGACAAGACTGGGCTTAACATTATTTTTACTGACAATCTTGAACGGTACAGGACAAGAAAGGTGCGTATCTTAAACGGGGCGCACACGTCAATGATTCCGTACGCGATGCTTCTTGATGTTAAGACGGTAGGGGATTGTATGGATGATAAGCGCCTTTCGGAGTTTGTGAGAAAATGCGTTTATGACGAGATTATACCGACTCTTGATTTGCCTTATGATGAGCTTTTGTCTTACGCTGACGATGTTTTTTTAAGGTTTAAAAACCCTTTCATAAAGCACCTTTGTGTATCAATTTCGTTAAACTCCGTAAGTAAATTCAAGGTAAGGGTTTTGCCGTCAATACTTGAGTATATCAGAAGGTTTGATAAAACACCTCAGAACCTTGTTTTTTCGCTTGCAAGGCTCATTGAGTTTTATAAGACGGGTACTCCCACAGATGATAAAAATGTTATTGAGTTTATCAAAGAAAAATCTTTGAAGGAAATTCTTTCAAACACTGATTTCTGGGATACGGATTTGAGTTTTTTATATGATGAGGTAAAGAAGGCTTATGATTATAAATAATCGTGACAATGTGTATATTAACCTTGAAAACGGTCACAAATATGCAAGACGCGATATCAAAAAAGGGGAGCAGGTAATAAAATACGGCGCTCCTATTGGCAGTGCTCTCTGCGACATAGGAAAAGACGAGCATATCCATACTCATAACTTAAAAACCAACCTTTCAGGGAAAAAAGAGTATACATATAACTATGTAAACCACGATATAAAGCCTGTTACTTCGGAGCTTTTCTTTGATGGATATGTGAGGGAAAACGGCGATGTCGGTATCAGGAACGAAGTCTGGATTGTGCCTCTGGTTGGCTGTGTCAATAAGGTTGCTGAAACCCTGGCAAAACGCACGGGTGCTTACAGTTTTCCGCATCCGTTTGGTTGCTCACAGCTTGGCGATGACCAAAAGATTACACAGCTTGTTTTAAAAGGACTTGTAAATCACCCCAATGCAGGTGGTGTGCTTGTTTTAGGGCTTGGTTGTGAAAATAACAACATCGGGGTGTTCAAGGAAGTACTTGGTGAATACAACGAAAATAGAGTTAAGTTTTTAAACTGTCAGGATTATGACGATGAAATTGAAGAAGGTATAAAACTTATCAACGAGCTTTTTGAGTATGCAAGTACATTCAAACGCGAAAAAGTGAGTATCAGAAAGCTTAAAATCGGGCTTAAATGCGGTGGTAGTGACGGCTTCAGCGGAATTACAGCCAATCCTTTAGTTGGAGCTTTTTCCGACAAGGTTGTGGCATCGGGAGGAACTACGGTACTTACAGAAGTTCCCGAGATGTTCGGTGCCGAAGAATTTCTGATGGAAAGATGCAAAACAAAGGAAATCTTTGACAAAACAGTTTCCCTTATTAATAATTTCAAGGATTATTATGAAACTCATAACCAGGTAATTTATGAAAATCCGTCCCCCGGTAACAAAGAAGGCGGAATAACCACTTTAGAGGAAAAAAGCCTCGGCTGTATCCAAAAAGGCGGATTTTCCGATATATCGGGTGTGCTTGACTATGGTGACACCCTGAATGATAACGGGCTTTTCCTTTTGAACGGACCGGGTAACGATATGGTGGCTGTAACAAACTTGACAGCGGCAGGGGTTCATATTATACTGTTTACAACAGGCAGGGGGACACCCCTTGGCGCACCTGTTCCCACTGTTAAGATTTCGACCAACAAAACTCTTGCGGACAGGAAGAAAAACTGGATTGATTTTGATGCTTCACCCATTGCAGAGGGCGTGAGCATTGATACTCTTTCCGATGAGCTTTTGAGTTATGTCTTAAAGGTGGCTTCAGGGGAAGAAACTAAAAACGAGGTTAACTCTTTCAGGGAAATCTCGATTTTTAAAGACGGAGTGATATTATAATGGGATTTATCAACGAAAACTTTTTACTCAGAACCAAGACGGCGAAAAAGCTTTATGAGTTTGCCAAAGATTTGCCGATTATTGACTACCACTGCCACCTCTCTCCAAAGATGATAGCAGAGGATTATAAGTTTAAATCAGCTTATGATTTGTTCCTCGGCGGTGACCATTACAAATGGCGGCAGATGCGTTCAAACGGTATCCCTGAGGAGTACATAACAGGGGATAAGGACGAGTTCAGTAAGTGGATGGCATTTGCAAAAACGATGCCGAAACTTATCGGTAACCCTATCTACCACTGGACACATCTTGAACTTAAAAGATATTTCGGTATCGACCTTGTTTTAAACGAAAAGAATGCAAAGGTTATCTGGGACAAGGTGAACAAATGCCTTGAAAGTGACGACTTTTCTGCAAAAAATCTTATAAGAAAATCAAATGTTGAAACTATCTGCACTACCGATAACCCCTACGATAATCTTGAGTATCACAAGGCGTTGCAGGGATTTGAAGTGAAGGTTTTGCCGACTTTCCGTCCTGATCTGAAAGAAATCAAACCCGATATCACAGAAAGAATGGACTATTTCCACGAGATGGGTTGCCGTCTTTCCGACCACGCCGTTGACGAGTTCAATGACGATATTATAGAAAAGCTTGTGTTTTTAGGTGAGGAGTATGCTAAAAGGGGCTGGACTATGCAGCTTCATATCGGTGCGCTTCGAAACAACAACTCAAAGATGTTTGAAAAGTTAGGCCCCGATACAGGCTTTGACTCGGTTAACGATTTCGAGGTTGCAAGACCACTTTCAAAGCTTCTTAACACCCTTGAAAAGGAAAATGCATTGCCTAAAACTATCCTTTATACCTTAAATCCGAAGGATAATTACGTTTTGGGTACGATGCTCGGAAACTTCCAGGGAGTAGAAGCTAAAAGCAAAATTCAGTTTGGCTCAGGCTGGTGGTTTAACGATAACAAGGACGGTATGGAATCTCAGCTTAAGGCTCTTGGTAACCTCGGTACTTTAGGTAATTTTATCGGAATGCTCACAGACTCAAGAAGCTTTGTTTCTTACACAAGACACGAGTATTTCAGGAGAATACTCTGTAACCTTTTAGGCGAATGGGTTGAAAACGGAGAATACCCCAAGGACTTTGACGCCCTGAAGGAAATCGTTGAGGGAATTTGCTACTATAATGCAAAGGAATATTTTAAGTTTTAATAAAAAACGGCTGAAGTCAAAGTGACTTCAGCCGTTTCTGCTAATCTTCTGTAATTTCAAAAAGGTCATTAGGTGTGCAGTTGAGTAAAAGACAGATGGTTTCAATGTTTTCATAGCGAATGGATTTGGTTTCATTATTTACCATCTTATTGAAATTCTGATAACTCATACCAAGTTGTTTGTATAACCAGTATTTGGTTTTATTATTCTTTTCGAGTAATTTCAAGACATTTAATTTAATCATAAGATATCTCTCCATATATCATATTTTAATGAGATAATATCTTATTTTTGCTCTTTACATATAGACTAATGCATTATATAATGTAAACATATTAAGATAAGGAGAGTAATAATGAAAACTGTAAAAACAGATAATATGGATTTTGTACCCGGAAATTACGGGGAGGATTGTCCGTTTAACGGAGAGTGTTATGATGAAAAAGGTGATTTAATTGAATGCTGTTGTGACGAGTGTGATTATATGATTGACTGTTTCCTTGATGGAGAATTACCGAATAATTATAAAGCTATATTAAAAGCGTTTGAAGACTGGTGTTATAAAAATGCAAAGGAATATTTTAAGTTTTAGATTTAAAACCGGCTTTATGAGTCGGTTTTATTTTTGCAATTCTATTGACATTGACGACAAAATATAGGATAATAACTATATATATTTATATTTTCGACAGGAGTTTTTGTTATGTCAAAAAAATCTAAAGCACGCGCTTTAAGAATCTGGGCGCTTATAATTTTTATTGTATTTTTCCTTATAATCGGGGCTGTATCAGCTTTCGGGCTTAAAGTTTACAGCGACAGACAAAAAGATATGTTACCCGAGCTTTTTGGCTACAATGTGGCATCTGTGGGCGATTCTTCGATGGAACCGCAGATTTCAAAGGGCAGTGCGGTTTTTTATGCTCCCACAGGAGAAACAAGCTTTTTCTATGTTGACGATATTTTAATGCTCCACGAGCAGGACGGACATTATCCCGTTAAAAGACTCGTTTCTGCTGAGTATACTGACGGTGCATTCGCTTATTCATTAAAAGGCGATGCCGACACCGAAACTTTGTTACTGGGCACAACCGATATTTTCGGCAAGGTGAGTTTTGCAGTACCTTTTGCAGGTTATGTAATTGATTTTGCAAACGATTTTGACGGACTTGTAATGCTCATAGCAATACCTTTTGCGGCACTTCTTTTCTTAGAACTTATTTTGCTTATAATTGCGGCTTTGGTCAGCAAAAAAGAAAAATCAAGGGTGTTAAGTTTACCTGTACTTCCTGATGATAACGATGAAAACTTTGTCGATGTGACAGCGCAGTATATGGCAGAAACTCCCAAGCCCCAGAGCTTCCTTACCGAAAAAGAACCTGAGAAGTTCTCAAACCTTGATTTCAACCCCCTTGCAGGCAAGGAAAGGAACGAAGATACAGAAGAAGTGGAAAGTGTTACCATCAACACCAAGGATTCCTTTAAACCCGTTTTAACAACCGATAAAACCCTCACTATGAGCGTAAACGGCGCCGAGATGGCACAGATGCTCCTCAAAAAAGGCCAGACATTTAAGATTAAAGTCGGTGAATATACTGTTAATATTGAAGTAGAGTAAAAAAAGCACCCTTCGGGGTGTTTTTTTAATGAAATCCGCCTGTGGTGGAGCTTCCGATCTGCCTCCCTTGTCTAAAGGGAGGGGGACCAAGCGCAAGCTTGGTGGAGGGATTTCAAGGGAGGCTCGAGAGGTGTTCGCGTGGCGAACGGATTTGAATGGACAACCCTTCCGTCAGGCATTCGCCTGCCACCTTCCCTTACACAGGGAAGGCTTGTAGGGAACGCATTTATGAGTTCCGATGGGGCAGAAATTCGTAGGGCGTGGCGAACGGATTTCAAATAGCCTTCTCCAGTGGGAGAAGGTGCTGAACGAAGTGAAGCGGATGAGGTGTGACATTAATTAGTTTAAATATAAAATTAATTCAGGTTTATTGACTTTTTTGGTTTAATGGAGTAAAATTAAAAAGGTATATAAAATTCTGTTTTGGAGGAGTAAATATGAAAAAGATTCTGAGTTTGGTTTTAGCATTTATCATGACAATCAGTATTTTCAACGGAGTCAGTTTATCTGCTCTTGCTGAGGAGACGAGCGTTTCTTTAGAAGAAACAATGGTTTATGAAGAAATCTCTGAGGATATTATAGAGGAACCATCAGAGTTTTCAGAAGAGTCATCTGAACTTTCGGTTGAACTGTCCGAAGAAGCTTCTGAGGAAATTATTATTGAAAACTCCGAAGAAAATTCCGTGGAAACATCGGAAGAAACAATAATGTTACTCAGCGGAGATATCGTAGCATCGGGTACTTGCGGTGATAATCTTACCTGGACACTTGATGAAGATGGACTGCTGACTATCAGTGGTACAGGGGAGATGACTAATTATGCATATTATTCATCTGTACCTTGGTATAATTACAGAAATACTGTTAAATCTGTTGATATCAAAGATGGTGTAACGAGTATAGGAAACAGGGCTTTCTATGAATTTATATCTCTTCGCTCAATCAAAATTCCAAATAGTGTTATAAGCATAGGTGAGTCTTCTTTTGAGTGTTGCGAGTCTCTTTTACAAGTTAAAATATCTGAGGGTATGGTGAATATAGGAAAATATGCTTTTTATGGTTGTGATTTTTTATTATCTGTAGAAATCCCCAAGACTGTTACTTATATAGGGGAACGCGCTTTTTCTTCATGTGATTCACTTGAAATAATCACTGTGGTTAAAGGAAATAAAATATATCGCAGTGAAGGAAATTGTATTATTGAAATAAATACGAATAAACTCATAGTTGGATGCAAAAATAGTATAATTCCAAACTATGTGACAAGTATAGCTAATTATGCTTTTGCATATTGCCAAATTTCTGTTTCTATTAAAATACCAGATAGTGTTACTAGTATAGGAATAGGAGCTTTTACGAACTGCGATTTTCTGCGCCGTGTAGAATTAAGCGATAGTATAACATATATAAGCAGTAATGCCTTTTCCAATTGTGATGCTCTGACTGATATTATTATTCCTAGTAGTGTGAGAATCATTGGGGTTGGTGCTTTCAAAGGGTGTGAGGCTCTTGCTGAAGTATATTATTATGGTACTAAAGAAAAATGGAATGCCATTTCGATTTCTAGCAACAATTCTACTCTAAATAATGCTATTATCAATTACAATTATTCGGGAGAATTATGTAATGTCATTGCTTCGGGTAATTGTGGTGAGAATCTTACATGGATACTTGATTATGATGGAGTTTTGACAATTAGTGGCACTGGTGAAATGGAAGACTTTGCTCGGTACGATTCGGTTCCTTGGTATACATACAGAAAGAGTATAAAAGAATTGTACATTGATAGTGGTGTTACAAGTATAGATAATTATGCTTTTTTAGATTGCCGTGAACTGGAAAATATAGTTGTAGATAATGGTAATACAGTTTTTCACAGTGAAGGCAATTGTATTATCCATACTGAGACTAGCGGGGTTGTTTTAGGATGTAAAAATAGTATCATTCCTAATTATATTAAATTAATATATTCATATGCATTTAATAATTGTAGCTCTCTTATTTCAATCAAAATTCCCAATGGCGTTATAGATATAGGCTATAATGCTTTTCAAGGTTGTACGCATCTTTTGTCAATAGATATTCCAAATAGTGTAACAAGTATAGATGGTGGAGCTTTTATGAATTGTCTCTCTCTTACCAAAATTAAAATTCCTAATGGTATTACACGTCTAGAAAGTTATACCTTTGAATATTGTTACTCTCTTACTTCGATTGAAATTTCTAACAGTGTTACATATATAGGTCTTAATACTTTTAGTGGTTGCAAATCTCTCACTTCGATTGAAATTCCAGATAGTGTTGAAAGTATATATGGTCGCGCTTTCGCCGGTACCTCTATTACTTCCATTATGATTCCAAGTAGCGTGAAATATATATATGACAACCCATTTGTCGGTTGTAAATATCTTGAAGAAATTATTGTATCAAGTGACAATGAGAAATTTCATAGCAATGGTAATTGTATTATCTATACTAAGAGTAATTCATTGAAATTAGGTTGTAATAATAGTGCGATTCCCAATTATGTTACAAGTATATCTGCGCATGCCTTTGAGCAGTGTCACTCGCTTGTGTCAATTGTGATTCCTAAAAGTGTTACATGGATAGGTGAGTTTGCTTTTTGGGAGTGTAGCTCTCTTACCGCAGTTGAAATTCCTGATAGTGTTACAAGAATAGACAAGTCTGCTTTTAGTGGGTGGGACTATGGTTCTCTTGTTGATGTGTATTATACCGGTACTAGAGAACAATGGTATAATATTTATGTTGGAAGCAATAATAAATATTTTACAAACGCTACAATTCATTTCAATTCATCGAAAAATAAATTCTCATTCAACACTAAAGACGGTAATTTTTATACTTTTTTGGATGAGACACAACTGAGCAATACATCGAATATTGTATTCGGTGACAGTAACCTTAGTTTTACTCATGATGAATATACCGTAAACGATATTCTATTTAGGAGCCTGGACGAAAGCATAATTACAATTACCGGTGTTTCTGCAACAGGAACAGAAGGTAATTATTGTTTGAAAGTAGATGCCAAAAAGACAGGCAGAACTACTATTACCGCTACTCTTCCCAATGGTAAAAGCATTTATGCAGGAGTTGTTGTCAGCAAGAAATTTGCTTTCAATGCAAAAGATGGTAATTTTTATAGCTTTTCAGGAAATACGGGATTGAGTAATACGGAGGATATTGTTTTTGGTGACAAAAACCTTAAATTCATTCATAATGAATATACTACCGATGATATTGTATTTGAAAGCCTTGATGAAGAAATAATTGAAATCAACGGTGTTGTCGGAGCCGGAACAGAAGGCTATTATAGCTTGAAAGTGGCAGCCAAGAAGAAAGGGGAAACCACTATTACAGCGACTCTTCCTGATGGTACAAGTATTTCAGCCGGTGTTGTTGTAAAGAAAAATAATGTTATAGAATTAACCACAGAATACAGCCCCGAATATTTATATTACAGCAAAACATTTTTAAGCAACAACAACGATATGACCACAACTCCCGAAATTTTTGTAGGCTTAACCAATAAGCCTATATATAGTCTTGACTATTCAAATGACGAAGGAAAGACCTCACTTCACGATGTAAAAATTCACGCTACTGTTTCGGGAAGTAATATGTCTTTTGATAAAACTTTTTATCAGAACACATATGAGTCGATGATGGAGGAGCTTAAAATCAATGAATCCCTGGCGGATTTGTTATTGCTTTATCCGTATAATGTAAACAATAACACATTTGAAACCAAGAAAACTTTTAATGTTACATTGACAATTACTGCCAAGGAGCTTTCAGAACCGCACACAGAAACAGTAAGTTTTTCTGTAGAAAATTATCCTGATATTGTTGACAGCCATCTTGATTTCATTAACAACAACGCTACATATAAAGAGTTAAAAAATAACGATGCGGTAGTGTATGCAAATGCTGTTAAGGATACCTGGGACTATGGCTGGAACAATGCAGTGTTTAATTTCGTTTCCATTGATAACTTGCTTGGCTTTAATAATCCTTATGATCTTGTTATTGCGGATGTGCTTTCTGAATTTTTAGGTGCAGAACGCTATCAAGAGTTTGGTATGGCTTTGTTATTTAAAAACTTTTCTCAAACCTATGAATCTGTACTTACCTCAACTTGGGAAGCATGTTCCGAAATTCAGGATTTTACAAGCGGCATCATAGATGTTGTTGACAAAATGGCAAAGGATGAATACTTTGACAAAGACCTTAAAATCAAGCCCAATGCAATAGAAAAACTGTGGAAATCAAGTAAATATAAGACTATGGAATCATTATCACTCTTTGATTATGCTGATGGAGACTTATATACACATATAAGTATGAAGATGGTTAATTCACGATCGGTACAAGATAAAATAGATAATGCTTTTGCCCTTGCAGATAAAGGGGGGCAGGCTTGGAATTTTGCAACCACAGGGGTAAATATTGCAAACGATATTGTTAAGGGTATAAATTATACTTCTGTTCTGAATGCATATTGTGATGCGGACCATACCAGCAAACAAGCAGTTTTAATAGTTCTTAACAGAGTATATAATGACGGTTCTGCCAGTCAGAGATTAAAGTCTGCACTTGAAAGATATGTTTTGACAGAAACAGATTTTGGCGAAATTGCTTCAAAGGTAGAAATTGCTTTACAAAGCACAGCGGAAGCGTGTTGGGATATTTACAAAGGTCTGTTCAGTGCACAAATAGGATCAATTTTATGGCAGTCAATTGGATCAATTTCTTTTATGTATAACGGCGCTTCTATGACTGTTGCTACATGCCCTGTTACCCAGGGTGTAGGTGGTGCACTGGCGGGTTGGTCTGCAGGTAAAGTGGTCAGCGACCTTCTTTGTGACAGTTCCGACAAGGCTTCGGAAATGAAAAAGGTTGTAATATTAGGTGAGTTGGCTCAGTATGCCGGTCAGGCTTTAGAGATTTGTGAAAGTATTTTAAGAAGTAATCCTACAGAAGAGAATATCGAATATTATGAGAGAATGTTTGAATTATTCAAGATAATTCAGACACAATCTATCACACGTCTTCAAAAGGTAAATGAAATCAAAGCATATTCTCTTATTGAAAGGATATTTACAGACCACGACAAAACTGTTGTACAGATAAACTGGGACCTTGAATGTGAAAAACAATCATATGCTAACCTTCGTTGTCATGGTTCTTTAAGTGAAGCTATAGCCTCACTTTCACCCTTTGTTTCTTCAACTAAGGTTATTGAAATTAAGTGCCCTGTAAATGTCTCTTTATATTCGCTTGAAGATGAGTTGCTTGTACAGATAGTTGACAATGAAGTTGTTTTCAACGCTATTGGTGCGGTTGCAACGGTATTTGACGATGCGAAGTATATCATTGTTCCTGCTGACCGCGAGTTCAAAGTCAAGCTTACTGCTAATGACAGCGGTACAATGACCTATTCGGTATCTGAATTCGATCAGGGCGAAATGGTCAGAAAAATAAACTTTAATGATATATCCTTATACGAGGGTCAGGTTTTCGATGCTTATGTTGAAAGTGGATATGAGGTGTCGGAAAACAGCTATGCTTTATATACCACCGGACAAAATGCAATTAAGGAAGTTATACCTTATGATGAGTCTATCAGCGGAAGTCAGTTGAAATCATTAAGCGTTAATGTAACCTGTGTCGGTAATGGTAGTGCGCGTGGCGTTGAAGCTGCAACAAGCGGTGATTATGTTGTTGTTATGGCTACACCGGATGATGGATATGATTTTACAGGTTGGTATGATGCCGCAGGTAATTTAGTATCTGAGGATGAAAATTATGGTTTTATAATTAAAGAAAATACTAAGTTAACAGCAAAATTCGGAGATTTATATACTCCTCCGATTATCGGTGGGTACACTTATAGTATTTCCGGAAATATCAAAGCCTATGGTGATGCTTCAAAAGATGTAACTGTTGAACTTCTCAGTGGTGAAGAAGTGGTTGACACCAGAACTGTCACAGGAAACTCGGGTACTTATGCTTTTGAAAAGCCTGCAGGCGGTACATATACTGTAAGAGTTTCGAAAACCAAGCACGCTACACGCGAGTACGAGGTTACAGTTGATGAAACTGATGTGACTCAGGATGTAACAATCTGGCTTTACGGTGATGTGAATACAGATGGTTCTGTGAATGGTGCCGATACATTGCAGATAAACCGCAGGGTTGCCAATATGTCTTCTGCGTTTAACATGGCAACAGATACGGATTACAGGTTGAAAGTTGCGAATGTTACTAATATTGCATTGAATGATACTCTTATCAATGCGGCTGATACTTTGCAGATTAATCGCAAGGTTGCAAATCTTACATCAGTTTTTGATAAAATAGCATAGAAAAAAGCGTTCGCGTGAAGCGGACGCTTTTTTCTATGAAATCCGCCTGTGGCGGAGCTTCCGATCTGCCTCCCTTGTCTAAAGGGAGGGGGACCAAGCGCAAGCTTGGTGGAGGGATTTCAAGGGAGGCTCGAGAGGTGTTCACATGCCGAACGGATTTGAATGGACAACCCTTCCGTCAGGCATTCGCCTGCCACCTTCCCTTACACAGGGAAGGCTTGTAGGGAACGCATTTATGAGTTCCGATGGGGCAGAAATTCGTAGGGCGTGTAGTTCGACCGCCGTTTACCGCTGGCAAAGTAAGGACAGATTCCATATCTGTCCGTTTTGTGTCAGGCGTTGGAATTTTAAATATTTTGTAAAATTAACAGGTAATTTATAGAAAAGGTTGATTTTTGGTCGAAAAATCTTTATAATAGAATAGATGTATTTCTTTTCGCATATCATTTTGCGGAGGGAAATGCTATGATTATTAAAATTATTTCTTTAGTTTTGTCGGTTTTGATTTTTTCAGGGTGTGAGCTGTGTCCTGACACAAAAAATCCTGATGAAATAACAGGGATGTGGATTTCTTATCTTGACCTTACGACTGCTTTGAAATGCGAGAGCGCAAAAGAGTTTGAAACAGAAATCGGGACAATGTTTGAAAACTGCAAAAGTCTTGGAGTTAATACACTTTTTGTGCATTTAAGGCCGTTTGGCGACAGCTTTTATCCGTCTGAGTTTTTCCCTTTATCGGATTACTGTAAAGGGGATTACGACCCGCTTGAAATTATGGTGCGTGAAGCCAAAAAACTAAACCTTTCTTTCCACGCGTGGATAAACCCGATGCGCTGTATGACTATGGAAGAAATTTCATCGGTTCCCGGAAAATATGCTGTAAAACAGTGGTATGACGGGAAAAGTGACTGTGTTATTGAGTATAACGACAGAATTTACTTAAACCCCGGAAAACAAGAGGTAATAGACCTTATTAAAAACGGAGTTTTAGAAATCCTTGACAATTATGAGGTTGACGGGATACATATAGACGATTATTTTTATCCTGCAAATCTCCCGTTTGAAACGGATAATTCCGATGCCGATAAAAGGCGTGAAAATACCGACAGAATGGTTAAAACTCTTTACGATACCACAAAGGAAAAGGGAAGTGTTTTCAGCATAAGTCCCACGGGGAATATGTATTACAATCACTCTGTGATTTACAGTGATTCAAAAAAATGGTGTTCGCAGTATGGTTACTGTGACTATATAATTCCGCAGCTTTATTATGGGTTTGAAAACGAGTCTTTGAGTTTTGAAAAAGCACTCTGTGAATGGTGCAGTGCATCAGAGGTTAAAGTGCTTGCGGGACTTGCGGCTTACAAGATGGGAAACTCTGATAAATATGCGGGAAAAGGACAGAATGAATGGATAGAAAACGATGATATTCTTTTGCGACAGAAAGAGAAAGCGAAAGAATATGAAAATGTAAGCGGAGTCGTTTACTTCCGCTACGGCTCGTTTTTTGAAAACAAAGAGCCGCGAGATATTAAAATTTAAAGGAGAACAGGATGTTTAAAAAAGTATTTAAGCTGTTTGTGGTGGTTACATTGCTCGTACTTACTTTCGGTACTGTGACTGCAACAGCGGCAAATTCGGGCGTAAAAAAACAGATACTCAGTGCAATCGAGCCTAAAGGTATCACCTCGGTATACAAAGGGAAAACCTTAAAACTCAGGGCACTTTCCGATTATTCCGCTACGGTTTCGGCTAAAATTGACGGGAAGACTATCACACTCAAGCGTACTACCGAAAAGCAGGGTTCACTTTACTGGTTTGAGGGTACACACACTTTTTCTGCTGTATACGATGGCGAGGATTTAGGTGCTATTGAATTTACGGGAAAACTTAACGGTCAGACCGAAACAAAGCGCACAGCAGGGCTTCGTGGTATGAAAACTCCGATTAACATTGAAGCGGATTCGTCCGATACAAGTGTTGAAGCGATAACCGGTGCCAAGGTTGAGGTTATAGAAAAGTATATCGATGTCTTCAAAACAGAGGACAAGGGTGAAGACTATGCGGCACCTTACTACTACAACCTCCCTGAGGGTACTGTGGATTTTATCAAGAGTACAAATGACACGACCTACGAGCTTCAGTCGGGCAGAAAAGTGTTAAAAGAGGATGTTAAGGTTGTTTCAAACAGTGCAACTATTGAGGACAATACTGTTTCGGGCATAAGCATTTCTGCTGATGATGAAATGACTTATGTTGAAATCGAAAACGACTGGAATGTTCCTTTTAATATCGAGGCACAGCCTTTCACCTACACAAGTGGTAACTCGGTTTCAACTTATAAACCGGACAAGGTTCTGATTACCCTTGACTATACAGGAGATATCGATGTTTCAAAAGTGAAATTGCCGTCAGGTGCGGCGTTTAAGAATATTGACTGGTATACAACCAAATCAAGCGGCATAAAACAGGCGGTAATTGAGCTTACACTTTCTGAAAAAGGTAAATACTACGGCGCTTATGCAGAGTATAACAAGGGAACACTTACATTGCGTTTTTATAACCCGATAAAACGCCTTTCCGATGCGCGTATTGTTATCGATCCCGGTCACGGAAACAACGGTGGTACAAATAAAGACAGCGGTGCTATCGGCGTTGACGGAAGCTATGAATCTGCATTAAATCTTGCAAAAGCTAAGGCTTTACGAGATGAGCTTGAGGACCGCGGTGCGACAGTTTATATGCTCGATACTGATAAAGAGGACTTCAAGGACCTTTATAAGCGTTGCGAGGCAGCGTACGACTGGGAACCTCACATCTATATTTCGGTGCATCATAACTCGGGTTCAGCATCAGCAAGAGGTGTTGAAACTTACTACAACACACCATTCTCAATGCCACTCGCAAGGAATATAAATACCTCCATTTATCAGGCTTACCTTATGATGGAAAATAGCAGTGGTGCTAAAAACCGTGGTTATAAGTTCAGTGAATTTGCTGTTACAAGACAAAAACAGTTTGCATCGGTGCTTGTTGAATACGGATTTGTTTCAAACTCCCAGGAAATGGCAATTCTTAAAAAGCCTGAGAATGTCATAACTTTTGCTAAGTACACTGCTGACGGTATTGCATCATATTTTGCAGGAAATTAACTAAATTTTCCTAAAACCCCTTGAAACTTGAGAAATTATGATGTATAATAGATATGTTAAATAATTTTTGGAGGTATTTGCGATGAATACAACTAATCCCGGTACAATGGAAATGCTCATTTCCTTCTTGCCGATGATTTTGTTTTTTGTAGTTATGTGGTTTATCCTTATCCGCCCTCAGAAGAAGCGCGAAAAGGAAGCTCAGATGATGCGTAACAACATTCAGGTTGGTGACGAAGTTACAACAGTTGGCGGTATTGTTGGCCGTGTTGTTTCTTTGAGAGAAGACACTGTTGTTATCGAAACAGGTTCTGACAGGGATAAAATCCGCATTAAACGCTGGGCTATTCAGTCCAACGAAACTCTTCACGATACTCAGGCATAATTTTAAAATTTCCGCCATATCTTTGTTAAAAAGGAGTGTGGCGGTATGAAATTTAAGTCTTCAGGCAGTATCTGTGCTTTTTCGCTCGGAATGGGAGTGCTTACCTCACTTTTGACAGCTTTTCTGATTTCTCTTCTGATGGCTGTGGCGGTCAGTGCCTTCTCACTTCACTTTAAGTCAATGCCACTTATTATGACTTTGACGGTTATGATTATGAGTGTTGCGGGCGGATACATAACATCAGTAACCTTTAAAAGAAAAGGACTTCTGATGGGCGCTTTCCTCGGCGTTATCCTGGCAATTATCCTGACATTGCTTTCGACCTTGTTTACGGAATTTTCGCCATCAGCAGGAGGATTTATAAAATTAGTCGTTATTATTGTGTCGGCCATGACGGGAGGAGTTCTCGGGGTCAACGCAAAACAAAAAAGATAGGAGAATGAATTATGAAACACGTAAAAACTCTTAACAAATGCAACCTTAAGAAATCTGCAGCTAAAGGTGGTTGTGGCGAATGTCAGGCTTCCTGCCAGTCCGCTTGCAAAACTTCCTGCACAGTTGCTAACCAGAAATGTGAAAACACAGAAAACAAATAATTTTAAAACTGCTTTAAACCCTGCTTTTTAGCAGGGTTTAATTTTCGTTGAAAGGCTGATATTATGATACATAAATACCGTCTTAACGGATTTAATATAGTGATGGATGTTCACAGCGGGGGAGTGTCGGTGGTTGACGATGCGGCATATCGTCTGCTTGATGTTGTTACCCCTCCTTTGACAAAGGAATGTCCTGAAAAAATAGTGACAGAACTTCAAAAAGAGTTTTCAAAGGAAGAAATCCTTGACGCTTATGCTGAGCTTTTTGAAATGTATGAAAACGGAATTCTTTTTTCCGAGGACGACTATGTTCAGTTTGCTGACAAGCTTGTGGCATCCCCTGTAAAGGCTATGTGTTTACACATTGCTCACGACTGTAATTTAAGGTGCAGATACTGTTTTGCATCCACAGGTGACTTCGGCCACGGCAGAAAGCTTATGGATTTTGAAACCGGCAAACGCGCTATTGATTTTCTTATCGAGCGTTCCGAGGGAAGAAAGAATTTAGAGCTTGATTTCTTCGGCGGCGAACCTTTGATGAATTTCGAGGTTGTGAAACAGGTTGTAGAATACGCAAGAAGCAAGGAAAAAGAGCATAACAAAAACTTCCGCTTCACCATTACCACAAACGGTATCCTTTTAACCGATGATAAAATTGACTACATAAATCGCGAAATGTCGAATGTTGTTCTTTCAATTGACGGAAGAAAGGATGTAAATGACTATTTCAGACCCCGTGTTGACGGTAGTGGTTCTTACGATTCCATTGTTCCCAAGTACAAAAAGCTTGTGGATAACCGTGGCGACAAGGATTATTATGTAAGGGGTACTTTTACGGGTAAAAACCTTGATTTTGCTGATGATGTTTTCCATCTCAATGAACTGGGATTTGACCAGGTTTCGGTGGAACCCGTTGTTACTGACCCAAAATACGATTACGCGTTAAGAGAAGAGCATCTTCCGAAAATTTTTGAGGAATATGAACGCCTCGCGTTAAGACTTTTAGATGCAAAGAAAAATAAAAAAGGCTTTAATTTCTTCCATTTTATGATAGATTTAGATCAGGGGCCGTGTGCTATTAAGCGCCTTCGCGGTTGTGGTTGCGGTAACGAGTATGTTGCTATCACTCCCGATGGGGACATCTATCCCTGTCATCAGTTTGTCGGTATGGAAGAATGGAAGATGGGCTCACTTTACGATAATACTTTTGATTTGGAGCGCAAGGATTATTTCGCAAGAGCCAACATCTACGGCAAGGAAGAATGCCTTAATTGCTGGGCGAAATTCTATTGCTCGGGTGGTTGTAACGCAAATAACTTACAGTTTAACGGCAGTGTTTTAAAACCTCATAAATTAAGCTGTGAGCTTGAGAAAAAACGCCTTGAATGTGCGATTATGATGAAAGCGGCTGAAGCTTTCGGGGAGTAAAATATGATTAAACTTGGTGCAATTGGTTGCGGAAATATGGCGACTGCAATTATCAGAGGTGCAAAAAAGGGAATGGGGGAGAGAATATCCTTTTTCGGATATGATATCGACCCTGCGAAGACTCTGGCGCTGTCCGATATGGGGCTTGTTGCAAAAAACTCCGCAAAAGAGCTTGTGGAAAGCGCTGATTATATCCTTTTTTCTGTTAAACCCCAGAATTTTGCAGATATGTTTGAGGAGATAAAGGGTGCCGATTTAAACGGCAAAGTCTTTATTTCAATCGCTGCAGGGATTACTGCAAAAACTATAAAGGATGCGCTTTGCGAAGATGTAAAGGTCGTACTCGTGATGCCGAATACCCCTTTGATGTTAGGACGGGGTGCTACCGCTATGGCGAGGGTCAACCCCACAACAGTGGAAGAATTTTCGGTTGTAAAAGAGATTTTCTCCTGTGCAGGTGTTGTCTGTGAAATCCCTGACGATAAGCTATGTGAAGTTATTCCCGTAAATGGAAGCAGTCCTGCTTTTTTATACGAATTTGCAAAAGGGTTTATTAAATATGGTGCTGAAAACGGTATCGGGGAGGAAACTTCTTTGAAGCTTTTTTGTCAGGCGATGCGTGGTGCTGCCGATATGATGGAGCATTCTGGCAAGAGTATTGATGAGCTTATTACAATGGTTTCTTCAAAAGGTGGTACAACCATTGAGGGCCTGAAAGCGTTATCGGAAAACAATTTGCAAAAGGCAATTGATGATTGCTGTGACAAATGCGTTAAAAGGGCGTATGAGTTGTCGAAATAGTGAAAAGGGACTTCGGTTTTCGAAGTCCCTTTTTTATTAATTGCCTTACGGCAAAGTAGGGACAGATTCCATATCTGTCCGTTGGTGTTCGCGTGGCGAAACGATTTTAATGGACAATCCTTTCGTTTTGGTAATAAATACGGGAGGTGGGGCATATAATCTTCTGTAAATTAAAATACTTTACAGAAGGGAAGTTTTATTATGAATGAAGTTTTATATCTTAACGAGGAGTATGCCGAAAAGGTGGACAAATCCCGTAAAAGTGTACTGTTCAAGGCACTTTGTCTTATATTCTTTGTCGGGGTTTTCTATGGAGGATACATCTCTAAAGGTCAGGACAACGAGATTATAAGGAAGGTTTCGGAAATATTTTTCAAAACACGGACTGAGGAAGATTTTGCCACATGCTTTTTTTCTTCTGTATTTTCAGGCGGTGTTTTTGTGATATTTTTATGCCTTAACGGATTTTCGGCAATAGGGCAGACGCTTTCATTTTTTACCGTATTTTTAAACGGTATGGGGTTCGGGACGGCGATTGTGAGCCTTTACTTTTCGATGGGGACAAAAGGAATTTTGTTTTCGTTGTTGCTTTTAGTTCCGACATACATTATTTCGGGGTTTCTCGTTTTGCTTTCGGCAAGGGAATCGGTAAGGCTTTCAAATAGGATTTTTGTTCTGCTTATCAAAGGAAAATCACAAAATGACGGAAATATTTTCTCAAAATACATAAAAAAATTCATAATAATTTTTGTTTTTGTAATTATTTCGGCTCTTTTAAGCGGTGCTTTTGGAGAGTTAATAAAACATTTAAAAATTCTATAAGTTTTTCACTTGACAAATTCCCAAAAATCCCCCATACTAATAGTATTATTATTTGGGGGAAGTACTTTATATGGCTTTATTCAATTACTCAAAACCAGGTCCCGGTGTTGATAAAGGGGAAACAAACAAAAACCGCTTTTTTTACTTCTGGGAGCTTTATTTCAGAAAATTCTGGAAGCTTATGGAACTTAATCTTTTATACCTTTTGTGCTGTGTTCCGATTGTTACAATTGGTCCTGCGACTGCAGGAATGGTATACGTTTTAAGAAACTATGCCGACATACGCTCGACATTTCTTGTGTACGACTTTTTCCAGGCGTTTAAAAAGAATTTCTTACAGTCTGTGGCACTTTTCTTTATTGATTTGCCTGTTACGGCGCTTGCAGGATATGCGTTTTATTTCTATATGGGGCTTGACAGTAAGCTTAAATTCCTGCCGATGGGCATTTCGCTTATGGTGATTTTACTCGTAACCTTTATGAGATTTTACGCTTATCTTATGGTGGTAACTGTTGACTTAAAGCTTAAGCATATCCTCAAAAACGCATTTATTTTTGCTTTTGTAGGATTTAAGACCAATATTTTGTCCCTTGTTTTCTCGGTTTTGGTGCTTGCAATTGCATTTGTGCTTTTGCCGTACGGATATCTTATCTTAGGGCTTATTGCGTTTTCAACTATCGGATTTATCCAGGTTTATAACTCTTATCCTTACATTGTTAAGTATATCGTGGCACCTTTCGAGGAAAGGGAAGGTATTAAAAAGCAAGAGGAAGAAGCAGTGTTTACTGACATTGGTTCTAAGGAAAGAACTGCAAAAACTCCTCCTAAGGGCAGAGTAATAAGATGAACTGCAAAGACTGTAAATATTTTTATGAGGACAAGCGCGATACAGTTTACAGGAGGGATAACTGCTTTTTCTGTAAAAGGCGCGGAGTTCATTTTTCAAGGAATTTAAAGCCAAACGAGGGTAACAGGGTGATGCCCGATACCCCGATTTGCGAATTTTTTGCAAAAAAATAAAAATTTTTCAAAAAATTTTTGATTTCCTACACATTTCGACAAATTTCGACAAAAGTATATGGTATACTAAGTATGTAAGTAAAACTTACAGCAACGAAAATCGTTGCGCTAAATCTTTTGTCAGCCTGCCGGAAAACCGGCTTGACTGTTTTATCACGCAGAAACCCGTCGCCTAAAACGACGGGTTTTTTGTTTTTAATAACGCGAGTATTTCTTTGGTTTTTTGTTTTACCTTTTCGTAATCTATTGCTTCCTTGTAGAAGTTTTCGAGTACATCGTGGGTTTCCTTTGCGTTTTTTATGGCGTAAACTGATTCGTTTATAAGTTCGCCTGCAATTTTTAAATTAAATTTCATACGCTGTTTTTTGAGGTTTTCGGTATTGCAAAAGCGCGTATAATGCATTGTTCTGTAAGGAGTAACAGTGTTCTCAAGTGGCAGAATGGTGGTCGAGGTGAGAAAACCAAGCTTAAGTTCGGGTACAAGTATATGCTCGCAGTTTAAAGTCAGTGGCGAGATACAGCTGTAAATACCAAACCCTTTCTCCAGAAGGCTTTTGCGGATTTCCTTGATAAACGCTTCACTGACACCCCCATATGGGTCTTTTAAAATATAAACCCTGTCGCATAATTTCTTGATAGTGTCGGTAAAGCAGATAAACCCTTTCGGGGTAATTGCAGATATAAAGCGTTTTTTCTCAAAAGCATTTTTGTTTTTTATGTGCCTTGTTTCGCGGTCAATAATACTTTTTACGGTTTTTTTAATCTTGTCATTTTTAATCTGTTGACCTAAAAGGGTGCTGTTATCATAAAGAAGTGATGAGGCGGCTTTTAAAAGTGAAACGCACTGGTTATGGTAACAAGTCACTTTTTTTGAAGTTTCGATTATCTTGTCGCGGTTTTTGCGCAAAATATCTTCGTCCCAGCAGTCGGACATATTAACGGTCGTTTCAAAGGCACCCGGGTAGCGTGGTTCAACGGTGTGGGGCGGGGTTCCGTCAAGGACTGCAATTTTTGCTTCGGGAATAATCACTGCATCAAGTGAAAACGGGTCTGATGAACAGTGGATATGTTCGGAGAATTCTGCATTTTCTGCAATTTTTTTCATAAGGGTTGATTTGCCTGTACCGGGGCCTCCTTTGATTATTAAAAGTCTTTTAAGCTCTGTGTCTTTTGTTATTTCGTCAAAAAGGGAAACGAAGCCGTCCTTTGTATTCCCCCCTAAAAAGAAGTCAAGCGTTCTGATACAAATCCCTCCCGGAATATAGTTAATGCATATTATTCGGATTACGGGGAATTTGACACTATTTAAAGGTAATTATGGTATTTTCGTTCAATTTTTCCAAATGGTATTGATTTTTATTTTGCATGTAGTATAATACGCGTATAAGGAGATGATCTTATGAAAAAATGGTACGAAAAACCTATGGTAATTTCGGCTGTACAGCATTATGTTGATGACAGCTTTGATGTTTTGAGAAACTATGTTTTAAAGAGCAATTATAACATTGAACAGCTTTTACATACCCATGCGAGTGGGTTTTCTGCAGTTTATAACGAAGAAGAACACGGTGAGAAACTTACAAAATACTTAAAAGAGGCAAAAGGGTCTGGTCTTTATGAGATAGTTTACTACAATTGCCACTTTTTTAATAAAGAACAGCTTGAGAAAAATCCTGAATGTGCTTTGAGAAACAAAGATGGGAGTATTTCTCCCGCTTACACAACAGGTGCTTTTGTCTGTGTAAACAAGCCTTATATGGAAAAAGCAAAAATAGACCTTGAAAACCTTGCAAAACACGACCTTGACGGTATTTTCCTCGATGGTCCTCTTGCTATCGGCAAATGCTGCTGCGAGCACTGCCTGAAGGAATTTGAGGAAATGTACGGCAAATCTATGGACGATGCAACCGACAAGGAAGTTATGAAATACAATATCTTCAAGGTTACGCGTTTTGTAAAGATGTGCAGTGAGATTGTAAAGAGTGTCAAACCCGATGCAATTATCTATCTTAACAACTCCGCTTTGTGCTCCGATGTTACGGGTTCCAACACAAGGGAAGTAGCACCTTTCGTTGATTTTATCGGTGCTGAGGGCGGATTTGTGTGGGTTGACAAGACTACCACAAACTGGCACGCATCTCCTATGGCAAAGCTTATCGAAACTCAGGCAGAGGGCAAACCTACCGTTATCTTTATTGCGGGTGACTACAAGCCCTGGAGTTACTGTATGCATACTCCCGAGGAAACCACTCTTTACTATGCCCAGTCGCTTGCAAACGGTGCGAATGTCTGGTACGGGCTTCACGGCGAAGTGGATGCTATCAATACTGCAGGCGGCAAAGCTGCTGTAAAGCTTAACAAATTTATTCTTGATAACGAGGAGATTTTCTCTGGCACAAAACCTCACAGTCGTGTGGCTCTGATGTGGAGTCAGAATACTGCGAACTACTATAAATCAAGTATCTCGGTGTCCGACTTCAGGCAGACTATTGAGAATGAAGAAGAGGGCAGTAAATTCTTCAGCGACCATTACAAGTCGTTTTACGGAGCTTACGAGATGCTGTCAAGATGCCATATACAGCACGATGTTATCGATGAAGTTGCTGTTCTGAAGGGCGAACTTTCAAAATACGATTTGCTTATTATGCCGACTTGTGCTTGTGTGAGTGACAAAGAAGCTGAGAAAATACGCGAATTTGTTAAAAACGGCGGTAACCTCATTACAACTTACGATACGGGATTTTATGATGAAAACGGCGAACCCGTCAAAGAACCGAAACTTGCTGATTTGCAGGGGATAGTTAATTTTGAAGGTTTTGTGGATTACTCAAACTTCGGTACGGGTTATCTTGAAAGCAGGGATGAAACTTTGTTCAGGGGCGTGAGTGAAAAATCCATTCAGTCAACCCTTATGTCCGTAAAAGCAGAGCTCAAAGGAAAAGTTCACGGTGAATACTGTGAACCAATGGCAAGCCGATACGATTTCTACCCGACAAAGTGGTATCCAGCTATTGTTGAAAACAGTTTCGGAAAGGGTAAAGCAATTTACTTTACAGGCACAATCGGTGAGTTTTACAACTACTATTCAAACCCCGACTGCAAGGTGATTTTTGAAAACGCTGTAAAATATCTGGCAGACCCGATTGTTACTACCGATGCTCCGGGGTCTGTTGAAATGGTGCTTCGTAAGCTTGAAAATGGCTACGCTCTCCACTGTATCAACTTCACAGGCGAGATGGAAAGACCTTTAAACCGTATCATAAAGCTTAACGATGTGAAGATTAAAATAGCTCTTGATGATGTTAAGGGTGAAATCAAATCACTCCGTGGCGCGAAGTTCAGTGATGTTAAAGTTTCTGATAAATTTGTCGAGTTTACAGTTTCCGATATGGACGAATACGAAATATTTACAATAAAATAACGCATAAACAGGCGTGACGGTAAATCCGTTACGCCTGTTTTTGTATTGATAGTTTTAATTCGCTTTTATTGACTTTTTTGGTTTAATGGAGTAAAATAAAAATGATATACAAAATTTTACTCTGGAGGAGAAATTTATGAAAAAGATTTTGAGTTTAACCTTAGCACTTATTATGATAATGTGCCTGTTTAATGGGGTTACCGTAAGTGCGACAACCTTTACCGCCTCGGGTGAATGTGGTGATAATCTCACATGGGCACTTGATGAAGATGGGGTTTTTACTGTCAGTGGTACGGGGGATATGTATGATTATAATTTGTATTCTGAGCCTTATGCGCCCTGGTATGATTGCAGAGATTCAATAAAATCTTTAATCATCTCCGATGGTGTAACAAGTATAGGAGATTATGCTTTTGGTAACTGCTATTCATTGACTGATGTTACGCTCGGAAATGATCTGATAAGTATAGGGGGATGGGCTTTCAGTGATTGCAAATTGTTAACAGAAATAATAATCCCTGATGCTGTAACGAGTATAGGAAGCTGTGCTTTCCAGCATTGTGACTCATTAACCGGAATAATAATCCCCCGCAGTGTAACAAGTATAGGAAATTGGGCTTTCAATAATTGTGACGCATTAACCGAAATAACAATTCCCGGCAATGTAAATAGCATAGGGGAGTATGCTTTTAACCAATGCGATTTATTAGCCGATATTACAATCGAAAATGGTGTAAAAAGTATAGGAGAAAAAGCTTTCTATAAATGTACAGCGTTGACAGAAATTATAATCCCTGACAGCGTGACAAGTCTTGGAAAAAATGCTTTCCAGTATTGTGAATCTTTAACCGATGTTACAATCGGAAGTGGTTTAAAAACTACAGGTATTGCTCCTTTTTGTAATTGTGAATCATTAACCAATGTGACGATTAAAAATGGTGTGGAACAGATAGGAGCAAGTACTTTCGCTGTTTGTGAATCATTGACAAATGTCACTATTCCTGACAGTGTAAAAATTATAAATTCACAAGCTTTCAATAATTGTAAATCATTAAATAAAATAACAATCCCTGACAGTGTAACAAACATAGGATTAATGGCTTTTGCCGATTGTACCTCATTAACAGAAATTATAATCCCCGACAGTGTAAAAATCATAGACGATTCTGCTTTTGATGGCTGCACCTCTTTAACCGGTGTTGCAATCGGAAAGGGCGTAACAAGTATATACTCTAATGCTTTCGATGACTGTAAATCATTAACTACATTAACTGTTGCTGAGGGGAATACGAAGTATCACAGTAAAAATAATTGTATTATTGAAACCGGTACAAACACACTTGTTTTAGGTTGTAAAACAAGTATAATTCCCGGTTATGTTACAAGTATCGGAGCTTATGCCTTTGTTGGTTGCGAATCATTAACCGGGGTAATAATTCCCGATGGTGTAACAAGTATAAATGAGAGAGCTTTTAATGCCTGCACCTCATTAACAGAAATCACACTCCCCGAGAGTCTTACAAGTATCGGAAGATTGGCTTTTTACAACTGTAATGCCCTTACCGATGTGTATTATGTTGGCGATGAAGAGAAATGGAATACGATTACAATAGCTGATTATAACACTTGTCTTACAGGTGCCAATATTCATTTCAATTCTCCCATGCCTGTAAGTGGTGTGGAAGTTTCGGGCTCTGTCAAGGCATTTGGTGATGCTACAAAAGATGTGACCATTGAGCTTTTAAGCGGTGCGGAAGTTGTTGATACCAAAACTGTTACAGGAAATACAGGGACATATGCCTTTGAAGAAATTGAGGCAGGAACTTATACTTTAAGAGTTTCAAAGACAAAGCACGCCCCCCACGAGTATGAAATTACGGTTGCTGATGCCGATGTGACTCAGGATGTTTTACTCTGGCTCTATGGCGATGTAACAGGTGATGGTAAGATAAACAGTACTGATGTTTTGCAGATAAATCGTAAAATTGCGAACCTTTCTTCTGCATTTGGTGTTGTTGAAAACAGTGATTACAGGTTTAATGTTGCCAATATTACTAACATTACATCGGGAGATAGTATTATAAACTCTGCCGATGTATTGCAGATTAATCGTAATGTTGCAAATCTCAGTTCGATTTTTGATAAAATAGCGTAGAAAAAATCCGTCCACTCGATGTGGGCGGATTTTTTGAGGTAATAAGTAATAGAGAATAGTGAAGAGGTTTGGTGTCAGGCGGTGCCTGACGGGATTTTAATGGACAACCCCTCACCGCCTGTGGCGGAGCTCCCGATCTGCCTCCCTTGTCTAAAGGGAGGGGGACCAAGCGCAAGCTTGGTGGAGGGATTTCAAGGGAGCCTTGAGTGGTGTTCGTATGGCGAACGGATTTTAAGGCGGGCGGATGATATCCGCACCTATGATGTGATTTTGGGTGGAGGCTTTGCAAATGGTGGATTTTATTTTGTGAATTTTTTATTTTTGCGTTGTTTTACAGAAAAAAATATGATATAATATTCAGTGAACGAAATTTTCAGGAGTAGCGGATAATGTCACATATTTTTTCCTCAATTAAAGAATCTTTCAGCTCGGTAATACCGATAGCGCTTATAGTTTTAATGCTTTCAGTCACTTGCATTCCGCTTGATGCAGGTGTGCTTGTGATGTTTTTACTCGGAACGGTTTTACTGATTTTAGGTATGAGCTTTTTTACCGTTGGTTCCCAGATTTCTATGGAGCCACTCGGTGACGGTATCGGTAAAAGTTTAAGCAAGAGTAAAAAATTTATTATTCCGCTTGTAATATGCTTTATTCTGGGATTTTTCATTACCATTTCCGAACCTGATTTGCAGGTTCTTGCCGAACAGGTGCCGACTATCCCTAACCTTATGCTTTTAGTCTGCGTTGGGGTGGGAGTTGGTATATTTTTAAGTGTTTCTTTAATCAGAAACAAAAAAGAGTTATCGTTAAGAACGTTGCTTATTATTTTCTATGCTTTTATCTTAGCTCTTACCGTTTTTGCCCCGAAAGAGTTTATTGCTACTGCTTTTGACTCGGGCGGAGTTACCACGGGACCTATCACTGTTCCTTTTATTATGGCGCTCGGTGCAGGTCTTGCGGCGAACAAAAAGCATACAGGTGAGCACAGTTTCGGTCTTGTTGCGCTTTGCAGTATCGGACCTATTCTGTCGGTGCTTTTGCTCAGTATTTTCTATAAACCACATCCTTCCACTTCTGCGTACGAAATCCCCGAGGTGTTTACTACTGTTGAGGCGTTCAAGCAGTTTACTCACGCACTTCCCAAGTATATGGAAGAAATTCTTATAGCTTTTGTGCCGATTGTTCTTTTATTTATAATCTTTCAGCTCATTACAAGAAGATTTCATCTTCATAACCTTTTGAAGATGTCTGTTGGTTTTGTCTATACATATATAGGGCTTGTGTTGTTTTTGACGGGTGCCAATGTAGGGTTTATGCCTGCAGGAAGACTTATCGGTGCGATGATTTCAGAAAGCTCATTTTCTGTGATGCTTATACCGATCGGTATGCTGATGGGGTACTTTGTAGTTTCGGCTGAGCCTGCTGTTCATTCTTTAAAAAGACAGGTAAGTGAAATTACAAGCGGTGCTATTTCCCAGAGGGCTGTCGGACTTGCACTTTCTGTCGGCGTTTCGGTTTCTGTCGGAATTGCGATGCTGAGAGTTCTTACGGGAATTCCCGTGCTTCCTTTCCTTATTGTAGGGTATACACTTTCACTTGTTATCAGTTTCTTTGTTCCCACATTGTATACAGGTATCGCGTTTGACTCCGGTGGAGTTGCGAGTGGTCCGATGACTTCCACATTTATGCTTCCTTTTGCAGTGGGGGCGTGCGAGGCTATAGGCTCAAATGTTATGACTGATGCTTTCGGAATTGTAGCTTTGATTGCGATGGCACCGCTCATTACTATTCAGATTTTAGGTTTCTACGAAAGAAGAAGCCGTATGATGATGCTCAAGAAAATTCAGAGTGAAATCCGTATGGTAAAAGACGACATCATATATTTCCATGATGAGGAGGATTTTTATGACTAAACGCCCTATGATGCTTTTGTCAATCGTTGAGCGTGACAAGGGTAAAAAACTCATCAGACAGCTTGAAAGCCTTAACATCAAGCTGAATTTCCAGTGTGTTGGTATGGGTACAGCGCCCACCGAAATGGTGGATATCTTCGGACTCGGTACAAAAGACAAGGATATTATTATAAGCCTTGCCAACGAAAATGTGGTCAAGGATATGATGGCGAATTTCGGTACTTCTTTTGAAAGCCATAACAAATACGGCGGTCTTATGATTATTCTTAAGGTATCCGCCGCAAACAGGATTTTAACAGAAATGCTCGGGTTTAATTACGATAAAAACACCGAAAGGGGAGATGGAGCTATGAAAAACGAACATCATAACAATCTTATAGTTATCTCGGTAAACGAAGGTTATTCCGATGATGTAATGCAGGTTGCAAGAAAGGCAGGCGCTATGGGCGGAACTGTTATAAAAGGCAGACTTGCTGATATCGAGCAGATGCCGAATGTCGGAAATGCTAATGTTGACGGTGACAGAGAAATCCTTTGCATTTTAGCTCCCTTAAGAACAAGCGCACATATTATGGAAGAGGTAAACCGTGAGTTTGGCGCAACCTCGGAAGCGAACGGAATTATAATTGCTGTCCCCACTGAGAAAGCGTATAAGATATAGTGGAATTTTGTGAAATTTCTTGATTTATATACTGATTTATGGTATAATCATCCATAATAAGTATAAAATATTAATACAATTTTAGCTTGGAGGTAAAATGTTATGAAAAAGTATGTATGTGATGTTTGTGGCTGGGAATATGACGAAGCTCTGGGTGACCCCGATAACGGTATCGCACCCGGTACAAAATTCGAGGATTTGCCTGATGATTTCGTTTGTCCTCTTTGTGGCGTGGGCAAAGAAGAATTCAGCGAAGCATAATATGAATTCCCACAGCGGTTTTGCGTTGTGGGGATTTTAAGTGTGAGGATAAAAATTATGAAACTTGTTTTGTTGACAGCTTTTGGTGTCGGTGGTGCCACAATTATTGGTGCACTTATCGGCTTTATATTTAAAAAAGTTTCCCATAAGTTTTCTGATATAGTGTTGTCGTTTGCAGCAGGTGTTATGCTGTCGGCGGCGATACTCGGGCTTGTTGTACCATCTCTTGAGTACGGAGGAAAGTATCCGCTTGTGGTCACTGTGTCGGGGATTTTTGTGGGTGCTTTGTGTATAAGTCTTATTGACAAACTTGTTCCGCATCTCCATAAGATTGCAGGGGCGACTCCCGAAGGCAGGTATAACGAAAATTTAAGCCGTGTCCTTTTGTTTGTTATGGCGATTGCTATTCATAATCTGCCCGAAGGTATTGCGGCAGGTGTCGGATTTGGTTCGGGCGATACCTCACAGGCGCTTCTGATAGCAGGGGGAATTGCTTTGCAGAATATCCCTGAGGGTATGGTGATTATTGCGCCGATGCTTTCGGCAGGGATTAAACCTCAGAGGACCTTTGTGCTCGCTATGATTACGGGACTTGTCGAGGTTGTGGGAACTTTAATCGGATATTTTGCAGTTTCTCTGTCTTCTGCGATATTGCCTTTTGCTCTGGCGTTTGCAGGCGGTACAATGCTTTATGTTGTAAGTGATGAAATGATACCTGAAACCCACGCACACGGGCACGAGAGAGGCGCTACATACGCTTTGCTTACAGGATTTTGTCTTATGCTTGTGACGGATGTTTTATTAGGTTAGGAGAATTAAAATGATTACCGAGAATATTAAATACATTGGTGTAGACGACCATCATATAGATTTGTTTGAAGGACAGTATTTTGTTCCGGACGGAATTGCTTATAATTCTTATCTTTTACTTGATGATAAAATTGCCGTTATGGATTCGGTTGACGGAAGGTTTTCTGATGAATGGCTTGCAAAAATCAAAAATGAACTGAATGGTAAAGCTCCCGATTATCTTGTGGTACAGCATATGGAACCCGACCATTCCTCGAGTATCACACATTTTGTAAAAGCTTTTCCCGATGCGAAAATCGTATCTTCACAGAAGGCTTTCGTGATGATGAAGAATTTCTTCGGAGATGATTTCAAGGAAAGACAGATCGTAGTGGGGGAAGGGGACACACTTCCTTTAGGAGAACATACCTTAAACTTTATCACAGCTCCGATGGTGCACTGGCCCGAGGTTATTATGAGCTATGAAAGCTGTGAGAAAATTTTATTTTCGGCTGATGCTTTCGGTAAGTTCGGAACCCTTGACACCGATGAGGAATGGGCTTGTGAGGCGAGAAGATATTATTTCGGGATTGTCGGCAAATACGGCGTTCAGGTGCAGAATGTTTTAAAGAAGGCAAAGGCTCTGGATATTCAGAAAATCTGTCCTTTACATGGCCCTGTACTTTCTGAAAATTTAGAATATTATTTTAATCTTTACGATATCTGGTCAGGCTACAAATCCGAAACCGAGGGTGTTACCATCAATGTGGCTTCAATTTACGGGAACACAATGAATGCTGCGTTAAAGTTTGCAAAAATGCTTGAGGAAAAGGGAATAAAAGTTTCTGTTAACGACCTTGCCCGTGACGATATAGCGGAAGCCGTAGAAGATGCTTTCAGGTACGACAGGGTGGTATTTGCTGCTTCCACTTACAATAACGAAGTTTTCCCCTTTATGCGTGACTTTATAAACCACCTCACAGAGCGTAATTTCCAGAACAAAAAAGTAGCGTTTATTGAAAACGGTTCTTGGGCTCCCAATGCCACAAAGGTTATGAAAAAGATGCTTGAAAACTCCAAAAACTTGGAGTATATCGATGCTGATGTTACCATTCTTTCTGCATTGAATGATGAGAGTATGCTAAAACTTGAAAAACTTTGTGACGAGCTTTCAAAATAACAAAAATTTTTTTGCAAAAAATATTGAATTTGTAACCGTTTTGTGTTATATTATTTTTGTTGGAAATATATACTTTTTGAAAAGAGGCAAAATTATGAAAAAAATCTATGAAGGTAAAACAAAAGATGTGTATAGCCTTGACAACGGCAATGTATTGCTCAAGTTCAAGGATGACTGCACAGGTAAAGACGGCGTTTTCGATCCCGGTGAGAACTCTGTAGGACTCAAAATCGAAGGTATCGGAAAAGCTAACCTCAGAACCTCTGTGTATTATTTTGATTTGCTTAAAAAAGCAGGCATTAAAACTCATTATGTAAGTGCTGATGTAGAAAACGCTACAATGGAAGTTTTGCCCGGTAAGGTATTCGGACATGGTCTTGAAGTTATCTGCCGTTTGGTTGCTACAGGCAGCTTTATCCGCAGATACGGCGAGTACATCAAAGATGGTACTCCTTTGGAAGGCGGATATGTTGAGTGTACTTTCAAAAATGACGAAAAGGGTGACCCCCTTGTAACTTCCGAAGGTCTTGCAGCTTTGGGTGTTATGTCTGAAGAAATGTTTGAAAGTATGAAAGAACAGACATTAAAAATCACAAAGATTGTCGCTGACGACCTTAAATCCATTGGTCTTGACCTCTGGGATATCAAATTTGAGTTCGGTTACAACAATGACGAAGTTATCCTCATTGACGAAATCGCTTCCGGTAATATGCGTGTTTACAAAGGTAACGAAATCGTTAACCCCGTTGAACTCACAAAACTTATTCTTGACAGATAAAGTTTGGTACAAAAATAACGGAACAATATAAAAACTAACGGGCACAGTAATATAATTTACTGTGCTTGTTCTTTAGATGGAGTTTTATATATTTTTGTGTATTGTTCTTGTTGCCCCCTTTGGGAGAGGTGGACGAGCATAGCGAGGACGGAGAGGGTAAAATGACCATACCAAAAGACAACAGCCAATTGGAAAACGCCAGACGGCTTCGCAGGGAGATGACACCCCATGAACGCAAGCTCTGGTATCTTTTTCTCCGCAAATATCCGGTGAAAATTTACAAACAGCGGATTATCGGAAATTACATAGTGGATTTTTACTGTGCTTCTGCCAGACTGGTAATTGAATTGGATGGGTCTCAGCATTATGAACCCCGGGGCCTTAGTTATGATGCTGAACGCTCTCGTTTTCTGACTGCTCTTGGATTGGAGGTTCTGCGATTTTCCAACCGGGATATTGACAGGGATTTTTACACCGTGTGTATGCAAATTGACTTTGCTATTAAAGAAAGGATGTAATGCCCTCTCAGTCACCTGCGGTGACAGCTCTCCCAGAGGGAGAGCCAAGAGCTGTTTTACAGACTCCTGCTTAAACTGTCGGCTTTGTTTTGTTAAAAAAAATATTTGTTTTACTATATTGCATTATCAGAAAATTAGTGATATAATAAAGAAAATTGAATACCGATTGAGAAGATGCGGTTTATTTTCTAAATGAAAAAGGGAATACGGTCAGAATCCGTAACAACCGCCATTACTGTATTTGACTGATAAAAAGTGTCATTGCCATTGGATTATTTCTGAGAAGGGATGCTTTTTGAAAAGGTCATAAGTCAGGAAACCTGCCGTGTCTTTTTAGGTTTAACACAAGCTTTGGTGTGAAGGGTGCAACCGATATATCGCTGCTATCAGCTTTATTGGTGACTCTTTAAAGCTTTTGTTTGATTGTCTGTTGTACTCCTTTAACCTTGTTTGGGTTAAAGGGGTATTTTTTTGGAGGTGGTTTTATGTCAGGCGAAAAGCGGGAATGGGCAATTTGCTTATTAAAGGAAAAGTATAATGAACTCGGAAGACTTCCCAAAAAAGATGATTTTGATGAAGTGACCCGCTCGCGGATAAAAGCCTACTTAGGCCCCTGGCCGAGAGCTCTGGAAGAAGCGGGAATTAAAGAAAAAAAGGAGAAAAGAAAATGAAAAAGATTATCTCATTTTTACTTTCTGCAATAATTGTTTTACAGCTCTTTACTGCTGTAACATTTGCAGAGAACAGTTTGAGCGTTTTTGTTACAATTTGTGATAAAGACGGGAAAATTGCAGTAGCTCAGGAAGACATTACCGTAACTGACCTTGATAACGATGAGAAGATTACAATCTGCGATGCACTTATTGCCGTTCATAACGAGAAATATGAGGGCGAAAACGGATTTGTATATTCTGAAGGCAGCTACGGTCTACAGATCGACACTCTCTGGGGTAATACAAATGGTGGAAGCTACGGATATTACTTAAATGATGCTTCTGCAATGGGACTTACAACCGAAGTTAAAGACGGTGATTATTTAAATGCTTATTCCTATACCGATTTGACTTCGTGGTCAGATAAGTACACATACTTTGACAAGAGAACAGTTTCTGTAAAAGAAAACGAAGAGATTACCCTGACATTATCATATGCAGGATATGATGAAAACTGGGCACCCATATCTTTGCCACTTGCTGGTGCTGACATTACTGTAAACGGTGACAAGATTGACGTTAAAACCGATGCTGAGGGTAAAGCCACATTTAAAATTGAAACTGAAGGTGAATATGTAGTAAGCGCAGTTTCGGAAGCTGTAATTGTAGCACCGATATGTAAAGTAACTGTTTCAAAGGATTCCGAAGGTGAGTCAGGTGGAGTTAATCCCACTCCCGGTGGAGGTGGTGGAGGCGGTTCGACACTTCCCGTAACGGCTGATCCCGAAAAAATCCTTGATAAGATTATCAAGTATAATCTTGAAACAGAAGATGTAAGATCTGAACAAATGTGGATTGATGAAGCACTTACATACTACGCAGGCACTACTGCAGAATGGTATATTTTTGGACTCAGCCAGTACAAACGTTACGATTTTGAGGAATATGAGAGAGCTTTGCTCAGATATCTTGATGATAAAGATATTACTTCCGATTCTTCAAAGCTTAAATACGCTTTGATTCTTGCAGCAATAGGAAGCACCGACGATTATATCGAAAAGACATTGCGTGATTCTACAGGCGAACAGGGAATAATGAGCTACGTGTACGGCTTGCATTTACTTAACAACGGATACGAGAAAGGAAGTCATACCGTTAAAAATGTAACTAAAAAAATCCTTGAATTTCAGCTTGCTGACGGTGGCTGGGCTATAAGCGGTGAAACAGGTGACGTTGACGTTACCGCAATGGTTCTCCAGGCGCTCGCACCGCAATACAGAACCAACACGGATGTTAAAGATGCAGTTAATGATGCTTTGGAACTTATCTCCGAAAGACAGAAATCAAACGGCGAATTTGCAAACTACGGTATTGAAAATCCCGAAACTACTGCTCAGGTTATTGTTGCACTTTCCTCACTTGGTATTGATTGTGAGACCGACAGAAGATTTATAAAAAACAACAAAACACTTCTCAAGGTTGTTTCAGGCTATCAGCTTTCCGATGGAAGTATCTGTCACACCAAAGATACGGGAACAAGTGAAGTTGCTACAAATCAGGTATTTTATGGTATGGTTTCCTACTTAAGAATGCTTGAGGGCAGAGAGCCTTTGTATATTCTTGATTACTGTGAATTGCCTGAAAATGATTATGACTATGGTTACGGTTCAGGTTCTTCGGGAGGCGGTGGCTCTTCAAGTGGCGGAAGAGGGGAAAATACTACTTCAAAACCTACAGAGGAAAAAGAAGAAACCATAGAAAAAGAACCTGTAAAGAGTGGCTGGGAAAAACTCTCAGATGGTAGCTGGATTTATAAAAAAGATGGTAAGAATATTTCGGGATGGCAGTATATAGGCAATGCATGGTATTACTTCGATAAGAGTATAATGCAGACAGGCTGGCAGAGTGTAAGTAATACCTGGTATTACTTAAAATCCTGGGGCGGTATGGCTACCGGATGGACACTTGTTAATAACACCTGGTACTATCTGAAGTCCTCAGGAGCAATGGCAACCGGCTGGATTTACGATAACGGTAACTGGTATTATCTAAAAAACTCCGGTGCTATGGCAAAAGGCTGGATAGAAGATAAAGGAAAATGGTATTACCTCTATGACAGCGGTAAAATGGCAGTGAATACCGTGATAGGTAAATAAAAAGTAAACTCAGACGGAGAATGGGTTAAATAAAAAACGCCGATGGGAAAATCCCATCGGCGTTTTGGTTTGTAAATTATTATTCTTTTTCACCTGAAAGGATGGTATTAACAATAATACCGAGAATCAAAGCAGTAGCGATAGATGTGATTGTGATAGAGAAGCTAGCGCCACCGAATGTGAGGGAAAGACCACCGATACCTGCGATAAGGATAGAAGATACAACGAAGAGGTTGCGGTTTTTACCAAGGTCAACAGCCTGGATCATCTTAAGACCGGAAACTGCGATGAAGCCGTAAAGTGCAACGCACACGCCACCCATTACGCAAGCGGGGATGGAGTTTACAAATGCTACAAAAGGAGTGAAGAAGGAGATAAGGATTGCACCGATTGCAGCAGTGATGATTGTGTAAACAGAAGCGTTTCTTGTGATAGCTACACAAGCAACGGATTCACCGTAAGTTGTGTTGGGGCATCCGCCGAATACAGCACCTACCATAGAACCTACACCGTCACCGAGAAGTGTTCTGGAAAGACCGGGTTCTTCGAGGAGGTCTTTTTCGATGATGGAAGAGATGTTTTTGTGGTCAGCAACATGTTCAGCAAATACAACGAATGCAACGGGAATGTAAGCTGCAGCGATTGTACCGATGTAAGCGCCTGTAACTTCACCGAAAGCACCATATGCTGTAAGGAATGTGAATTCGGGGAATGCAAGGAAGGATTTTAATGTAACACCGTCAGCAAACAAAGCTGTGAAGTAATCGAAGTTGATAACTTTAAGAGCGTCAATGCCGCAAGCGTTGCCGATTACTGTAAAGATTGCTGCTACTGCGTAACCTGCGAGGATACCAATGATAAAGGGGATAAGTTTAGCAAATTTTTTGCCGTATGTAGAACTGAGTGTTACAACAATCAGAGTGATGATACCGATAAGGATGCAAATAAGAGGATTAGCAACAGAAGCACCTTCAGCATTAGCCACGCCGCCTTTCTGCAAGTCACCAATAGCGTTACCTGCGAGGGAAAGACCGATGATTGTAACTGTAGGACCGATAACAACGGGGGGCATAAGTTTGTTGAGCCAGTTAACGCCTGCTACCTTAACAAGGATAGCGATAACTACATAAACAAGACCTGCGAGCGCAGCACCGATGATGAGGCCTAAGTAGCCCAATGCCACAGAGGAAGCACCTGCAAAAGCTGCTGCCATAGAGCCTAAGAATGCGAATGAAGAACCAAGGAAAACGGGGGATTTTGCTTTAGTGAAGAGAACATACACGAGTGTTCCCACACCTGCACCGAAAAGTGCTGCAGTAGGCTGCATACCGTTACCGATAATTACGGGAACTACCAAGGTTGCTGCCATAATTGCCAAGAGCTGCTGGATAGCAAAAACAATAAGCTGTCCGAATTTGGGTTTGTCCTTAACCCCATAGATCATTTTCATTTGAGTTTCCTCCCAATTTGTTTATTCTGAATAAGGCGTAAAGCCATAATTCCAAAAAAAATATCCTGCCGCAGATGTACGACAAGACAGAACAATCCTATAGTCATCTTGTCGGCATCACGGTACCGCTTGTTAAAGATGTTTTCTATTACGATAATAACATATATTTTTTTATTTGTAAAGAGAAAAATTAAAAAGTAAAAAAAATATTAACTTTATGAATAAAAAGTAAACAAAATGGTTTTTTTGAGAAGATATCTGTTAAAATAGAAGAAAAATATATGAAAGGCGTGTGGGATATGCTCAGAAGTATGACAGGTTACGGCAGAGGTCAGGCTGTGACTGATAAATGGGATATTTCCGTGGAAATAAAATCGGTTAATCACAGATATTTTGAGTGGTCTGCAAAGCTTCCGAAGGCTTTTTTGTTCTTAGAAGATAAGCTGAAATCAAAAATTCAGGAGTCTGTTTCAAGAGGTAAGGTTGAAGTTTACCTTTCGATTTACAGCGTGGGTGAGCGCGAAATCAATGTTGAGGTAAATAACTCCGTTGCATCGGGTTATGTCAAGGCATTAAGGGATGCAGCCCCCGGACTCGGACTTGAAGACAACATTGCACTTACCGATTTATTAAGGTTTTCCGATATCTTTACTTTAAAGAGAATGGAAGTTGACGAGGACGAAGTCTGGGAAGCGGTTTCCTGTGTTGCCGATATGGCGATAGAGTCCTTTGTTTCAATGAAGGAAAAAGAAGGCGAAAAGCTCAAAGAAGATGTTCTTACAAGAAGAGCATACATTGCTGAGATGCTTAAAAGTATTGAAAGTCGTGCTCCGATGCTTAAAAACGAGTACTATGAAAGACTTTATGCAAAGATTAAAGAGCTTCTTTGTGATAAAAATATCGATGAGTCAAGGCTTGTGACCGAGGCAGGCGTTTTTGCCGACAGGGTTGCAGTTGATGAAGAAACAGTCCGTCTTAACAGTCATTTGAATCAGCTTTGTGATTTGCTTGAGGTTGATGAGCCTGTCGGAAGAAAGCTTGATTTCTTAGTTCAGGAGATGAACAGGGAAGTGAACACCATCGGTTCTAAATGTCAGGATGTTACTATTGCGAGAACTGTTGTTGATATGAAATCTGAAATCGAAAAAATCCGAGAACAGATTCAGAACATAGAGTAAGGGGATGAAAAAATGAAGCTTATAAACATCGGATACGGTAATATGGTTTCTGCAAATCGTATTATTACGATTGTAAGCCCTGAGTCGGCACCCATCAAGCGTATCATTCAGGAAGCAAGAGATGGCGGTCTTCTTATTGATGCCACTTATGGCAGAAGAACCCGTGCTGTTATTATAATGGACAGCGGTCACATCGTTCTTTCTTCCATTCAGCCTGAAACCGTTGCCAACCGATTCATTGATGATGAAGAGGAGAATGACGATGAATAGAGGAACACTTATCGTCCTTTCAGGACCTTCGGGTTGTGGCAAGGGGACAGTGCTCGGTGAATATATGAACGGCAGAAATGATGCTTTTTTGTCGGTTTCTGCCACTACACGCGCTCCTCGTCCCGGTGAAGTGGATGGTGTTAATTATTACTATCTCACCAAAGAGGAGTTTGAAGAGAAAATCGCAAATGACGGTATGCTTGAATACGCTTCCTATTGCGATAACTATTATGGTACGCCGAAAGATAAGGTGTACGAAAAACTCGATGCGGGGATAAATGTTATTCTTGAAATCGAGGTACAGGGGGCAATGAAGGTTAAAGAGCGTTGTCCCGAAGCAGTTTTGGTGTTTATCCTGCCGCCAAGTCTTAAAGAGCTTGAAAATCGTCTTAATGGCAGAGGAACTGAGGATGAAAAAACTGTCCGTAAAAGACTTGACAAGGCTATTGAAGAGTTAAGAATGGCAGAGAAATACGATTATCTTATAGTTAACGATGTTGTTAAGGAGGCTGCGGCAAATCTTGATGCCGTAATTTCCTCACAGCAATTTAAAACAAATAAAGAAATTATCAAAGAGGTGCTTAATTATGATGCATAGACCTTCCGTTCCGGAACTTTTAAAACCAGGCCAAAGTTATTATTCTTTGGTTGTAGGCGTTGCAAAACGCGCTCGCGAAATCGCACAGAATGCTGATGAAAACGGTGATATCCTTATCGAAAAACCCGTAAAATTAGCTGTTGATGATTTTGCAAAAGGCAAATATAAACTTATTGAAAGCGAAGATATCGGCGTAATTTACGACCGCCAGATCAGTCAGGCGGATGCTGTTGAGTTTGATGACGAATAATTAATCTTTTTAAAGAAAAGGGGGGAGTCAGGGTGGAATATATTGCTGAAGTTGCGGTGGAGTCCGCCCTTTTCAGCTTCGATACTCTCTTTTCTTACCATGTACCTGAGGAGTTTACAGAAACTCTGAAAAAAGGTATGAGGGTTTTAGTCCCTTACGGACGGGCTGACAAGCTTGTCCAGGGAATGGTGTTTAATGTCCACCATAACAAACCCGCTATGAAACTTAAAAGTATCAGAGCGTTGCTCGATGATGAACCCGTCCTGAATGAAGAGGGGTTTGAACTTGTATATTTTATGGCGGATAATGCTTTCTGCAGTTATTACGATGCCGTAAAATGCATTTTGCCTTTGGGGCTTTCCTATTCTGCAAAGGCTCAGTATCTCGTCATAAAGGATGCGGATGAAACTTTAAGTGAAGATGAAGTTTCACTTATAAAAAGTCTTAAAGAGGTTACAGACCCATCGGGTGCTGAAGTTATTTTCTGCGGTAAAGATGGAAGCCGTAACCGAAAACTTGCAAAAACGCTCGCAGAAAAGGGCTTTTTAAAAGAAGAAAACATTCTCACAAGGCGAGTGGGGGACAAAAGCCAGAAGATGGTGCGCCTGTGCGCAGATTCTCTGGAAATGAAGCTCACTGCAAAGCAACAGGAGGTTGTGAATCTTCTGTTGATGGTGGGGGCTGCCGCTGAAAAAGAGGTCTGCTACCACGCAGGGGTTACCTCAAATGTAATCAGTACACTTTGCAAAAAAGGGGTTACAGAGTATTTTTACCGCGAGGTTTTAAGAACTCCGCTGACCGCTGAAGATACAGGCAGTGCTGAAGAATTTTCCCTTTCTCAGAGCCAGCAGAAGGTTTTTGAAGGACTTTTTAATCTCTATAAGGAGGATACCGCTAAAGCGGCACTCCTTTTCGGGGTTACTGGTTCGGGTAAGACTCAGGTTTTTATCGAGCTTATAAGAAAGGTTTTGTCCGATGGTAAACAGGTTATTATGCTTGTTCCTGAGATTTCCCTTACTCCGCAGATGCTAAAGAAGTTCAGAAGTTATTTCGGCAACGATGTTGCTGTAATTCATTCGGGGCTTTCGATGGGCGAAAAGCTTGATGAATATAAGCGCATAAAAAAAGGCGATGCGAAAATTGTAATCGGTACGAGAAGCAGTGTTTTTGCACCGACTGAGAAGCTTGGGCTTATCATAATGGACGAAGAGGGAGAACATTCCTATAAATCCGATATGACACCACGCTACCACGCGAGGGATATTGCCAAATTCAGGTGTGTAAAGCATAACGCTTTACTCCTTATGGCTTCAGCAACTCCAAGCCTTGAGAGCTATTATTATGCAAAAACGGGCAGGTATTCGCTCTTTACTTTAGACGAGCGTTTTGGCAAAGCTTCTCTTCCCGAAGTTATTGTTTCGGATATGAAAAAAGAAGAGCAAAACTACAATTTTTCGCCTTTGAGTGATGACCTTTCGGAAGCACTTTTAAAAAATTATCAGAAGGGTGAGCAATCGATTGTTTTAATCAACAGGCGTGGATATTCTTCTTTCGGGGTTTGTATTGACTGCGGAGAAGTTTTGCAGTGTCCCAACTGCAGTATCGCCCTTACTTACCACAAGGCAAACGGGTACTTTATGTGCCATTACTGCGGTCATTCGCAGAAGTTTTCTTCATCGTGTTCATGCGGTTCAAAGCATATAAAGCTTATGGGGTCGGGAACACAGAAAATTGAAGATGTAATCAAAGAACGCATTCCCGATGCTAAAATTTTAAGAATGGACACTGATACCACCTATTCAAGGTATGCGTATGAGGAGAAGTTTTCAGAGTTTGAGCGCGGTGAGTACGATATAATGATAGGAACCCAGATGGTTGCAAAAGGACTTAATTTCCCGGATGTGACCTTAGTGGGTGTTCTCAATGCCGACCAGTATCTTTATTCAAACGATTACAGAAGCGGTGAAAAGACATTCTCGCTGATTACCCAGGTTGTGGGAAGAAGCGGTCGTTACGAGAAGAAGGGAACTGCCTATATCCAGACGGTTTCTCCCGAACATCCCGTTATAGTAAGCGCTTCAAATCAGGACTATGAGGCATTTTATAACGAAGAAATAAATATGCGGAAACTTTCACTTCAGCCGCCATTTTGCGATATTATGGCTATCGGTTTTTCGGGAACTGATGAAGAGAAAGTGAAAACTACAGCTAAAGAGTTTTATAAGATTTTAAAATCACTTGTACTTGAAAATAAAGAGAAGCTGCCTGTGGTGCTTTTCAATGCTACCCCTGCAGGGATTTACAGGCTTCACGGTAAATACCGTTACAGGATTATCTTAAAGTGTAAAAACACAAAGAAATTCAGGGACATTATAAGAACTGCGGTTAAAGTAGCTTCAAATAAACATATTTTAAAGAATAACACCGTTACCATTGATGTTAACGGCGATATAACCTGATGTTAGGAGGAAGAATATGGCACTCAGAAAGGTTATAACAGAAGGCGATGAAACCCTGAGAAAGAAATCGAGGGTTGTCGAAAATTTTGACAAAAAGCTTTGGGATTTGCTTGACGATATGGCAGAAACTATGTATAAATACAACGGCGTAGGGCTTGCCGCAGTTCAGGTCGGAATTTTAAAAAGAGTGGTTGTGATTGATGTCGGTGACGGCATTATTGAGCTTATAAACCCCGAAATTATTGAAACTTCGGGTACTCAGGAGGATTCGGAGGGTTGCCTTTCCTGTCCCGATGAGTACGCATTGGTTGAAAGACCTATGGAAGTTACAGTCCGTGCATACGACAGAAACGGCAAGGAATATACTAAAAAGGGTACAGAACTTTTAGCAAGGGCGTTCTGCCACGAGATTGACCATCTTGACGGTATTATCTTTAAGGATAAAGCTAAAAGCGAAGTGGTAAAATCCGAAAGAAAAAAAGTAAAAGTAAGAGTTAAAGAAAGGTAATCTTATGAATATTGTATTTATGGGAACCCCCGAATTTGCAGTGCCTTGTCTTGAGGCACTTATAAAAGACGGACATAATATAAAGGCTGTGTTTACTCAGCCCGACAAGCCTAAAGGCAGGGGATATAAGCTTACTCCGCCGCCTGTAAAGGAATTAGCTTTACAGTATAATTTACCCGTTTTTCAGCCCACAACTTTAAAAGATGGTGAGGCTTTTGAGGTTATCAAATCCTTTGAGCCTGATTTGGCGGTTGTTGTGGCTTATGGTAAAATTTTGCCGAAAAGTATTCTTGATATTCCAAAACTCGGATGTGTAAATGTACACGCATCACTGCTTCCGAAATACAGAGGGGCAGGACCCATTCAGTGGAGCATTTTAAACGGCGAAAAAGAAACAGGCGTTACTACAATGTATATGGCAGAGGGGCTTGATACGGGCGATATGCTCGAGAAAAAAGCGCTGACAATCGGTGAAAACGAAACTGCCGATGAGCTTCACGACAGACTTTCCATTTTAGGCGCTGAGCTTATTGTTTCGACAGTAAGAAAGCTTGAAAAAGGTGAAATCACTCCCGAAAAACAGGATGATGCCCTTTCAAACTATGCTCCTATGCTTACAAAAGAACTTTCTTTGATTGATTTTAATAAGTCTGCAAAAGAAGTCCATAATCTTATCAGGGGACTTTCTTCCTGGCCTTGCGCTCATACTTTCTACGAGGGCAAACGCCTTAAAATCTATAATAGCGAAATTGTTGACCAAAAAGGTAACCCCGGGGAAGTTTTGGACGATAAACATTTTGTTATCGCTTGCGGTGACAAGGCAATAAGGGCCGTTATAGTACAGTATGAAGGCTCTAAAAAAATGTCAAGTGAAGATTTCTTAAGAGGAAAAAGCATTAAAAAAGGTGAAATTTTAGGAGAGTAGTATGTATTTTGATGTCTATTATCTGATTTTCATTGTTCCTGCGATGATTATATCGCTTATTGCTCAGTCAAGGGTGACTTCCACTTTCAATAAGTACAATTCGGTGCTGAACAGAAGAGGTTACACAGGTGCTCAGGTTGCCCGTAAAATACTCGATGCAAACGGACTTACCAATGTGAGCATCGAGCGTGTGAGCGGAACTTTAAGCGACCATTTTGACCCGAGAAGCAATGTAGTAAGGCTGTCGGACAGCACTTATAACTCCACATCCGTGGGAGCTTTGGGGGTTGCGGCGCACGAGGTGGGTCACGCAATTCAGCACAGCACGGGTTATTTCCCGATGAAGGTGAGAGGGGCTATCATACCGATTACAAACTTGGGTTCATCACTTTCGTGGCCTTTGTTTTTCTTAGGGCTTGTGCTCGGTTTTCCGATGCTTACTGATATTGGTATTCTTTTGTTTTGTGCTGTTGTTGCGTTTCAGCTTGTTACATTGCCTGTTGAGTTCAACGCAAGCCGCAGGGCAATGAGTACTCTGGAAGACGACTGTATTTTAAATGACGATGAGTTAAAAGGTGCAAGAAGAGTTCTGACTGCGGCGGCTATGACATATCTTGCAGCCCTTATCACATCTCTTGCACAGCTTTTAAGGCTTGTGGCGTTAAGTAACAGGAACAGAAGACGATGACAGCGAGAAAATTAGCGTATGATGCGGTTTTAAAAACGCTTAAGGATAAAAGTTATTCAAATCTTACAATAGATGCACTTTTGAAAAATTCTGAGCTTTCTTCAAAGGATAAGCAGTTTGCTTCACGCCTTTTTTACGGGATTTTAGAAAGAAAACTCACTCTTGATTATGAGATAGAAGTTCTTACAAAAAAGCCTGTAAAAAAGCTTGACAGTGAGGTTTTAGTAGCTTTGGAGCTTGGGATTTATCAGCTTTTGTATATGAATTCTGTACCTGACTCTGCCGCTGTGAACGAAAGTGTCAATATCATAAAGAAATCAAAGAAAAAGAGCGCCTCTGGGTTTGTGAACGGGGTGCTGAGAAACTTTGTAAGAAACGGCAAAACTTTAGTTTTACCTGAAGATAAATATGAAAAAGCGGAAGTTTTATACTCGGTTCCAAAGGATATTTTAAAACTCTGGGAACGCGATTACGACTTTGATACCGCTTTGAAGTTTTCTGAGGCGTTTCTTGACGAAAAGCCGATAGTTTTAAGGGTTAACACTATAAAAACCACAACAGAAAAGCTTTCTGAAAATCTGACGGGGGCAAAAATGCACCCTGTTGTACCTGACTGTCTTGTTCTTAAAAATCAGGGGAGTGTAGCAAATTTACCCGGGTTTAAAGAAGGGGAGTTTTATGTTCAGGACGCCTCTTCACAGCTTTGCGCGATGGCGCTTGAACCAAAAGCAGGGGAGAAGATTTTAGACCTCTGTGCCGCACCCGGTTCAAAGAGTTTTACCATGGCACAGCTTGCAGATGATAAGGCGGAGATAATGTCTTTTGATTTGCACGACCACAGGGTTAAGCTTATAAGCGATGGGGCAAAGAAGCTTTCGGTTACTTCAGTTACGGCATTTAAAGGGGATGCGACAAAGTTTAATCCTGATTTGTGCGGTGCTGATAAAGTCCTTTGCGATGTGCCGTGTTCAGGGCTTGGAATTATCGGCAGAAAGCCGGAAATCAAATATAAGGCAATTGAAGAAATAAGTAATTTGAAGGATATTCAGCTTGCTATTTTGGAAAATGGTTCAAAATATCTTAAAAGCGGTGGTGTGCTTGTTTATTCCACCTGTGCGCTCAACAAAGCTGAAAATGAATATATCACAGAAGAATTTCTTAAAAGAAATCCTGAGTTTGAGAGGGATAATCTGCCCCCAATTTTTGAAAAGATAACGGGCGAAAAGGTGTCACAAGTTACGCTTTCACCTCAAAATGGCGATTTTGACGGATTTTTCATCGCAAGATTTGTTAAAAAGTAAGGAGTGAATGTTTTGGCGGGAACAGATATAAAATCAATGTCGCTTGATGAACTTAATACTTTTCTCGCTGAAACGGGAGAGCCTAAGTTCAGGGCAAAACAGATTTTTTCGTGGCTTCACGGGAAGGGTGTTACAACTTTTGATGAAATGACAAACCTTTCTCAGGCTTTACGCGAAAAACTCAAAAAACTTTGTTATATAACTTCGTTTGAAATTAAAAGAAAGCTCCAGTCAAGTCTTGACGGGACGATTAAATATCTCTTTGAGCTTCCGGATGCGGAGTTTGTTGAAACTGTTTTGATGCGGTATGAACACGGAAACAGCGTTTGTATCTCGACTCAGGTAGGGTGCAAGATGGGGTGTGAGTTCTGTGCTTCCACCAAGGCAGGTTTTGTAAGGCACTTAACCGCTTCCGAAATACTCGAGCAGGTTTACGCTGTCGAGCGTGACACGGGTGAAAAGATTTCAAATATTGTACTTATGGGAATAGGGGAGCCACTTGATAACTTTGATAATGTTTTAAGGTTTTTGTCCCTTATAAGCTCGCCTGATGGCAGAAATTTAAGCCACAGGCATATTTCGGTTTCAACCTGTGGTCTTGTTGACAGGATTTACGAGCTTGCCGATATGAATTTACAGCTCACACTGTCGATTTCGCTCCATGCGACAGACGATGAAACGAGAAACTCTATTATGCCTGTGAACAGAAAATTCAATATCGAAAAGCTTTTAACGGCGTGCAGATATTATACCGACAAAACTCACAGACGAATTTCGTATGAATACGCCCTTATAAAGGGTGTCAATGATACAAAGGCTGAGGCTTTGAAGCTCGCCTCACTTTTGAAAGGTACACTTTGCCATGTGAATTTAATCCCTGTAAACTTCGTTGAAGAGGCAGGTTTTGAAAAAAGCTCCAAGGAAAGTGTGTACGCTTTTCAGAAAGTACTTACCGATAAAGGAATAAATGCAACAGTAAGAAGAACTCTGGGCGCCGACATAAACGCTGCCTGCGGACAGTTAAGGCGCACAGAAATCTCATGAAAGGGGTGATTTAATTGAAGATAGCAGGAAGAACCGATATAGGAATGGTCCGTGAAACCAACCAGGATGCTTTTAAAATCGTGGCTTTGAATGATAAGGCGGGATTTGCCCTTGTCTGTGACGGAATGGGCGGTGTCAACGGTGGTGACAGGGCAAGTTCGATAGCGAAAAAGGAAATTTCGGATACCATTGTATCTGCATTTTCCAAAAAACTTACCGACAGCGATATTAAAAATCTTATGCTGAAAGCTGTTGACAGAGCAAACAGAAAAATTTTCGAGACTTCAATTAAAAACCCTGAGCTTTCGGGAATGGGTACAACTGTTGTTTTAGCGGTACTTATCGGGGATAAGGTTTATGTTGCACATGTGGGCGACAGCAGACTTTATCATTACCGCGACTCTGAGATTAAACAGATTACAAAAGACCATTCGCGTGTCCAGGAGCTTATTGACCTTGGGACTATTACAAAGGATGAAGCGCGTGTTCACCCTGAAAAGAATATGATTACAAGGGCTGTCGGCATTGCGACTGATGTAAATGTCGATATCCTCACACTTCATTTAAAGGACGGCGACAAGCTTTTGCTTTGCAGTGACGGACTTTCAAATATCTGCACAGACGAGGAAATCGCTTTCGTGCTGAAGGAAAAGACGGCTGAAACCGCCGTTAAAACGCTTATAAACCTTGCCAATATGGGTGGCGGTAACGATAACATCACTGTCGTTATCGCAGAAAACTGATCCGGAGGTAGTTATGGAAGAATATATCGGAAAAAGACTTAACGGCCGTTATGAACTTTTAAGGCTTATCGGTTGCGGCGGTATGGCAAATGTTTTCGAGGCCCGTGACCTTGCAGAGGACAGGATTGTTGCTGTTAAGTTGCTTAAAGAAGAATATCTTACAAATGATGAGTTTGTAAGGCGTTTTCGCAATGAATCCAAGATTATTTCAGTACTTGACCATAAAAATATCGTAAAGGTTTACGATGTTAATTTTACGGGTGCAGAGCAGTATATCGTTATGGAATATATCGATGGAATTACTTTGAATCAGTATGTGAAACACGAGGAGAAACTCAGGTGGAAAGATGCTGTTCATTTTGCAAAACAGATTTTGCAGGCCCTTGAACACGCACATGAGCACGGGGTTATCCACCGCGATATCAAGTCGCAGAATATTATGCTTTTGCGTGACGGCTCTATCAAGGTTATGGACTTCGGTATTGCGAGATTTGCAAGGGAAGATATCCGTTCGATGAACGATAAGGCCATCGGTTCGGTGCATTATATAAGCCCTGAACAGGCTTGTGGCAAGGAAGCCGATGCAAAGAGCGATATTTATTCTGTCGGCATTCTGCTTTACGAGATGCTTGCAGGTAAAATGCCTTTTACGGGAACTACCCCCGAGGGAATTGCGATGCAGCATATGAAGGCGAAGGCTACTCCGTTAAACGAAGTAAATCCCGAAGTTCCCGAAGGACTTTGCGAAATCGTTGAAAAGGCTATGAAGAAGGATAAAAATCTCCGTTACCGTTCGGCTAAGGAGATGCTTTCGGCAATTGCTGAGTTCAAGGAAAATCCTTCCATCAGGTTCGAATATAAGTATATAAGCCGTGAAACGGCACCTGCTACTCTCAATCGTTCGGTTGACAGAATTCAGTCCGAGGAACTTTCAGGAAATGACGACAGGGAAATTGTTATCAAGAAAAGCCCGACTATCCTTATCCTTACAGGTATTGCTTTTGCTTGCGTTATCACAGCGATTTTAGTGCTTATCGGATTTTTCTACTGGGGCAGAAGTGAAAAGGTAGCAGAAATCAATATGCCTGATTTTGTCGGACAGAGCTACAAGGATGTAAAGGACGAATACAGAAAATTCAATTTTGTTATCGAAGAACGCGAGCTTACCGATGATTATGATTCGGGGATTATCTATGCGCAGAATATTCAGCCCGGTATCACAGTAAAGGAAAACCGTACTGTAAGAATTAAAGTAAGTGAAGGCTTTAATATCTTAGAAGTGCCTGATATTGTGGGTAAGGATATTGCGGAAGCTGAGGAAATCCTCTTTGAACAGGGATTTGACTACACTGTTCACACCCAGGATGCGGACGATGTGCCCGTTGACCAGGTTATCAAAACCGACCCACCGAAAGGTACTAAAATCGAGAAAAATACCCAGGTTACAGTTTATGTGAGCCGTGGAAGAACCAAAGCCGCTTCAAAGGTGCCGAATGTTGTGTCGTTGCCGCTTGAAGAAGCAAAATTAAAGCTTGAGGCTGCAGGGCTTATTGTCACTGTCAGTGAGGTTGACAGCAAGGAAGCGCCCGGTACTGTAATCACCCAGAGTCTTGCCGCTAACGAGTATATCAAGGAAGGCACAAGTATAGTTTTAGCAGTAAGTAACGGCTCGGGGTACTATAAACAGGTGACTCTCGGCGTTGATTTCCCACCTGATGCCGCTTCAAAACAGTATAAGCTTGTGGTTTATATTGACGGCGAGGAAAAGGGCAACGCGATGGTTGACCCGTCAACTGCGCCGACCTGGAATATCTCTGTAAACGGAAACGGTACCCAGAAGGTTATAATTTCTGTTGACGGCGTTAAATACTGCGAATATGAAGTTAATTTTGATGAGGGCAGTTATACACTTACCCAGGGGTATTATGACGAGGTCATCGACAGGCTGCAGGGCGATGTGACTGTACCTGACGAAAATCCTATGAGTGCTGTTGAGGTTTCATAATGCAGGGAATTATAATTAAAGCTATCAGCGGTTTTTACTATGTGGAAACCGAAAGCGGAATAGTTGAATGTAAAGCAAAAGGCGTTTTCAGGAAAAAGGGGATAACCCCTCTTGTCGGCGATACGGTTATTATTGAGGACAACACTGTATCGGAGGTAAAGCCAAGAAAAAACGAGATGTTAAGACCTCCTGCTGCTAATCTTGACAGGGTGCTGACAATTGTTTCAGCCGCTGACCCTGAACCGAACCTTTTTGTCCTTGACAAGATAATTGCAGTTTGCGAGTTTAAAGGAATTGAGCCGATAATTGTCGTTACCAAAACTGACATAAAAGACGGTACATCGCTCTATGACCTTTACAGCAATGCAGGTTATACTGTTATTCTGACAAACCCCGAGATTGACAATGTGGAAGAAATCAGGGTTGTTTTAAAGGATAAGATAACCCTTTTCGTGGGAAACACGGGTGTTGGAAAGTCTACTCTTTTAAACAGAATTTTCCCGAACCTTGAGCTTAAAACCGCTGAAATCAGCACAAAACTCGGGCGTGGAAGACATACTACAAGGCATGTTGAGATGTACAAGCTCCCCGAGGGCGGATATGTTGCCGATACACCCGGTTTCAGTACCGTTGAACCCGAGCAGTACGACAGAATTCTCAAAGAGGATTTACAGCACTGTTTCAAGGAATTTGAGGAATATATCGGTGAATGTAAGTTCCAGGACTGCTCGCACAGGGTTGAAAAGGGATGTGCAGTCTTAGATGCTTTGAATGACGGGAAGATTGCAAAAAGCCGTCACGAAAGCTATATGATGATTTATGAGGATGCTGCAAAAATCAAGGAGTGGGAAAGATGATGAAAAAGTGCGTTATTTTTTCTGCTTCGAAAATTTCTGACTATTCTCACATAAATACAGGTAATGCTTTTATCATTGCGGCGGATGGTGGGCTTGTTCACACTGAAAAACTCGGTATTACTCCCGATGTTGTTATCGGGGATATGGACTCTTTTTGTGGGGAAGTACCACAAAATACCTTGCTTTTCCCAGTGCAAAAGGACGATACCGATACTATGCTCGCCATTAAAAAAGGACTGGAGCTCGGGTTTAAAGAATTTGAAATTTACGGTGGTATGGGTGGAAGATTTGACCATACCATTGCCAATGTTCAAGCCTTGAGCTACCTTAAAAGCCATAATGCAAACGGCATTTTAAAAGACGAAAACCATACTGTTTTTATTGTTGAAAACGAGAAAGTTACTTTTAAAAACGAGGGTTTTTATATAAGTATTTTCGCTTACGGGAAAACGGCAAACGGCGTTACACTCAAAGGGTTTGAGTATCCTCTTGAAGATGGGAAACTTAAGACTGATTTTCCGCTTGGTGTGAGCAATAAAGCTTTGTCGGACGAGGTAACTGTTGAAGTCAAAGACGGTGCTTTGCTTGTGATTACGGCACGGTAACCAAAATCTTGAGTTTTGCGTATTATATGATGTGAAATTTAAGAAAGGAAGGCTTTTTATGAAAGTTGTCGTTATCAGAAGTCCTAAGTATCTTTCGGGAATTTTAAGGTTTATCTTTAAAATCAAAAAGGAAAACGAAGTTTAGAAAGGATATACATATGAAAAAAATAGGAATTGTAGGCGCAATGGGGTCCGAAGTGGAGCTTTTAAAAGGTATGCTTGAACAAAGCGAGGAGATTAAAACCTCGGGCAGAACCTTTTATACGGGAAAAATCAATGGTACTGAGGCGGTTTTGGTCTGCTCAGGTATCGGTAAAGTCAATTCTGCGATGTCGACCCAGATGCTTATTGATAAATTCGAGGTTGATGCCGTTATCAACACAGGTATTGCGGGCGGTGCAGGGAATGCAAAAATCCGCGACTGTGTTATCTCCAATGAAGTGGCGTACCACGATATGGAACTCAGATTTGTTGCGATGAATTATCCTTTTACCGAAACTTTCAAAGCTTCAGGGGAACTTATCGAAATTGCAAAAAAAGCCTGCGAAAATATCGGAATAAAATCCTTTGTTGCGCGCATTGCAACAGGTGACCAGTTTATCGCCGACAAGGATGTAAAAGCTGATATTGTTAAGCGACTTAACCCATCTGCTGTTGAGATGGAGGGCGGGGCAGTAGCTCATGTTTGTTCTGTCAACAATGTGCCGTTTGTTATCATAAGGACCATTTCCGATAACGCCGATGACGGTGCTGAGATGTCCTTTGATGTTTTTGAAAAAATTGCGGCAGACGATGCCGCAAAAATCGTTGCTGATATGTTAAGCAGAATGTAAAAAAAGCCAATCCTTACGGATTGGCTTTAATTTATTGGGCGTTATTTATAAGTGCATCGTAAACTTTTTCTACATCGACAGGACCGTTGTCGGAATATTTGCTGTGGGAAAGAAGTTTTTTGAAGTTTTTGAAAGTCAAGGCAGGGATATTCGGCTGTAGACTGAGTTCTGCTTTGGGGTTTGTGAAAACAGCATAGCTTTCGATGTCAACTTTATAAATGTTTTCTTTCTGGAAAACTTTTCTTATTGCTTCACACGCTTCCTGATTTTCGGTAACAGGGTTTTTAAAACGGATTTTTTTGTCGATATTATCTTTAGTTGTAACCGAAACCCATTCTTTGTCCCTGATATCACCGTAAACGGTGCCGCCAAAATCGTATCTTTTTAAAACCATCATACCGAAAAATCCGATAAGAATATGGTCAATGACAACGAAACTGTCGTCCTTTAAGGGGAGTTTTAAATTGTTTATAACCTTAAAACTGCGTATTCCTGCAAAACTACGCAAAGCGGATACAAGCTTTTTGGAACCTTTTTTGGTTGCGTTTAAAACAATAATTAAAATAATAAGTACAATCAAAGTGCCAAGGACTGCTAAAAGAATTTTGTTTTCAAACATAAAAATACCTCACAAAAAATTTTTTATTTAATTATTATACCACAGATGAATAAAAAAGGGAATAGGTTTAATAATAAAGTTGTAATAAATTTTATGGGAGGTTTTATGAAATGTTAGATAGAATTGCATTGGCGCTTGTTATTATTGGTGGTATCAACTGGGGGTCTATAGGACTTTTCGGGTTCGACCTTGTGGGAGCGCTCTTCGGAGGTCAGGATGCACTGCTCAGTAGAATTATTTTTGCAGTTGTCGGAATTGCGGCACTCTGGTGCATCTCTCTTTTCTTCAGACACAACGATATGCTTGAATAAAAAAGAGCCGAACGGCTCTTTTTTTATTGCCAATTAAAGTATGTTGTGATATAATTATTTCATCTTATATGAAATCAGTGATATAAATTCCTGACGGAATTTGCGATATACCTGAAGGTGCGATATGTCCCTTCGGGACGAGAAAGTGAGGTAATCTTATGAAAATTATGTCATTCAACACACAGCATTGCTTAAATTACTTAGAGCAGAAAATCGATTATGAAATTATGGCAGATGCTATCAGAAAATGTGATGCCGATATTGTCGGGCTCAATGAAATGAGAAACGAAGGTGCTGACCCTGAATATGAAAATCAGGTTAAAATCCTCTCGGAACTTACCGGTATGAAGTATTACTATTTTGCAGAAGCAATAAAATTTTTAGGTTTTAAACCTTACGGAAACGGATTTCTTTCAAAAATTCCTATTGAAACTGTTGAAACTATTATCATTCCCGACCCTGAGGTTCAAAAATATGACGGATATTACGAAACTCGTTCTCTTTTAAAAGCAAAGCTTGAAAACGGGCTGACAGTTTTGGTTACTCATTTCGGGCTTAATCCCGATGAGCACGAGAATGCCGTTAAAACTATCCTTGACAACATCAAGGACGAAAAGTGCATACTGATGGGGGATTTCAATGTAAGACCCGAAAATGATATTTTAGCGCCCATAAGAGAGCGTATGACAGATGCTGCAGACTTTTTTGGCAAGGAGCTTTTCAGTTTCCCGTCTGATAATCCCAACAGAAAGATTGACTACATATTTGTTTCAAAGGATTTAAAGGTAAATTCTGCTGATATTCCCGCTATTGTTGCGGCTGACCACAGACCGCATACTGCAGAAATTGAGTTTCAGGAGAATTAAAATGAGAAAATATCTTTTACCGGAAAAGGGGAATTTCTACAAAGCTAATCTTCATTCGCATTCTGTAATTTCTGACGGAATGCTTACCGCAAAGGAAATGAAGGATTTCTATATTAAACACGGGTATTCAATTATTGCATTCACTGACCACGATATTTTTATCACACACAACGACCTTACCGATGATAATTTTTTAGCTCTCAATGGGTATGAAATCGAGGTGGGATTTACTTATGACACACCATTTCGTAAGCTTAAAATCTGCCATTTTTGCCTTATAGCTTCAGACCCTGAAATGAATACCCAGTATTTTTATCATCGCACAAGACCTGTTAATTTCAAGGAGGAATATCGTTCTCTTATAAAAGCTGACGAGGAGACACTGGATTTTGAGAGTGAACACACCCCGGAATGTATCAGCTATATGATGAAAAAGTGCAGGGAAAAGGGATTTTTTGTTACATACAATCATCCCACATGGTCGCTTGAAAGCTATAACGATTACATAAATTATCATGGTATGTATGCTATGGAAATCTGCAATTATGGTTGTGTAGTATCGGGACATCCCGAATACAATGAGCGTGTGTATGATGATATGTTAAGGGCAGGGAAGAAAATCTTTTGTATCGGTACCGATGATAACCATAACATTACGGAAGATTCTTTTGGTGCTTTTACTGTTATCAAGGCAGAAAACCTTGAGTATAAAACCATCACAAATGCGCTTGTAAAGGGCGATTTTTATGCATCACAGGGTCCTCAGATATTCGGGCTTTACTACGAGGATGAGAAGGTTTATATCAAATGCTCCGATGCAAAAACAATAAGACTTTCAACTGATGGCAGAAGAGTAAGCCGCGTTGAAGCGCCATACGGTGAAACGATAAAAGGGGCTGCTTTTGAATTAACTCCTGATGACCGTTATATCCGTATTACAGTTGTTGACAATGAGGGTAAACACGCCAACACAAATGCATATTTCTGCGATGAAATGAGGAAAGAAAATGATTAAGTTTTTCAAAAGCGTTTTTGAGGAGGACAGAGCACCGGTTGTAATTTGCGATGTTAATCATATGGTTATCTATATGAACCCGTCTGCAATTGAGCGTTACCATAAGTGCCTTGTAGGAAGCAGTATTCTTGAATGTCACCCCGATAAGGCAAACGAGATGATTTTAAAGGTTGTCGACTGGTTTAAAGCAGACAAATCGCATAACCGTATTTACACCTATCATAATGAAAAAGAAAATAAGGATGTCTATATGATAGCACTCCGTGACGATGACGGCAGTTTAATCGGTTATTACGAAAAGCACGAGTACAGAAACAAGGAAAAAGATAAACTCTATGACTTTAAAGCCGGGTAATTCCGGCTTTATTTTTATTTGACAAAGACTTGTTTTTGTGATACAATCTATTTAGAAACTTTTCTAAATAGAGGTGATTATATGGGGATGAATGAAACATTAAAGGCGATATCCGACCCCGTAAGGCGCGATATACTGCATATGCTCAAAGGCGGCAGAAAATCGGCAGGGGAGATAGCTGATAAATTCAATCTCACGGGTGCAACAGTTTCGTACCATCTGTCCAAACTTAAAAAAGCTGACCTTATAGCCGAGGAAAAGTACAAAAACTTTATTTATTATGAGCTTAATACCTCCGTTTTTGAGGAGGTTCTGACCTGGATTTACGGATTAGGAGGGAAAAACGATGAAACCGATTAAATGGAAAATACTGATTATTACTTCTGTGGTTTGTGTACTGCCGATTGCCTTGGGAATTGCTTTATGGGATAAGCTTCCTGATATGATAGCAATACATTTTAATATCAATAACGAACCTGATAACTTCGCTTCAAAAGGGTTTGTGGTGTTTGGTTTACCCGTTTTAATGATGCTGTTTCAGTGGATTATGTGTGTTTCCACCGATTTAAGCACAAAAAATCACCCTCAAAAGGTTGAGGCTGTTATAAAATGGATTATTCCCACTATGACTGTTGTTTTGTATCTTGTCACTTTAGGTTACAGCCTTGGCGAGGATATAGATATAAGACAGGTTGCGGTGATGCTTGTCGGCTTGATTTATATTGTTACGGGGAATTATCTGCCGAAGCTTGATTATGTGAAAAATATGAAACTCAGTAAAGAAAAAGCCCGTAAAGTAAATCGCTTTACAGGCTATGGGATGGTGATTTTCGGGGCTTTGTTTATTGGAAGTCTGTTTTTCAAGCCCTTTGCAAGTGTAATCTGCCTTTTGCTTTTAATACCGTTTACCATTGCACTTTTGATTTACACAATAATAGTTGCGAGAAAATAATGAGGTGATATTATGCCGTTACAGATTATAAGACAGGATATAACTAAAATGAAAGTTGATGCTATTGTCAACGCCGCTAACTCATCGCTTCTTGGCGGTGGGGGTGTTGACGGTGCTATTCATAAGGCGGCAGGGGATGAGCTCCTTGAGGAGTGCAAAACTCTCGGTGGCTGTGATACAGGCGATGCCCGGATTACAAAAGGATATAACCTTTATTGCAAATATGTTATTCACACGGTGGGACCTGTTTACAAAGACGGAAAGCATAACGAAGAAAAGTTACTTTCGTCCTGTTATGAAAAGTCATTAAACCTTGCAAAGGTGCATAAATGCAAATCCGTGGCATTTCCGCTGATTTCATCGGGGGCTTACGGTTATCCTAAGGATAAGGCTCTGAGAACTGCTATAAATACAATCAGTGATTTTCTGTTTGAAAATGATATGCTGGTGTACATCGTTGTTTTTGATAAGACTGCCTATAAAATCAGTGAAAAGCTTTATTCGTCCATTGCTGAATATATTGATGACCATTATGTTGACGAGCATATTGATTACCGCCGTGAGAACTCGCGCAGGCTTGCGCCGATGGCATCGATGGCGATAGATTTCTGTGAATGCAAGGCAATGGTGGCAGAAGACGACCTTGACACAAAGCTTAAAAAGATTGATGAAAGTTTTTCCGAGATGCTTATCAGAAAAATTGACGAAAAGGGTATGACCGATGCCGAGTGTTATAAAAAAGCAAATATTGACCGCAAGCTTTTTTCAAAAATCCGCAACGATGTGTATTACAAACCGAGTAAGGTAACTGCAATTGCCTTTGCGATTGCGCTCGAGCTTTCTTTGGAAGAAACCGAGGAGATGCTTAAAAAAGCAGGGTTTGCACTCTCTCACAGCTATAAATTTGATGTTATTATTGAGTATTTTATAAGCCATGGAAAATATGATATCTTTGAAATCAATGAGGCACTTTTTGCCTTTGACCAGAGTTTGCTGGGGGCATAAAAATTTGTCGCTTTCAAAGCGACCATTCTTAATTCCAAAGAAGATATAATGTGATTGCAGGGGTGAGAAAGCCCATACAATCACATTATTTTTTTTTGGAGGTTTTATTTATGAAAAACAATTTGACAGAACTCGTATTTATCTTAGACCGCAGTGGTTCTATGTCGGGGCTTGAAAGCGACACTATCGGTGGTTTCAATGCGATGATTGAAAAGCAGAAAAAAGAAGATGGCGAATGCCTTGTTTCTACTGTGCTTTTTGACAATGTAAGCGAGGTGCTTCACGACAGATTAAAACTTGCTGATATCCCCGAAATGACCGATAAGGATTACACTGTAAGGGGCTCTACGGCGCTTATTGATGCCATCGGCGGCGCTATTCGCCACATCGGTAACATTCATAAGTACGCCCGCCCCGAGGATGTCCCCGAGCACACAATGTTTGTCATCACAACAGACGGCATGGAGAATGCAAGCCATCGTTTCGGCAGTGATGAAGTGAAAAAAATGATTGAGCGCCAGAAAAACAAATACGGCTGGGAGTTTGTGTTTATCGGCGCTAATATCGATGCTGTCGAAACGGCAAGAGGGTTTGGCATCGATGAAAGCAGGGCTGTAAACTACCACGCTGACAGGGAAGGTACCGCCTGTGTTTATGAAACTTTGTCCGAAACTGTATGCCAGGTCAGAAAAACAGGAAACTTCAACGATAACTGGTCCGAAAGAATTGATAAGGATTTCAGGGGAAGAAAAAGGAACCGTTAACAAGGTAAATATAACAGAAAAGAGCACTTGCAAACGCAAGTGCTCTTTTCTGGTGAGGATGACGGGACTTCTTTTCTGCGGAAAAGCCGGCTCGTGGCTCTGACAGTCCACCGGACTGTCATTCACTACCACTCACTTCAAGTTCCTTTCTTTGCAAAAGAAAATAGAGACCATCTTCGATGGCCTCTATTTTCTGGTGCGGATGACGGGACTTGAACCCACACGAGCGTTACTCACTACCACCTCAAGGTAGCGTGTCTGCCATTCCACCACATCCGCATATTTCCTGAACGGAACATATGCTATTATATCAAAGGTTTAAAGGAATGTCAAGCCTTTTTTGAAAAAATATTTATTTTTTTCAAACTTTAATTTTTTTAACAAAAATTTACCCTTTTTCATAGAATATTGTAGTAAAAAGAAAGGAGTTTTTTATGCCGAGAATTTATTTAAGTCCTTCTACCCAGGAGAAAAATCTGTATGTAAATGGTGGCTCCGAGGAATACTGGATGAACCGTCTTGCAGATGCTATGGTTCCGTATCTTCTTTCAAGCGGAATTCAGTATACGCGAAACACTCCCGAAATGACCGCCGCATCCTCGATAAGGGCTTCAAATGCAGGAAATTACGATGTCCATCTTGCTCTGCACTCCAACGCCTCCCCCGAGGGGAGATACGGCGAGCTTCAGGGCACTGATGTCTACTATTATCCCACCAGTACAAACGGCAAACGCCTTGCTGATATAATCGCCAAAAACTTAAAACGCATTTACCCGAACCCTGAGCTTGTGCGCGCTGTCCCCACAACCCGTCTTGGTGAAGTAAGACAGCCACGCGTTCCCTCGGTTCTTATCGAATACGCCTACCACGACAATGAAGACGATGCAAACTGGATAAAAAACAATCTTGACGAAATCGCCGCGAACACAGTACTGTCGCTTACCGAGTATTTTGGTATACCTTTTATCCGCCCCGAACCCGTCCGTCAGGGCAGAGTTGCAACCCAGGGTGGCAGACTTAATATAAGAAGCAAACCCTCTATTTCGGCCTCTGTCAAGGGTAGTATTCCGAATGGCGCCGCGGTTACAGTTTATTCCCGTACAGGCGACTGGTATGTTGTGGGTTATAACGGAATTGTGGGATACGCATTTGCAGATTATATTTATTTTTAAAAATCTTTGCGGAATGTCATTTTCCCTTTGACATTCCGTATTTTTTGTGATACAATAGATTTCGTTGCATATGGAGATGTATCGAAGTGGTCGTAACGAGGCTGACTCGAAATCAGTTGACGGGTCAAACCGTCCGCGGGTTCGAATCCCGCCATCTCCGCCAAGAAAGGAAATCACCTGAAAAGGTGGTTTTCTTTTTTATTCGGGTCATAAGGCGGGATTCGAGGTGAGTGGTAGTGAATGACAGTCCACCGGACTGTCAGAGCCACGAGCCGGCTTTTCCGCAGAAAAGAAGTCCCGTCATCCGCACCTGAAAAGAGCACTTGCGTTTGCAAGTGCTCTTTTCAGTTAAATCCGTCTTGACAGACGGAATAAATCTGCGAATGGAGATGAAATCACTACGCGATGAAATCCGACCTTGTCGGGATATTTAAGACAGATTTCATTTTATTACGGGAATTTAAAATATCTTTTTACGAAGGGAAGGGCATACAGGAAGGAAGACTTGCTTGAAATATCTGAGATTATTTGGTATAATATTTTGAGAAGTATTTAAGGAGTGTATATTAATGGTAACCATTGAAGAATTAAAAAATAAAAAGTACAGACCAAAGTCAGACGACAACAAAGCTTCATTTCATGTTACAGCGGCAGATTTGAAAAGATTTGAAGTCAATAAAGAATTAAATATGAAAGTATATAACAAGCTCACCAAGTATACCACAGAACATAATATCAAGCCCAAATACACCGGGCTTGAAGAGATATGCCAATTAAGTGAAACCTCTTTAAAAAAGAGCTGTGCGGGAACTCAGAAAATAACAAGATACTTTTTATACAAATTTACAGTAGGTTTAAAAATGAAACCTGAAGAAGCGAATGAATATTTTTCTTTATGCGGCGGTTTGCTCAGGGAAGATGACTTAGAGGATTTTATATGCCTGAAAGCTCTTGAAGATGGAGATGATATAATTCATTTTATCAATCAGTTCAATGAGGCACTCAGTGAATATGACAAGTTTCAAACTACAGATAAACTGAAAAAACTGTATGAATAAAAAAGGGGGACACTTCCCCCCTGACGTAGAGTAGCTTTGATGTTATCATTATATCAGCGAAAGCGAAATACAAAAAATTGTTCAACAGAAAGGAAGTTTATTATGAAACCAATTATTTTTGCGAGGATTTCAGACATGAAGTATTACAGAGGTATCACAAGCGAGGATATACCTGTCAGCAACGCTGCCTATGTAAAAGAAACCGGAAATGCCCACGAAGCATATAACTTTGATGCCATAGAATTAGATGGTGAAAAGGTTTGTCTCGGATTTGTTATGTTGATTGGCAATTCCGCAACATCTGAACTGCAGATCAGAATTGAAAATATCGTTGGTACAAATAACTTAAAAAATGCTGAAGAAATTGAGGGCGTAACGGTAGTCTGGTGCGCAAAAAACCCGTATGGCAAGAATATGCGAGTTGTAGGTTTTTATAAAAATGCTACTGTTTATCGCCACACCCGACAAGCAGAATTTCAGGACAGTAATTATGTCCAGTACTTCAATTTTATCTGCAAGGAAGAAGACTGCGTTTTGTTGCCATATGCTGAAAGAAATAAATTTGAATGGTTCATACCTGCAAGTGGCAGGGGTGGCTATAATTTTGGCTTTGGTCGTTCCAATATCTGGTTTGCAAACAGCAAGGACGAAAACTACAAATCAGATGTTTTTCTGAGACGAATGCAGGAAAATATCATGAATTATTCCGGTGAGAACCTTATGGAGGTATTGGTATGATTTTTTCCTGGATGAATTTTGATCCTGCTTTTCTTAAATCGATACTGCTTGCTTGTGATGAATTCAAAGATGAGCAGGATGAGATAAAAGAAGAAGACGATATAGTAGGCCTTGTTGCAAAAATGAATTTTGTATGCTCCGCTCCTGACAAAAAATTTGTAATGAGATTCAGAAGTATCATTGAACAAAATCTGTTGAAAAATTATCCTGAAGAGATCAAAAAAATTTGCAAAGCGTTAAATATATCTGAGCGTACATTCAACGAAAAACAAGCTGCAATGACTAAAAAAGCTATGTCTGCACCTTTGATTGGTGCATATATATCTGCTATCTACAACATAAGCGGATATGATGTTCCGATAAACGAGTACAGCCGTTTTAAGTACACAACCGCATTGAATATGGCTGAAACTCAGATTGAAGAAGTACCTTTATATGATTTCCAAAAAACGGCAATCGATAAACTGAGCAAACATTTTCTTGATAATGACGAGGTATCCGGATTACTTGTTATGCCGACAGGAAGCGGAAAAAGCAGAACTGCCACATGCTTTCTTATAAGAGAGATGGTAAGTCGTGGGTATCAGATTTTATGGATTGCCCACAGGCATATGCTTATCGATCAGGCTGCTGAATGTTTTTACAGATTTTCAGGCCTTTGTAAAATCAACAATCCGAAAATCCGCAATTACAGGATAAACTGTATATCAGGGGAGCATCTCAATATTAAACAGGTGAGTGAAGAAAAAAGCGAAATAATCGTTGCAAGTATAAGCTCTGTCTGCAGAAGCAAAGAACATCTGAGAAGAATTCTGGGTAAAAAGGTAATGGTGGTTGTTGATGAAGCGCACCATACTTTTGCGCCGACATACCGCGATACAATAAACTTTATCAAAAAGTGCAGAAAAAATGTTAAACTTCTTGGCCTGACTGCAACCCCTGTGCGGGCAAATGAAAACGACAGCAAAAATCTGCTTGAGCTGTTTGACAACAACATTGTTTACAGCGTTTCGATGAGCGAACTTATCACAAAAGGTATTCTTTCGGATCCTCATTGCAGCAGAATTGAAACCGAAGAAGATTTTGAGCCTTGTATAAGCGATGATGAAGCAAAACTCATTAAGAGATATAAAGAATTACCTGAGTCTCTGGTTAGTAAAATTGCTGCATCACATAATCGAAATCAGATAATTTTAAAAGAGTACCTTGATAACAAGGATAAATATGGAAAAACGCTGATTTTTGCTATGAACGTTATGCATTGTCGTTTGCTTTCTGAAGAATTGAAAAAGCACAACATCCGATGCGGCTGTGTATATTCGGGTAATGAAAATAACAGTGAAATTATAGAAGAATTCAAAAATAACAAGCTTGATGTTCTTGTTAATGTCAATATTATGACCGAGGGGTCTGATGTGCCTGATATACAAACTGTATTCCTGACAAGACCGACACAGAGCGAAGGTCTTCTGATGCAGATGATAGGTCGTGGTATGCGAGGAAAAAACGCCCATGGTACGGAGTTTGTGAACATTGTTGATTTTCATGACCAGTGGGACACTTTTAACAAATGGCTTAACCCTGAATGGATTATCTGCGATGAAAAAATGGAAGATGTACCACAGGAAATCCGCGAATACAAAGAACGTTTATATTCGGATTTTGACTGGGACACATGCAGGGAAGTTTATAACTCTATGCGCAGTAATGCGCTTTCTTACGGAAAGACACTTACTTTCCCAGTTGCCTGGTACACGTTAATAGACGAGGAAGGCGAACTGCACAGAATGCTTATATTTGAGGACCAGATGAAAGGTCTTCTTGAAATGCAAAAAGACAAAGCTTTCTGGATTGATAACGCTCAGGTCACTGCGGACGATATCATCGATAGATATTTTTCATATTTTTGTATAAAACCATCATGCAGAGATATCGGGCTTTTGATGGATAATACCCGTACTTGTGAAACGCCACCTTCGATTAAGGCTATGAAAGACCGTAAAAAAATTGACCCTTACTATGTTGCTGAAACTGCAAAAGAAACCGATAAAGATATTTTCAGCCTTGCTGAAGAGATTTATAATTCTTCCAACGTGGTAAAAGACTTGTACGGGACTGTGGAAAACTACATAATGGAAGTTTGCAGGGCCAGGGTTTACGAAGGTAAACAGTTGCCAATCGGGTTAAAGGTTGAGGAGCTTCCTTTGGAACTTATACCATTTGACAGAACGCCGAAGTATAATCTGGACGAGTTGGTACGCGAGGTCATCGATGAGAGATTTGGTGGGTCATATGACGGTATTGGTAAGATTACCTGGACCGATAAGCCCTATAAAACCTATTACGGTATTTTTTACCACAAAGATAATTCTATATGCATTAACTCGCTTCTTAACTCAGAAAGTGTTTCGCGAGAGGTAGTCAAATTCGTTATTTACCACGAGCTTCTGCACAGGGATAATCACACTCATAATAAAGCCTTCAAAATAATGGAACATAAGTATCCGGATTTTGAAAAACATGAAGCTTTTCTTTACAGTAAAATGTACGAGTTTGATATAAAGGAATGGTGAGAAAAGAACCGTGCCTTTATTAAGGTTTGATTCTTAAATTATTTTATGATATTATATAAGTATCAATTAAAGTGAGGGGAAATGAATGTACGAGCTTGTGAAGGTTACTGAAAAGTGCTATTACATACAAAGTCCTGCTAAAATCGGGCTTATAAAGTTAAGTGATAACGAGGTGTGTCTTATTGACAGTGGTAACGACAAGGAAGCAGGGAAGAAGGTCTTACGCATTTTAGAGGAAAATAACTGGGTTCTGAAGGCAATTTACAACACACATTCAAACTCCGACCACATCGGTGGAAACAAGTTTTTACAGGACCGTACAGGCTGTAAGATTTACGCTCCGGGGATTGAATGCGATATGACAAATCACCCTGTCTTAGAACCTGCATTCCTTTACGGCGGTTTTCCGATGGAGGAATTAAGGCATAAGTTTTTACTGGCGCAAGAGAGTAAAGCTCAGTATCTTGACGAAAGCGTTCTGCCAGAGGGAATGGAGATAATCCCTTTGCCCGGTCACTTCTTCGATATGGTCGGGTTTAAATATGATGGGGTTATCTACCTTGCTGATGCGCTTTCAAGCAAGGAAACCCTTGATAAGTACAAAGTAGGCTTTATTTACGATGTAAAGGCGTATATAAAGACCCTTGAGTCGGTTAAAGGTATGACTGCGAAAGCCTTTGTGCCATCGCACACAGCCCCCACAGAAGATATCAGGGAGCTTTGTGATTACAATATCGGGAAAGTTTTGGAAACAGCAGATGATATAGTTAAGATTTGCGACACTCCAAAGAATTTTGAAGTGATTTTAAAAGAGCTTTTTGATATGTATGACCTTAAAATGACCTTTGAGCAGTATGTTCTGGTGGGAAGTACCGTGAAATCTTACCTTACCTACCTTAAAAACGAAGGAAAGCTCAAGGCGTATTTTGAAGAAAATATCTTAAAATGGGAAAAAGCAGAGTGATTTCACTCTGCTTTTCTGTATGCGTTCGGGGTCATACCCGTATGTTTTCTGAAAACTGAAATAAAGTAGCTCACATTGTCAAACCCCAATGAATAGGCGATTTCGCTGACCGAGAGGGAAGTGGTACTGAGCAGGCGCTTTGCATCTGTGATACAAAGCGAGTTACAGTAGCTTTTTAAGGTGTTGCCGTTATACTTTTTAAAAAGGTGGCTTATGTACGATTTGCTGATATTAAGGCTTTGGGAGATTTCTGCTATTGAAACATCGATGTGTTTTTCGTTTAAGTAGAGCAAAATCTCGTTATAGCGCTTGTTTTCCTCGGTGTACGGGGTGTTGTTTGAGTTCTTGATAAGTTTTTTAAGCATAAGAGAAAGAGGAAAAATAAGGGTGTCAAGTAATTCCCTTGATGGGGGTGTAGGCGATAGGGAATCGGATGCTGTACCGTAACCGCTGACACAGATATATAAAGCGATATTGTTTTCAATGAACAGAGGCTTTATATACTCTTCAACCGATGCGTGGCAACGGCAGAAAAACGACATCTCGTTATATGACCTGTTCAAGATGTTCTGCTGATGGGCAAAACATTTTTCGATTTTGCCCTGTTTTTTTATCTCGGTGCAGTAGGGGTTTTTGTGGTTATTATACTCGTTTGAAATCTCACAGAAAAGTGGACAGGTTCTTAAAAACTGATACTTCTTTGAATAGTGGAGCGATATCCAGAGGTTGTAATCTTTTTCGATGAGTTTCATATATTTTAAGATTTGTGACGACAGGTTTTCCAAAATATCACCTCATTGCACTTTTTTTATATTTTTCAGCATATTTTTTGTAGAAATAATAAAAAACTCTTATTAAAATAATACTAAATAAATAAATTTTTGTCAAGGATGTGTGATTTATGAAGAACAAAATTACAAGAATTGATGCAGATTTTGTAATAGCAGGCGGTGGAATTCCCGGTGTATGTGCGGCAATTCAGGCGGCAAGAATGGGTCTTAAAACTGTGCTTATAAACAACCGTCCTTCTTTTGGCGGTAACGGCAGTGGCGAGATTATGATAAACATCTGCGGTGCGACAGGTACCCAGGAGTTTAATCAGCACGCGAGGGAAACAGGCGTTATCGAGGAACTTATAACCGAGAACATTCACAGAAACCCGAACGGCAATCGCTGGATGTGGGACAGCGTGGTTTTGGAAAAGCTGTACGAGGAAGAAAATCTTTTGCTTTTTCCGAACACTACTATTGACGAAGTTAATATGAACGGCAGTAAAATCGAATATATCGCGGGTACACAGAGCACAAACGAAAAACGCTTTAACTTCTACGCGCCCGTTTTTATGGACGATACGGGTGACGGTACTGTTGCTTACCTTTCGGGTGCTGAATACCGTTACGGCAGGGAGTCAAAAGACGAGTTTGGCGAGCGTATTGCTCCCGATAAGGCAGATAACTCCGTTTTGCCGAGTACAATGGTGTTTTTCTCGGAAAAAAGAGACCATAAAGTACCTTATAAAGCACCTTCCTTTGCTACCGATTTTACAAAAACCGATGTGTTTAAGTACCGTGAAATCCCCGAAGATGCATTCGACCAGTTTGTATGGTTTTACGAGATTGACGGCAACTTAAATCAGGTTGACGATGCCGAGGAAATCTTAACCCACCACAAGCAGTTTGTTTATGGCATCTGGGATTACATCAAAAACAGCGGTAAGTTTGATGCCGACAATCACGAGCTTTCTTACATTGCTCCCATTATGGGTAAACGCGAGGGCAGAAGATTTTTGGGCGATTACATTCTGACTGAAAAGGACTTAGGTGAGCAGAGGGATTTTGACGATGTTGTAGGTCACGGCGGTTGGTCTATCGACCTTCACGCGATTGACGGCTTCTATTCAAAAGAAATCATCAACCGCCATATTTTCCTTGATGGTGTGTATCAGATTCCGTACCGTAGCGGTTATTCCAAAGACACAGAAAACCTCTTCTTAGCAGGAAGATGTATGTCGGCAAGCCATGTGGCGTTCGGAAGTACACGAGTTATGGCGACCCTTGCCACTACGGCTCAGGCTAACGCTGTGGCGGCTTACCTCTGTAAGAAATATAACTGCAACCCCCGTGATATTTATAAAGACCATCTCAAGGAATTGCAGACACTTTTGCTGAAATTTGACCAGCATCTTATCGGCAAGAAGTATGAGGATGAAGAAAACCTTGCCACAAAAGCTGAAGTTAAGGTTTCATCGGTGAGAAATATCGGTTACACCGATGGGGAAGACGAACTTAACTTCAATATGCCGTACAGTATTACTTTCCCGATTGTCAGGAAGTATCAGGGTGTGAAACTTTTCCTGAAGGCGTCAGAGGATACAACGCTTAAATATTCACTTTACAAACCCTCAAAGCCCGAGAACTACAACCCCGATAAGCTCATTTTAAGCGGTGAAGTTGAGGTTAAGAAATCGGATAGCTTTAACGAGGTTATCCTGGGCGGTAACTGCGAGCCTGAAAGCGGTTTTTACTTCCTCTGGATTGAAGCGAATGATAAAGTTACTGCAAAATGCGGCAGTCGTCAGCTCACAGAAACTGTTACATCGTACCTTCTGAGTGCTGAAAATGAAATCACATGGATTGATTTTGCAACCCTCGAAAACAAGAAAGCGCTCTGGAGAAAGTCTGATAAGAACCTTTGCTATGAAACAGTGGAAAAAGAGGATGTTTTTGCAGGCGAAAACCTTATTAACGGTTACAATCGTCAGTATATTCTTCCCAACGCATGGCAGTCTGTGGGCGTTGAAAACGAGTATGTCGAGCTCGAATTTAAGGCTCCCGTTGATTTTTCAAAGATGGTTTTGCTTTTTGACTCCTCGCTTTCCGAGTACTTAAGACCCCATAAAAACAGAACTGAAACAGTTCGCCCGTTGCTTGTAAAAGACTATGAAATTCAGGTTAAAGTTAATGGCGAATTTGTAACTATAAAGGAAGTAAAAGATAACTATCAGCGTTACAACGAAATCGATTTTGGCAAGCAGACAAGCGATTCTGTGAGAATTCTGTTCAAAGCGACCAACGGTCAGCCGTATGTTAGCCTTTTTGATGTGAGATTATATTAACAAAGAGCAGGGGAGACCCTGCTCTTTTTAAATCCGTTTTATTGGACAGTGATTGTATTATGATATAGTCAGAAGGAGGAATGGTTATGTATTATCTTTTGTCGGAAGTTTATGTGGTAAGAGATGGTAATCACATTGTGTCACTGGGAACAGGAACCACCGATGTAATCGATTTTTATAACCTTGCGAAAAAAGGAATTGATGGGGCTGTTAAAACTGAGTTTTCCTTTTCCTGCAATGTGGATGTTACCATAACGGGGGAAAAGCTTCTGGAATTTATTAAAAAAGAATATCCTGATGTCTACGAAAAAGCACTGAAAAATATCGAAAACAACGAAAGTATGTATACGATAATCTGCTACGACTTGTCGTAAGAGCAACTGTATGGTATAATATACACAATTAAGGAGGATTATATTATGGATAAAAAAACAGCAGATTATTTAAGTCTTTGTGATGAAGTCAAGAATTGTACAATATGCCGTGATATCGCCTTCACTCCACATATTAAAAACAGCGATGGTTTTATACACGATACAAATGTATCTGATGATGAGTATGTAAATCGCTGGAATCTTTTGCAGGGTAGTCTTGATGCCGAAATTATGGTTATAGGTCAGGATTATGGTTATTGTGAAACAGACTATTTTGTAACAGATGCAAGATTGAAAAAACTGTTTTATGATGCGTTTTCTATAGAGATTGACAATAAAAATCCCCGTTTGTATTTTACCAACATCGCAAATTGTTACAGAAAACATAAAAGTACAGGTAATATTAATAAGGGGTGCTTAGCCCTGTGTGCCAATAAATTTATGAGCAGGTTGATAAATGTAATATCACCTGAGGTTATTATTGTTCTCGGTCAGGATACATTCAATGCACTTGCGTGTTGCGATAAAGCAAAATTAGTTTGTAAAAATCCAACAAGCAGCAAAGTTAATGATTGTTTCAGTACAGTTTTGGAATTCGATTACAGCCTTGTATTTGAAGATGGAAAGGAAATAGCAGTTTTTCCTGTTTATCATCCGGGTGCTATGGGAAGTATGAAAAGACCTTATGAAGAGCAATTAAAAGACTGGAAAAGAATATCTGATTTTTTCGGGAAGAACAAAAAACATCCGGTAAGACATCATAATATGTTCGGACCTGCCTATGAGGTTAAAAGTGCAGCCAGGGAAGAGGATTTTGAAATTTATTGCCATAAAGAACAGAGAATTTGTGCTCCGAAACTTTGCGACACCTGTGAATATTTCGGTGGGAGCGAGATGGGAAAAGGTGTATGTTGCATCTGGGAAGAGCGCTGTGACGATGTAAGTTGTGAAGATTACGCCATTAATCACGATGACAGATATTCTGAATTGAAAAGGGTTAAAAATCTTCAAAAATAACTCTTAAAACACGCAAAGAGCAGGGGAGACCCTGCTCTTTTTAAATCCGTTTTATTGGACAGTGATGAGTGTATAATAAAACCATAGAAAAAAGTTCTTGATTTTTTTAAAAAAAGTATTGACATTTGTAAAAAATGGTATATAATAGAAAACAGAACAGATGTTCAGTACAGATAAAAATGCTCAGAAAGGCTGATTTATATGATGTTTTTGAAAGTTGCACTCAGTTTGTTTTTGTCGGGGGCGATATTCCTTTTCACCCTTTACAGGGTCTTTGGCGCACCGTTGAAACTTACCCTTAAAAAGGGGATGCTCGCTTTTTTATTGAGTATCGTGTTCAACGGGATTTCCGTTAATGTTCACCACGGTTATATGGGGCTTTCTCAGACGGTTTTGTTTGACTGTGTAAGTCTTGTGGTGATTGCGGTTTTGTCTGCGTGTGTTGTGGCTGCTGTCCTTTGTCTTTTGCCAAGGAAAAGCATCAGGAGAATTTTAATGGGCAAGAAAAGGGAAACCCACATAAAGGTTCTGAAACCGCAGACGACAAAATGCCGTGCGGCGTAAGGAACAGCGCAGCGTTTTGAATGAATGATGAATAATTATGGTGTTAGCCTTGGCGAACGGATTTGAATGGACAACCCTTCCGTCAGGCGTTCGCCTGCCACCTTCCCTTACACAGGGAAGGCTTAGGAGGTGTTCGCTTTGGCGAACGGATTTCTAATGGCCTTCCCCAGTGGGGTTGCGTAGCAACGGGCTCGGTAGTGAATAACAGTCCGGTGGACTGTTAGAGCCGAGCCGTGGCCCGAGTCGCAACGAGGGAAGGGGGACCGCGTTAGCGGTGGATGAGGTGTTACATTGAAATTT